>NZ_JAGXCX010000001.1:1667500-2537500 GCF_018499825.1 Paracoccus sp. pheM1
ATGCGAGATGGTCACCCAGGTCGCATCATGCCCCTTCTGCGCTTTGACCATGACGCGCCTGTTCATCAGATCCAGATCGCCAGGTTCCAGCGAAACAGCCTGATCTATCCGCGCCGCCGTTTCGAACATGAACCGGGCCATGGCGGCGTTGTAAGGATCGGCCGCAGCGCAGAACGCCGCAACCCACTCGCGGCTCCCCGGCCGGCGCTCGATC
The DNA here is from genome assembly GCF_018499825.1 of Paracoccus sp. pheM1. Classification (NCBI taxonomy): domain Bacteria; kingdom Pseudomonadati; phylum Pseudomonadota; class Alphaproteobacteria; order Rhodobacterales; family Paracoccaceae; genus Paracoccus; species Paracoccus sp. pheM1. The sequence continues at coordinate 1,667,715 of NZ_JAGXCX010000001.1, forward strand.
CGGCTTGGCTTGCCCCGGCGCTGATCCTGTGCGACCCGCTCAAACTTGTCGTAACGCTTCACGCGCAGATAGGGCGTCTTGCGCACCTCGTGGGCGTGGTTGATGACCGCACGGGCCGGGGTGACAATCTCGCGCCACCAGGTATCCGTCGCCGCCAGCGGCTTGAGCTTCGGCCCGAGGTCCTTGAGCATTTGCCCCGTAATCTCCGACAGCGACCGATCCCCGATTTCCTCCGTGATCGGGATGAGCTGTTTTGCGGCCTTGGGTGTGGCGGGATACAGCATCACGGCATCCGCAAAGGTCAGGGCCGCTTCGTCGCCAACGATGTGACGACGCCTTTGCCGATCTGTTTCGGCGGCAATCCAGTCCCGCGCGCCAGCTTCGTCAGTCGATCCAGTGCTTTCGCGGTAGTAGCCGGTGATCGGCGCCCCGTGCAGTTCGACGCGGCCCCGGACCCACCAGATTTTTCCCCGTCGATAGATTTCGAGCGGCACGGTTTGCCCTCCATAAAAATCATGTCGATATGCTCGGGGGTCAGGATCATCGCACCACCAAGCTTGTAGCAAGCCCCGATCCTATTTGCCCTCTGGCGCAGGGTGCGTTCGGAAATAGCCAGCCCTCGCGCAGCCAGCAATTCAACCCACTGGGCCGGCGTCTTGCCAGTGTCCAGCACAGTTGAGCCGATGGAAGCCAGGGCGGGCATCGCTATCAGAATCCCTTGCTGCTCTTGAACCGGACGGCCCCAGGCCGGGACGTGCCCGAGGCGCGCGCGATGCGCGCCTCAAGGTCGGCCAGGGTCCGGTCCATGTCGGCGAAGGTCTGGAACTCGACCCGCTCCCCCGCCACCTGAAGGACGCGGGCACCCTTCGCGCGCTGGCGAATGAGGGTGTCCCGCATCTCGATCAGCTCATCGACCGAAACCGCCATGTCAGCCCACCCGATACCAGCCGCGGTGGTCGATCCAGCCGGCGCCGAAGTCCAGGCGGATCTTGGTCTGCACCCCGTCGACCTCGAAGCCGGCGCGGGTTTCGGTCTGCGGGCCGGGCGCGCCTTCCAAGTAGGCGTATTCCAGCCCGTCCACGCTGGCGGGATCGGCGGCGATGTAGAACTGCTCGTCGTCGGTCAGGCGCGGCTCGACCAGCAGCGACAGCTTCGAGAACGGGTTCACATCGTCGGTGGTGGTGGCGGTAATCTCCGCGATCAGCTTCTCGCCGGCGGTTTCCAGCTCCGGCGGCACCAGCAGGTAGCGGGGCGTCACGTCGATCAGCATGCCGCCCAGGCCCTTTTGGCGGCGCATGGCCGTGCGGGCCGCGCTGAGCGTCAGCGTGTCGAAGGCATAGGCGGCGGTGATATTGGCATGCGCGGCCGAGAACACCGCATTGCCGTCCGACATGGCGGGGTTCGACAGGATCATGTTGACGATGAAATCATTCTCGAAGGCGCGGGCCGCGATGCCCATCTTGCGCGGCAGATCGGTGAAGGCCCCCAGATCGTCGTTGATCAGCGCCTGGCGCGTGATGCCGATGATCTTGCCGAAGGTGGCGATGCGATAGGTTTCCTGCGCCTCGTCAATCGTGCCGTGCTTGAACTCGCCGGCCTCGTTGACCTTTTCCAGCGCGGGGGCGTCGCCCAGCTGCAGCTTGCGCTTGAGCCGGAAATCCCGCGCGGTGGACTGGCGGGCCAATTGGCGCGCACCCGAGGGGGCGGCATTGTAGGCGGCGCGCAGTTCGCGGTTCACCGCATCGCCCAGGATCAGGGGGAAATCCGAGGTCGTATGCAGGGCGCGCGTCAGGATCGTGTCGCCCGACAGGCCGCTCGTGCTCATACCGCTGCGGCGCAGGGCCTCGCGGGCATGGTCCATCGGCGTCATGTAGGCGAAGGCGCGGGCCGGGGCGCTGATTTCATGCTCGGGATGCGAGCGTGCATAGAGGGCTTCGCCGGCGCGGGTCGCGATCACCTGGGGGTCATTGTGATCCATGGTGATGTCGGCGCGGGTGCTGCGGGTGCCGGACTGGGCGCTGCGCTCGCGCATGGCGGTGAAAGCCGCCTCGCGGGCGGTGTCGGCCGTCGCCTCGGCGTCAATCTGGGCGTCGATCCAGCCCTGGTCGAGGCCGGCCGTCGCGGCGATGCTGCGGATCTCCGCGTTGATGGTGGCGCGGTTCAGCGCCTCGGGGTTGGTGCCCGGCATGTCGTGTTCTCCGTTGCGAAAATGTGCCCCGGCGTCGGCCGGGATCGGGACAATGGAAACCTCGATGGCTTCCCATTTGACGGCGGTGCGGACGCGGCGGGCGCCTTCGCGCTCTTCCTTCCACTCGGCCACGCGATAGCCGATGGACAGGCCCCGCAGGGTGCCCTCGGCAATGTCGGTAAGGATCGCGCGGGCCGCATCGGTGCTGCGCAGCTTGATGCGGACCCAGAGGCCCTCGGCCCGCATCTCGGCGGCCTCGATCACGCCCAACTGGTCGCGGGTCGAGCCGTTGCGGTGGCCGTCCAGCACGGGCGCCCCGACCAGGCGGGCCGGGTCCATGCCGTCGCGGGCCAGCCGCTCGATGAAGCCCGCGCGCTGCACGTCCGCGAAGGTCGAGGCGATGGCTTCGACCGTGCGGGCTTCATGGTCCACAGTGGAAACGCGCGGCGTGAAGCCGCGCTGATGGATGGTCATTTCTGATTGCCTCCGGCTTGGCGGGCGGGCGCGCGGGCCGCATCGCGGGCGCGTTCCTCGTCCAGTTCGTCAATGTCGCGGCCGCGACCGGCCACGACTTCCTCGCGGGATTTCAGGCCCGCCTCGATCGCCGCCACATCGGCGGTGACTTCGTTCTGGGGATCGACCCATTGCCATCCCGGCGGCACGAAACGGACGGGAAGATAATCCGCCAGTTCGGCCGCCGGGATGACGCCCGCCAGCTCCTGCACCGCGATCCAGCGATGCCAGAGCGGCCGCAGGAACTGGCCCTCGATCAGGTTGAGTTGCAGCATTTCCGCGCGACGGCGGAAGTCGATCAGCCCGACTCGGGCACTGGAATAGTTCGCCTCGCCCAGATCGCCGGTCAGCATCTCGAAGGTCAGGCCCGCGCCCGTGGCAATCTCGCGGTCTTGGGCGCGCAGGAAATCCACCGCCTGGGAATGGCCCTGGCCGGGCTGCGAGAACGACACTTCCGTGCCCTCGGGCAGCAGCCGCATCGCACCCGGTTCCAGCGCCACGTTCAGGGTGTTGCCCTCGGTAGCACCCTCGAAGCCGCCAGCGCCGCCGTCCACCGACTTGATGAAGCCGGTCAGCAGCGATGCGGTTTTCAACTGCATCAGCAGCGCGTCCGATGCCTCGTCGCGGTCACGCATCTTCAGCATCACCGGGGCCAGCCACGACAGGCCGCGCACCTGGCCGGGGAAAAGCTGGTCGAAGACATGCAGCATGTCCACGGCCGGGACGCGGACGGCTTCGCCGTAGAAGGCGAAGGGCGAGCCGGGCGATTCCTTCAGGACGTGATAGGCCACCACCTGGTCGGCTGCGTCGAACTCGATGCCGGCGACGATCCGCGCGCCGTTGCCGAGGTCGCGGGTCAGGCTCGGGTCCACCTGGTCGGTGGGGATCAGCTTCGGGCGCAACTCGCCGTCGGAGCCGAGGCGCAGATGCACGAAAGCCTCGCCATCGCGCACCAGGGCGCGGGCGAGGGGCAGCAGGATCGGACGCAGCATGGCCTCGAAGTCCTGCGACAGGCCTTTGCGTTGTTCGGCGTCGGGATGCTGGGCGCGGGCCTGCCAGCCCTTGCCGACCAGCGCCGCCGCCCAGGCTTCCACGATGCGGTTGCCTTGGGGCGTGTTCAGATAGCTGGCCGAGGCGCGCAGCTGCGCCGGGCCGCGCGCCGCCAGCGTGGCTTGCTGCGGCGCATGCAGATGGCCCGCCCCCTGCCAGCGCGGGCCGCCCGCGCCCGCCTCGATCCGGCGCTTGCCGGTCGGGGCGGTGATGCGGTGGAACACCTTGGCAGCGGTGCGGGTCGCGGCACGAAGCACCTGGCGGGAGACGAAGCTCATTGGCTCCTCCCCGCAAAGGCGGCTTGGGTCAGCCGCCCTGACTGTGATAGTTCCGGCATGTCGATTCTCATTCGTGAGTGTCGGGTGGCCGGGGCGGGTGAAGTTTGGCGACCGAGACCGCCCCGGCCTGTTTTCAGGGGGCTTCTGGCGAAGCCCGGTAGGTGATGAGCGGTCCGGCCTTGAGGGCAAGGCTCATGGCAAAGGCTTCAAGGTCGAAAATCTGGCCGGTGATCCAGTCGCGCTCCACCGCGCCTTCCATTTCCGCCAAGCTGCCAAAGCTATAGCAGCCCACCGGGCTGGTATCCTCTCCACCCGGAAGGCTGGTTTTGGGCAGGGATTGGCGATTGGGGAAGAACAGATAGCGCGATCCGGCCTCGTCCTCTGTCCGGTTCGCCATTTCATACATGAAGCGCCGTTTTTCGCTGTCGGGAAGGTCAATTCCTTCGATCTTGACTGCGGGCGGGCAGATTTCGATCTGCATCACAGCGAGCGGGGCGGTCCATTTGGCAAGGCCTGATGCGGTGCTCGGCGGTTTTCCGGCGTCGATCTGGACCTTCATCAGTCCGAGATAGGCCATCTGCAACAAGCCGAACTTCACCCGGCGCCTGGGTTCCGAGGGCGGCAGATAGCCATGCCGCCGCCAGTCGCGCTGCATCACCTGGGAAACGCCGATGAACTCGGCAATTTCACCCGCGCTGAATTCTCTCTCGATGCGTTCGATCTGATACTGCATGCGACCTCCGTATGGTGTTAGATCACACGGAATCGGGCGCACGTCAACTGTTTCGTGTTGCATCCCACGCAGCGGATAAATTGCGTCGCTACTTCCTGTCGATCCGCAGCCGCAGCGGCTCCCCGCGCCGCCAGGCCACGCGCGGCGCGAAAAGCCAGTTCAGATTAAGCCCGAGGAACCGCCACAGCCGTGCGGCGCGCCAGATCAGCCACAGGCTCACGACACCCCCCCCCATTTCTGATAGCGCCAGAGGTCTTCGATCTGCGCTTTGGCCGCTTCCAGCTTCTTCAGCGCGGTATGCGTCACCGCCGCGAAGGCTTTGGCATCGCTGCCGGGATCATACCGACAGGCAATCGCGATCAGTTCTATGTGCCAATATGCCTCGCTAAGCGTGTCGAGGGCATCGCCCAGGTTCTGCATGTTCATGCCCGCCCCTCCTCGGCCCAGCGGATGCTTTCCAGAACGCAGTCAAGTCGCGCGTCCAACATCGAAAGACCGGCTTGGAAGGCTGCGCGCTCTACCTCTGGGATCAGCGTCGATGCCATGTGCATCATGTGCAGCAGATCATGGATATGGGCGATTTCATCCTTGGCCTCGATCAGGTGATGAGACGCCCTGCGATCAGGCATGCTGGGATCGGTCCCGCAAACGGGGTTCTGCATTGTGGTTGCTCCCAAGTTGTGCTACGGTCACAATTATGGTGACAAATGCACTATACAGGAAAACCACATGGTGACAAGCGCACAAATCAGAGCAGCGCGCGGGCTGCTGAATTGGACAGTGCGCGACCTCGCGGAGCGCTCCGGGGTGCATCGAAACACCATCTCTCGGGTGGAGACGGAAACAACGGGGCCGGGCCATTCTCTAGCAGCGATCCGCGCCGCCCTTGAGGCCGCCGGCGTCGAGTTCATCCCTGAGGATGGGGGCGGGATCGGAGTGAGATTGAAGAAATGAAGCGCCGAGGTTGATCCCCGGCGCCTCAACAAGGGTTAGCGCCGATAAGCTCCTAGCCCGGCCAATGCATTGACCACTTCGCTTTGGGCGAAGAACGAGCCGAGAAGAGCCGGATACTTGATGTCGCCTCGATGCGAGTAGGCATCGCCATCGACGCGGACAACGAGCAGTTTGTCGATGTCCGTACGCATGGACGACTCGAGGTAGATTTTGCTTGCAACCTCCTCGGCCGATAGAAACGACTTTATCAAAATGAATGAAGTCGTTTCGTCCCAAGTCACAACTGTCGAAATTTCATTGACTTTGCTGACAAGCGACGCTCGTCGCTCATCAGCGTTCCCTTGTTCCGCAATGCGGAAAGAGATGGCGTATGAGGCCATTGAAAGTTTCCTTTTGTTGGTGGCCTTGACTTGATCGCATCAACGTGGGAAACCTTCCTCGTGAATTCACAAACCGCAGCCGTTAAGGTTGTCGAACTTAGCGCAGTCGAGTCGTAACCTCGGCTGCGCTTTCTATTTACCCGATTCGTTCTCGTAGAATCAAGCTTGCCCGCACAATATCTGGTAATCTTGCGGACTAGCGGCGCAACATCCACTCCGACTGCAAAACCGGGCGCGCCGCGACCTTGACCGGCTCGGGCTGCGCCAGCTCGGCGCGCCGCACCTCGGGCACGATGTTGACCAGGCTGCGCACCGCCACCGCATAAACCGTGCAATCCAGCGCCTCGGCCCGCCGGCCGGGGATGCGGATGAACTGGCGCGATGGCTGGCCGCGCACATAGCGCACCTGGGCGCGCTCGCTGGTCGCCTGCTCATACCAGACCGCCGGTAGGCTGGCCGAGAACCGGGCCGAGGACGGGCGCGGGAAGCGGGCGAAGATCTGTTGCTTCACCGTGTCCACGCCGACGATCCACAGCCGCGCGCCGGTCTTGGTCTTTGATCCGGCCCGCTCGATCACCGGCCGGGCGAAGCCGGGCGCGCCCTTGATGGCGACGATCTTGCGCCGGGTGCGGGCGCGGCAGAAATCCGTCACCCGGTTCATGGACGTGCCGTCGCCGGCGTCGATGGCTGTGGCGTCGATGGCGATCCTGCCGCCCAGCTCGTGGGGGAAGCGTTCGGCCAGCATCGTGTCCAGCTCGGCCCATGTCTCGGCCGCGTCCCATGCGCCCCAGATCACCCGATGCCCGAGGATCAGCATGCAGCCGGTCTCTGTCCAGCCGATATAGGTCAGTTCCAAGCGGTCATGCTGCACGTCGCAGCCCGCCGTCAGCGCCAGCACCTCGGCGGGCACCATGTCGAGGCTGAACGGCTCGGCGCGCGCCTGCATGCCGGTTTCGTCCAGTTCCTCGCCATCATTGCGCCAGCCCTGCCCGAGGATGGTGTTGACGAAGGTCTGCAAGGTGGTCGGATCGTCCTTGGCGGCTAGGAACTCGGTCGCCAGCTTCGACCAGGCGGCGTTGGCATGCAGCGAAACCAGGGCATTGAGCCGGAAACCGGCATGGCCCTGCACCTCGGGGCGCAGCGCCCGCCAGCGGCCTTGCGCGACCATGGCGGGCTTGTGGCGCTCCTCGATCTCTTCGGCGCAATGCGGGCAGCGCCAGCGGGCGGTTTCCGGCGCGCCCTCGTCCCAGGTGATCGCGTCCCAGGTGATTTCCGCGAACGTGCCGCAGGCCGGGCATGGCACCTCGAAGATGCGCTGGTCGGACTGCGCATAGGCGCGCAGGACGTGGCTGGTATCCTCGTGCACCGGGGTGCTACCCAGCACGATCTTGCGATCCGGGAAGGACAGTGTGCGGCGCTCGGCCAGAACGATGGGCGAGCCTTCCGCCGTGGCTTCCATGCCGTCCGCCTCGTCGATGAACAGCAGGCGGACATTGTGCCGGCGCAGGTTGCGTGGGGCCTTCGCGGCAACGACCTTGAGCGAACCGCCGGGGAAGCGCCGCGACAGCAGCGTGTTGCGTCCCGATTCGTCGCGCTCGTCCGACAGCACCGCCGCGACGGCGGGCGAGGCCGAGAAGATCGGTTCCACGTCCGAAACCATGTAATCCCGGCAGTCGGCCTCGGCCGGCAACAGGCAGAGAATCGGCGCGGGGTCGTTTGCCACGAAGCTGGCGACGGCCGAGGTCAAGAGCGTGGTGAAGCCGACGCGCACCGGCTTGACCAGCGTCACGCGCTCGAGGAACGGATCCCCGATGGCGTCGGCAATCTCGCGCTGGAACGGCCAGAGCCGCACCTGGCCAGGCTGGGCGCTGACGCCTTCGGGCAGGTGAACCTCGCGCTCGATCCATTCCGACAGCCGCAGCCGGGGCGGCGGTAGCAGGGCGCGCAAGGCCTCGGCGCGGATGGTTTCAATCGTCGCCATGGGCCAGCCCTTCCAGCGTGTTTCGGATTTCCCGGTCGATCAGCGCCACGTCCGAGGCGGACAGGTGCGGCAAAGAGGCCCGCAGACGCGATGGGACGGCCAGCAGACGGGCACGAAGGCCCCTCAGGGTATCCGACCAGCCGCGACGCACATCGGCCGCCAGAACAAGCTCTCCGCGCGCCACAGCGTTGCGGCGGGCCGCTTCGTCGGCTTTCTCGCGGGCCAGCCGGGCGCGGGCGGCGGTCAGCCCCTCGGCCTCGCCCTCGCTGCCCCAGCGCGCCGCCATGCCACGAAGATGGGCGGTATAGGCCCGGACGGTCGCGCCCATGTCGTAGCTGTCATGGGTCAGGTGAACCGCGATGCCGCGTTTCTTCAGATCGGTCAGCGCAGCGGGGGAAATGTCCAGCAGCTCGCAAAGGTCCGCCCCGCCGATGCGGGTCACCTTCCTGCCGTTCAATTCCAGTTCTTCCGTCACCTTCACGATTTTAACCCTTTGATTTTATTTATTCATAGCCTGATATGTCGGGGCGCGAATGACCCCCACCCGGCCCCCTGCCGGAAGGACCCCCGAGGGGGTCAGGCACGGCCCGCCGGGGTCGCGCCGGCCAGCGCCATCTCGGCCAGCGAAGAAAAGCCGCGCATCCGCTGCGCTGCACGTTCGCAGATGGCCGCAGCGTCCTGCGGTCCCATGTTCTGGACCATGAGGGCGGTGATATGCCCGTGAACGCCAGCGAAGATCAGCCATGTCGGCCAGCCGGTTTCCTCCTGCATCTCGAACAGGAAGCGGCCGAGGCGCTGCCCCACATCGTTGGCAATGTCCTGGTCTTTGTCGGTCATGGTGTTTCCTTTCGGTGAAGTGTGAAGATCAGCGAAGACGGCGGGCCAGCCCGCGCATCTCCCCAGCAATGTCGCTGCGCTCGACGAAGAACTGTTCCGGGTCACGGCGCGAGACCGTCAGACGAAGCACCCGAGACGCCAGCGCCTCGATCTGGGCGGAGACCGGCATAGGCGTGTGCCGCTCGCCCGAGGGCGGCACGCTATATTCCCTTCCTTTAGGAAGGGAGGGAGTTGCGCACCCGAGTTGCGCGGGAATTGCGCGGGAACCGCACGGGAGTTGCGCGGGAGTTGCGCAGCCGATTTTTGGAGTTGCGCGGGAACTGCGCGGGAGTTGCGCACCCATTATTCGACCTCCTGAATGACGTTGACGGTCTTGCGGCCTCGCATGGCTTCGCCGTTTACGATCACGCCCTGGGCGAACAGCCGGGACATGGCAGCAACGAAAGCATCTCGGGTGACGCCCTCGGCACCGTCCTCCCGGGCAAACACGGTAGGGGCATAGCGCGGGCCGGTATTCGCGTTCACATGCCGCCCCTGTTCGGTAAGTTGCCGCAGCAGCTTGAGGAACACTCGGTCAGCCTTGCTGCGCCGCGCCATGCGGTCCAGCCCGGTTTCAGGCTCGTCCGCCACGAAGACTCCATTGCGCCACGTCAGGGCGATTTCCGCGCCCGTGGGGCCGTAGTTCGCCTTCATGGTCCGCAGCACCCGCGCATCGGGGTTCGGTTCGTCGTCGCCCTGGATCACCCGTTCCAGATACAGCCGCGACCGCACCGAATTGTGCCAGCCGGTGCTGCCCGACATGCCGGTGCCGTTCTGGATGCCCGACAGGGACGGATGCGCCAGAAGCACCACGGCGCAATCGTGCCGGATCGCCAGCCCGCGCAGGATGCCGATGAACTGACGCGCCTGCGCCCGGTCGTTCTCGTTGCCGGGGAACAGGTCGGCCAGCGTATCCAGCACCACTAGCGCGGGCGCCAGATCGGTCAGGAAGGCGTCAAGCTCGCGGAACAGGTCCGTGGCCTTCTGTTTCCCGGTGCGGGTGTCCAGTTCCGTCAGCAGCGCGTCCTCGCCTGCCAGGCTGCGCAGGGCAAGCTGGTCGAGGTCGGCGAAACTCGCGTCCTCGGCGTCCAGCACGTCGACCAGGCGGCGGTGCAGCTCGTCCTCATCGTCCTCGGCCGAGACGAACAGGGCGCGACCCCCGGCCACAGTCTTGCCGAGCCATGGCTTGCCGAGGGCGCAGGCAGTGGCGAGTTGCAGGGCCAGCAGCGATTTGCCCGTGCCGCCGTCGCCGGTCAGCAACGTGACCGTGCCCGAGGGAATCGCCCCCGGCACCAGCCAGTTGCGCGGCGGCACCTCCTTGCCGTCCAGCATGGTCGCGGTGAAGAATTGGCTCTTGCGGGCTTTCGGATCGGCGCGCTTGGCCCTCTCGGCCGCGAAGTTCACCACGGTCGGCCCTTCCTTCGGCGGGCCGCCCGGTGCATTCGACATTTCGTCCCAGGGGGTGTTGTCGTTAGCCATGGCGCGCCCCCGTGACGTAGGCCACAAAGGACCGCTTGTCGCCCTCGGGCATGCCTTCATAGCAGGCGAGGCAATATGCCTTGCGCTCGGCCCGGCTGGCATTCGTCACCCACCAGCGCGCCTCTCGCATGAGGTCGATCAACAAGGACTGCGGCCAGCCGGGGCGCAGCTGGTCTAGTAGGATTTCGAGGAACGGAACACGATCCTCCGGCGCGCAATTCAGCAGCGCCGACACAAGTTCGCTTGCCGCGATCTGCCGTTTCAGGTTATGGTCAAACCAGTTCCAAAAGCTTTCAAGATCGGTCCCGGTCGCGCCCGCCAGCGCGCCGGGATTTTCTTTTTCGTCAGGAACGTCAGTGGAACTTGCGGACAGCGCGTGTACGGGATTTGTACTGGCGTTCCGGCGATGTTCCGCGTGATCGCCCGCATTTTTCTGCATAGCGCCGCAAAGCCCGAAGGCCGCAGCGTCGTTTTCCCCAGCATTTGCATGGTTTTCTGGTGACCCCGGCAGGATTTGAACCTGCAACCTGCCCCTTAGGAGGGGGCTGCTCTATCCAGTTGAGCCACGGGGCCGCCTGGGGCCTCTTTTGCCCTCTGGCCGCGAAAATGGCAAGCTTGCCGCGGCCGGGCGGAAAAGATAACGGTAACATGATTGCGTCCCGGTAGTTGCGATGAACACGAAAAGACCCCGCCGCCCACTGACCCTGCGCGATGTGTCCGAAGCATCAGGCGTGTCCGAGATGACCGTCAGCCGCGTGCTGCGCAACCGGGGCGACGTCTCGGCCGCCACGCGCGAGAAGGTGCTGACCGCCGCCCGCACCCTGGGCTATGTCCCCAACAAGATCGCAGGCGGGCTCGCCAGCCAGCGCGTGAACCTGGTCGCGGTGGTCATCCCGTCGCTGTCGAACATGGTGTTTCCCGACGTGCTGGGCGGGATCTCGGCCGAACTGGACGATACCGGCCTGCAGCCGGTGGTGGGCGTGACGAATTACAGCCCCTCGCGCGAGGATGCGGTACTTTACGACATGCTGAGCTGGCGGCCCTCGGGGGTGATCCTGGCCGGGCTGGAACACAGCCGGGCGGCGCGGGCCATGCTGGACAACGCCGGCCTGCCGGTGGTCGAGATCATGGATGTGGACGGCACGCCGATCGACACCGCCGTCGGCATCTCGCACCGCCGGGCCGGGGCCGAGATGGCCGACGAGATCCTGGCCGCCGGCTATCGCCGCATCGGCTTCATCGGCACGCACATGCCCGAGGACCATCGCGCCCGCAAGCGGCTCGCCGGCTTCGAGGAACGGCTGGGCGAGCGCGGCGTGCAGTTGGCGGCGCGGGAATATTACCAGGGCGGCTCGTCGCTGCTGAAGGGACGCGAGATGACCGAGCGCATCCTGACGCGCGAGCCGGAGCTGGACTTCCTGTATTTCTCCAACGACATGATCGGGGCCGGCGGGCTCTTGTGGTGCATGGAGAATGGCTACGACATTCCCGGCAGGCTGGGGCTTGCCGGCTTCAACGGCGTCGAGCTGCTGGACGGGCTGCCGATGCGGCTGACCACCACCGACGCGCGGCGCATCGACATCGGCCGGCGAGCGGCGCGCATCGTCGCCGGCAAGGAGGCGCGGCCCGAGAACGGCATCATCGCACTGGCCCCGACCATCTTGCCGGGCGAGACCATCCGCAAGCATTGACGCCGCGCCGGCGGGCGGCGCTGCAGGAGTATTTGCCATACGGTGAAACGGGCGCAGGCTTGGCCCTTGCGCACCGGCCTGCGTTTTTCTCCGTTTCACAAATACCCATACGGCAGCGACGGTTGCGCGGTCGCATGGGTATTTTCGGAACGAAGAAGCCGGATCCGGGAAGTCAGCCCAGGTCGGGGAAGAACAGGCCCTTTGGCGAAGGCGTGAAGATCTCGCAGCCATCCGCGGTCACGCCGATCGAATGCTCGAACTGGGCCGAGAGCGACTTGTCGCGCGTCACCGCCGTCCAGTCGTCGGCAAGGATCTTGGTTTCGGGCCGGCCGAGGTTCACCATGGGCTCGATGGTGAAGAACATGCCTTCCTCCAGCACCGGGCCCTTGCCGGGACGGCCGAAATGCAGCACGTTCGGCGGCGCGTGGAAGCTGCGGCCAAGGCCGTGGCCGCAGAAGTCGCGCACCACCGACATGCGGTTCGATTCCACATAGGACTGGATCGCCCAGCCGATGTCGCCGAAGGTGGCGCCGGGACGGACGGCCTCGATGCCGCACATCAGCGCGTCATGCGTGACCTGGATCAGCCGGCGCGCCTTGACGCTGGGCCTGCCCGCCACATACATGCGCGAGCTGTCGCCATACCAGCCGTCCACGATCACCGTCACGTCGATGTTCAGGATGTCGCCCTCGGCCAGGATCTTGTCGCCGGGGATGCCGTGGCAGACGACGTGGTTCACGCTGATGCAGCTGGCGTGCTGGTAGCCGCGATAGCCGATGGTGGCGCTGGTGGCGCCCAGCTCCTCGACCCGGCCCCGGATGAAATCGTCCAGGCCGCCGGTGGTGGCGCCGGGCTGCACCAAGGGACCGACCTCGTCCAGGATCTGCGCCGCGATCAGCCCGGCCGCCCGCATGCCCTGGAAGTCCTGCGGGTCGTGGATGCGGATTCCCTCGCGGGTCTGGCGTGCGTCGTTCATGGCGTCCCCTTGGCGTCGTCCTGCTGGTCCGTTCCACAGATAGTCCCATGCCGCCACTTGTTCCAGCCCCTCGGGCGGACCTATACATTTGCGCAAGGAGCCAGATCGCCAGGAGGAGCGCGCCGATGCAATCCGACAATCCCACCGCCGCCATCCTCGTCATCGGGGACGAGATCCTTTCGGGCCGCACGCGCGAGGGCAATGCCCATTACCTGTCGCAGGTCCTCAATAGCATCGGCGTCGACCTGCGCGAAGTGCGCATCGTCGGCGACGACCACGACCAGATCACCGCCGCGATCAGGGCGCTGGATTGCTCGCTGGGCGGCGCCTGGGACATGCTGTTCACCTCGGGCGGCATCGGGCCGACGCATGACGACATCACCGCCGATGCCGTCGCCGCCGCCTTCGGCGTGGGCATCGAGATCAACGAGGAGGCGCGGCGCGTCATGGTCGAGCGCTGGCAGGCGCGCGGCGTCGAAGTGACCGGCAACCGCCTGCGCATGGCCCGCATCCCGCTGGGCGCTGCGCTGATCCCCAACGCGCATTCCGCCGCGCCGGGTTTCCATATCGGCAACACCTATGTCATGGCCGGCGTGCCCGAGGTGTTCCGCGCCATGGTCGAGGCGGTGGTGCCGGGCCTGCCGACCGGCCGCCCCTCGGTCAGCGAGGCGCTGGAGGTGCTGCGCCCGGAATCCGACGTGGCCGACGAGCTGCGCGCCGTGGCCGATGCCTTCCCGGACCTGTCGCTCGGCTCCTATCCCTTCCAGAGCGGGCAGCGCTACGGCACCAGCCTGGTGATCCGCGGGCTGGACGACAAGCGCGTCACCGACGCCATGACCCTGCTGCGCGAAAGGCTGGCCCTGTGATCGGCGATCCCGACATCGCCCGCGCCTTCGAGACCACCTGGCCCGCCGCCGAATATGCGCCGGCCGGTGGTTTCCTGGTCGGCCGCGGCCGGGGCGGCGGCGGCCGCGTCAGTTCGGCCCGCGCCGCGCGGCCCGGCTGGACCGAGGCCGACATCGCCCGCGCCGAAGCCATCCAGCGCGGCTGGAACGAGCGGCCGATGTTCCGCGTCGCCGATGACGATGCCGCGCTGGCGCAGGCGCTGGCGGCGCAGGGCTTTCGCCATGGCACGCCCACTGCGATCCTGGCCGCCGATTGCGCCCGGCTGACCGCCCTGCCCGTCCCGCCGCTGGCCACCTTCGAGATCTGGCCGCCGCTGGCCATGCAGCGCGACATCTGGAGCGACGGCAATGTCTCGGCCGCCCGCCAGGCGGTGATGGAGCGCGTGGCCCTGCCCAAGACCGCGCTGCTGGGGCGGATGCAGGATCGCGCGGCCGGCGCGGCCTTCGTGGCGCTGGACGGGCCGGTCGCCATGATCCACGCCATCGAGGTGGTGCCCGCCCTGCGCCGGCAGGGCGTGGCGGGCTGGCTGATCCGCATGGCGGCGACCTGGGCCGAGGCGCAGGGCGCAACCCGGCTGGCGCTGGCGGTCGGCCGCGCCAATACCGGCGCCCGCGCGGCCTATGACCGGCTGGGCTTTGCGGAACTCGGCGGCTACGGCTATTGGAGCAAGGACTGAAGCCGGCGCTCAGGCCGGCGCGGCCGCCAGGCGGCGCAATTCCTTCTTGAGCAGTTCCAACTCGCCGCGCATCAGGCTCAGCTCGGCATGCAGGTCGCCGTCCAGGATCTCGCCCGCGACCAGGGTCAGGCTGGCCAGGCGGCGGGCGCCGGGCCGGGGCGGCTCGCCCTCGGCGCCCCCGTCCTCGACCAGAAGGAAGCTTTGCGCGCCCTCCGACAGCCGCTCGACCGGGATCGCTGCGGCGACGCGCCAGCGGCCGGGTGCTTCGGCGGTCAGCCGGGCCTCGGCCACGCGGCTGCCCATATGCACCAGCACCAGCCGGCCCGGCTGGGCGTCGCGGTGGATCACCCCCTGCCAGATCCCGCTTTTCAGCCCCAGGGATTCAAATTCACTCATTAAAACATTCCTTGGTCAGAACCAGGGTCAGAACTGGGCCCGCAGGTGGCGCGAGAAGAACAACTCGCGGATCTCGACCGCATTCATGCGGGGCGCCTCGAAAATCAGGTCCAGCCAGATCTTTTCCAGCCGCTTCTCGTTCATCGGGGTATAGGCAAGGTCGAACTCGGTCACCTGCCGGCTGTAATGGCCCGGCTCGAAGCGGCGCAGTTGCAGCGTGGCCTGGTCGGTGTTCGGGCCATGGCCGATGTTCAGCCGGGCATAGACCTCCAGCGCGCGCTCGGCGATGATGCCGGTCTCCAGCCGCAGGACATGGCTGCGGGTCAGGCCCTGCAACGCGCTTTCGGGCAGGTCGATGGACAGCGACAGGAAGCTGCCGGCAAAGCCGAACACCTCGAGCCGCATGCCAAAGGGTGACAGGTCGGTCGCGCCGCCATTGGGCAGTTGTTCCAGGATCAGCGCACGTTCGGGGCAGTCGTGCCAGACCGCCGCCCCCTCGCCCAGCCGGTCGCCGGTCTCGGGCCCGGCCAGCCCGCGCGGCGTGACCTGCCCGGCCATGAAGCCGGGGCGCCAGCGCCAGTCGGTGCCGCCAGGCAGGTGCAGCGCATCCAGCGCCGCACGCGAACGCGCCGCGCGGCGGTCGGCGCCGATCAGGAAGCGGTCGAGGCTGCCGCGCAGCGCGCGCGCCTCCTCGCGCAGGTGGCGCAGGCGGGCGGCGGGCAGCGTCTCGACGCCCCCGGCCAAGGCCGTCCATTGCCGTGCAGCCCGCTCTCGGGTCTTGCGTTCAAGCCATTTACCAGGGCGTATTGCCATGCGTCCGCCTGTCACTGATCCATGTAGACGTGGGTTTCGGCGGCCGCACCCGGATGGGTCACGGCGCCGTAGCGAGCCTTGCCGACCAGCTGGGCGTATTTCCACAGCGCGCCCGAGGCATAATCCGTCTTGCGCGGCCCGGCCCATGCGGCGCGGCGTTGCGCCAGTTCCTCGTCGCTCAGCGCCACGGAAATCTCGCCCCGGATCGCGTCGATGGTGATCATGTCGCCGTCGCGCAGCAGCGCGATGGGGCCGCCATGCGCCGCCTCGGGGCCGACATGGCCGACGCAGAAGCCGCGCGTCGCGCCGGAAAACCGCCCGTCGGTGATCAGCGCCACCTTCTTGCCCATGCCCTGCCCCGACAGCGCCGCGGTGGTCGCCAGCATCTCGCGCATGCCGGGGCCGCCGGCCGGGCCCTCGTTGCGGATGACGATCACGCAGCCCTCGGCATAGTCGCGGCGGGTAACGGCATCAAAGGCCTCTTCCTCGGATTCGAAGACGCGGGCGGGGCCGGTAAAGACCTGATGCTCGGGCGCCATGCCCGCGACCTTCACGATGGCGCCGTCGGGTGCCAGGTTGCCGCGCAGCCCGACCACGCCGCCGGTCCGCGACAGCGGCGCCGTCACCGGATGGATGACCTTGCCGTCGATCTCGCGCGCGACAAGGTCCAGTTCCTCGCCCATGCTGCGCCCCGAGGCGGTCAGGCAATCCTCGTGGATCAGCCCGGCGCGGCGCAGCTCGCGCATGACCACCGGCACGCCGCCGGCCTCGAACATATCCTTGGCGACGTAATCGCCGCCGGGGCGCAGGTTCACGAAATAGGGGGTGTCGCGAAAGATGTCGCAGACGTCGAACAGGTCGAATGGGATGCCCGCCTCATGCGCGATGGCGGGCAGGTGCAGCCCGGCATTGGTGGAGCCGCCGGTGCAGGCCACCACCCGCGCCGCGTTTTCCAGCGACTTGCGCGTCACCACGTCGCGGGCGCGGATGTTCCTCTCGATCAGCGCCATCACCGCCTCGCCCGAGGCGAGCCCGTATTGATCGCGCGATTCGTAGGGCGCCGGCGCGCCCGAACTGTTCATCAGCGCCAGCCCGATGGCCTCGCTGACGCAAGCCATGGTGTTGGCGGTATATTGCCCGCCGCAGGCCCCGGCCGAGGGACAGGCCACGCGCTCCAGGATCTCCAGCTCGGCATCGGTCATCTTGCCGGCGGCGTGCTGGCCCACGGCCTCGAACACGTCCTGGACCACCACGTCGCGCCCGTCCAGCTTGCCCGGCAGGATCGAGCCGCCATAGATGAAGACGCTGGGCACGTTCAGCCGCACCATGGCCATCATCATGCCCGGCAGCGACTTGTCGCAGCCCGCCAGCCCGACCAGCGCGTCATAGCAATGCCCGCGCATGGTCAGTTCGACCGTGTCGGCGATGGCATCGCGCGAGGCAAGGCTCGAGCGCATCCCCTCGTGCCCCATGGCGATGCCGTCGGTGACGGTGATGGTGGTGAACTCGCGCGGGCAGCCGCCGCCCTTCTTGACGCCCTGCTTGACCGACTGGGCCTGGCGGGCCAGCGCGATATTGCAGGGCGCGGCCTCGTTCCAGCAGGTCGCCACCCCCACCCAGGGTGAATGGATCTCTTCGTCCGAGATGCCCATGGCATAGAAATAGCTGCGATGCGGCGCGCGGGCCGGCCCCTCGGTGACATGGCGACTGGGCAGGGTCGACTTGTCGAAACGGCTGTTCTTCATGGCTGCATCCTCCGGCTGGATTCTGGATAGGCCCAGCCCGCCCGCGGAGCAAGGGGCTGCCGCCTGCCCTCAGCCCAGGGCCGCGTCCAGCCGGGCGGCCATGATCAGGTCGTTCATGGTCACGCCCCCGGCCGAATGGGTGGCATAGGTGACGCGGGCATGGCCCCAGCCAAAGACGATGTCGGGATGGTGCCCGGCGGCCTCGGCCTGCCAGGCGGCCAGGTTGGCCAGCTGCGCCGCCTGCCTGAAGTTCTTGAAGCGCCATTCGCGCTGGATCGACTTGCCGTCCTCGGCCATGCACCACTCGGGCAGGTCGGCCAGCGCCTTGCGCAATTCCTCCGGCGACAGCGCGGCGGCGCCGTCCACGATCTTGTCCTTGCTGCGGTCCGTCATCGCGTCCTCCGTCACAGGATCGGCGCCGCCAGCGCCAGAAGATTGTTGCGCAGCCGGCGCCGGACCGACCAGCCGCGGATGTCCTCCAGCGCGATCGGCCGGGCGCGGTCGATATAGCCCTGCTGGCGTTCGTCCAGCCGCTCGGTGATGTCGCCGCCCAGGAACAGCATGTTCATCTCGTAGTTCAGCTCGAAGCTGCGGCGGTCCATGTTGGCGCTGCCCAGCATGGCCATGCGCCCGTCGGCGGTGATGATCTTGGAATGCAAGAGCCCGCCCTGGAACAGCATCAGCCTGACCCCGGCCGAAACCAGCCCGTAATAGAACCCCTCAGACGTGGCCTGCACCACCAGCGAATCGTTGCGCTCGGGCAGGATCACGGTCACGTCCACGCCCCGCCGCGCCGCCGTGCGGATCGCCGAATCAAGCGAGGCGTCGGGCACGTAATAGGGCGTCGTGATCACCAGCCGCTCGCGCGCGGCATGGATCATCGTCACCATGCAATCCGACAGCGAGCCCTGGCGCTCGTCCGGCCCGGTGGCGACGACCTGCGCCACCTCGCCCGGCGCGGTGACGGGGCGGGTCATGCGCAGCATCTCGCCCAGGTCCTCGCCGGTATAGCTCATCCAGTCCTGCAGGAAGACCGCCTGCATCTGCCGCACCACCGGCCCCTCGATGGCCAGGAAGACGTCGATCCAGGGCGCATAGCGCGGCTTGATGGCAAAGGCCCGGTCCGAGCAGTTGCGGCTGCCGGTAAAGCCCAGCACATGGTCGATCACCACGATCTTGCGGTGGTTGCGCAGGTCCATGCGCTGGAACAGCCCGCCGATCACCGGGATGCTCAGCGGCAGCGCCTCGACGCATTCGACCCCCGCCGCCTTCATCCGCGACCAGGATTCGGACCGGCCGAAGGCGCGCGAGCCGAAGGCGTCGATGATCGCCCGCACCTTGACGCCGCGCCCGGCGGCGCGGATCGCCGCCTCGGCCACCGACCGCCCCGAGGGATCGTCGAGCCAGATATAGAACAGCATGTGGACATGCTCGGTCGCGCCGTCGATCGCCTCGACCAGCGCGGCGATGGCGCTGTCGTCCTCGGGCAGCAGCGCGGCGCGGTTGCCGGCCACCGCGGCAAAGCCGGTGGTGGCGCGATTCGCCTTGATGACCGGCTCGGCGAAATCGGGCAGCACCTTCAGCTCTTCGGGGCTGGACTGCCACAGGCCGGACAGGCGCGAGCGGACATTGGCCATGGTCTCGACCTCGGCGCCGCGCATGCGGATCTCGCCGAACAGCACATAGGCCAGGATGCCGACCAGCGGCACCAGCTCGATCACCAGGATCCAGGACAGGCGGACCGTCGGCTCAAGCCGCGGACGCAGCAGCACGCGCACCGAAACGGCCAGCGCGGCTGCGTAATGCATGAACACAAGGGCTTCGGTCCACATGCCGCCATGAAAGCCCGGACAGCGCGGAATTGCAATTCGGCACCGCTTTGCATATCTGAGCCCAGAACGCAGCGCAGGGGGCCGCCGATGAACTGGATCACCAATTATGTCCGTCCGCGCATCAATTCGCTGTTCTCGCGCCGCGAGGTGCCCGAGAACCTGTGGACCAAATGCCCGGAATGCGGGACCATGCTGTTCCACCGCGAATTGTCGGACAACCTGAACGTCTGCACGAATTGCGACCATCACCTGGCGATCAGCCCGCGCGGCCGCTTTGCCGCGCTCTTCGACGGCGGCGTCTTCGTCGAGGTCAAGGTGCCCGAGCCGGTCGCCGACCCGCTGGGCTTCCGCGACCAGAAGAAATACCCCGACCGCATGAAGGCCGCGCAGAAGTCCACCGGCGAGAAAGAGGCGATGCTGGTCGCCGAGGGCGAGATCGGCCGCACCCCCATCGTCGCCGCCGCGCAGGACTTTTCCTTCATGGGCGGCTCGATGGGCATGTATGTCGGCAATGCCATCATCGCCGCCGCCGAACGCGCGGTAAAGCTCAAGCGGCCCCTGGTGCTGTTCTCGGCCGCCGGCGGCGCGCGCATGCAGGAAGGCATCCTGTCGCTGATGCAGATGCCCCGCACCACCGTCGCCGTCGAGATGCTGAAAGAGGCGCGGCTGCCCTATATCGTCGTGCTGACCCATCCGACCACCGGCGGCGTGACCGCCAGCTATGCCATGCTGGGCGACATCCAGATCTCGGAACCGAACGCGCTGATCTGCTTTGCCGGCCCGCGCGTGATCGAGCAGACCATCCGCGAAAAGCTGCCCGAGGGCTTCCAGCGCGCCGAATACCTGCTGGAACACGGCATGCTGGACCGGGTGACGCATCGCAAGAAGCTGCGCGAAGAGCTGATCTCGATCCTGCGCATGCTGGGCGGCCTGCCCGCGCCGGTGGTGGGCGACCTGCCCGCGCCCGGCACCATCGCCGCACCGCGCCCCGAAAACGCCGCCGACAACGCCTCCGCCTAGGCCGGACGACATCGCGATGACCTCCTCCGACGCCATTCTCGCGCGGCTCATGCAGCTGCATCCCAAGGTCATCGACCTGTCGCTGGACCGGATGCACCGCATCCTTGCCGCCCTGGGCAACCCGGAGCGCAGCATCCCGCCCGCGATCCACATCGCCGGGACCAACGGCAAGGGCTCGACCCAGGCGATGATCCGCGCCGGGCTGGAATCGGCCGGCAAGCGCGTCCATGCTTATACCTCGCCGCATCTGGCGCAGTTCCACGAGCGCATCCGGCTGGCCGGGGAGTTGATCTCGGAGGCCGACCTGGCCGCGGCGCTCGAGGAATGCGAGGCCGCGAACGCCGGCGCGCCGATCACCTTCTTCGAGATCACCACCGCGGCGGCCTTCCTGGCCTTCTCGCGAACGCCGGCGGATTACACGCTGCTGGAAGTGGGCCTGGGCGGCCGGCTGGACGCGACCAACGTGATCGAGGCGCCGGCCCTGACCGTCATCACCCCCATCAGCATCGACCATACGCAATACCTGGGCGAGACGCTGGCCGAGATCGCCGGCGAAAAGGCCGGGATCATGAAGCGCCGCGTGCCCTGCATCGTCGCCCCGCAGGAGGCCGTCGCCCGCGAGGTGATCGAGCAGAAGGCCGAGCGGCTGTTCGCGCCGCTGCGCATCGGCCGGCAGGACTGGGACAGCCGGCGCGAAGGCGACAGCCTGGTCTACCAGGACGAACACGGGCTGATGGACCTGCCCCTGCCCGTCCTGCCCGGCCCGCATCAGATCGTGAACGCCGGCACCGCCATCGCCGCGCTGCGCGAACTGGGATTCGGCCGCATCGAGGCCCGCGCCGCCGTGACCGAGGCCGAATGGCCCGCGCGCATGCAGCGCCTGGGCCATGGCCCGCTGGTCGAGGCGGCGGGGGCCTGCGAGCTTTGGCTCGACGGCGGCCACAACCCGGCCGGGGGCGAGGCGGTGGCGGCGACGCTGGCCGCCCTGCCGCGCCGGCCGACGCATCTGGTCTGCGGCATGCTGAACACCAAGGACGTGGCGGGCTACATGCGGCCGCTGGCCGGGGTGGCGCACAGCCTGACCGCCGTGGCGATCCCCGGCGAGCCGAACACCCTGCCGGCCGAGGACACCGCCGCAGCCGCAACCTCGGTGGGGCTTGTGGCCAGCACCGCTCCGGATGCGCTGGCGGCGGTCGGCCGCATTGCCGCGGATCACCCCGGCGCGCGCATCCTGATCTGCGGCTCGCTTTATCTCGCCGGGCAGGTGCTGCGCCGGAACGGCTAGACCGGCAGGCGATTCGCGCCGGCCCCGGCACGGATTGGCCGCATCCGGCAACCGCCTCGGCGGGAATGCCCGGCCGCGTTGACGGTGATGATTGCGATAGACGCGGGGCGACCGCCCCCCATGTCGGATACGACCCCAGCAGAGGCTGGGCATTCTGGCAACCGCCATTGGGGCGACCCGCGCGCAGGATGCAACTCACGAAGGCTTCCCACAGGCAGATGCGCCGGTCTCTCGCAGGGCGACCCGCGGGGGGATCGTCCCGCCGCTCGGGCAATGGCCAGGCGATCGGCAGGAAACCTTGGTCAGCGCCCGTCCAGCATCCGCAATTCATGGGTGCGGCCCGCCTTGACATAGGTCAGCCGTCCGTCGCCGATGGAATTGATCGTGCCGCCGTCGATGCGGTCGCCCAGCCGGACCGTCACCACCTTGCCGCTGCGCAGCCGGATCAGCGCGCGGCTGGCCTTGCCGGCGCCGATGATGCCGATGACCGTGGTGCGGCCCATGTCGATGCCGCGCGCCTGGGTCGCGGCCTTGGCCACCGAGGCCGAGGTCGCGCCCTTGGGCAAGGCGTTGGCGGCGATCTCGGGCTCGTTGTCGATCTCGGGCGGCTTGTAGTCCTGGCGTTGGGCGCGGGCGGCCCGTTCCTCGGCTGCGGCCTGGGCGCGGGCGCGGGCCTCGGCCTGGGCGCGGGCCTCGGCCTCGGCCTTGGCGTCGGCGGCGGCGCGGGCGCGGATGCGCGCCTCGGCCTGGGCCTGCAATTGCTCGTCAAGCTTGCGGCGGGCGGCCAGTTCGGCCTCGCTGGGTCCGGGCGCGGCCGCGGGCGCAGCGGCCGGGGCCTCGGCCGTCGGTGCCGCATCGGGGGCTGCGCGCTCGCCGCGCCGGGGCGGCAGGGGCGAGGAAGCCAGCGCCGAAAGCCGCACCCCGCCCGGCGTGGCGGGCGAAGCCGCGACCGCGGCCGAGATGGCGGCCTCGACCGCCCCGTCCGAAACCCCGCCGCCGGCCGAGGCGACGGCCGACGCGCCAGGACGGGCGCGGGGACGGGCCGAGCCACGCAAAAGCCCGCCCGAATCCTGGGCGGGCGCGGCGGCGCTTTCGACATGGTCGGGCTTGTCTGGTGGCGGCGTGGTCGCCGATCTCACCGCGGCGTCGATGGCCGATGGGCTGACGGCATCGCTGGCCGAACCGGGCTTGCGCTGCGGCCGCGCCTGCGCCAGCCGCTCGCCGCGGGGCGGGGATTGCTGCACGACCAGCCCATCGCGGCCGAGATCGCGGATAAGGTCGCGCAGATGCCCCTGTTCGGCCGGGGTCAGGTCGTCGGCAGACAGGCCCGCGCCCGGAACCTCCGGGGTCGAGCCCTCGGGGCGCGACGGCGGCCGGGCCGAGCCGCGCAGCATCGCATTGCCGGTCGCGGCGACGGGTTGGACGGCGGGCTCCTGCACCGGGGCCGGTGTCGGCGCCGGCGTCGACGTCGGGGCGGCGGCGGGCGGCGCGGCGCGGCTGCGTCCGGGCGGCCGCGCGCTGCCGACGGGCTGGGCGCGGGACTGGCTGGCCTCATAGGGCAGCGGGTTCGAGGGCACGCGCGGCGCGGTATCGGCCCGCGGCGCCGAGGTCTGCGGCGTGCTGCGGCGCGGCGCAAGCTGCGGCCGGGCCGAACTGGTCAGCCCGGCGGCGACCGGCGCGGGCCGGGGCGGCGCGGCAGCGGGGGCCGAGGTCGCGGCGGGCAGCGTGGCGGCCTGGGCGGCGCTGGCCGGGGCGTCGTCCGGCGCGGGCGCGGCGGGCTCCGGCGCCGCTGCTGGCGCGGCGTTCTGCGCCGCGGGCGGCACCACGGCAGCTGCGACCGCCGCAGCAGCGACCATGACCCGGCGCCGTTCCTCCTCGGTCAGGGCCGAAAGCGGCGCGGCTGCAGGCTCGGCCGCCGCGCGCTGCTCCGGCGCCGGGGCAGGCGCGGGCTGGGACGCTGGCTCAGGCGCAGCCTCTGCCGGGGCGGGCTCGGTCGCGGCCGACGGAGAAGCGGTCGGTGCGGGCGTGGGTTCCAGTGCGGGTTCCGGCGCGGGTTCGGGTTCGGCCGGGGCGGCGGCCGCCGGCACCTGCTCGGCCGGGGCGGCTGCGGCAAGCTGCGCCTCCTGCCGGTCCGGCACCAGGAAGGCCCAGATCAGGATCAGCCCGACGACCAGCGCGCCCAGCATGGCGATCAGCCCAGAAAGCCCGCCCCGTTCGCCGGGACGGCGGGGCTGGGCCGGGGCGGCGCCCGCCGGTCGGGGGGCACGGCGGGCATCGGCCGCGCGTTCATGCACGGCGCGGGCCCGCGGGTTCAGCGCGGCGCCTGCCTGCGGCACGGCTTCGGGCCGCGCGCCGGGTCCGGCCTCCGGTATAACCGCGTCAGGCTGGTCCGGCTCTGCCGCTTCGAGCGCCTCGGAAACATCGTTTTCCGCTGGGGCGGCCTCCTCAGGGGTCGAGGCCGGATCAGCCCCCTCAGTTTCCTCAGATTTTTCGCTTTTATTTCCGATGAATACCGCAGCTTCCTCGGAAAACCCGACCCTCTCGCCCGGCTCCGCCTGCGGGGCCGGATCTTCGCCGGCCTCCCCGTCAGCTGCCGGCTCGGGCGCATTTTCCGCCGCATCCTCCGGCGCCTCGGAACCGTCGCCGTCGAGATCCAGCGCGTCCTGGGTTTCGGCCGGCTCCTCCTCGATCAGCAGCGCCGAGGCCGTCACGCCGGCCTGCGCCGGATCGACCTGCGGGCGGCTGCGCGGCGCCGCCTCCAGCACGAAGACCGGCTCGCCCGGATAAAGTCCCGCGGCCGGCGCGGCGCAGTATCCCCGCCCTTCGAACCCGTATTGCCGGGCGAAATCGCCGGCCTCGCGCAGGGTCTGGCGGGCCACGGCGGCGACGCGGACGCTGTCGCCCTCGCCCTGCCAGTCGAAGGCCAGATCCTCGATCGCATAGGGGGTCAGCCCGTCCAGCGCGCGGCCCACCGCATGGTCGCGATCCGCACCCGGCGCGACCGTCAGCGTCGTGTAGAGGATCTGGTCGTCGGGAATGATCAGCACGACGGGCAGCACCGCCTCGTCCCCGGTGGCCATGGCGCGCAGCCGCGCCAGCGCGTCGTGAAAGTCGGGCGAGGCGAAATCGACCGAGCCCAGATGCCGCCAAGCCCCCGGCGCGACGCCGTCCTGCCCCTGCGGGCCCCGCTCGCGACGTTCCAGATGCACGGCATCCTCGCTGAAGGAGAGTGCGTATTCGGTGACGGAATCAAGCGACATCGACAGGCTTTGCTTTCGGTTCCGGGCGCCCTGGGCTGTCCCGGACGCATCTTCGTGATTGATGGTTCTGAACTAGCCCAGAACGCGATCCGTGAAAAGCCGAACACCGGATTGTGACGCATCCCGGAACGCATTTGCGGCGTTATGGGGGCTCGTGAAGACAACCGCGCAAGGGCAAAGCACCCGATGCGCCAAGGAGTAAGACCCGATGCCCCGATTCCGACCCCTGCTGGCCGCCACGACGCTGATCGTTCTGGGCGCCGGCCCGCTGCTGGCCCAGACCGCCCCGGCCGACGCGCCGCCGCCGCCCGCGCAGATGGGACATCACATGATGAAACATGCAGCCCCCTTCGCCAAGCTGACCGTGACCGGCACCGGCCATGCCACGATCCAGCCCGACATGGCCACGATCACCCTGGGCGTCAGCACCCGCGCCGCCACCGCGGCCGAGGCGATGACGCAGAACGCCGAGCAGCAGGCCAAGGTCATCGAGACGCTGAAGGCCGAGGGGATCGAGGCGCGCGACATCCAGACCTCGGGGCTGAACCTGTCGCCGGTCATGGATTACTCGGACCAGGGCCAGCCGCCGAAGCTGACCGGCTATGGCGCGCAGAACAGCGTGACCGTGCGGGTGCGCGACATCGCCGGGCTGGGCGCGGTGCTGGACAAGCTGGTCGCCTCGGGCGCCAACGAGATCAGCGGCATCGCGTTTTCGCGCGAGGACATGGCCGAGGCCGAGGACCAGGCCCGCACCGAGGCCGTGGCCGAGGCGCGCCGCCGCGCCGAGGTGATGGCCGAGGCGGCGGGGATGCGGCTTGGCCGGCTGATCTCGCTTTCCGAGGCACCGACGGGCGGCGGGCCGCGCCCGATGATGGCCATGCGCGCCCAGGCGGCCGGCTCGGCCGATACGCCCATCGAGGCGGGCGAGTTGGCCGTCAGCGCCGATGTCACCGCGGTCTTCGCCATGCGCCCGGCCGATGCGCCGCAAGGCGGCGAGCCGCCCGAAGGTGAAATCACACCCGAGGGAGAAATCGCACCCGAGGAGCCCCCGGTCGAGGCTCCGGCGAACTGATCCCCCGACGGGCGGCGCAACGATGCGCCGCCCTTTCCGGTTCAGGCCGTGGCGGCCGCCAGCGCCTGGTCCAGGTCGGCGATGATGTCGGCCGCGTCCTCGATCCCGATCGAAAGCCGCACCACGTCCGGCCCGGCGCCGGCCGCGATCTTCTGCTCGTCGGTCAGCTGGCTGTGCGTGGTCGAGGCGGAATGGATCACCAGCGAGCGCGCATCGCCCAGGTTCGCCACATGGCTGAAGAGCTTGAGGTTATCCACCAGCTTCACCGCCGCGTCGTAGCCCCCCTTGATCGCAAAGGTGAACAGCGCCCCCGCCCCCTTGGGATAGACCCGCCGCGCCGTCTCGTTCCAGGGCGACGAGGCAAGGCCGGCATAGGTGACCGAGGTCACGCGCGGGTCGTTTTCCAGCCATTCCGCGACCTCGAGCGCGTTCTCGACATGGCGGGCCATGCGCAGGCCCAGGGTCTCGATCCCCATCAGCGTGTAATGCGCGGCCTGCGGGTTCATGGTCATGCCCAGGTCGCGCAGCCCGATGGCGATGCCGTGGAAGGTATAGGCCAGCGCGCCGAAGGTTTCGTGGAACTTCAGCCCGTGATAGGCGGGCTCGGGCTGGGACAGGCTGGGGAACTTGTCCGAGGCCGACCAGTCGAACCGGCCCGAATCGACGATGGCCCCGCCCGTCACCGTGCCGTTGCCGGTCATGTATTTGGTCAGGCTGTGGACCACCAGCGTCGCGCCCAGTTCGATGGGCTTGCACAGCCAGGGCGTGGCCAGGGTGTTGTCGACGATCAGCGGCAGGCCGGCCTGCTCCGCGACCTTCGCCACCGCCGGGATGTCGGTGACATAGCCGCCCGGATTGCTGATCGATTCGCAGAAGATGGCGCGGGTGTCGTCGTCGATGGCGGCGCGCAGCGCGTCCAGGTCGTCCAGGTCCACGAATTTGCACGACCAGCCGAAACGCTTGATGGTCTGGCTGAACTGGGTGATGGTGCCGCCGTAAAGCCGGGTCGAGGCGATCAGGTTCCGGCCCGGCCCCATCAGCGGGAACAGCGCCATGATCTGCGCCGCATGCCCCGAGGAACAGCAGACCGCGCCGGCCCCGCCCTCCAGCTCGGCCACCCGCGCCTGCAGCGCGGCCACCGTGGGGTTGGTCAGGCGGGAATAGATATAGCCGACCTCTTGCAGGCCAAAGAGCCGCGCGGCATGGGCGGCGTCCTGAAAGACATAGGCCGTGGTCTGATAGATCGGCACCTGCCGCGCCCCGGTCGCCGGGTCGGGCGCGCTGCCTGCATGGATGGCGGTGGTGTCGAAACCCCAATTCTCGGACATGGAAACTCTCCCCTTCTTCGGGCAGAGACTAGGCGCAAGCGGGCGGCGAAGGGAACAGCAAACCCGCCGCGAAACGCCGGAAAAGCCGGCCGTCCCGCTGGGCAGGCCCCTGGGGCGCGTGATTTCCCCCGCCGCTTCGCGAAAGGACCGGGCTGCGACGACAAGCCCGCCCTTGCGGGGCGGCGCGCGGCGCATGGAAAAGCCCGCCGATGTCCGGCGGGCCTCGCGCATCGGCCGGGCCGATGGCTCAGCGGCATTCAAGCTGCACGTTGACCGGGTTCGGCACCAGTTCCAGCATCGCCCCCGAAGAGGCGTCGACGCCCGCGCCGATGATCCCGCCGACCAGCACGTTGCCGGCCATCGCCGCGCCGCCGCCGCCGGCCACGCGGTTGGTCACGCGGACCTGCTGCGGCTTGCAGCGGTCCTTCGTCACCGCGACGTTCAGCTCCGACTTGCGCGGAACCTTGAAGCTGCAGGGGGTATTCTCGCAGGTCTGCCCGTCGCTGAGCCTGACCTGGGCCCCGCCGGGGGTCGAATTGACGACAAGCACGTCCTTCGTCCCGCGGGTGATGGTGGCGCAGCCTGCCAGAGAAAAGGCCGCGCAAAGCGCAAAAACACGTCCGATCATGGGAAACCTCTCAACAAAGTGAGAAGGCTTTATTGTCTATTTTGTCTGATTAAAAGGTATTCCTCGGTAGCCGAGCGTTTCGACAGTATTTCATGGAAACCCTGCCATAGCCCCGTATTTTCCAAGGTGAAAGAGGGTATCCGGCCGATGAAAATGCCCGAAAAGCGCAGAAATACGCCAAGAGATAAGGCGCTTTCCGACAGAGAAAGCGGCATTATTGTCCATTTTGCGTAAGTATGCATCACGGCAGATGGCTGGCCTTCTACCCCGGCTGGCGCCGCTTGGCGGATCAGGGCGGCCTTGAGCCAAGGCCAGGCGGTGACGCGCCAGCCGCCAACCATGAATCGCCACGATGCCGCGACGGTTTCTTCCAGATTTTCAGGGGATGAAAATGGTGCGGTCGAGAAGACTCGAACTTCCACTCCGGTTAAGGAACAGCGACCTCAACGCTGCGCGTCTACCAATTCCGCCACGACCGCACTTTCGTAGGCTCGCGTCTCATAGACGCTTGCGCGGCGGATGAAAAGGGCATTTTTTTCACCCGCCGCGCGAATTTTTTTCACTCGGCCGCGACCGCCGCCTGCGGGGTGTAGTTCAGGATCGGCGCCAGCCAGCGCTCGACCTCGCGCACCGCCATCCCCTTGCGGTCGGCATAGTCCAGGACCTGGTCATGCTCGACCTTGGCGACGCCGAAGTAATAAGCCTCGGGATGGCCGATATAGAGGCCCGAGACCGAGGCGCCGGGCCACATCGCCATCGACTCGGTCAGCTCGACCCCCGTCGCCGCAGTCGCGTCCAGCAGCCTGAACAGCGTGACCTTTTCCGTGTGGTCGGGCTGGGCGGGATAGCCTGGCGCCGGGCGGATGCCCTTGTAGGGCTCGGCGATCAGTTCCTCGGGGGCAAAGCTTTCGTCGGAATAGCCCCAGTATTGCCGGCGCACCCGCTCGTGCATCATCTCGGCCAGCGCCTCGGCGAAACGGTCGGCCAGGGCCTGCACCAGGATGGCCGAGAAATCGTCATGCGCGGCCTTGAAGCGCTCGGCGATCTGCTGCTCTTCGCCGCCCGCCGTCACCACGAAGCCGCCGACATAGTCGCGATGCCCCTCGGGGGCGACGAAATCGGCCAGCGCCACGTTCGGGCGGCCGTCGCGCTTGCTGACCTGCTGGCGCAGCGTGTGCAGCGTCGCCAGTTCCGCCGCCCGGTCCTCGCCGGTGAAAAGCCGGATGTCGTCGCCAACCCGGTTCGCCGGCCAGAAGCCGACGACCGCCCGCGGCCGGAACCATTGCTCGTCGATGATGCGCTTCAGCATGGCCTGCGCATCGGCGAAAAGCTGGCGCGCCACCTCGCCCTGCTTTGCGTCGTCCAGGATGCGCGGATAGACGCCCTTCAGCTCCCAGGTCTGGAAGAACGGGGTCCAGTCGATATAGCGCGCGATCTCGGCAAGGTCGAAATCCTCGATCACGCGCGGGCCCAGGAACTCGGGCGCCTTGGCCTCGAACCCCGACCAGTCGACCCGCAGCCCATTGTCGCGGGCCGAGGCCAGCGGCAGACGCTTCTTTTCCGCCTCGGCGCGGGCGTGCTTGTTGGCCACGTCCATGTATTCGGCGCGGATAGTCTCGACATAGGCGTTCTTCTGGCCCGAGAGCAGGCTGCCCACCACCCCCACCGCGCGGCTGGCATCGGTGACATAGACCGCCTGCCCTTTCGCATAGCGCGGATGGATCTTGACCGCCGTATGCACGCGGCTCGTGGTCGCCCCGCCGATCAGCAGCGGAATGTCGAAACCCTCGCGCTCCATCTCGCTCGCGACATGCACCATCTCGTCCAGGGACGGGGTGATGAGGCCGGACAGGCCGATGATGTCCACCTTCTCGGCCTTGGCGGTTTCCAGGATCTTGGTCGCGGGCACCATCACGCCCAGGTCGATGATCTCGTAATTGTTGCAGGCCAGCACGACACCGACGATGTTCTTGCCGATGTCGTGAACATCGCCCTTGACCGTCGCCATCAGCACCTTGCCGGCGCTGGAGGAACCGCCCGCGCCGCCCGCCGCGGCCTTCTCGGCCTCCATATAGGGCAGCAGATGCGCGACCGCTTGCTTCATCACCCGGGCCGATTTCACCACCTGCGGCAGGAACATCTTGCCGGCGCCGAACAGGTCGCCGACGACGTTCATCCCCGCCATCAGCGGGCCTTCGATCACATGCAGCGGGCGTTCGGCATTCAGTCGCGCCTGCTCGGTGTCCTCGTCGATATATTCGGTGATGCCGTTGACCAGGGCGTGTTCCAGCCGCTTCTCGACCGGCCATGTGCGCCAGGTCAGATCCTTTTCGCGCGCCTTGGCCCCGCCTTCGCCGCGGAACCGCTCGGCGATCTCCAGCATGTTCTCGGTCGCCGTGCCGCCGGCTTTCGGCTTGCGGTTCAGCACCACGTCCTCGCAGGCCTCGCGCAGGCCCTCGTCGATCTGGTCATAGACCGCAAGCTGGCCCGCGTTGACGATGCCCATGTCCATCCCCGCCTGGATGGCGTGATACAGGAACACGGCATGCATCGCCTCGCGCACCGGCTCGTTGCCGCGGAAGCTGAAGGAAAGGTTCGAGACCCCGCCCGAGACATGCACATGCGGCAGGGCCTGGGTGATGCGCCGGGTCGCGCCGATGAAATCGACGCCGTAATTGTCATGCTCCTCGATCCCGGTCGCCACGGCAAAGATGTTCGGGTCGAAGATGATGTCCTGGGGCGGAAAGCCGACCTTGTTGACCAACAGGTCATAGGCGCGCGAGCAGATCTCGACCTTGCGGTTCTCGGTATCGGCCTGGCCGGTCTCGTCAAAGGCCATCACCACCACGGCCGCGCCATAGCGGCGGCAAAGCCGGGCCTGGGTCAGGAAGCTCTCCTCGCCCTCTTTCAGCGAGATCGAGTTCACGATCGCCTTGCCCTGGACGCATTTCAGCCCGGCCTCGATCACCTCCCATTTGGAGCTGTCGATCATCACCGGCACGCGGGCGATGTCCGGCTCGGCCGCGATCAGGTTCAGGTAGTCGATCATCGCCTGCTTCGAATCGATCAGCCCCTCGTCCATGTTGACGTCGATGATCTGGGCGCCGTTTTCCACCTGGTCGCGGGCCACGTCCAGCGCGGCGGCATAGTCGCCATTGGTGATGAGCTTGCGGAACCGGGCCGAGCCGGTGACGTTCGTCCGCTCGCCCACGTTCATGAAGGGGATGTCGTCGGTCTTGACGAAGGGCTCCAGCCCCGACAGGCGCAGGCGCGGCTCGATCTCGGGGATCTCGCGCGGCGGCAGCTCGGCCACGGCGCGGGCGATGGCGGCGATATGCTCGGGCGTCGAGCCGCAGCAGCCGCCCACCACGTTCACCAGCCCCTCGCGGGCGAACTCGGCGACCTGCGCCGCCATCTCCTCGGGCGATTCGTCATACTGGCCCATCTCGTTGGGCAGGCCGGCGTTGGGATAGGCGCAGATCAGCGTGTCGGCGACGGCGGAAAGCTCGGCCAGGTGCGGGCGCATGGCGGCGGCGCCAAGCGCGCAGTTCAGGCCCACGGTGATCGGCGCGGCATGGGACATGGAATGCCAGAAGGCGGTCGGCGTCTGGCCCGACAGCGTGCGGCCGGAAAGGTCGGTGATGGTGCCCGAGATCATCACCGGCAGGCGCTGGCCCTTTTCCTCGAACACCTCCTCGCAGGCGAAGATCGCGGCCTTGGCGTTCAGCGTGTCGAAGATGGTCTCGATCAGGATCAGGTCGGCGCCGCCGTCGATCAGCCCGCGGATCTGCTCGGCATAGGCGATGCGCAGCTCGTCGAAGGTGACGGCGCGATAGCCGGGATTGTTCACGTCCGGGCTGATCGAGGCGGTGCGGTTGGTCGGCCCCAGCGCGCCGGCGACCCAGCGCACCCGCCCGTCCTCGGCCGTGGCGCGGTCGAGCGCCTGCCGCGCGATGCGGGCGCCGTGCAGGTTCAGGTCATAGGCCGCCGCCTGCATGCCATAGTCGGCCTGCGCGATGGTGGTCGAGGAAAAGGTGTTGGTCTCGACGATATCCGCGCCCGCCTTGGCATAGCGATAGTGGATCTCCTCGATCGCCTTGGGCTGGGTCAGGTTCAGCAGATCGTTGTTGCCCTGCTGCGGATGCTCGCCCGGCGCCGGCGGATGGCAGCCGCAGGCGCAGCCCGTGCCATGGCCGGCGAAATCCGCCTCCTTCAGGCCAAGCTGCTGGATCTGCGTCCCCATCGCGCCGTCAAGGATCAGGATGCGTTCGCGCGCAGCCGCGCGCAGGGCGTCGAAGACGGGGGAAAGGGGCAAGGTCATGGTCCAGGGTCCGCGCGTTTCATCAAATGTGCTGTATAGCCGCAGACAGGCATTTAGTGAAATTCAACATCCGCACAATGATCTTGCATCGGATTCATGATCCGGCCCCGCGGATTCGTCATCTGCCCGCTTCTTCGTTGCGGAAATACCCTCGGGGGCGTGGGGGCAGACAGCCCCCACCGCGAACCGATCCGCCGGAACCGCCCCCGCCCCCTTGCGACGGCCCGCGGCCGGGAATATCTCACCGCCCATGACCGAATGGATCACCGCCCCCGGCCTCACCGATTATCTGGAAGCCGTCGCCTTCATGGAGGCGCGCGCCGCCGCCGTCGCCGAGGGCCGGGCGGACGAGCTGGTCTGGCTGGTCGAGCACCCGCCGCTCTACACCGCCGGCACCTCGGCGCGCGCGGCCGACCTGCTCGAGGCGCGCTTTCCCGTGCATGCCGTCGGCCGCGGCGGACAATACACCTATCACGGGCCGGGCCAGCGCGTGGTCTATGTCATGCTGGATCTGAACCGCCGCGGCCGCGACGTGCGCGCCTTCGTCAAGGCCCTGGAATCCTGGGTCATCGACGCGCTGGCCGAGTTCAACCTCAAGGGCGAGATCCGCGACGGCCGCGTCGGCGTCTGGATCGCGCGCCCCGACAAGGCGCCGCTGCCCGACGGCTCGATGCGCGAGGACAAGATCGCCGCCATCGGCGTCAAGCTGCGCCGCTGGGTCAGCTTCCACGGCATTTCGATCAACGTCGAGCCGGACCTGGGCCATTACGCCGGCATCGTGCCCTGCGGCATCCAGGGCCATGGCGTGACCAGCCTGGTGGACATGGGCCTGCCCGTCGGCATGGGCGATCTGGACCTGGCGCTGCGCCGCAGCTTCGCGCGCAATTTCCCCCCGCTCGGCGGCTGATTTTCGCCCTGCGACATATTCACCCTTCACCGTCCTGCGACCTTTTTCCGGTGTTCGGACGGCTTGACGCATGATAGCCCTGTCAAGGCGGGAGGCGGAGAGGTCCGCTCCCCCGGAAAAAGCGATTACCCAAGAGGAAACGCGATGAAGATCAGCATCTATGCCACTCTCGCCGCCCTGTCCCTCGCCCTGCCCGCCGTGGCCCAGGAAGGCGACGCCGCCAAAGGCGAGAAGGAATTCAACAAGTGCAAGGCCTGCCACATGGTCCAGGCACCGGACGGCACCGACATCGTCAAGGGCGGCAAGACCGGGCCGAACCTCTACGGCGTCGTCGGCCGCAAGATCGCCTCGGTCGAAGGCTTCAAATACGGCGACGGCATCCTTGAAGTGGCGGAAAAGAACCCCGACATGGTCTGGTCCGAGGCCGACCTGATCGAATACGTCACCGATCCCAAGCCCTGGCTGGTCGAGAAGACCGGCGATTCGGCCGCCAAGACCAAGATGACCTTCAAGCTCGGCAAGAACCAGGCCGACGTGGTCGCCTTCCTGGCCCAGCACTCGTCCGATGCGGGTGCCGAGGCGGCCCCCGCCGAAGGCGCCGCGAACTGACCGGCGACCCCCGGAACGGCGCGCCCCTGCCTGCGGCAAAACCGCGCAGGGGCGCGACTTTTAGTCCCTTCTTCGCATTGCGAGGGGTAGGAATGTGGGCTAGAAACTTAGCGAGTCCGCTGGCCCTTGGGCCGGCCAGCCGCATGTCTAGGGAGTCCACGCATGGCAGACGCAGCCGTTCACGGCCACGGTGACCATCATGACACCCGCGGGTTCTTCACCCGCTGGTTCATGTCAACAAACCACAAGGATATCGGTATCCTTTACCTGTTCACGGCCGGCATCGTCGGTCTGATCTCGGTCTGCTTCACCGTCTATATGCGGATGGAATTGCAGCATCCCGGCGTGCAATACATGTGCGTCGAGGGCGCGCGCCTCATCGCCGACGCCTCGGCGGAATGCACGCCGAACGGGCATCTTTGGAACGTCATGATCACCTATCACGGGGTGCTGATGATGTTCTTCGTGGTCATCCCGGCCCTGTTTGGCGGTTTCGGCAACTATTTCATGCCGCTGCATCTCGGCGCCCCGGACATGGCCTTCCCGCGGCTGAACAACCTCAGCTACTGGATGTATGTCTGCGGCGTGGCCCTGGGCGTGGCCTCGCTGCTGGCGCCGGGCGGCAACGACCAGATGGGCTCGGGCGTGGGCTGGGTGCTCTATCCGCCGCTCTCGACCACCGAGGCCGGCTATTCCATGGACCTGGCGATCTTTGCCGTCCATGTCTCGGGCGCCAGCTCGATCCTGGGCGCGATCAACATCATCACCACCTTCCTCAACATGCGCGCACCGGGCATGACGCTGTTCAAGGTGCCGCTGTTCGCCTGGTCGGTCTTCATCACCGCCTGGCTGATCCTGCTGTCGCTGCCGGTGCTGGCGGGCGCCATCACCATGCTGCTGATGGACCGCAACTTCGGCACCCAGTTCTTCGACCCGGCCGGCGGCGGCGATCCGGTGCTTTACCAGCATATCCTGTGGTTCTTCGGCCACCCCGAAGTCTATATCATCATCCTGCCGGGCTTCGGCATCATCAGCCACGTCATCTCGACCTTCGCGCGCAAGCCGATCTTCGGCTACCTGCCGATGGTTCTGGCCATGGCGGCCATCGGCATCCTGGGCTTCGTCGTCTGGGCGCATCACATGTATACCGCCGGCCTGTCGCTGACCCAGCAGGCCTATTTCATGCTGGCGACCATGACCATCGCCGTGCCCACCGGCATCAAGGTCTTTTCCTGGATCGCGACCATGTGGGGCGGCTCGATCGAGTTCAAGACGCCGATGCTCTGGGCCTTCGGCTTCCTGTTCCTGTTCAC
Source organism: Paracoccus sp. pheM1 (assembly GCF_018499825.1). Lineage (NCBI taxonomy): Bacteria > Pseudomonadati > Pseudomonadota > Alphaproteobacteria > Rhodobacterales > Paracoccaceae > Paracoccus > Paracoccus sp. pheM1. Next base: position 1,702,925 of record NZ_JAGXCX010000001.1, read on the forward strand.
CGTCGGCGGCGTGACCGGCGTGGTGCTGAGCCAGGCGCCGCTGGACCGGGTCTACCACGACACCTATTACGTCGTCGCCCACTTCCACTATGTGATGTCGCTGGGCGCGGTCTTTGCGATCTTTGCCGGGGTCTATTACTGGATCGGCAAGATGTCGGGCCGGCAATACCCGGAATGGGCCGGCAAGCTGCATTTCTGGATGATGTTCATCGGCTCGAACCTGATCTTCTTCCCGCAGCACTTCCTGGGCCGCCAGGGCATGCCGCGCCGCTACATCGACTATCCGGTCGAGTTCGCCTACTGGAACAACATCTCCTCGATCGGCGCCTATATCTCCTTCGCGTCCTTCCTGTTCTTCATCGGCATCGTGTTCTACACGCTCTTCGCCGGCAAGCGCGTGAACGTGCCGAACTACTGGAACGAGCATGCCGACACGCTGGAATGGACCCTGCCCTCGCCGCCGCCCGAGCATACCTTCGAGACCCTGCCCAAGCGCGAGGACTGGGATCGCGCACAGGCGCATTGATCCCGCGCATTGAACGATGCCCTATGCATGGCATGACACGGCCCCGGAGCAATCCGGGGCCGTCTGCTTTCGGCTCGAGATCTGGCCGCACCGCTCGCTGTCCCGGCAGGGCTTCGTCTGGGTCATCTCGCTGACCGCCGCGGGACTGGCGCTGCCCCTGCTGGCAGTGGTCGGATCGAAGGTGCTTTGGGGGCTCCTGCCCTTTGCCGCCCTGGCGGTCTGGGGGCTGTGGCAGGGCATCGCGCGCAGCTATGGCGCGGCGCATGAGGTGATGCTGTTCGGACGCGACCGCCTCATCCTGACCCGCAGCGATCCCGGACGGCCGGACCGCGTCTGGCAGACCAACCCCTATTGGGTGCGCACCGCCCTGCGCCAGAACGGCCCGGTCGAGGATTACCTGGTGCTGACCGACGGCCAGCGCGAGGTCGAGCTGGGCGCCTTCCTTTCGCCCGAGGAGCGGGTGGCGCTGCGGGACGATCTGGAGCGGCGGCTGGCCGGGCTGCGCTAGATGGGCCGGCCTGGCCTTCGCAGGCCATGGCTGCGGAACAGGTCAGCCGTCGACGCGAATCGCCCTGTTTTCCGGGCCATAGGAGCGGTCCCCGGTCACGACCGCCTCCACAGCTCGCGCCGCATAGCCGCTTAACAGCGTGCCCGGCTGGGCCAGGTCCGGGCGAACATAGCCCAGGCCGAGGGACTTGCCGAAGGCCCGCGACCCGCCGCCCGACCCTTTCGCCGGCCGCATAAGGCGCCTGGCGCCCCAGCGTTAGGCGTCAGGCGGCCGCTCAGCCGGATCACCTCTTTGCGGCGGATAGCCCCTGCCGGCATCGCCTGCTCAGTTGAATGCCTTCTCCAGATCGACGAAGCGGTCCAGCCCGGAGCGGCACCGCATCGCGGCCGAGGCGCGATAGCCCCTTTCCTGCCGCGGCCAGTTCTGCACCCGCCGCCGACCCACTTCAGCCCATGCCTTTCGCGACCCGCCGCTCCCGGAGACGGCCGCCGAACGCGACCAGATCCCAGTTCGCCCATACAGGCGACGCAGATGGCGCGGACGGGGCACATGCCCGGCGCAATATTGCGCATCGGCCGTCAACACGTCGCGCTCGACCGGCAGCGTCACCCCGCGCGGGCCAGGTGCAGCGCGATGCTGCAGCCCACGGCACCGCCTCCGACCCCAAGGGCCAGCACGGCGGTTTTCACGGCGAGCCCCTGCCCCGGCTTCCCCGCCGATCAAATGCCGGAGCGACGCGCGGCACTGCCGTTCCCCCCGACACGATCCTGGCAAAGAAACGACATGAGACATCCGGGCCGTCAGGCCAAAACGCCCCGGAAAACCGGGGCGCCAGGGTCACAGCATCGAGGGCACCACCAGGTCCGGTGGCCGGTGGCCATCGGCGAAGGTCTTGATATTGATGATGACTTTTTCGCCCATCTCGACCCGCCCCTCGATGGTGGCCGAGCCCATATGCGGCAGCAGCACGACATTGGGCAATTCGCGCAGGCGGGGGTTGATCTCGTGCCCATGCTCGAAGACGTCAAGGCCGGCACCGGCGATCTCGCCCGCGCGCAGCATCCGGGTCAAGGCATTCTCGTCGATCACCTCGCCGCGCGAGGTGTTGATGATCACGGCCGAGGGCTTCATTAGCTTCAGCCGCCGCGCGTTCAGCAGGTGGAAGGTCGAGGGGGTATGCGGCGCGTTCACCGAGACGATGTCCATGCGCGCCAGCATCTGGTCCAGGCTTTCCCAATAGGTCGCCTGCAACTCGGCCTCGATCTCGGGGCGCAGGCGGCGGCGGTTGTGGTAATGCACCTGCATGCCGAAGACATTCGCCCGCCGCGCCACCGCCTGGCCGATGCGGCCCATGCCCAGGATGCCAAGGCGCCGCCCGCCCAGCCGCCCGCCCAGATGCGCGGTCGGCGACCAGCCGTGCCAGCGGCCGGCCTGCATCTCGGCCATGCCTTCGGGCAGGCGGCGGGTGACGCCCAGGATCAGCGCCATGACCACATCCGCGGTGTCCTCGGTCACCACGCCCGGCGTGTTGCTGACCAGGATGCCGCGCTGGCGGGCGGAATGCACGTCGACATGGTCCACGCCCGCGCCGTAATTGGCGATCAGCTTCAGCTTGTCGCCGGCCTGGGCCAGCATGGCCGCGTCGATCTGGTCGGTGATCGTCGGCACCAGCACGTCCGAGACGCGCATGGCGGCCACCAGTTCCTCGCGACTCATCCGGTGGTCGTCGGCATTCAGCGAAACGTCGAAAAGCTCGGACATCCGGGTCTCGACCGCCTCGGGCAGCCGCCGGGTCACGGTAACTTTAAGGCGCGAGCGGGTCGGATCGGTCGCATGAACGGCGGGCATGGTCGCTCCTCTCTTCCAAAGCCGGGCGGCTTTTGGCAAAGTGCCCGCGATGCGGGGCAGGCACAAGACCCCGAAAAAGCAGGACGGGCAGATGAAGCAAGGACAGGTCTGGCTTGGCGCCGCGATACTGGCGACGGTGGCGTGCTTGGGATCGGCGGCGCTGGCGCAAGCCACCGATCCGGGCGAGACGCTGGACGCCAAGCAGATCCCCGGCCTGTCCGCCGATGCGACGATCAGCCGCCACCAGGACGGCCGGCGCGACCCGAATCGCGGCTCTGTCACCAACCTGCCGCTGCCGCGCTATGTCAGCCTGAAGGGCGGCGAGGGCAACGCCCGGCGCGGCCCCAGCCTGTCGCATCGCATCGACTGGGTGTTCCGCCATGCCGGCATGCCCTTGCGCGTGGTGGCCGAGTTCGGCCATTGGCGCCGGGTCGAGGATCAGGACGGCGCCGGCGGCTGGGTGCATTATTCGCTGCTGTCGGGCGTGCGCACCGCCATCGTGACCAAGGACATGCTGGACCTGCTGGCCCGCCCCGAGCCGCGCGCCGAGGTGGTGGCGCGGGCCGAGGCCGGCGCCATCGTCCGGCTGCACGAATGCAGCATCGACTGGTGCCGGGTCTCGGGCGGCGGGGAAAAGGGCTGGGTGCCCAAGACGACGATCTGGGGCGTCGACCCGGACGAGATCCGCGACTGAGACCCGCGCGCCGGCGGGTCAGCCGGCCTTGCGGATCACCACATGGCCCAGCGAGACGCGCATCCAGGCAAAGCGCGAGGCGCGCGGCGTGCCGGCACCGAAATCGGGATGGGTCATGTCCTCGGCCCCGCATTCGTCGATCAGTTCCTTGACGAAGCCGACCATGCCGCGGTCATGGCCGTGAAACCGCCGCCGCACCAGGTTCCAGCGCATCCAGCCGGTCAGCCTGCCCAGCGGGGAAACCGCCTGCGCCAGCCCCGAACGATGCAGCCTGTCGAGCAGCCTTTCACGGGGAGAAAGCCGGGGCGGCCGGGGGCGATAGGATTTGCCGTCGGGATATTGCCGCCAGTATCCGGTGCCCCAATCCTCGATAAAGTAATATCCGCCCGGCTTGAGATGGTTTTCGAAAAGATGCCAGAAACTGATGCGGGACAATTGCCCCACATGCGAGGCATCGTCGATGATGACGTCGAAACCCCGCGGCGCCCGTTCCGCCGCCATCCGGTCCAGAACCGCCCTGTCCTGCTGTTCGCCGACATAGCAGCGCACCCGGCCGCTTTCGAAACGTGCCTCGCAGGGCTTGATGTCCAGCCCGGTGATCTTGGCATTCGGCAGCCAGGATTCCCAGTGTCTTAGCGAATCGCCGCGCGCTATTCCCAATTCCAGCAATCGCAGCGGCTGCATGCGAAGAGGGCCGATATATTTCTCGTAATTGACGAAATAATGTCGAAGCCCCATCTTGTCGATCGGCACTTCATCGACGCTTTTCATCGAGGCCGCATTGGAAACCCGCATGCCTTCCTCCCGGACAGATCACCGCCTACTTTCTAAAAACTGCCTGGAAAGGATAGGCCGGGGCTGCCGGGCCATCAAGGAATTGGCACCCCGCCTGCCGGAATAGACGGGTTGATGCCAACCTGGCGGCGACCAACCCTCAGGTCATATTTCCTGCGGTTGTGCAATCCGCCATGGAAGCCGCCGAACCGCGACGAGGCGGCGGATTCGCGCAAGCCCTTGCCCGGCGAATCGCGCCTTTGCGAAAGCGGCGGTCAGCGGGCCTCGGGCAGAAGCCCACGCCCCTTCAGCAGCGCCTCGACGCCGGGGGTCCGGCCGCGGAACTTCAGCCACAGCTCGTCGGCCGGCAGGGAATCGCCCTTGGAGAGGATCCATTCCTCCAGCCGCCGCGCGGTTTCCGCGTCGAAGGGATCGCCCTTTTCCAGGAAGGCCGCGAAAGCGTCGGCATCCATCACCTCGGACCACATGTAGCTGTAATAGCCCGAAGAATAGCCGTCGCCGGAAAACACATGCGCGAAATGCGGCGTGGCATGGCGCATGGGGATCGCGGCGGGCGCGCCCAGTTCCGCCAGCACCTCGGCCTGCCGCGCCATCGGATCGGCGGGCGGCGCGCCGCGATGAAAGGCCAGGTCCACCAGCGCGCTTTCCAGGTATTCGGTGGTGGCAAAGCCCTGGTCGGCATTGCCGGCCGCCAGCATGCGGTCGCGCAGCGCGGCGGGCAGCGGCGCCCCGGTCTCGGCATGGCGGGCGTGGCGGTCCAGCACCTCGGGCCGTTCCAGCCAATGCTCGAAAAGCTGGCTGGGCAATTCGACGAAATCCCGCGCCACCGAGGTGCCCGAGATCGAGGGCCAGGACACGTCCGACAGGATGTGATGCAGCGCATGGCCGAATTCGTGGAACAGCGTATGCGCATCGTCCCAGGACAGATAGGCCGGCGCGCCCGCGGCCTCGGGCGGGGTAAAGTTGCAGACATTGGTGACGATCGGCCGCTGTCCCTCGCCGATCTTGTGCTGCTGTTGCAGCGACGAACACCAGGCCCCCGACCGCTTGCCGGGCCGGGCGAAGTAATCGCCGACGAAGACCGCCATGCGCCGGCCGTCCCGCGTCACCTCCCAGGCACGGGCATCGGGCGACCAGAGCGGCGCGTCGAATGCCCGCATCTCGATGCCGAACAGGCGCTGCGCGGTGTCGAAGACCGCGCCCAGCATCGCCTCCAGCGTCAGGTAGGGCTTGACCTCGGCCTCGTCGAGATCGTGTTCGGCCTTGCGCCGGCGCTCGGCATAGAAGCGCCAGTCCCAGGGCTCCAGCGCGCCGTTCACGCCGTCCTCGCGCAGCATGGCGGTCAGGCGCTCGGCATCGGCCTCGGCCCGCGTCTTGGCGGCCGCCCAGACCTGGGTCAGCAGCGCCTCGACATTCTCGGCGCTGCGGGCCATCTCGGGCTCCAGCTTGTAGCTGGCGAAATCCTCGTAGCCCAGAAGCCGGGCGCGCTCGTGCCGCAATTGCAGGATCTCGGCGGCGATGGGGCGGTTGTCGGTCGCAGCCCCACCGGCCCCTGCGCCCGAGCCGCGCGCGCCCCAGGCCCGCCAAGCCGCCTCGCGCAGGGCGCGATCTTCGGCATATTCCAGGAAGGGCACGATCAGCGAGCGGTTCAGCGTCACCACCTGCCCCGGCATCCCGCGTTCGCGCGCCGCCGCCCGCATGGCGCGGACCAGCCAGTCGGGCAGGCCGGCCAGCTGGTCGTCGGCCACGCCCATGGCAAAGTCGCGCTCATCCGCCAGCACGTTCTGGGCGAAATCGGTCGACAGCACCGCCAGCCGCTCGCGGATTGCCGCCATGCGCTCGCGCGCCGCGCCGGTCAGGCCGGCACCCGCCCGGCGCAGCCCGCGCAGGGTCAGCTCGGTCAGGCGACGGTCCTCGGGCGCAAGCTCGTCGGCGTCCTGCATCACCGCCTCGACCCGGTCGAACAGCCGCGGGTCCATGCTGACCTTGCTGCCATGCGCGGCCAGGCGCGGGGCGATGCGGCGCTGCAGATCCTCGCGCGCCGGGTTGGAATCGACGCCGGCCAGGGTGAAGAAGATGGCACAGAGCCGGTTCAGCGGCTCCTCGGCCGTCTCGAGCGCGGCGACGGTGTTGGCAAAGCTCGGCGGGGCGGGATTGGCGGCGATGGTCTCGACCGCCTCCTCGGCCATGTTCAGGCAGGCGTCGAAGGCCGGGTCGAAATCCTCGTCGCGGATCAGGTCGAAACGCGGCAGGCCCAGCGGGCCGGTCCAATGCGTCAGTTCGGGGTTCATGCGAGCCTCCTTTTCCGGCCGGGAGTGTTTCAGCCTGCGCGGAAATGTCCAGAGCCGCAGGCGGGGCAATCGGCGCGTCGCGCGATTTTCATCAGCCGGTTTTCGCCATAAAGCCCGTCGAAGATCAGCATCCGGCCGCGCAGGGGCTCGCCGGCCCGCGCGATCAGCTTGATCGCCTCCAGCGCCATCAGGCTGCCGATCACGCCGGGCAAGGGGCCGACGACGCCCGCCTCGGCGCAGGCGGGCGCAAGGCCGGCGGCCGGGGCATCGGGAAAGATGCAGGCCATGCAGGGCGCGCCGTGGCGCGGATCCCAGATCGTCACCTGCCCTTCCCATTGCGCGATGGCGCCGGCGACCAAGGGCACGCCGGCGGCGATGCAGGCCGCGTTCACCGCGCTGCGGGCGGCGAAGCTGTCGGTGCCGTCCAGCACCAGGTCATGTTCGGCAACCAGCGCGGCATCCTCGGCCCCGATGCGGCGGTTCAGCGCCGTGACCTCGACATGCGGGTTCAGCGCCAGCATGGCATCGCGCGCGGCCTCGGCCTTGGGGCGGCCGTCGTCGGCGCTGCGAAAGATCACCTGGCGCTGCAGGTTCGACAGCCCGACCCGGTCGTCGTCGGCAACGGTGATCCGGCCCACGCCGGCGGCGGCAAGGTAAAGGCAGACCGGCGCGCCCAGCCCGCCTGCGCCCACGACCAGCACGCGGGCGCGCCGCAGCGCCGCCTGCCCCGGCCCGCCCAGCTCGCGCAGCACGATATGGCGGGCATAGCGATCCAGTTCCGGGTCCGAAAGCGGGCCGGCCGGCGCGGGCGCGGGCGGGTCAGGCAAGGGGATGGCGCGGCGATGCAGCTGCCGCAGCAGCAGGCGATAGCCCAGCCCCAGCGCCACCACGCCGCCTGCCAGACCCCAGACCCGAGGATCGCCGCCGACCAGCCGCGCCAGGGCGCTGCCGGGCGCCAGCACCAGCGCGGCGATGGCGGCCAGCCACAGGGCCGCGACCCCCGCCCAGCCGCGCCATTCCGGCCAGCCAAGCAGGCGCGCCGCGACCAGCACGGCAAGCATGAGAAGAAGGATCAGCACGGGCTCAGCCCCGCCCGGTCGAGCCGAAGCCGCCTTCGCCGCGCGCGGTCTGCTCCAGCGCCTCGGCCATGACATAGGCGGCGCGGGTCACGGGGGCGATCACCGCCTGGGCGATGCGCTCGCCATGCTGGATCGCATAGGGCTGCGGGCCCAGGTTGATCATGATGACCCCCAGCGGCCCGCGATAGTCGCTGTCGATGGTGCCGGGCGTGTTGGGCAGCGTCACCCCATGCTTCAGCGCCAGGCTGGAGCGGGGGCGGATCTGCATCTCGTAGCCCTCGGGGATCTGCACGCGCAGCCCGGTGGGCACCAGGCGGATCTGGCCGGGTTCAAGCAGCAGCTCGGCCCCGCCCAGATCGGCCCGCAGGTCGGCGCCGGCCGAGCCCTGGGTCTGGTATTCGGGCAGGGGCAGCGCCGGGTCGGCGCCCGGTTCGCGCAGAACCAGAATCGTCACCTCGGCCGCCATCCCCAAAGCCCCTTATTTCGGCGAGATCATCATGACCATCTGGCGCCCTTCCAGCTTGGGCATGGATTCGACCTTGCCCGCCTCGCCGACATCGGCGGCGACGCGGTTCAGAAGCTCGACCCCAAGCTGCTGGTGCGCCATCTCGCGGCCGCGGAAGCGCAGGGTGATCTTGACCTTGTCGCCCTCGGCCAGGAACTTCATGACCGAGCGCATCTTGACGTCGTAATCATGGGTATCGGTTCCGGGACGGAACTTGATCTCCTTGATTTCGATGATCTTCTGCTTCTTGCGGGCCTCGGCCTCGCGCTTTTGCTGTTCATACTTGAACTTGCCCAGGTCCATGATCTTGCAGACCGGGGGCGTGGCATTCGGCGAGATCTCGACAAGATCCAGCCCGGCTTCCTGTGCAAGCTCCAGACCGCGGGCGGGTGTCACGACGCCGACATTCTCGCCTTCGGGACCGATCAGGCGGATTTCGGCGACTCGGATGCGCTCGTTGACGCGGGGGCCGGTGTCACGGGTGGGCGGAGCGTTATGCGGTCTGCGGGCTATGGCTGTCTTCCTTGTGTTGCCAGGGGTTCCGGGCGGTTAAATAGTCCTGCGCAGGCGGATTTTCAACCGGATTCGATGGCTCGGCCCCAGGTTCCGCCGCCGTTTTGCACGGTTTTGCGGGGCCGCTTCCCCCCCTTGGCGCGGCATGGCATAGAAGGGGGCGACCCGCCGCAGCCCTGACGGAGAGACCGATGAAGAGATTCCTGGCCGTGATCGTGATTCTTGCCCTTGCGCTTGGCGGATTGTGGCTGTGGAGCGGCGGCGATCCGATGGGCCGGCTGGCCGGCGACGCGCCGCCCCCGCCGGCCCAGGCACCGGCCGAGCCCCCGCCCCCGGCGCAGCAGGGCGCCAATGCCGCAGCCGACGCCGCGGCCGATGCGGCGGCCATCGCGGCGGATGCGGCGGCCGAAGCCTCGGCCTCGGCCGGGCAGGCGGCGGTCGGCGCGGCGGGCGCTGCCGCCGACCAGGCCGAGGCGGCGGCCGAGGCCGCCATCGCCGCCGCCGACCGCGCCGCGGATGCCGCGGCTCAGGCCAACGCCACCCCCGAACAGGCCGAGGCCGCCGCCATCGCCGCAAGCACCGCCGCCCGCGAGGCGGCCAGCGCCACGCGCGAAGCCGGCGCCGCGGCCGGCGAGGCGGTCGGGATCGATGCCGCCCTGACCCCGCAGGGCTTCGATGCCGCCAAGGTGCGCGCCATGATCGACGGCTCGTCCCTTGCGCCCGAACGCAAGGCCGAGCTTCTGGCCCTGCTGGATCGCGCGGCGCTGGACCCGGCGGCGCTGGCGCAGGCGCTGGAACAGATCAAGGCCGCCCTGCCATGAGCTTTCCCAGCCTGGGGGATTTCCTGAAGGCACCGGGTGGCCGGCTGGACAAGGGGCCGGTCGCGGTTTTGCTGATCGAGGACGAGGCGGCGGTGCAAAGGACGCTGGCGCATCACCTTGCGGCCGGTTTCCGGCTGATCCTGGCGCTGTCGCCCGAGCCGCTGCCCGCCCATGTCCTGCCCGGCGAGGGCGCGGACCGGATCCTCAACCTGCGCCACGATTCCCGCCGCGGCCGGGCCCAGGTCGAGGCGGTCAATGCGGTGATCGAGGCCGCGCCCGCCGATACCTGGCTCTACTACGGCTATAATGCCGAGTTCCTGTTCTATCCCTTCTCGGAAAGCCGCAGCGTGGGCGAGATGCTGGCCTTTCACGCCGAGGAACGCCGGCGGGCGATGCTGACCTATGTCATCGACCTCTATGCCCCGGACCTGGAGCGTTTCCCCGATGCGGTCAGCCTGGACGAGGCGATGTTCGACCGCACCGGCTATTACGCGCTTGGCCGCGTGGACCGCGACGGCCGCCACAAGGAACGGCAGCTGGATTTCCACGGCGGGCTGCGCTGGCGATTCGAGGAGCACCTGCCCCAGGATCGCCGCCGCATCGACCGCATCGCGCTGTTTCGCAGCCAGCCGGGACTGCGGCTGCTGCCCGACCTGCGCTTCAACGTCGAGGAATACAACACCTATGCCTGCCCCTGGCACAACAACCTGACCGCCGCCGTCGCCTCGTTCCGGGTGGCCAAGGCGCTGGCCAAGAACCCCGGCTCGCGCGGGCATATCCGCAGCTTCCGCTGGCGCAACTCGCATCCCTTCCGCTGGAACGCCCAGCAGCTGATGGACTTGGGGCTGATGGAACCGGGCCAGTGGTTCTGACGCAAGCGGGGTGGTTCTGACGCAAGCGGGCCGGTTCAGGCCGCGCTGACCCGCCAGATCACGTCGCCCACGTCATCGGCCATCAGAAGCGACTTGCCATCCGGGCCGATGGCAACGCCGACCGGGCGACCATGGGAATATTTCTCGTCCTCGGAAAGAAAGCCAGACAGGATGTCGCGCGGCGGCCCGGCGGGCCGGCCGTCCCGAAAGGGCACGAAGATCAGCTTGTAGCCCGACAGCGTCGAGCGGTTCCAGGAGCCGTGCTGGCCGATCGCCATGCCGTCGGGGAATCCGGGCAGCGTGCCCTGGGGCATCCAGCACAGGCCAAGCGAGGCGGTATGGCCGCCCAGGGCGTAATCGGGGGTGATGGCGCGGGCGACCTCGGCCGCGTCCTGGGGCACGCGGTCGTCCACCACCTGTCCCCAATAGGACCAGGGCCAGCCGTAGAAGCCGCCCTCCTGCACCGAGGTCAGGTAGTCCGGCGGCGTCTCGTCGCCCAGCCCGTCGCGTTCGTTCACCACGGTCCAGAGCGCGCCGGTCGCGGGCTCCCATGCAAGGCCGACCGGGTTGCGCAGGCCCGAGGCGAAGATGCGGGCCTGGCCGGTCTCCAGTTCCAGTTCCCAGATCGCGGCGCGGCCTTCCTCGGCCTCCATGCCCTCGTCGGCGATATTGGTCAGCGAGCCGACGCCGCAATAAAGCCGCTTGCGGTCGGGCGAGACGATCAGGCTGCGCGTCCAATGCCCGCCGGGCTTGAAATCGACCAGCCGGCGGCCCGGCCCGTCCAGCCGCGTGGCACCGGGCGCATAGGGAAAGGCAACGATGCCGTCGGTATTGCCGACATAGAAGGTGTTGCCGACCAGGGCCATGCCGAAGGGCTGGCGCTGGCCTGCCAGGAAAACCTCGCGCGTCTCGGCGACGCCATCGCCATCGCCGTCGCGCAACAGCGTGATGCGGTTGGCGCTGGTGCCCAGCGCGCGGGCGCGGCGCATGGTGGCCTGGGCGGCGCGGTCGAGCAGGGATTGCGGCGGGCTGGCCTCTTGCAGGGCCTCGGCGACCAGCACGTCGCCATTGGGCAGCACCTCGATCCAGCGCGGATGTTGCAGGTCGCGGGCGAAGACATCGACGCGCAGGCCCGGCGCGGCCTTGGGCCGCTGGCCCGGCGCCCAGCCGCGGGCGGTGGGCATCTTCAGCGTCATGATGCCCTGTTTCTTTGCCTCGGGGATGGCGGGGCTTGGCCCGAACGCCGCCGTCCGCGGCGCGCCCATCCGCCGCATCAGCACCATCGCGCCGCCGATGGCGGCTGTCGCCCTGGTCAGAAGATCCATCGCTTTCCTTCCCGTCTGCGCAGGCCAAGGCTAGCCGGGATGCGCCGGGGGTCAATCCCGGAATGCGCAAGGGGATCGAATCGGCGAGGGCGGCGCTGGTGGCGCCGTCCCTGGAGTATTTGGGGAACAGAGAAGCGTTCAGCCGCGCGCGTCGCGGATCAGCGCCGCGAGATGCTCGGTCGAGGGGTCGTGGCCGGGCGCGGGCTTGCCCTGAAGCAGCGGCGCCAGCTTCAGCGCCAGTTCCTTGCCAAGCTCGACGCCCCATTGGTCGAAGCTGTTGATGCCCAGGATCACCCCCTCGGCAAAGACGCGGTGCTCGTAGAGCGCGACGATCTGGCCCAGCGTGTAGGGGTCGAGTTCGAGGATCAGCAGCGTGGTCGACGGGCGGTTGCCGGGAAAGACGCGGTGGCGGGCCTGGCGTTCCAGTTCGGCGCCGGTCAGGCCCTTGGCCTGCATCAGCGCGCGCGCCTCGTCCAGCGAGCGGCCGCGCATCAGCGCCTCGGATTGCGCCAGGCAATTGGCGATCAGCAGCAGGTGGTGATGCGCAAGCTCGGGTTCGTGGCCGCGGGCGGCGAGGATGAATTCGCAGGGCACCACCGCGGTGCCCTGGTGGATCAGCTGGTAGAAGGCATGCTGGCCGTTGGTGCCCGGCTCGCCCCAGACCACCGGGCCCGAGGGCAGCACCAGGTCGCTGCCGTCCATGGCCACGCGCTTGCCGTTCGATTCCATTTCCAGCTGCTGCAGATAGGCCGGCAGCCGGGCAAGGCGGTTGTCATAGGGCAAGACGGCGCGGGTGCCGTAGCCGCAGACCTGGTGGTGCCAGATGCCGACCAGCGCCAGGATCACCGGCAGGTTCTGGGCCAGCGGCGCCTCGCGGAAATGGCGGTCCATGGCCGCGCCGCCGGCAAGGAAGCGGTCGAAGTTCTCGGGCCCGATGGCGATCATCAGCGAAAGGCCGATGGGCCCCCACATGGAATAGCGCCCGCCGACCCAATCCTCGAAGCCGAAGACGCGCGAGGGCTCGATCCCCCATTCGGCGGTGCGGTCGGTCGCCGAGGAGAGCGCGGCGAATTGCGCCGCCGGCTGCGCCACGGCCTTCGCCATCCAGTCCAGCGCCGTCCTGGCATTGGTCATGGTCTCGATGGTGGTGAAGGTCTTGGAGGCGACGATGACCAGCGTGGTCGCCGGATCGAGCCCCCTGAGCGTATCGGCGATGTCCGCCCCGTCCACGTTCGAGACGAAATGCACCCGCGGCCCGTCGTGCCAGGGCGCCAGCGCCCGCGTGGCCATGGCCGGGCCGAGGTCCGAGCCGCCGATGCCGATGTTGATGACGTCGGTGATGCGGCCGCCCTGCCCGGCGAAGCTGCCGTCGCGGATGGCGCGGGCGAAATCGCACATCCGCCGATGGGTGCGGCGCAGCTCGGGCATTACGTCCCGGCCGTCCACCGCGACGCTGCCTTGGAGGTTGCGCAGCGCGGTGTGCAGCACGGCGCGGTCCTCGGTCTCGTTGATGCGCTGGCCGGCGAACATGGCCTCGCGGCGCTCGGGCACCGGCGCGGCCAGTTCCAGCAGCAGCTCGCGCGCGCCAGCGTCGATGCTGGTCTTGGACCAGTCCAGCACCAGCCCCTCGGCCTGGGTCGAGAAGGTGGCGGCGCGGGTCGGATCGGCGTCAAACAGCGCCTCGATCCGCAGCGCGCCCTGGGATTTGCGGTGGTCTTGCAACCGGCTCCAGATGGTCATGTCACTCTGCCCAATGCACGGTAATGTCGCCAAGGAAGGCGCGGATCGGCGCCTCGGTCGGGTCGAGGCCCTGCGCGCGCTCGAATGCCTCGCGCTTGTCGGCCCCGGCGATCAGCAGATGGGTGTTGATCGCGCCCTTCAGCGCCGAGGCGGTCAGGGTGATCCGCGGCTCGTCCTTGACGCTGTTGATCGCCATCACCACCGGCGCGTCCGGCGCCAGCGCCAGGACGGTTTCGGAAGCCGCGGGGAACAGGCTTGCCGTATGCATGTCGGTGCCCATGCCCAGAAGCAGCACGGTCAGCGGCAGGTGCGGGGCAATCGCCTCGGCCAGCGCCGGCACCGCGTCCTCGGGGCGCTCGTCGCCGGTATAGAGGTCGATGTAATGCGCCCCCGCCGCCTTGTCCTTGAGCAGGTGCCGGCGCAGCAGCCGGCCGTTCGAGCGCAGATGCTCGCCATCCACCCAGCGCTCGTCGTTCAGCAGCACGGTGACGCGCGGCCAGTCGATCTCGCTGCCCGAGAGATAGTCGTAAAGCGGCGCCGGCGTGGTGCCGCCCGGCACGCAGAGACTGGCGCTGTCGTTCACCCGCAAATGCTGCGACAGCTGGCCCGCCACGCGGTCCGCCAGCGACAAAAACAGCATCTCGCGGTCGGGATATTCGATGAACTCGAGCGTCATGGCCGGATCTCCCTCCATCGGCGGTTGTCGCGATGCAGCAGGCGCAGCGCCTCTTCGGGGCCGCTGGAGCCGGCATCATAGGGCTCGGGCCGCTTCGAGCCGGATTCCCAGGCGGCGATGATCGGGTCGGTCCAGGCCCAGGCGGCCTCGACCTCGTCCCCACGCATGAACAGGGTCTGGTTGCCGCGGATCACGTCCATGATCAGCCGCTCGTAGGCATCGGGCATGTCGGAGCCCTCGGCCCCCAGCGCATCGGCAAAGCTCATGTCCAGCGGCACCTGCACCAGGCGCATGCCGCCCGGCCCCGGCTCCTTGATCATCACGGTCAGGTGCATGCCTTCGTTCGGTTGCAGCTTGATGACAAGCTGGTTGGCCTTGTGCGTGCCGCCGTCGTCGAAGATCGAATGCGGCGGCTCCTTGAAGGTCACGACGATCTCGCTGGTGCGCGCGCGCAGCCGCTTGCCGGTGCGCAGGTAGAAAGGCGTGCCGGTCCAGCGCCAGTTGGCGATCCGCACCTTCAGCGCCACGAAGCTTTCGGTGCGGGATTGCGGGTTCTCGGAATCCTCCAGATAGCCGGGGCCGTCGGGGCCAGCCAGATACTGGCCGCGCACGATGTCCTGGGGCGCAAGCGGCTCCAGCGCCCGGATCACCTTGAGCTTTTCGTCGCGCACCGCATCGGGGTCGAAATGATAGGGCGGCTCCATCGCGATCAGGCACAGAAGCTGCATCAGGTGGTTTTGCACCATGTCCCGCATGGCGCCGGAATGGTCGTAATATTCGCCGCGCCCGCCGACGCCCACCGTCTCGGCCACGGTGATCTGGACATGGTCCACGTATTGCGCGTTCCACAGCGGCTCGAACAGGATGTTGGCGAAGCGCACCGCCATCAGGTTCTGGACGGTTTCCTTGCCCAGGTAATGGTCGATGCGATAGATCTGGTTCTCGTCGAAATGCCGGGCCAGCGTGGCGTTCAGCGCGCGAGCAGTGGCAAGGTCGCGGCCGAAGGGCTTTTCGACAACGATGCGGCTGTCGGCATCGGCGATGCCGTTGCCGGCCAGGCGCTCGGCGATGTCGCCGAACAGCGCCGGCGCCACCGAGAAATAGAAGGCATGGACCACGCCGGGACGCACCCGCGCCTTGAGTTCGGCCCAGCCATCGGTGCCGCGCGCGTCGATGGCGACATAGCCCAGCATGTCGAGAAAGGCCGAAAGCTGCGCCTGGTCCTGGCCGGGGCCGATGAATTCCTCGATCGCCTCGCGCATCTCGGCGCGGAAGGCTTCGTCGTCCTGGCGGGTGCGGGCGGCGCCGATGATGCGCGCGCTGGCCGGAACCTGCCCGGCCACAAAGCGGCGATACAGCCCCGGCACGATCTTGCGCCGGGCCAGGTCGCCGGTTGCACCAAAGATCACCAGGTCGAAATCCTCAACCGGAATGACGCGTGAAACCATCGCTGCCTCCTCATCGCTGCTCTGCCGATTAGCGGATGTTAGCGATAACATCAAGTCCTTCAAATCCGTCCCCTTTCAATCCTGTTCCCGCGGGGTCGCGCCATGCAACGGGAAGGGCGCGGTTTCGGTTGCATCAAGACGCGCCATCGCCTTGGCCAGGCGCGGCAGGCGGGCGCGGCGCATCAGCTCCTTGCGGGTCATGTCGCCGCCGGCGGCACGGGCGCGCGCCTCGGTCGCCTGCACGGCCGCGAGCACGGTTTCGGGGGCCCGCAGGCAGAGGTCGCGCAGAAATTCGTCGGGATGAATCGCCCGCAGCCCGACCGGGGCCAGCGCCCTGCGCGGAAAGTCGCGCAGATTGGCGGTGACGATCGCCTGCGCCCCGGCGGCCAGCGCACATTCCACCACATGCCGGTCGGCCGGATCGGGCAGGTCCAGCCCGAAGATCTCCTGCCCCGGCTCGACCAGCGCCTGCGGAAAGCGCGCTTGCAGCAGCGCGACCTCGACCCCCGCCTCGACGCCCTGGCGGGTTGCGGCATGGCGCCATTCGTCCATGATGCGGCGCGACCAGAGCGGCTGGAACAGCCCCGCCGCCGCCGTGTCGGCCAGGATCTCCCGCAGCACGGTCGGAAACAGCACGCAGGCGTCCAGGACTGCCTTCATCCGTCCAGCCGGAAGAACAGCGCCTTGAGATAGCCGGTCTCGGCCAATTGCGGCAGCGTGGGGTGGTCCGGGCCGGCCTGTCCGGTATGCAGAAGCTGCATCCGCCGCCCGCCGCGGCCGATGCCGCGGGCGCTGGCATTGCGAAAGGCGTTGAGATCGGCGGCATGGCTGCAGGAACACAGCCCCAGATAGCCGCCCGGCGCGACCAGGGGCGCGGCCAGCTTCGCCACCCGCTCATAGGCGCGCAAGCCCGCCTCCAGCGCCGGTTTCGAGGGCGCGAAGGCCGGCGGGTCGCAGATCACCAGATCGAACTGCGCGCCCTCGGCGGCCAGCGCCTCCATCTGCTCGAAGGCGTCGCCCTGGCGGATGGTCAGCCGCGACTCGGCACCCATGGCGCGCGCGCCGCCCCGTGCCAGCTCCAGCGCGGCGGCCGAGCCGTCGACGCAGGTGGCATGGGTGGCGCCGGCCGCCAGGGCGGCAAGGCCGAAGCCGCCGACATGCGAGAACACGTCCAGCACCCGCTGGCCCTGGGCCAGCCGCTGCGCAAAGGCATGGTTCGGGCGTTGGTCATAGAACAGGCCGGTCTTCTGCCCCTGCGTCAGGTCGGCCAGGTAGATCGCGCCGTTCATCGGCACCTCGACCGGGCCGTCGACGGCGCCCGACAGGATCTCGGTCCGCTCGTCCAGCCCCTCCAGCGCCCGCGCCCGGCCCTGCCCGTTCAGGATCACCGTCGCGACGCCCGCGACCTCGCGCAGCGCCGCGGCGATGTCCCCGACCATGCGCTCGGCCCAGGCGGCATTGGGCTGGATCACCGCGGCATCGCCGAAACGGTCGATGATGGTGCCGGGCAGCCCGTCGGCCTCGGCATGGACCAGCCGGTAAAAGGGCCGGTCGAACAGCCGTGCCCGCAGCGCCAGCGCCCGGTCCAGCCGCGCCGCGATCCAGTCGCGGGTGATCCGCGCCTGCGGGTCGGGGTCCATCACGCGGGCGATGATCCGCGAATCGGGGTTGACCGTGACCAGCCCCAGCGGGCGGCGCTCGGCATCCTCCAGCACGGCGAAGCTGCCCGGCGGGATCGCCCGCGTGCGCCGGTCCGTCACCAGTTCGTCGGCAAAGACCCAGGGAAAGCCGTGGCGGATCGCCTGGGGCTTGGATTTCGGGCGCAGTCGGATGATGGGCAGATCGGCGGTCATGGCGGCCTCGTGCAAAACGGCGCAGGATTGCCACGCCGTGCGGCCGCAGGCAAGAGCCGGCCGGTTGCCTTGTTAACGCTAACGGCCTACATTGGCGCCAAAGGAGATGCCAGCCATGACCCTGCACGCCACCATCGACCGGGTGACCGACCGTATCCGCGAGCGTTCGATCCATAGCCGCAGCGCCTATCTGGCCAAGATCGCCCGCGCTGCCGAGGAAGGGCCGCGCCGCGCCCACCTGTCCTGCGGCAACCAGGCCCATGCCTATGCCGCCATGCCCGACAAGCAGGACTTCGCCGAAACGCGCAAGCCCAACATCGGCATCGTCACCGCCTATAACGACATGCTTTCGGCCCACCAGCCCTATGAGCGTTATCCCGACCTGATCCGCCAGGCCGCCCATGCCGCGGGTGCCACGGCCCAGGTCGCGGGCGGGGTTCCGGCCATGTGCGACGGGGTGACGCAAGGCCGGCCGGGGATGGAGCTGTCGCTGTTCTCGCGCGATGTGATCGCGCTGGCCTCGGGCGTGGCGCTGACGCATGACGTCTTCGACGCGGCGCTTTACCTGGGCGTCTGCGACAAGATCGTGCCGGGGCTGATCATCGCCGCCGCCACCTTCGGCCATATCCCCGCCGTCTTCGTGCCGGCCGGCCCCATGCCCTCGGGCCTGCCCAATGACGAGAAATCCAAGGTCCGCCAGCAATTCGCCACCGGCGAGGTCGGCCGCGAGGCGCTGATGGCGGCCGAGATGGCCAGCTATCACGCGCCGGGCACCTGCACCTTCTACGGCACGGCGAACACCAACCAGATGCTGATGGAGTTCATGGGCCTGCATCTGCCGGGCTCCAGCTTCGTCAATCCGAACACGCCCCTGCGCGATGCGCTGACCAGCGCCGCCGTGCAGCGGGCGGCCTCGATCACCCGGCTGGGCAACGACTACCTGCCTGCGGGCGAGGTGCTGGACGAACGCGCCTTCGTCAACGGCATCGTCGGGCTGATGGCGACCGGCGGCTCGACCAACCTGGTGCTGCACCTGCCGGCGATGGCGCGGGCGGCCGGCGTGATCCTGGACCTCGAGGATTTCCACGACCTGTCCGAGACCGTGCCGCTGATGGCCCGCGTCTATCCCAACGGCCTGGCCGACGTGAACCATTTCCATGCCGCGGGCGGCCTTGGCTTCATGATCGGCCAGCTGCTGGAGGCGGGGCTGCTGCACGAGGACGTGCGCACCATCGCCGGCGGCGGGCTGGGGCAATATGCGCAGGAGCCCCGCCTCAAGGACGGCCGGATCGAATGGGTCGGCGGCGCGCGCGAGACGCTGAACGACAAGATCCTGCGCCCGGCCGCCGATCCCTTTGCCGCGACCGGCGGGCTGAAGCAGCTGTCGGGCAACCTGGGCCGCGGCGTCATCAAGGTCTCGGCCGTGGCGCCCGAACGCCATGTCATCGAAGCCCCCGCGCGCGTCTTTGCCGACCAGGAAGAGGTGAAGGCCGCCTTCAAGCGCGGCGAGTTCACCGAGGATGTGGTGGTCGTCGTCCGCTTCCAGGGCCCCCGCGCCAATGGCATGCCCGAGCTGCATTCGCTGACCCCCACCCTTGCCGTGCTGCAAGATCGCGGGCTGCGGGTGGCGCTGGTCACGGATGGCCGCATGTCCGGCGCCTCGGGCAAGGTTCCCGCGGCGATCCACATCTCGCCCGAGGCGGCCGATGGCGGGCCGCTGGCGCGGCTGCGCGACGGCGATCCCGTCCGGCTCGACGCGGTGGCCGGCACGCTGACCTGCCTTGCCCCCGGCTTCGAGGACCGGCCGGCGGCCACGCATGACCCCTCGCATTCGGCCGAAGGGCTGGGGCGCGAGCTTTTCGCCGCCTTCCGCCGCAATGTCGGCCCCGCCACCGAGGGCGCGGCGGTCGTCGTCTGACCGCCCCCCTGCGAGACACCCGCCGCGCGGCATCCGTCAATGGTCGCGCCGCGCCGGGGCGCACAGGGCGATGCCGGTCCCCGACCGGCCGCATCGGCCCGTCCGCGACCGCGGCTCGGCCAGCCGGCGCGGCGGCAGGCGGAGGATCTGCGCCATGCCCGCGATCCGCGGCAGGTCCGGGTGCTGCGGCCCCGCCTCTTCCGCCGCTTCGCGCAGGAACAGCACGGTCAGGCAGACCCGGCCCCCCTCGTCGCGAATCGGGCAGATGCGGGCATCGACCCGGAAGCGCCGCCCCGACTTGGCCACTTGCGCCAGGTCGTGCAGCCGCGCCTCGCACCCGTCCGGCGTTTCGAGCATGCGCCACAGCCGGTCCGGCACCTTGTCCACGGGATCCAGAAGCATCACCACCGGCCGGCCGATCAACTCCTCGCGCCGATAGCCGCACATGCCCAGGTAGCTTTGGTTCACCGCAACGATATGCCCGGCAAGGTCTAGGATCAGCACCGCACGATGCGAACCCATCGCCCGCATGGCCCATTCAAGATCGTGGTGAAGCCGCTGGATTTCGGTCATCCGGGAAACCTCCTGCAAGGGATTTCCGGCAGCATTGCGCCAATAGGCTAAGATTCCGTTAGCGCGCGGAAGTTTTCTTCAGCCTTCGGTCGGCGGGCCGAAACGCTCGATCATCCGCTTGCGGATCTGGTCGCGCACGGTGCGGTAAAGCGCCAGCTTGGCCTCGCGCCCCTCGGCCAGGCCACTGGGGTCCATGATCGGCCAATACTCCACGTCCAGATGCGAAACCCGCGTCAGTTCAAGGGCTTGCCTCTGGCTGGCCGGCGAAAGGGCGATCACCAGGTCAAAGCTGGTCAGGTCGTCGCCCCAGGCCTTCATCTCTTCGAAGGACCGGGCGCGATGGGTCGAAAGCTCGACCCCGATCTCCTTGCAGACGGCGATGGCGAAGCCGTCGATCTCCATGTCGTTCTTGACCCCGGCCGACTGCACATAGGCGGCGCGGCCGTAGAATTTCTTCATCATCCCCTCGGCCATGGGGGAGCGGATGGCGTTGTGGTCGCAGCAAAACAGCACCGAATGGGGAATCGGTCCGACCACGAATCACCCCGGAACGAGCGCGCAGATCAGGGTGAACAGGCGCCGCGCCGTGTCTATGTCGACCTCGGCCTTGCCCTCCAGCCGCTCTTGCAGGGTGCGGGCGCCCTCGTTGTGGATGCCGCGCCGGGCCATGTCGATCGCCTCGATCTGCGCCGGCGGCAGGCGCTTGACCGCGTCGAAATAGCTGGTGCAGATCTGGAAGTAATCCTTGACCGTCTGCCGGAACGGACCCAGCGACAGGTGGAACTCGGCCACCTTGTCCCCCGCTTCGGTGGCGATGTCGAAGACCAGGCGGCGTTCGCGCACCGCCAGCGCCAGGGCATAGGGGCCGGCAGGAACCTCCTGCCCCTCGCGGCCGGGCAGGATGAAGCTGTTGTCCTCGAGCAGGTCGAAGACCGCGACGCGGCGGTCCTGCTCGATCTCGGGCGTGGGCGGCGGCAGGGCGCTGTCGTCGATGTCGATCCGGCACAGCCGGTTCGTGGACTGGCTCATGGCTGCCCCCCGTTCAGAACCGCCAGCCGCGCCGAGACCGAGCGGCCATGCGCCGAAAGCCCCTCGGATTCGGCCAGCCGCACCGCGGCCGGGCCGATCGCCCCCAGCGCCTGGGGCGAGAGCCGGGCGATGGTGCTGCGCTTGAGGAAATCCATCACCGACAGGCCCGACGAGAACCGCGCCGAGCGCGCCGTCGGCAGGACATGGTTGGGACCGCTGACATAATCGCCCACCGCCTCGGGCGTCCAGCCGCCCAGGAAGATCGCCCCGGCATGGCGCGTCTTTTCCGCCAGCGCCTCGGGATCGTCGACGCAAAGCTCCAGATGCTCCGGGGCGAGCCGGTCCGAAAGCGCCGCCGCCTCGTCGAGGTCGCGCGTCACGATCACCGTGCCATAATCGCGCCAGCTGGCGCCCGCCACCTCGGCGCGCGGCAGGGTCGGCAGGATGCGCTCGACCTCGGCCACCACGGCGCGGGCCAGGGATTCGTCGGGAGTGACCAGGATCGACTGGGCATCGGCATCATGCTCGGCCTGGGCCAGCAGGTCCAGCGCCAGCCATTCCGGGTTCTGCGCGCCCTGGGCGATGATCAGCACCTCCGAAGGGCCGGCGATCATGTCGATGCCGACACGGCCGAAGACCTGCCGCTTGGCTGCCGCGACATAGGCATTGCCGGGGCCGGTGATCTTGTCCACCGGCCGGATGGTCCGGGTGCCATAGGCCATGGCGGCGATCGCCTGCGCCCCGCCGATGCGATAGATCTCGTCCACCCCGGCCAGTTCGGCCGCCAGCAGCACCAGCGGGTTCACCACGCCGCCGGGCGTCGGCACGCAGACCACCAGCCGCTCGACCCCCGCCACCCGCGCGGGAATGGCATTCATCAGCACCGACGAGGGATAGCTCGCCTGCCCGCCCGGCACATAGAGCCCCGCGGCCGCGACCGGCGTCCAGCGCCAGCCCAGGGTCGCGCCCTCGGGATCGGTCCAGCTGAGATCGTCGGGCATCTGCCGGGCATGATAGGCGCGGATGCGGCTCGCAGCCATGGCCAGGGCGGCGCGATCCTCGGCCGAGACCTTCGCGGTCTGCGCGGCGATCTCCTCGCGCGAGAAGGCCAGCGTTTCCGGCGTCAGCGCCAGGCGATCGAAACGCCCGGTCAACTCGACCAGCGCGTCGTCGCCCCGGCTGCGCACATCGGCGATGATCGCCGCCACCGCATCGTTCACATCGGCCGCATCCTCGCGCTTCATCGAAAGAAGCGCGGCGAAGCGTTCGGCGAAATCGGGCTGGGCGGTCGAAAGGTGGATGGGCATGGCTCGAGCCTTCAATGACCCGCCCTTGTTAGCCGCTGCGGGCAAGGGGCTCAAGCGGCTATGGCAGCGCTGAACCTGCCCGTTCAGCGCGGGATGCAAGGCCGGATTCGAGTATTTGTGGAACAGAGAAGCGCTCGTCTTCTTCGTTCCCCAAATACCCATCCGGCCGCGAAACCGGCGTACGCGCACCCTGAAGTGCGCGGCGGATCAAGTGTGCTGGGGCGCGCGGCGCGAGGGGGCGACATAGGGCCGCGTCACGTCGCGCAGCTCGACGTTCAGGCATTCCGCGTCGATGGCCAGCGTGCCGTCGCCGGCGAACTCCAGCAGCAGACGGCCGGTGCCATCCTCGCCCGCCTGCCATGTCAGGGCCAGCAGTTCCAGGACCAGATCCTTGTCCTTGCGGTCGATGCCGTCGCTCAGCACCCGCTGCACGTCCGAGATCAGCAGCACCGAGCGCACCCGCTCATAGGGGCGGCCGTCGCGGCGGGCGAGTTCGGCATCCTCCCAGCGAAAGCGGTTCAGGAGCAGCGCCAGCTGGCGGTGGCGGCTGTCATAGGCGATCTCGGTCACCGGCAGGATCGCATCCTGCGTAAGCGTCGAGATCACGGTCAGGTCGTCGGCATCGCCGGCCAGCAGCGCCAGCGGCGCGGGATCGGCATCGGTGAAACGGGCGTCAGCCATCGGCGGGGGTCTCCTTGATGCGTTCGATATCGGCGCCGACGCCGCGCAGCTTGCGCACCACCTTCTCATAGCCGCGATCCAGGTGATAGACGCGGCTGATGATGGTTTCGCCCTCGGCGGCGAGCCCGGCGAGGATCAGGCTGACCGAGGCACGCAGGTCGGTGGCCATCACCGGGGCGCCGCGCAGCTTTTCGACGCCGTGGACGGTGGCGTGGCCGCCGTGAACCTCGATCCGGGCGCCCATGCGCGCCAGTTCCGGGGCATGCATGAAGCGGTTCTCGAAGATCCGCTCCTCCAGGACCGAGGTGCCCTCGGCGGTGCAGAGCAGCGCCATCATCTGCGCCTGAAGGTCGGTCGGGAAGCCGGGGAAGGGTTCGGTCACCACGTCGACCGCGCGGATCCGGCCGTTCTTGCGCGCGACCTTCAGCCCGCGCCCGGTTTCGACCACCTCGATGCCGGCCTCGTCCAGCTTTTCGCAGAAGGCGGCGACCAGGTCGATGCGGCCGCCCAGGCATTCGACCTCGCCGCCGCAGATCGCCGGGGCCAGCATGTAGGTGCCCAGCTCGATCCGGTCCGTCACCACCGGATGCGTGGCGCCGCCCAGCGCCTGCACGCCCTCGACGGTGATGGTCGAGGTGCCTTCACCCTCGATCTGCGCGCCCATGCGGCGCAGGCATTCGGCCAGGTCCACGATCTCGGGCTCGCGCGCGGCGTTGTTGAGCACGGTCGTGCCCCGCGCCAGCGTCGCCGCCATCAGCGCGTTCTCGGTCGCCCCGACCGAGACCAGCGGAAAGTCGATCACCGCGCCCCTGAGGCCGCCCGAGGGCGCCTTGGCATGGACATAGCCCTCGCGCAGGTCGAGTTCCGCCCCCATCGCCTCGAGCGCGCGCAGGTGCAGGTCCACCGGCCGGGCGCCGATGGCGCAGCCGCCGGGCAGGGACACGACGGCATGGCCGTCGCGCGCCAGCATCGGCCCCAGCACCAGGATCGAGGCGCGCATCTTGCGCACGATGTCGTAATCGGCCCGGTGGCTGGTCAGGTCGTGGCTCGACAGCGCCAGCACCTGCCCGTCCTGGAGGCTGGCGACCTCGGCCCCCAGCGATTGCAGGAGCGCGGTCATGGTGCGGATGTCCGAAAGCCGCGGCGCATTGGTCAGCGTCAGCGGCTGGTCGGTCAGCAGGGTCGCCGGCATCAGCGCCAGGCAGGCGTTCTTGGCGCCGGCGATCGGGATCTCGCCCTTGAGCGGCCCGTTCCCCCTTACAATGATCTGGTCCATCTATTCCTCGTTCGTAGGCGCTTGCCGGCTTGGCGGCATCCCTGGCCCATGCTGCTCGTTCGTCGTTTCCGCCGATGTCCCGGCCCGCGCGCGCCCCTGCGCCTTGCGCCGCGCGAGATTGGCCCGCAGCGCGGCCTTGAGCCGCGCTTCGCGTGTATCGTCCTGGGGATCGCGGGGTGTTCTTGTCATGCCTTTCTGTTAGCGTCCTTGCCGGCTTGCGTCCAGCGGCGGCGCCCTGGCCGCGCGGCGATCGGCAACGATCGGCGAAATGCATTTTTCCCGATCTTCCCCCTTGCACGCCCGGCACAGTCGGTCTAAAGCCCCGTCCACGGCGCTGCGGTAGCTCAGTGGTAGAGCACTCCCTTGGTAAGGGAGAGGTCGAGAGTTCAATCCTCTCTCGCAGCACCATCTCATACCTTCACATCTTGGCCTGCAGACCCTGGGACTTCCTGCATTGCAGCGGCTGGCCGGTGCAGTTGATGCGTGCCGGGGCGCAGTTTGCGGATTAGCCGTGCAAGCCTGCCGACCCTGTCGCAGCTGCCGACGGGCGGCCCGGAAACGCAAGCGGTGCCCGCCCGCAGGCTCGTTTCCGAGCTGGTCCAGGGGCAGGAAGCTCCCCGGCCCTCTGCCACGGTCTCCTCGACGGAAAAGCGCCGCGATTTCCAGCGTGTCCTGTGGGTTACGCAGCCCCTTGAAGACGGCCGCCCGCCCTTGCGCGACCTTGTGCGACGAGGTCGCAGGGATGCTGTTCCCGCCCCAGTGCCCTGTCCGTCGCGTCGGCGGCAGGGCGGATGGTCCGGCGAGAAGCCCGGAGGTGTCCGCCCCGCCCTACTGCTTGCGTTCCCAGCGGCCGCCGGCCTCGGACCAGTATTCCGCGGCGACATCCTCGGCCTTCAGCGCCCGCCATTGCGTCCGGGCGCGCTCCAGGGCCTCTGCGTCATTGCCGTCGAAGACGATGCAGGCGCGTTCCAGCGCCAGGCATTCGGCACCCGACACCCCGGCCCCGTCCAGCGCGATCAGGCAGCGCGGGTCATTGGCGGCCGCCTGGCCCTCGACGGACAGCAGCACCGGCTGGCGGGCGTCATGCGGCCCGCCGGCCAGGCCATGCGGCAGGAAGCCCTCGCCCAGCCACAGCCGTTCGTCCAGGGCCACCTGCCGCGCCCGGTCCCTGCCCCGCAGCTCGACCCGCCAGCCCGCCTGCAGGCTCTTGCCGATCAGCATCGGCAAGAGCTGCACCGGGCCCGAGCGGGTCAGGTGATAGAACAGGGCCGAGCCCATCAGCCCCGCCTTTCGAAACGGTCGCGCACCAGCCGGTCCAGCGTCATCACCCCCCAGCCGGATGCGCCCTTGGGCGCAAGCCCGGTCTCGGCGGGCGGCAGCGCCACCCCGGCAATGTCCAGATGCACCCAGGGCAGGCCCTCGCCCACGAAACGCTGCAGGAACTGCGCCGCGGTGATCGAGCCGGCCGCGCGACCGCCGGTGTTCTTGATGTCGGCCAGGCGCGAATCGATCAGCTTGTCATAGGCCGGGCCCAACGGCAGGCGCCAGGCGCCCTCGCCCTCGGCCTTGGCGGCGTCCAGCACCGCGGTGGCGAAGGCGTCGTCGTTCGAGAACACGCCGGCATTCTCATGCCCCAGCGCGATGATGACGGCGCCGGTCAGCGTCGCCAGGTCGACCAGGGCGGCGGGCTTGAAGCGTTGCTGCGCATACCAAAGCACATCGGCCAGCACGAGCCGGCCCTCGGCATCGGTGTTGATCACCTCGATCGTGTCGCCCTTCATCGAGCGGACGATGTCGCCCGGACGCTGGGCGCGGCCGTCGGGCATGTTCTCGACCAGGCCGACCAGGCCCACGACATTGGCGTTGGCCCGGCGCAGCGCCAGCACCCGCATGACGCCGGCGACCACGCCCGCGCCGCCCATGTCCATGGTCATCTCTTCCATGCCGGCGGCGGGCTTGATCGAGATGCCGCCGGTGTCGAAGACCACGCCCTTGCCGACCAGCGCCAGCGGCGCGGCATCGCCGCCGCCGTTCCAGCGCATGACCACGACCTTGGACGGGCTTTCGGAACCCTGCCCCACGGCCAGCAGCGCGCGCATCCCCTGCTTGGCCAGTTCGTCCTCTTCCAGCACCTCGACCTCGAGGCCCAGCTCGCGCATGGCCAGCAGCCGGTCGGCGAAATCGCCGGTGGTCAGGACGTTGGCGGGCTCGTTCACCAGGTCGCGGGTGAAGAACACCCCCTCGGCCAGGGCGGCGCCATCGGCCGCGGCGCGGGCCAGCGCCTCGGGGTTCTGGTGCATGAAGATCACCCGGCCGCGCGGCGTGGCGCCCTGGGTGGGCTCGGATGCCGGATCGTCGGTGCCTGCCGCATCGGACAGCCGCGCATCCTGGGGCGCGCCGGTGCGGCTGGTGGTCGCGGCGGGCTCGGCCGGGGCCTCTCCCTCGGCGGCGGCGCCATTGCCGGATTTCTTCGTCTTGTAGGCCGAGAAGTCATAGGCCCGCAGCGCCAGCCCCAGCGCGACCTCGGCCGCGCGCGCATGGTTGCCGGCCAGCACCAGCGTCTCGGCCTTGCCCAGCTTGGCGCCGATGCTGGCGCCCGCCGCCCGCGCCGTCGCCACGTCGGCATCGGCCGGCAGCAGCACGAGCTGCAGCGATTCGGCCTTCAGCCCGGCGGGAAAGGCCAGTTCCAGCGCCTTGCCGGGCTTGACCGCCTTCCATGCCTCCGAGGCGAAGGCGCGCCCCAGCGCCTCGCGCGTGGCGCGCGGCAGTCCGGCGGGCAACCGCCCCGCCTTGGGCACCAGGATGGCGACGCGGCCGGGCCGCTCGGCCAGCCCCGCGACATCCGTCGCCGTAAAGGAAATTTCGACCGGATGAGTCATGGTCCCGCCCCTCGCGTTGCTCTGTCTTGGCGGAAACTAGTCACGCCCGCGCGGCTTGACCAGAGCCGGGGCTTTCCCAACCGCCGCGCAGCGGCTAATCAGGCGGGGTCCGAGCCCGCGAAAGCCCCCATGCCCCGCATCGACCGCTACATCCTGTCGCAACTGCTGACCCTGTTCGGGTTCTTCGCGCTGGTGCTGGTCTCGGTCTATTGGATCAACCGCGCCGTCTCGCTGTTCGAGCAGCTGATCTCGGACGGGCAGACGGCGCTGGTGGTGCTGGAGTTCACCGCGCTGACCCTGCCGCTGGTGATCTCGGTCGTGCTGCCGATCGCGGCCTTCGCGGCCAGCGCCTATGGCACCAACCGGCTGGCCTCGGAATCCGAGCTGGTGGCGATGCAGGCGACGGGCATGTCGCCCTGGCGGCTGGCGCGGCCGGTGCTGGTCTTTGGCGTGCTGGTCGGGCTGATGGTGGCGCTGCTGGTCCATGCCGTGGTCCCGATGGCGCGCGGACGGCTGGCCGACCGCCAGGCCGAGATCGCGCAGAACGTCACCGCGCAATTCCTGCGCGCCGGCGCCTTCCAGTATCCGGTGCAGGGGGTCACGCTTTACATCCGCGACATCGCGGCGGACGGGCGTCTGGTGGACTTCTTCCTCGAGGACGCCCGCGACCCCGGCAGCCAGACCACCTATACCGCGGCCGAGGCGCTGCTGGTCAGGACCGACGAGGGGCCGCGGCTGGTGATGATGCAGGGCATGGTGCAGGATCTGCGCCACGCCGGCGACCGGCAAAGCCTGTCGGTGACGCGGTTCTCCGAACTGGCCTATGACCTCGGCACGCTGATCGACACGGGTGCCAGCCGCAAGCGCGACCTGCGCGCCTATTCGACGCCGCGGCTGCTGGATCCCGACCCCGAGCTGCTGGCCGCGACCGGCGCCACCCCCGACCGCGCCCTGGCCGAGGCGCATGAACGGCTGGCCAAGCCCTTCCAGGCGCCGGTGGCGGCGCTGCTGGGCTTTGGCATGCTGCTGCTGGGCGGCTTCAGCCGCTTCGGCGTCTGGCGGCAGGTGATCTGGGCGGTGGTGGCGCTGATCGTGGTGCAGTTCCTCAGCACGGCGGCCGAGAACCAGGTCGCCGGCAATGCCGCGCGCTGGCCGCTGATCTATGTCTCGCCCCTGGTCGGCGCTGCGATCTGCGCCGCGGTGCTGTGGCTTGCCGCCCGGCCGCGGCGGCTGCGCGGCGCCGCCAAGGCGACCGCGGCAAAAGGGGGCGCGGCATGATCCTGTCCACCTATGTCGCGCGGCGCTTCCTGCGCATGCTGGTGATGATCGCGGCGATCTTCGGCGCC
This sequence comes from Paracoccus sp. pheM1, assembly GCF_018499825.1. Classification (NCBI taxonomy): domain Bacteria; kingdom Pseudomonadati; phylum Pseudomonadota; class Alphaproteobacteria; order Rhodobacterales; family Paracoccaceae; genus Paracoccus; species Paracoccus sp. pheM1. The sequence goes on from NZ_JAGXCX010000001.1 coordinate 1,731,428, forward strand.
ATCCTGTTCCTGATCGACGTGGTCGAGCAGATCCGCCGCTTCTCGGACGAGAATATCGGGCTTTCCGGCGCGGCGGGCCTGTCGCTGCTGAACATCACCGCCAGCTTCTATTCCATCCTGCCGCTGATCACGGTGCTGGCGGGGATCGCGCTGTTCCTGGGCCTGTCGCGCAGCTCGGAACTGGTGGCGATCCGCGCCTCGGGGCGTTCGGGCATCCGGGTGCTTTGCGCCCCGGCGATCACGGCGGCGCTGGCCGGGATGCTGGCGGTCGCGGTGCTGAACCCGATGGTGGCGGCGACGACCAAGCGCTATGACGACGCGGTCGCGCAGATGCGCAGCGGCGGCGGCCAGACCGTCAGCGTCGGCGACAATGCGGTCTGGCTGCGCCAGGCCCTGCCCGAGCTGGACGCGAACGGGGCCGAGACCGCGGGCCAGGTCGTCATCCGCGCCAGCCGCGCCAGCCCCGATGCCACGACGCTGTATGACGCGACCTTCATGGTGTATTCGCCCGAGACCGGGCCGACCCGCCGTATCGACGCCGCCACCGCGCGGCTGACCCAGGGCGCATGGGAGCTGACGGACACCAAGGAATGGCCGCTGACCCAGCCCAACCCCGAGGCCATGGCCCGAACCGCGCCGCGGCTGGAGCTGCCGACCGACCTGACCGCCGCCCGCATCCGCGACAGCTTCGGCCGGCCCGAGGCGATCCCGGTCTGGCAACTGCCTGCCTTTATCCAGGGGCTGGAGCGGGCGGGCTTTTCCGCCCAGCGCCACAAGGTCTGGTTCCAGATGGAACTGGCCCGGCCGCTGCTGATGGCGGCCATGATCGCCATCGCGGCGGTGTTCACCATGCGCCACATGCGCGGGCGCCGGATGGGGCTTCTGGTGCTGGGCGCCTTCGGCTGCGGCATCGCGCTGTTCTTCCTGCGCAACCTGGCACAGGTGCTGGGCGACAACGGCGGCATCCCGCCGGCGCTGGCCGGCTGGGCGCCGCCCGTCGTGGCGCTGCTTTTCGCCCTCGGGGCACTCTTGCGGCTGGAGGACGGTTGATGGCGCGCAGGCACAAGGGACGCAAGACTGCGAAAACGGCGCGCGCGGCGCTGCTGGCGGCCATGCTGCCCGGCATGGCGCTGGGGCAAAGCCTGACGCCCGAGGGCCAGACCCTGCCGGTCTATGACCAGCCCGAAGAGGTGCCGCAGGGCCCCGCCGGCCCGGCGCTGGCCCCGACCGAAAGCCCCGATGACAGCGCCCGCTTCGCCGACGGCACCGAGGCGTCGCAGACGCCCCGCGTCGCCGCCCGGTCCGGCGGCCTGCGCATCACCGGCAGCGAGGCCGAGGGCACCGGCAGCCCGGCCACGCTGCTGGCCGACCAGGTCACGCTGGGCGCGGACAACCGGCTGACCGCCTCGGGCGGGGTGGTGATCTGGTATCGCGGCGCGCGGCTGATCGCCTCGCGCGTGGTCTATGACAACGAAACCGGCTCGGCGGTGATCGAGGGGCCGATCCACTTGACCGAACCGGCCCGCGCCGGCACGCCCCAGGAAACCATCCTGATCGCCGACAGCGCCCAGCTGGACCCGAACATGCAGGACGGCGTCCTGCGCGGCGCCCGGCTGGTGCTGGCGCGCGAGATGCAGATGGCCGCGCGCGAGATGCGCCGCAGCGAGAACGGCGCCGTCACCCGGCTGGACAATGTCGTCGCCTCCAGCTGCCAGATCTGCGCCGAGAACCCGATCCCGCTGTGGGAAATCCGCGCCCAGGCCATCACCCATGATGCGCGCACGAACAAGCTGCATTTCGACCGCCCGCAGCTGCGCGCGCTTGGCCTGCCCATCGCCAGCCTGCCCTGGCTGACCGCGCCCGACCCCAGCGTCGAGCGCATGACCGGATTCCTGCGGCCGCAGTTCCGCACCACCTCGGGGCTGGGGTTCGGCATCAAGCTGCCCTATTTCGTCACGCTGGGCGATCATGCGGACATCACGCTGACGCCCTATGTCGCCGTTTCGCGCACCCGCACGCTGGAGCTGCGCTATCGCCAGGCCTTCAGCAACGGCGCGATGGAATGGAACGGCGCCATCTCGCGCGACAGCATCGAGCAGGGTCGCACCCGCGGCTATCTGTTCGGCGGCGCGCGGTTCGAGCTGCCGCGCGGCTACATGCTGGGCTTGCAGATCCAGATGGCCAGCAACCGCGCCTATCTGCTGGATTACGACATCTCCAGCGCCGACCGGCTGTGGAGCGGGCTGACGCTGGACCGCGTGCGCCGCGACCGCATGATGATGGCGCGGATCGGCAATTACGAATCGCTGCGCGAGGACGAGGCCGATGAGTTCACCCCCTCGGTCGTCGCCGATGCGCTGTGGAAGCGGCGCTGGACCCCCGGCCGGATCGGCGGCATCGCCAGCCTGGAATGGTCGCTGCACGCCCACCGCCGCTCGTCCTCGCTGGATCGCGACGGCCGCGACATGGCGCGCGGCTCGGTCGCGCTGGACTGGTATCGCAGCGCGATCCTGCCCGGCGGGCTGGTCGGCACGGTCGAGACCCGGCTGGACGCCGATTTCTACCGCATCAACCAGGACAGCGATTATGACGACTGGGTGGTGCGGGCCGATCCGGTGCTGGCGGCCGAGCTGCGCTGGCCCTTCGCCCGCCATTCCGGCGGCGTCACCCATATCGTCGAGCCGGTGGCGCAGCTGGTCTGGTCGCCCGAACGCGACGCCGAGGACAAGGTGCCGAACGAGGACAGCCAGCTGATCGAATTCGACGAGGGCAACCTGTTCGCGCTGAACCGCTTTCCGGGCTGGGATGCGCGCGAATCGGGCTGGCGCGCCAACCTGGGCATCGGCTGGACCCGGATCGACCCGGCCGGCTGGTCCATCGGCCTGACCGCCGGGCGCGTCTTTCGCGACGAGGCCGACGCGGCCTTCGAAAGCGGCGCCACCGATCCGGGGTTCTGGGACGGCGGCCCCTTGGGCGGCAAGCGCTCGGACTGGCTGCTGGCGGCGCATTACTCGGGGTCGAACGGGCTTGCCATCGCCAACCGCGCGCTGTTCGACGACGGTTTCTCGATCAGCCGCAACGAGCTGCGGCTGGGCTGGTTCAGGCCGGGACTGCAGGTCTCGGCCGGCTATCTCTGGCTTGATTCGGATGAAGGCGAAAGCCGCGACAAGGATGTGTCGGAACTGACCATGGCCGGGGGCTGGCAGGTCGCGCCCGGCTGGTGGGCCACGACCGAGACGCGGTATGACTTCACCGCCGATCGCGCGCAAAAGGCGCAACTGGGCCTGGAATACCGCAATGAATGCATAACCGTCGAAATGTCGGTCGAGCGGCGCTTTACCTCATCGGAAGAGGTGCGGCCGGACACCCGGCTGGACCTGGGCATCCGGCTGGGCGGCTTCGGCCAGCAAAAGCCCGGTCCGGGAACGGTGGCGCGCCGCGCCTGCCTGCGCTAATGTCCGGCGAAACCATGCGGCGAGGGAGCTGATGCGGCGAATTCTTCTGGGGGCGGCCATGGCCGCGATGCTGGCAGCAGGCGGGGTGGCCCCGGCCTTTGCGCAGGGCAATCCGTTCCAGCCGCTGGTCTATGTCAACGATTCGGCCGTCACCCGCTATGAGCTGGAACAGCGCATCCGCTTCCTGCAGATCCTGCGCGCGCCCGATGCCGACCGCGCCTCGGCCGAGCAGGCGCTGATCGACGACCGGCTGCGCCTGTTTGCCGCGGACCAGATGGGCATCACCGCCAGCGACGCCCAGATCGACGCCGGCCTGGCCGAGTTCGCCGGCCGCGCCAATCTTGGCGTCGAGGAATTCACCCGCGCCCTGGCCCAGGCCGGGGTCGAACAGCAGACCTTCCGCGATTTCGTCGCCGCCGGCATTGTCTGGCGCGAGGTGGTGCGCCAGCGCCTGGTGCCGCAGGTCCAGGTCAGCGACGCCGAGCTGGACCAGGAAATGCAGCGCCTGATCGAGACGCCGCGCATCACCCATGTCGCGCTGTCCGAACTGATCATCCCCGCGCCGCCCGGCCAGGAGGCGCAGGCCATGGGCCTGGCGGAATCGCTGGTGCAGAGCGTGCGCTCGGAGGCGGATTTCGCCGCGGCGGCGCGGCAGCATTCCGCGACGCCCTCGGCCGAGGAAAGCGGGCGGCTGCCCTGGATGCCGCTGGAGAACCTGCCCCCCTCGTTGCGGCCGATCATCCTGTCGATGAAGCCCGGCCAGATCAGCCAGCCCCTGACCGTCGAGGGCGCGGTGGTGCTGTTCTTCCTGCGCGACAGCCGCGGCGCGCTGCGTCCCGGCGCCAGGGAACAGGTGCTGGACTACGTGCGCTTCCGGCTGGCCAGCCTGGCCGAGGCGAACCGGATCGCGGCGCTTTCCGACAGCTGCGCCGATCTTTTCGTCCATGCCCGCGGCCTGCCGCCCGAGCAGATCCAGCGCCAGACCCTGCCGCAAGGCCAGATCCCGGCCGCCGAGGCGCTGCGGCTGGCGGTGCTGGACGACAACGAGACCTCGGTGGTCAGCCAGGGCGGCGCGGCCGAATTGCTGATGCTGTGCAAGCGCCAATCCGCGCTGCTGGCCACCGGCGCCGCGGCGGAGGCGCCGGTGGCGGTGACGGCCGAGGGCGAGACGGCCGCCGCGCCCGATCCCGACGCGCTGCCGGACCGCGAAGAGATGCGCAGCCAGATCTTCAGCCGCAAGGTCGGCCAGGCTGCCGACAACTACCTGGCCGAGTTGCGGGCCAATGCAATCATCCGGCGGCCTTGAGCCCGGTTGAGCCACCGGGGGCGCTTCGCCCCCCGGACCCCCAGAGGGTATTTGGGAAACGGAGAAGATGACTGAAGCCCGCCCCATCATCCTGACCTGCGGCGAGCCGGCGGGCGTCGGGCCGGAGCTTGCGCCCAAGGCGCTGGCCTCGGGCGTGCCATTCGTGTTCCTGGGCGATCCGCGGCATCTGCCCGATGGCACCGCCTGGGCCGAGGTCGCGGCGCCGGGCGAGCCGGTGGCCGAGGGCGTGCTGGCGGTGCTGCGCCATGACTTCCCGGCGCCGGCGGTGCCGGGCCGGCCCGATCCCGCCAATGCGCCGGCGGTGGTCGAGGTCATCGCCCGCGCGGTCGACCTGGCCATGTCCGGCGCGGCCGGCGGCATCTGCACCCTGCCGATCAACAAGGAGGCGCTGAAGCGCGGCGCCGGCTTCGGCTTTCCCGGCCATACCGAATATCTGGCGCATCTGGCGGGCGACGTGCCGGTGGTGATGATGCTGGCCTCGACCCGTGTCGAGCCGCCCTGCCGGGTGGTGCCGGTGACGATCCACATCCCGCTGTCCGAGGTGCCGCTGGCGCTGACGCCCCTGCGGCTGGAGCAGGCGATCCGCACCACCGATGCCGCGATGCGGCGCGATTTCGGCCTGGCGCAGCCGCGGCTGGCCATCGCCGGGCTGAACCCCCATGCCGGCGAGAACGGCGTCATGGGCGACGAGGAAGCACGCTGGATGGTGCCCCTGGTCGAGCGGCTGCGGCGCGAGGGGTTCGACCTGCGCGGGCCGCTGCCGGCCGATACCATGTTCCATCCGGCCGCGCGGGCGCGTTACGACGCGGCGCTTTGCGCCTATCACGACCAGGCGCTGATCCCGATCAAGACGCTGGATTTCGCCGGCGGGGTGAACGTGACCCTGGGCCTGCCCTTCGTGCGCACCTCGCCCGATCACGGCACCGCCTTCGACATCGCCGGCCAGGGCATCGCGGATGCGCAAAGCGTCGTCGCCGCCCTGCGCATGGCGCATGAGATGGCGGTGCGGCGATGAGCGCCATCGACGGGCTGCCGCCGCTGCGCGAGGTGATCGCGCGCCATGAGTTGCGCGCCAAGAAGCAGCTGGGGCAGAATTTCCTGCTGGACCTGAACCTGACCGCCAAGATCGCCCGCGCCGCCGGCGACCTGACCGGCTGCGACGTGATCGAGGTCGGCCCCGGTCCGGGCGGGCTGACCCGCGGCTTGCTGGCCGAGGGTGCGCGGCATGTGCTGGCGATCGAGAAGGACGCGCGCGCCCTGCCCGCCCTGGCCGAGATCGCCGCCGCCTATCCCGGCCGGCTGGAGGTGATCCATGGCGATGCGCTGGAGGTCGATCCGCTGGCGCATCTGTCGCCGCCGATCCGCATCGTCGCGAACCTGCCCTATAATGTCGGCACCGAATTGCTGATCCGCTGGCTGACGCCGGCAGCCTGGCCGCCCTTCTGGCAGTCGCTGACGCTGATGTTCCAGAAAGAGGTGGCCGAGCGCATCGTGGCGCAGCCGGGCGGCAAGGCTTACGGCCGGCTGGCCGTGCTGGCGCAATGGCGCAGCGAGGCGCGGGTGGTGATGACCCTGCCGCCCGAAGCCTTTGTTCCCGCGCCCAAGGTGCATTCGGCGGTCGTCCACCTGACCGCCCTGCCCGAGCCGCGCTATCCGGCCGATCCGGCGGTGCTGAACCGGGTGGTGGCGGCGGGCTTCAACCAGCGCCGCAAGATGCTGCGCGCCTCGCTGAAGGGGCTGCATCCCGAGATCGAATCGCTGCTGGTCCAGGCCGGCATCGCCCCCACCGCCCGCGCAGAAGAGGTCGGGCTGGAGCAATTCTGCGCGCTGGCGCGGGGCCTGGCCGCCGCGCCGCGCTGAGCTTCATTCGCCGGAGGCGCTTTCGGCCTGGGTCTTTGCCGCCTTGGCACCCTGTCCGCGGCCGGTTTTCGCCGGGGCCTTGGCACCTTCCTCGGCCGGTTTCTTGCGGCTGCGCGGCGCGGCCGCCCCGGTGGTGCGGCTGCTGCGCCGGCGCGCCGCAGGGGCGGGCTCGGCGGCCGGTTCCCCGGCTGCCGCGTTCTCGGCGGGGGCCGGTGCGGCCGGGGTCGGTTCGGCAGGGGTTTCGGACCGGACGGCGCTTTCCGGGGTTTCCACCGGGCCGGCGGCATCCTCGTCGGCAGCGATCACCGGCGGCAGCCCGGAATCGGCGGGCGCGGCGGCGGGCTGGGCGCGTTCTTCCGCGCGGGGGGCGGGCTGCTGGCGTTCCTCGCGGCGGTCGTCGCGACGCTCGTCGCGGCGATCCTCGCGCCGGTCGTGACGGTCCTGGCGGTGGCCGTGATGGCCGTTCTGGCCATTGCCGTTCTCGGACGCAGCCGAGCCATTGCCGTCCTGGGCATCGTCGTCGCGGCCCTGGTGCTGGTGGCCTTGGCGCTCGGCCTGCTCGCGCTGCGCCTCGCCCAGCATGCGGGTGTAATGTTCTGCGTGCTGAAGAAAGCTCTGCTCGGCCACCCGGTCGTTGGAAAGCTGGGCGTCGCGGGCGAGCGTCAGGTATTTCTCGATGATCTGCTGGGGCGTGCCGCGCACCTTGCCCTCGGGGCCCGAGGAATCGAAGACGCGGTTGACGATATTGCCCAGCGAACGCTGGCGGTTCGACTTGTTACGCGAACGGGATTTGGATGATCTCATCAGCTTGTTGTCAGTTTATGTCCGGCCAGGGCCGGCTAAGGTTGGGGTCATTCCGAAGGCGGGTGTCAGCGCAGGCGCAGCGTTTGCTCCGGCTCCCGCGTCACCAGTAAAACTGGATTATCTGAGTATGACTGACCCGTGCGTGGGCGGTGCGCCCCCGTCACAATTGCGAATAAACACGCCGCAGCGCCGCTTACAAGCGAAAATTTCGTCAAAAGCCGCGAAAGGCGCGGAAGCTTGCCGGATCAAAGCGGCTTGCGGGCGGCGACGACCCGGTCGCGCCCGTCCAGGTCGGGCAGGATCCGGGGCTCGGCCAGACCGGCTGCGCGCATCAGCGCCGCCACGGCCGCGCCCTGCGTGGGGCCGATCTCGACCATCAGCCGGCCGCCGGGCGACAGATGCGCGGGCGCCCCGGTGGCGATGGCGCGATAGGCGGAAAGCCCGTCCGCCCCGTCGGTCAGGGCCTGCCGCGGCTCCCATTCCCGCACCTCGGGCGCAAGCTGCGCCATCTCGTCCAGCGCGATATAGGGCGGGTTCGAGACGATCAGGTCGAACTGCCCCGTGACCGAGGCGAACCAGTCGGATTCAAGGAAATCCGCGCAAACCCCCACGGTCCTGGCATTTTCCCGCGCCACCTCCAGCGCGGCGGCCGAGATGTCGGTGCCAAGCCCGCGCGCACCCGGCCGCTCGGCCAGAAGCGAGATCAGGATCGCCCCCGTGCCGGTGCCCAGGTCCAGCACCGAGGCAAAGGGCCCGGCCAGCGCCGCCTCGACCAGGGTCTCGGTTTCCGGGCGGGGATCGAGCGTGTCGCGGGTCACGCGGAACTCGTGCTTCCAGAAGGCGCGGCGGCCCAGGATCTGGCTGACCGGCTGGCGCGCGGCGCGGGCGGCCAGGGTTGCGTCGAAACGTCGCAGAGCCTCGGGCGGCAGCGGCGCAGCCAGCGCGGCGGCCAGGTGGTGGCGCGGCAGGTCCAGGGCATGGGCCAGCAGCAGCCGGGCATCCTCGGCCGCGCCGGGCACGCCGGCCTGGGCGAGTCGTGCGGCGCCTTGGCGCAGGGCCTCGGCCCCGGTCATGGAATCACGCGCCCTGCGCGGCCAGGCGCGCGGCCTGGTCATGCGCGGTCAGCGCCGCCACGATCTCGCCGATCTCGCCCTGCATGATGCGGTCGAGCGCATAGAGCGTCAGGCCGATGCGGTGATCGGTCATCCGGCCCTGCGGGAAGTTGTAGGTGCGGATGCGTTCCGAGCGGTCGCCCGAGCCGACCTGGCTCTTGCGGTCGGCGGCGCGCTCGGCATCGGCGCGCGACCGCTCCATGTCGTAAAGCCGCGCGCGCAGCACGGCCATGGCATTGGCGCGGTTCTGGTGCTGGGACTTTTCCGAACTGGTCACGACGATGCCGGTCGGCAGGTGGGTGATGCGCACCGCCGAATCGGTGGTGTTGACGTGCTGGCCGCCGGCGCCGCTGGCGCGCATGGTGTCGATGCGGATGTCGCTGGCGGGGATGTCGATATCCACCGCCTCGGCCTCGGGCAGCACGGCGACGGTGGCGGCGCTGGTATGGATGCGGCCGCCCGATTCCGTCTCGGGGACGCGCTGGACGCGGTGGACGCCCGATTCGTATTTCAGCTTGGCGAAGACCCCCTCGCCCTCGATCCGCGCCACCGCCTCACGCACGCCGCCCAGGTCGGATTCGGCCAGCTCGAGCATCTGGAACTGCCAGCCCTGCGATTCGGCAAAGCGGCGATACATGGCCAGCAGGTCGCCGGCGAACAACGCCGCCTCTTCGCCGCCGGTGCCGGGGCGAATCTCCAGGATGGCCGGGCGGGCATCGGCAGCGTCGCGCGGCAAAAGCGCGATGCGCAGCGCATGCTCCAGCTCGGGAAGTGCGGCGCGCAGGCGCGACAATTCGTCCTGCGCCAGCTCGCGCATCTCGGGATCGGCCAGCAGGGCCTCGGCCTCGCGGATGCCGTCCTGCGCGGCGCGCCATTCGCCGATCTGCGCGACCACGGGCTTCAGTTCCGCATATTCGCGGCTGATCGCGGCGATTTCCTCGGCCGCCGGCCCGGCGTGCAGCCGCGCTTCGAGATATTCGAAACGCGCGACGATCTGGGCAAGGCGGTCTTCCGGCAGCATTTGATGCAATTAGCTGTTGAGCCGCGGGCCGACAAGGCGGAACCTTGCAGGCATCTGACCCAGATCAAAGCAAGGCCGGCCGTCTTGGTGCAGATTGCTGCAAGACGCGCCCACCAAGCCAAAGGAGGCCCCAAGTGAAACTCGTCCCCTTTCTGACAGCGACGAGTCTTGCCCTGTCCGCTCTGCCGGTCATGGCGCAGACTGAAGCCATCGACAACGGCGCCCTGCGCGAGGAAGCCAAGGGGGTGTTCGAGGCGATTCCCGAAAAGATGACCGCCATCAAGCAGACCGAGGACAATCCCGAAGGCATCCCCCTGACCGCCGAGAAGATCGAACTGGGCAAGGTGCTGTTCTTCGACCCGCGCATGTCCAGCTCCGGGCTGATCTCGTGCCAGACCTGCCACAACGTCGGCCTTGGCGGTGTGGACGGCCTGCCGACCTCGATCGGGCACGGCTGGCAGAAAGGGCCGCGCAACGCCCCCACCATGCTGAACGCGATCTTCAACGCCGCGCAATTCTGGGACGGCCGCGCCGGCGACCTTGCCGAACAGGCCAAGGGTCCGGTCCAGGCCGGTGTCGAGATGAGCAACACCCCCGACCAGGTGGTCAAGACCATCAACTCGATGCCGGAATATGTCGAATCCTTCAAGGCCGCCTTCCCCGACGAAGCGGACCCGGTGACCTTCGACAATTTCGCCATCGCGATCGAGCAGTTCGAGGCCACGCTGGTCACGCCCAACAGCGCCTTCGACCGCTTCCTTGCCGGCGACGATGCAGCGATGACCGACCAGGAAAAACGCGGGCTGCAAGCCTTCATCGAAACCGGCTGCACCGCCTGCCACTATGGCGTGAACTTCGGCGGGCAGGACTATCATCCCTTCGGCCTGATCGCCAAGCCCGGCGCCGAGGTGCTGCCCGCCGGCGACAGGGGCCGCTACGAGATCAGCCAGACCGTTGACGACGAATATGTCTTCCGCGCCGCGCCGTTGCGCAACGTCGCGCTGACCGCGCCCTATTTCCACTCGGGCGTGGTCTGGGATCTGGCAGAAGCGGTGCAGATCATGTCCTCGGCGCAACTTGGCACCGAGCTGACCGATGAGCAGGCCGACGACATCACCGCCTTCCTGGGCACGCTGACCGGCGATCAGCCGGTGATCGACCACCCGATCCTGCCGGTGCGCACCGACTCCACGCCGCTGCCCACGCCGATGTAAGGCGCGGCAGGCGAGACACGAAAAGGGGCCCTCGCGGGGCCCCTTTTGCTTGCGGTCCGGCCGGCGGATCACTCGGCCTTGACGGCCTCGATGGTGATCTTGATCTCGACCTCGTCCTCGACCGCCGGGGCGAACTTGCCCAGGTTGAACTCGGAACGCTTGATCTCGGCCTCGGCATCGAAGCCGGCGGCCTCCTTGCTGGTCATGGGATGGGCGGCAATCTGGTTCAGGTCGACATCCAGCACCACCTGCTTGGTCACGCCGTTCAGCGTCAGATCGCCCGTGACCTTCGCCTCCTTGTCGTCCTCGGGCTCGACCTTGGTCGACTTGAAGGTCGCGACGGCGCCGCTGGCATCGGTGTTGAAGAAATCCGGCCCGAACAGGTGCTTGTCCAGCTCCTCGGAGACGGTGCGCAGCCCCGACAGCGGGATGGTCGCCTCGACGCTGGAATTGGCCGGGTTCTCGGCATCCAGCGTCAGCTTGCCGGTGACGCCGTTGATGATGCCGGTGCTGGTCGAAAAGCCCATGTGGTTGTATTCGAAGACGACCTGGCTGTGCGAGGGGTCGAAGTCATAGACCACGGGCTCGGCCATCGCGGCACTGGCGCCAAGCAGGCCGATCGCGGCGACAGGGGCGAGGATGGATTTCATGCTGAGCTCCCGAATGAAAAAGATCATGATGGTTCTGCCAGAAAATGCCCGCGCATCAACAAGGGTTTCCTGACATTTTCGTGTTTCGCCGCAGCGCGGAAACAGTATCGCCGCAGGGGCGACTTTCCGGGGTTTCCGGGCATTTATCCTTGCATTCCCCGGCCTGCCCGCTATAAGGCCGCATCCTTCCGCAAATGCGAAACCGGCGCAGCCTCTCGTGGCGGGGCGCGGAAGGGCTGTCCCGCCGTTGAAGTGCGCCCCGATGAAAGGTGCAGACATGCCGCTTTACGAGCATGTGCTGATCGCCCGCCAGGACCTGTCGAACGCGCAGGCCGAGGGGCTGATCGAACATTTCTCGACCGTGATCGCCGACAATGGCGGCAAGGTCGTGGACAACGAATACTGGGGCGTGCGCACGCTTGCCTACAAGATCAACAAGAACCGCAAGGGCCATTACGCCTTCCTGCGCTCGAACGCCCCCTCGGCCGCCGTGCAGGAGATGGAGCGCCTGGCCCGCCTGCATGACGACGTCATGCGCGTGCTGACCGTCCGCGTGGACGAGCACAAGGACGGCCCCTCGGTCCAGATGCAGAAGCGCGACGAGCGCGAGCGCGGGGATCGTGGCGACCGCGGTGATCGCGGCGAGCGTCGCGAGCGTCGCGACCGCGACGACCGGAACTAAGGGAAAGGAACCAGGATCATGGCCAACAAACCCTTCTTCCGCCGCCGGAAAGTCTGCCCCTTCTCGGGCGACAACGCCCCCGCCATCGACTACAAGGACACGCGCCTGCTTCAGCGTTACATCTCGGAACGCGGCAAGATCGTGCCCTCGCGCATCACCGCCGTCTCGGCCAAGAAGCAGCGCGAACTGGCGCGCGCCATCAAGCGCGCCCGCTTCCTCGCCCTGCTGCCCTATGCCGTGAAGTAAGGAGAGACGATCATGCAAGTCATCCTGCTGGAACGCGTGGCCAAGCTGGGCCAGATGGGCGAAGTCGTGAAGGTCAAGGACGGTTTCGCGCGCAACTACCTCTTGCCGCAGGGCAAGGCGCTGCGCGCCTCGGACGCCAATATCCAGGCGTTTGAAGCCCGCAAGGCCGAACTCGCCTCGCGCAACGACGAAACCCGCGCCGAAGCCGAAAAGACCGCCCAGAAGCTCGACGGCCAGACCTTCGTCATCATCCGCTCCGCCTCGGACGCGGGTGCGCTCTATGGCTCGGTCACGCCGCGCGACGCCGCCGATGTCGCCAATGCCGAAGGTTTCGCGATCGAGCGCCGCCAGGTCGTCCTGACCGCCCCGATCAAGGATCTGGGCCTGCACGAGGTCCGCGTGCATCTGCACCCGGAAGTCGACGTCATCATCAAGCTGAACGTCGCCCGCTCGCCCGAAGAGGCCGAGCTGCAAGCCTCGGGCAAGTCGATCCAGGAACTGGCCGCCGAAGAGGAAGCCGCCGCGGAATTCGAGATCGCCGAGCTTTTCGACGACATCGGCTCGGCCGGCCGCGACGAGGACGAAGCCGCGAACTGATCGCGCCTTTGCCGGAACAGGGAAAAACGCGCCGTAACCGGCGCGTTTTTTCATGCCCGCATGGCAACGTCCCCTTGCCTCAACCACGGGTTCGGCGGAACATTCGCCGGGCTGCGGGGTTGAAACGCAAAGCGCCCTTCGCCAGAGGATTTGCCGGCATGCATCACCAGGACGACCAGCCGCCCATCACCCATACCCCGGCCGACGAGACCAGCCAGACCCGCTTCGGTCCCCGCCCGGTCCCCGAGGGGCATCGCCGGCCACCGGGCCCGGTGGAATCGCGCCGCATCCCGCCGCATGGCGATGTCTCGCCCGACGGCAGCCATCCATGGCCGCGCCCCTCGCGCGGGGCAAAATGGCTGGTCTGGGGCGGCACCGGGCTGGTGGCGGCGACCTTGACCGCCGGCACGGTGATCGCGGCGCGGCACCTGATCGACCTGGTCTCGGACGACGACGGCCCCGCCCGCCCGCGCGGCGCAGGCACCCCGCGCCAGGCCCCGCACGAGCCCAGGCCCAAGACGCAACCCGCCCGACCTGTCCCGCAGGGCCGGCGCCGCCCGCCGCGGCAAAGCCTGCTGCAAGAGGTCGAGGCCAATACCGCCAACCTGACCAGCGGCGTCGAGAACGTGATGCAGGCGCTGACCGCCGCCGTGACCGGCTTCCGCTCGGTCGCGGGCCAGGCCAGCGCCATCGTGCAGGAATTCGGCGATGCCGCGGCGATCATCCGCGACATCATCGACCGCAAGCCCGCGCCGCAACCCCGCAAGCCCCGCCGCGAGGCGCATATGCCGGACCTGCGCGACGACCCGCTGCTGCACGACCCGATGGAGGGCCCCGACCCCGGCGGCCCGGCCGATCACGACCCGCGCCTTCACCGGCTCTGACGCGGAACGGCCCTTGACCAGCCGGTGCCGCCAGCAGCGCGCTGCGGCCCGGCTGTCCGGCTTCTTCGTTGCATAAATACCCATCTGCGCCACCGCGCCCCGCGCCCCGCCCTGGCCAATGGGACGCGGCAACGAAAAAGGCCGCCCCCGCGGGACGGCCCTTCTTTTCGCGGCAAGACAGCGGATCAGAGCTGATCCAGCGCCTCGATTGCCTTTTCCAGCTCTTCCTTGGTCACGGATTTCTCCGAAACCTTGGCGCCCTCGACGATATGGTCGACGACCTTGTCCTCGAAGAGCGGCGCGCGCAGCTGCTGCTGCGCCTGCGGGTTCTGCTGGATGAACTCGAAGAAGGCGCGCTCCTGGCCGGGATACTGACGCGCCTGGCGCAGCACGGCCTGGGTCATCTCCTGGTCCGAGACGGTGATCTCGGCCTTCTGGCCGATCTCGGCCAAGAGCAGGCCCAGGCGGACGCGGCGCTCGGCAAGCGTCTTGTGCTCGTCCGTCGGCTCGATCTCGCCATGGTTATGGCCATGCTCCTCGGGGTGTTCCTCGTGCCAGAGCTGGTGCGCGATCTGATGCGCCTCGGCCTCGACCAGCGAATCGGGCAGGTCGAACTTGACCAGCTCGTCCAGCTTGTCCAGCAGCGCGCGCTTGAGAACCTGGCGCGAGGCGCCCTTGTATTCCGCCTCCAGCCGCTCGCGGATCTGGCCCTTCAGCGCGTCCAGGCTTTCGGCGCCGAATTTCTTGGCCAGTTCGTCGTCGATCTCGGCCGCTTTCGGGGCCTTCACCGCCTTGACGGTGGTCTCGAAGATGGCGTCCTTGCCGGCCAGGGCCGGATGGCCGTAATCCTCGGGGAATTTCACCTCGACCTTGATCTCGTCGCCGGCCTTGGCGCCGACCAGCTGTTCTTCGAAGCCGGGGATGAAGCTGCCCGAGCCCAGCACCAGCGGATAATCCTCGGCCGAGCCGCCCTCGAAGGCTTCGCCGTCGACCATGCCCTTGAAGTCGATCACGACCTGGTCGCCGTCCTTGGCCTTGGTGCCCTTCTTGCGGTCCTCGAAGCTCTGGGCGTTCTTGGCCAGGTTCTCCAGCGCCTCGGTCACCTGCTCCTCGCTGGCCTCGACCACCAGCCGCTCCAGCTCGACGCCGGACAGATCGGTTTCCGGGATGGCGGGCAGCGCCTCATAGGCGACGGTGACGACGACATCGTCGCCCTCTTTCCAGGTCTCGCCGTTGACCATTTCGATCTTGGGCTGAAGGGCGGGACGGTCGCCCGATTTCTCCAGGTGGTCGCGCAGCGCCTTGTCGATGGCCTCCTGCATGGCATCGCCCATGATGCGCTGGCCGAACTGCTTCTTCAGCAGCGCCATCGGCACCTTGCCCTTGCGGAAGCCCTTCATCTCGACCTCGGGCTGGGCCTCTTTCAGCTTCGCATCCACCTGCGCCGCCAGATCGGCCGCAGGCAGGGTGAATTCATAGCCCCGCTTCAGCCCTTCGTTCTGGGTTTCCTTGACCTGCATTTGTCTTCCTTCATCCACGAACCATCGTGCGGGTCCGAGGCATTACAGCCTCGCCGGCGCCGGAACCTGCCGTCCCGCGCCTCCGCCTGTTTCAGCGCGCTAGCTATGGGATTTCGGCCCGCATAGCAAGGAGGAAGGCGGGAATCGCCGCCCTCCCGCCGGGTTTCGCGCGCCGTCGCAAGCCGCGCGCCGCCACGGATCCTGCCAGAAACCGCCCGGCCCCCACCCGCCCCCGACGCGAGAGCGAAAAGCGCCGCCACACCCCTTGGTTGAATTGTGCATTATCGCCTCATCCACCCTGGCCCATGCGCCCGGATCTATTGACGCAAGGGCAACCGGGATGAGCGATCTTCCGCCAGCAGGCCCGTCTTGCAGCTGCAAGTTGCAGCCGCCGGAATATCAACGGACTGCCATTATTAGGTCAGCAAACGCAACCTAACTTATGGATATATTCCCTTCCCCGCCCCGGCGGTGCATACAGGCATCGTTGCGTAAGCGGTTGTTTGTTAACCTTGGTAAACGGTTCTTTGGTCATGTGTTCAAAACTGACCGGGCGGGTGCGCATCCTTGTTCCCGCCCGGTTGTGCGCCGGCAAGGGATTGCGGGATTCCCTCTGTCCTGGTTGCGTCATTATTGGGCATGGTTCGGCCCGACTCGCCCCTGGCGATTCCCGCATCTGGATATATCAGACAAAAAGGTCGAAACCGGCCCCTCTCGCAGCAGGGTCCGGTCGGCCGTGAATCAGCCTTGAAACGGCAAAGGCCGCCCCTGCAGGCGGCCTTTTCGCACGGGTTCCGCCGCGGGCTCAGCCGCGCGCGCGCACGACCTGCAACAGCGGCATGACCTCGGACATGTCCGGCCCATGTGCCTGGCCGGTCAGGGCCTTGCGCAGCGGCATGAACAGGCCCTTGCCCTTGCGGCCGGTCGCCTGCTTGACCGCATTGGTGAACTCGCCCCAGGTCGCGTCGGTATAGGGCGGCGGCGGCAGCAGCTTCATCGCCTCGGCGATGAAATCGGCGTCCTCGGGATCGATCTGCGGCTCGGCCCCCTGCGAGAAGAT
The DNA here is from genome assembly GCF_018499825.1 of Paracoccus sp. pheM1. Taxonomy (NCBI): domain Bacteria; kingdom Pseudomonadati; phylum Pseudomonadota; class Alphaproteobacteria; order Rhodobacterales; family Paracoccaceae; genus Paracoccus; species Paracoccus sp. pheM1. The sequence continues at coordinate 1,747,860 of NZ_JAGXCX010000001.1, forward strand.
CTGCCACCAGCCGGCCAGGTCGTCCAGCCGGGTGATGTTCTGCGAGGCGACGCGCCAGAACCGCTCGGCCAGCTCGTCGGGCACGCCAAGCGCGGCGATGCGGTCCCTGACCTCGGCAAGGGGGCGCGACTGGTTCGCCTCGCGCGTCAGCGGCCACAGATCCTCGGCGTCGAACTTGGTGGGCGAGGCGCCGAATTGCGACAGGTCGAACCCTTCGGCCAGTTCGTCCAGCGACATCCGCAGCTCGACCGGCTGCGACGACCCCAGCCGCGCCATCAGCGACAACAGCGCCTCGGGCGCCACGCCGCTTTCGCGCAGGTCGCGGATCGACAGCGTGCCCAGGCGCTTGGACAGTTCCTCGCCCTGCGCGCCGGTCAGCAGGCTGTGGTGGGCAAAGGCCGGCGGCTCGGACCCCAGCGCACGGATGATCTGGATCTGCGTCGCGGTATTGGTCACGTGGTCGGCACCGCGCACGATATGGGTCACGCCCATGTCGGCGTCGTCGACCGAGCTGGCGAAGGTGTAAAGCACCTGCCCGTCGGCGCGGATCAGCACCGGGTCCGAAACGCTGGCCGCGTCGATCGAGATCTCGCCCAGGATGCCGTCGGCCCATTCGATCCGCTCCTGGTCCAGCAGGAAGCGCCAATAGCCGGCGCGGCCCTCGGCACGCAGGCGGTCCTTGTCCTCGGGCGAAAGCTTCAGCCCGGCGCGGTCATAGACCGGGGGCTTGCCCATGTTGAGCTGCTTCTTGCGCTTCAGGTCCAGCTCGGTCGGGGTCTCGAACACCTCGTAGAGCCGGCCGGCGGCGCGCAGCCCCTCGGCCGCCTCGGCATAGCGGTCCAGGCGGTCCGACTGCCGCTCGATCCGGTCCCAGGTCAGGCCCAGCCATTCCAGGTCGCGCTGGATGCCGTCGGCATATTCCTGCTTGCTGCGCTCGCGGTCGGTATCGTCCAGGCGCAGGATGAAGGTGCCGCCCGCCTTGCGCGCGATCAGATAGTTCATCAGCGCCGTGCGCAGGTTGCCGACATGGATGTGGCCGGTGGGCGAAGGGGCGAAACGGGTGGTGGTCATGGGAGGTCTCCTGTCGGCTTCGCTCTTTCACAAACGGCGGTTTTTGTCCATATCGGGACCAAAGACAGAGGTAAGCCGATGCTGGACTGGAAGAATGCCGAGGCCCCCGACGCGGCCATGATCGAGGAACTGGCGCGCGAGGCCATCGCCGGCCTGCCGCCGGCATTCGCCGGTCCCGCCGCCCAGGTGGTGCTGCGCATCGAGGATTTCGCCAGCGAGGAATTCCTGGACGAGCTGGAGATCGACGACCCGCTGGAGCTGACCGGGCTTTACGACGGCGTGCCGATGACCGAGAAATCGCCCAGCGACCCGCAGCATTTTCCCGACACGGTCTGGCTGTTCCGCCGCGCCATCCTGGACGAATGGGCCAGTCGCGGGGACGTGACGCTGGGCCAGCTGGTCGCCCATGTCGTGGTGCATGAATTCGCCCATCACTTCGGCTGGTCCGACGACGACATCGCCGCGATCGACCGCTGGTGGGAATGATGGAGCAGGCGCCGATCCTGACCATCACGCTGAACCCGGCGCTGGACGTGACCACGGGCGTGCGGCAGGTGGTGCCCGACATCAAGCTGCGCTGCGAGGCGCCGCGCTTTGATCCGGGCGGCGGCGGCATCAACGTCAGCCGCGCGATCCGCGCCATGGGCGGCGACAGCACGGCGCTGGTCGCGCTTGGCGGCGCCACCGGGCAGCGCATCGCCGAACTGCTGGCGGAAACCGGCGTCCCGCTGATGACCCTGCCCGCACCGGGCGAGACGCGGCAGTCCCTGACCGTGGACGACCGCACCATCCGCCAGCAATACCGCTTTGTCATGCCCGGCCCGGAATGGTCCGCGGCCGATGTCGAGGCGGCGCTGGAGGCCGCCGCCGACGCCGCCAAGCCCGGCGCGCTGGTGGTGCTGTCCGGCTCGAACCCGCCGGGCGTGCCGGCGGGCTTTGCCGCGCTTCTGGCCGAGCGGCTGCGCGGGACCGGCGCGCGGCTGGTCGTGGACACCTCGGGGCCGGCGCTGGCCGAGGTCGCCGCCGCCACCGACCGCCGGGTCGAGATCCTGCGCATGGACGACGAAGAGGCCGCGGGCCTGGCCGGCCATCCCCTGCCCTATCGCGCCGACACCGCGGGTTTCGCGGCCAGCCTCGTCGCCTCGGGGGCGGCGCATGGGGTGATCGTGGCGCGCGGTCGCGACGGCAATATCATCGCCACCGACCAGGGCATCTGGCATGCCGAGGCCGCGCGGGTGCAGGTGGTCAGCAAGGTCGGCGCCGGCGACAGCTTCCTTGCCGGCTTCACCCTGGGCCATGCCCGCGGCTGGCCGGTCGGCGAGGCGCTGGGGCTGGCGGCGGCCGCCGCCTCGGCCGCGGTGCAGACGCCGGCGACCGAGCTGTGCCGGGGCGAGGATGTCGAGCGGCTGTTCGCCGCCCGCGTGGTGACGCAGATGCGGGGGCCGCGCTAGCCGCGGCCGTCCATGCGCACGAAGTCCAGCACGCTGCCCTGCGCCGGGGCCAGTTCCGACCAGTCGTCGATCTGGAAATCGACGACCAGCGTCGCCGCCGTCGGATAGCGGCGGAAATCCGGGTCCAGCGGCGCGCGCGCCGGCAGCATGCCGGCAAATTCTGCGATGCCGGGATTGTGGCCGATCATCATCACCGTCGGCGCCGAGGCGCTGCGCAGGATCTCCAGCATCTTCTCGGGGGCGGCGTGGTAAAGGCCGGGCTCGTAGCGGATATGCGGCCGCACCTCCAGCGGGGCCATGGCGATGCCGGCCCAGGTCTCGCGCGTGCGCTCGGCGGTCGAGCACAGCACTTCCTCGGGCTCGTAGCCGCGGCTGGCCAGCCAGTCGCCCAGCTCGCGGGCCGAGCGGCGGCCGCGCGCATTCAGCGGCCGATCATGGTCGGGCTGCGCCGGATCGTCCCAGGACGATTTCGCATGGCGGGTCAGGATCAGACGGCAGTGCCCGAGTGGAGTCATCGAATTGCCTTTTCGGCCATGCGGTTAAGATTACGCGACGTCGCCGAGCCTGCCATAGCTTCCGCGGGGCGGGCAAGCCTTCTCTTTGGGGCGCAACGTCGCGCCGCTCACAGGCCGCTGTCGCCCTGGCGCAAGCCGCGCGGCTTGACCCGCGGCTCCGTCGAGCGGATCAGCGAGCCGGCGCCATGTTCGGTGAACAGTTCCAGCAGGCAGGCATTGGGCACCCGCCCGTCCAGAATCACCACGGCGCGCACGCCTTCCTCCAGCGCCTTCAGCGCCGTTTCGGTCTTGGGGATCATGCCGCCGGCGATGGTGCCCTCGGCGATCATCGCCCGCACCTGGTCGGGATGCATGGCCGTCACCACCTCGCCCGAGGCGTCCTTGACCCCCGAGACATCGGTCAGCAGCAGCAGCCGGTCGGCCTTGAGCGCGCCGGCGATCGCGCCCGCGGCGGTGTCGCCGTTGACGTTGAAGGTCTCGTTATCCTCCATCCCCGTCGCCACCGGGGCGATGACCGGGATCAGCCCGGCGTTGTAGAGGTCGCGGATGATCTGCACGTTCATCTCGACCGGGCGGCCGACGAAGCCCAACTCCGGGTCGTCCGGCTCGCAGACCATCAGGTCGTCGTCCTTGCCGGAAATCCCCACCGCGCGGCCGCCGGCATCGTTGATCGCCTGCACGATGCGCTTGTTGACCAAGCCCGACAGCACCATCTCGACCACCTCGACGGTTTCGCGGGTGGTGACGCGCTTGCCGCGCACGAAGCGGCTTTCGATGCCCAGCCGGCCCAGCAGGTCGTTGATCATCGGCCCGCCGCCGTGGCAGACGACCGGATGGATGCCAACCTGCCGCATCAGCACGATGTCGCGGGCGAACTCGGCCATCGCCTCGTCGTCGCCCATGGCATTGCCGCCGAACTTCACCACCACCACCGCGCCCGAATACCGCTGCATATAGGGCAGCGCTTCCGAAAGAGTGCGGGCGGTGGCGATCCAGTCACGGTTCATGTTCTGCTTTCTCATCAGGGGCCCCTGTTCGTCGCACCCGACCCTAGGACGCGGGCGCCGATCAGTCCAGAGCGGCTATGATGGCGCGCAAGGTGGCGATGCCCTGGCCCTTGTCCGAGCTTGTGATCACAAGTTCGGGATAGGCGGCGGGGTGCTTTTGCAGCGCCTCCTGCACCTGCGCGACCGTCGCCTCCATGGCCTGCGCACCGATCTTGTCGGCCTTGGTCAGCACCACCTGGAAGGGCACGGCCGAGCGGTCGAGCAGCTTCATGATCTCGTGGTCCACGTCCTTCACGCCGTGGCGCGAATCGATCAGCGCAAAGGCGCGGCGCAGGGTCGGCCGGCCGGCCAGATAGTTCTTCAGCAGCGCCTGCCATTTCGCCACCACCGCGACCGGAGCCTTGGCAAAGCCATAGCCCGGCAGGTCCACCAGATAGGCCTGCTCGCCCAGGGTGAAATAGTTGATCTCTTGCGTGCGGCCCGGCGTGTTCGAGGCGCGGGCCAGGCCGTTGCGGCCGGTCAGAGCGTTGATCAGGCTGGACTTTCCGACATTCGAGCGGCCAGCGAAGCAGACCTCGGGCCGGTCGGCGGGCGGCAGCCCGTCCATGGCGACGACGCCCTTCAGGAAATCGACCGGCCCGGCGAACAGCTTGCGCGCCGCCTCGGCGGTTTCTGCATCCGGCTCCGGGGCGATGGGAAAGGCAACCTTCATGCGCGCACCTCGTCACCCAGGGCAATGTCGCCGCCGGTCACCACCTCGGCATAGATGCCGAAGTCGCGATGGCCGAACTGGGCCTCCAGCGCCTCGGGCATGTCGATGTCGATGCGGCCGGTCGTCGGGTCGGCGCTGGTCGCCGGGCAGCGGCCGATGGTCTCGGTCACGCGCAGCTCGACCCCGCCCAAGGTCAGCACATGGCCGATCAACTCGCGCTCGGCATAGGGCGCCCAGCCCTCGAGCCACAGGTTCCCGCGCCAGCGCTCGATGCCAAGGGGCTTGCCCAGCCGCCCTTCCAGATCGGCAAGGCTCGACAGCGACAGGATCGAGATCCAGGGCTGGCTCACGTCGGTCCAGCCGGTCGGGCCGCGCACCAGCCGCGTCGGCGCCGGCTTGTCCTGGGGCCAGAGCGGGCGCACCCATTCGACCAGCCGCGGCCCCTCGGCCTCGGGGTCGAAGTCCAGGTCGGGCAGGTCGGGATGGGTCAGGCGGATGCGGCCGCCTTCCGCCCCCTCGCCCCAGCCGCCGCGAACGGCCTGCAGCCCGGCCGAAGCCGCGCCGCGCAGGAAGCAGGATTTCGGCAGCCAACGCTGCGGCACCGCGCCGGCGTGACGCTCGCCCCCTTCGGTCAGCAGCGCCCAGAGCCGGTCGCCCGGCAGGCGCCGCGCCGCATGCAGGCGGGTGCGGGGCAGATCCTCGCCGCCGATCGCCTTGATCGGGTGCCGGCGTATCCGGGCGACGCGGGCGGTCATTTGCCGCCCTTGTCCCCGCCCTTGTCCCCAGCCTTGGCCCGCGACGGCAGGCTGGAGCGGATATTGCCGAAGAAGTCGGGCCGGTGGCCGTGCATCGACATGATGGTGTACTGCTGGATGATGGTGATGGTGTTGTTGGTGATCCAGTACAGCACCAGCCCCGAGGCAAAGCCGCCCAGCATGAACATGAACACCCAGGGCATCCAGGCGAAGATCATCTTCTGCGCCGGATCGGTCGGGGCCGGGTTCAGCTTCTGCTGCATCCACATCGAGATGCCCAGCAGGATCGCCAGCACCGGCAGGGTGAAGCTGTGTAGGAAGCTGCCCTGGCCCGGCGCCGCCCAGGGCAACAGGCCGAACAGGTTCCACAGGCTGGACGGGTCGGGCGCGGCAAGGTCGCGGATCCAGCCGATCCAGGGCGCGTGGCGCAGCTCGATGGTGACGAAGATCACCTTGTAGAGCGCAAAGAAGATCGGGATCTGCAGCAGCACCGGCAGGCAGCCCGCGGCGGGGTTCACCTTTTCGCGCTTGTAAAGCTCCATCACCTCTTTCTGGAACTTCATGCGGTCGTCGCCGGTGCGCTGCTTGACGGCCTCCATCTCGGGCTGGAGTTCCTTCATCTTGGCCATCGAGATGTAGGACTTGCGCGCCAGCGGAAAGACCAGCAGCTTCAGCACGAAGGTCAGCGCGATGATCGCCCAGCCCATGTTGCCGATCATGCCGTGCAGCCAGTGCAGCAGGCGGAAGATCGGCTTGGTCAGGAAATAGAACCAGCCCCAGTCGATCGAATCGACGAAACGGTCGATGCCGGGGGCTTCCTGGTAGCCGTTGATGACCTCCCAGACCTTGGCGCCGGCGAACAGATAGCTCGCGCTGGTGGCGGTCGCGCCGGGGGCGACGGTCTGCACCGGCATCCGCGCCTCGGTCTGGTAGATGTCGGCGCCGGGGGCGTATTTCACCACCGCGGTAAAGGACTGGCCGGGCGCAGGCGCCAGCGTGGTCATCCAGTATTTGTCGGTAAAGCCGATCCAGCCGTTTTCCTGCACCTCGATCAGCTGCGCCGGCCCCTCGCCCGGCAGCGGGTCGAGCTTGGCCATGTCCTTGTATTTTTCTTCCAGCAGCTTGCCGTCGGTCATCCCGACCGCGCCCTCGTGCAGGACGAAGAAGTTCTGGGTGTCGGGCTTGCCGTGGCGCGCGAGGATGCCATAGGGCGCCGCCGAGAAGGGGGCGGCCGCAGTATTTTCCAGCGTCTGGGTCACGGTGAACAGGAACTTGTCGTCCAATTCATAGGTGCGGCGGAAGATCTGGCCGGCGCCATTCTCCCAGCGCAGCGTGACCGGCTGGCCGGGGGCCAGGGTCGAGCCGGATTCGACCTCCCACACCGTGGCCGGGCCGGGGACCAGGGCGGGATCGGTGCCGGCGGCCGGCATCCAGCCATAGACCGCGTAATAGGGTTTCTGCACCGCGACCTCGGCATTGCCGCCCGGCGCGACCGGGCTGCCTTCGGCCCGCACGGTGGTCTGCGCAGTTGGCGACAACAGGCGGACAAAGGGCGAGCGGGGATCCAGCGTCTCGTGATATCCGGTCAGTTCCAGGTCGTCGACGCGGCCGCCCGCCAGCGAGATCGTGCCCGCGAGCGAAGGGGACTCGATCCTGACCCGCCCGGCATTGGCGGAAGGGTCGCTGCTCGTTGCCGCGGCTTCCAGTTCCGGCGCCGCGCCCTGCGGCACCGCGCCGGGCGTCGCGGGGGCTCCGGTCTCGGGCTGGGCTGCGCCTTGGGTGCTGGCCGGCACCGTATCCTGCGCGGGCGGCACCGGCTCGGGGGCGAAGAAGATCGACCAGACGAGCATGACGAGGGCGGAAAGCACCATCGCCAGGATGAGGTTGCGGTTGTTGTCTTGCATGCCGGACCAGCCCTTCGTCGTCACCCAGTCTGAGGGTTCGGGCCGCTTCAACAGAAGCGACCGGCAAAGGTCAAGGGAATTTGCCCGAAAACCGGGTCGGTTTCCATCCCGACGCGACGCCCCGCCTGTCCCGACCCCCTATTCGACTCGGCCCTTCCGGTCTGTCCGTCCGGCCCCTGGCTTGCCGGGCCGCCGCCCTGGCGCGTCCTGGCGCCCAGGCGCATGGCGTGCGTAAGGGCGAAGCTTGCCGGCGTGAAGCCGCCCTTCGGCTCCCGGCCAGCGAGGCGCATGCCACACGCGGGCGAAGCTTGCCAGTCCCGCACGAGGCGGGGCGGTCAGATGGCGTTCGGCGCATGCCGCCCGCGGGGCAAAGCCTGCCCCCGGCGGCGCGACCGCCCCCGGCCTTCATGCCTTGCGGCGCAGCTCAAAGGGCGCGGGCAGCGCATGGTCGCGGTCCAGCAGGAAATCGTCCACCGCCGATGCGTCCAGCGGCAGCGCCACCGCCGGTCCCTGCACCGCGTTGAAGCCGATCTGGGCCAGGAAGGCGTTCTCTTCCTGCGTGGCCACCCCGTCGGCGACGGTCGCCAGGCCCAGGTGTTCCGCCAGGGCCAGGATGGCCAGGATCATGCGTTGCTGGTCGGCACGCAGGTCGCAGCCGGCGATGAACTCGCGCCCGATCCGCACCCGGCCGATGCCGAAGCGGCGCAGATCGTCCAAGCCGGCGCTGCCGGTGCCGAACCCGCCCAGGGCCAGCGAACAGCCCGCGGCGGTCAGGCGCTGCAGGCTGGCGGTCACCGGCATGCGGCCGCCGCCGCGGCCGATCGGCTCGCTCACCTCGATTTCCAGCCGCTGCGGGGTCAGGTCGTTGCGGTCCAGTTCCCACAGGATCGTGTCGGCGATGGCGGCATCGCCCAGCATGCGGTCGGACAGCGGCAGGGACAGCAGCGGCACCGGCCTGCCCAGGCGATCCCAGCCGCGCAGGCCGGCGAAAGCCTGGCGCAGCAGCTCGGCCACGACCTGCCCCAGCGCCGCGTCGTCGAGCCGAGGCGCCACCTCGGCCAGATCGCAGCCCTCGCCATCGTCCATCCGCATCCGCGGCAAGGCCCGCAGCGCCCGGACCTGCCCGGTGTCGCAGCAAAGCTGGGGCTGGAACAGCACCCCCACCCGGTCGAGCGCCGAGACCGCCAGCCCGCCCGGCTCGACCTGCGCCCCCGTCTCGACGAAGCGGATCTGGCCCGCGGCCGAAAACGGGCTCAGCCCCTGCAGGGCCATGCGGCCATGGGCGTAAAGCGCCGCGGCCTCCTGCCGGCCGGTCTCGTCGCTGACGATGGCGGCGTTCATCACCGGACAGATGCGCAGGTCCGGCAACACGATCCCCTCCGCGCAGATGGCCTGCAGCCGCGCCAGCAGGCCCGGCACCGCCTGCTGGCGGCCGATGGCGAATAGCCCCAGGATCTCGCCACAGCCCTGGCTGCGGCCCTGCGGCAAAAGCCGCAGCTCCGCCACCAGCCGCAGCAAGAGCCTGTCCAGCATCTGCTCCAGCAGGGCGGGGCCGATGCTGGCGCGCAGCATCTCGACATTCTCGACCCGCAGCACCAGCGCGAGCCGGGTTCTGCCCTGCGCCGCACCCTGCCCCCTGACCAGCCTTGCCAGCCCCGAGGCAGCCCCAGCGATTCCGTAAGCCATTGCCTGATCCGAATCTTGTTGCACGGATCGCAACCTAGCCCGACGAAGCTTTTCGTTCCGTTAATGTTCGCGCAGGATCGGCACGTCTTTTTCGCTAAAATCCGACATGTCCGGTATCAGCGACGTGAAATCGAACAGCTTGGGGTCCGGCAGATGCGAGGGGCGCACGTTCATCAGCGCCCGGAACATGACCTGGCGCCGGCCGGGCGCCCGCGTTTCCCATTCGTCCAGCAGCTTCTTGACCTGCATGCGCTGCAAGCCCTCCTGGCTGCCGCAAAGGTCGCAGGGAATCACCGGATAGTTCATCGCTCGGGCGAAGCGGTCGCAATCGGCCTCGGCCAGGAAGGCCAGCGGGCGCAACACGTTCAGGTCGCCTTCCTCGTTCAGCAGCTTCGGCGGCATCGAGGCCAGCCTGCCGCCATGGAACAGGTTCATGAAGAAGGTTTCCAGGATGTCGTCGCGGTGATGGCCCAGCACCACGGCCTGGCAGCCCTCTTCGCGGGCGATGCGATAGAGATTGCCGCGCCGCAGCCGCGAACACAGGCTGCAATAGGTCCGGCCCTCGGGCACCTTTTCCTTCACGATGGAATAGGTATCCTGGTATTCGATGCGATGCGGCACGCCGCGCTCGGTCAGGAACTGCGGCAGCACCGTCGCCGGAAAGCCCGGCTGGCCCTGGTCGAGGTTGCAGGCCAGCAGTTCGACCGGCAGCAGGCCGCGCCATTTCAGCTCGTGCAGCACGGCCAGCAGCGTATAGCTGTCCTTGCCGCCCGACAGGCAGACCAGCCAGCGGTCACCGGGGCGGATCATGTCATAGGTCTCGATCGCGGCGCGGGTCTCGCGCACCAGGCGCTTGCGCAGCTTGCGGAACTCGGTCGAGCCGGGCGCGCCGCGAAACAGCGGATGGATCTCTTCCGCCTCATGGTCCTGGGTTTCGCCGGTCTCGTCCCGCATCTGTCGATCCTTGTCGCGCCCTTGCGCCCTGATGAAAGCGCCGCCTCAGTCCTGCGGCGTCGTCTCGCTGCCCGGCACCGGGTCGAAGCCATGCCCGCCCCAGGGATGGCAACGGCAGACCCGCCGGGCCGCCAGCCAACCGCCCTTGGCCGCGCCATGCCGTTCGAGCGCCTCGAGCGCATAGGCCGAGCAGGTCGGCTGGAAGCGGCAGCCATGCCCGACCCAGGGGCTGGCCACCAGCCGATAGGCCCGCACCGGCAGCGCCAGAAGATGCGCCAACGGGGTCACGTGCCATCCCCCCGCGCGCCATGCACCCGAGAAAGCGCCGCCGCCAGATCGGCGCGCAGCTCGGCAAAGCCGCGCTCGACGGTGGCGCCGGGGCGACCGACCAGCACGTAGTCCCAGCCCGGCCGCGCCGCGCCCGGCATGACCTCGCGCGCCAGCGCCCGCAGCCGGCGCTTGGCACGGTTGCGCGTCACGGCATTGCCCAGCTTTTTCGAACAGGTGAAGCCGACCCGGATCGCCTGCCCCGCCTCGCCCTCGGGGCGGCGGCGGGCCTGGAGCAGAAAGCCGGCCGTGCCCTGCCGCCGGGCAGAGGCGGCGCGCAGGAAATCAGCCCGCTTGCGCAGGGTTTCCAGCCGCGGCCCCGAAACAGCAGAAGCCGCCCTGTCCGGCATCGCATCTGCGCGGGTCCGGTCAGCGGCGGCGGCTTTGGGGGTGCTGTCCATCACGGCAAGCCCACGCCCTGCGGCGCGCGGGCTTACGCGCTGAGGGTCTTGCGGCCCTTGGCGCGGCGGGCGTTGATCACGCGGCGGCCGCCCTTGGTCGCCATGCGCGCGCGAAAGCCGTGGCGGCGGGCGCGAACCAGGTTCGACGGCTGGTAGGTGCGTTTCGACATCTTTCAACTCCGGGTCGGGGCGGGTCAGGGTATGGGCCATCGGCCCACGCAGGACGCGCCGGTCATTCGAGGCCCGCTGGATAGTCGCCCCCGCAGCCCAAGTCAACCACATTGAAAGGATTTCGCGGCTGCGGCAGGTTCGGGGGAACCGGGACCATGTCACGCAGGTTTGAACTGCACAATGTCAGCCACTATGTGATGCAACGGCGCCGCGACGAGGGGAATAGCAGAACCGACCATGTCCCTGAATAGCTTATCGGGCCGATTCGCGGTGATCACCGGCATTTTCGTGCTTCTGGCCGAATTGCTGATCCTGTTGCCCTCGATCGCGAACTATCGGCTGGATTTCCTGGAATCGCGGCTGGAGCGCGCGCAGATCGCCAGCCTTGCGCTGCTGGCGACCGACGAATCGCTGGCCGCGGACCTCGAATCGGAACTGCTGGAGAACGCCGGCGTCTTCAACGTCGTGCTGCGGCGCAACGACGTGCGCCAGCTGGTGCTGTCCTCGCCGATTCCGGGGCCGATCGCGGCGACCTACGACCTGCGCGAACAGCCGTTCTGGACCTCGATCCGCGACGGGCTGGCGCAGCTGGCCGATCCGCAGAACCGGGTGATCCGGGTCATCGGCGCGCCGGTGAACCAGGCCGGGCAGCTGATCGAGATCACCACCGACACCCAGCGGCTGCGCAACGAGATGATCGACTACGGGCTGCGGCTCCTGCTGATCTCGGCCGCCTTCTCGGTCCTGACCGCGCTGCTTCTGAACCTGGCGGCGCAGCGGCTGCTGCTGGTGCCGATCCGGCGCGTCATCAGCCACATGACCGCCTATGCCAGCGCCCCCGAGGACGCGCGCTCGATCATCACCCCCGACGCGCGCCTGACCGAGTTGAACGAGGCCGAGACCGCGCTTGCCGCCATGCAGCGCACCGTCACCTCGGCGCTGAAGCAGAAGGACCGGCTGGCGCAGCTGGGCCAGGCGGTGGCGCGCATCAGCCACGACCTGCGCAACATCCTGACCACGGCGCAGATATTCGCCGACCGGCTGGAGACCAGCGCCGACCCGGCCGTGCGCCGCGCCGCGCCCAAGCTGGTGAACTCGATCAGCCGGGCGGTGAACCTGTGCGAGACGACGCTGGCCTTCGGCAAGGCCGAGGAGCCGGCGCCCTCGCTGTCGCGCTTCAACCTTTCGGCGCTGGTGGGCGAAGTGACCGAGGGCGAGGCGCTGGCCTCGGAACATCCCGAGGGCGCCGAGCCGATCGAATTCCTGACCGACGTGCCATCGAGCCTGACGATTCGCGCCGACCGCGACCAGCTGTTCCGGGTGCTGTCGAACCTGGTGCGCAATGCGCGCCAGGCGATCGAGGCCACGCGCCGGCCCGGCACCATCGAGATCGGCGCCGGCGAGGACGAGCAGGAATGGTGGATCCGCATCGGCGACACCGGCCCCGGCCTGCCGAAGAAGGCGCGCGATTTCCTGTTCCAGCCCTTCTCGGGCGGCTCGCGCAAGGGCGGCACCGGGCTTGGCCTTGCCATCGCCGCCGACCTGGTGCGCAACCACGGCGGCCGGCTGGAGCTTTTGCGCAGCGACGAAGAGGGCACGCAGTTCATCCTGCACCTGCCGCGCGAGCTGGCGGGCCTGGCCTCGCAGGCCGAGGCGACGGCGGGTTAGGCCGCGCCCGCGGGTTTTCCAAAAAAGTTTTCGACACGGGTCGTTTTGGCCTTGCGCCCCCCCGACGCTCACTCTAAATCACCGGCTCACAGCGGACCCGTAGCTCAGCTGGATAGAGCACCAGACTACGAATCTGGGGGTCGGGCGTTCGAATCGCTCCGGGTCCGCCATTGAATTTCCAGACATCATTACCCCTCTTGGGCGGCCTTGCCTTTCGAGGCTTGGCCTGTGCAGGCGGGCACGCAGCGGCAAATCGGCGTCCCGCGCTTCGGCCAAAGCCGGGCGCCCGGCCAGTTCGTGCTTGCGGTCGAAAGAGGGCGCGGCATGGCGCCCACCGACCGCGGCTGCCAAAGACGCTTGAAAGCGCGGACCTGTCCGGCGGGCGCGCCGGTGCTAGGGTCCGGGACGTCGCGATGGACCGTGGCCCCCTGTGGTGCCATGGCAAGACCATGGACGCCGAAAACCTCGGCCTTGGCATCGCGATTCGGCGCAGGCAGCGCCGCGGCGGCGGCCTGCGACGGCCCTCCGACCGCGATACGGCGCGGCCGGCGGGCCGGCTACTGCCGCGCCAGCCAGTCGGTGATGCAGCGGCGCAGGTTCGTCTCGCCCAGGGTGCGGGCGTCGTCGATCAGCCGCTTCAGTTCGCCCAGGTCCACGCGCCGGATCAGGTGCTTGACCGGCCCGATCGAGGCCGGGCGCATCGACAGCCGCCGGAAACCCAGCGCCGCCAGCGTCACCGCCTCGATCGGGCGGCCGGCATCCTCGCCGCAGAACGAGACGGGCACCCGCGCCTCGTCGCAGCGCCGCACGATCTGGTCGAGCAGCGAGATGAACGAGCTGTTCAGCGTGTCATAGCGCCGCCGCACCCGCTCGTTCTCGCGGTCGGCGGCAAAGAAGAACTGCTTGAGGTCGTTGCCGCCGACCGAGATGAAATCGCACATCTCGAAGAACTTCTTCGGCGCGAAGGCCAGCGAGGGCGTCTCGAGCATCGCGCCGACGCGGATGTCCGAGGGCATGGCATGGCCCAGCCGCTGCTCGCGCGCCAGCTGCTCCATCAACAGCTTGTGCGCCTCTTCGAACTCGCCCATCTCGGTGATGAAGGGGAACATGACGTAAAGCGGCCGCCCCACCGCGGCGCGGATCAGCGCCTGAAGTTGCATCCGCAACACGCCGCGCTTGTCGAGGCCCACGCGGATCGCCCGCCAGCCCATGGCCGGGTTCGGCTCGTCCTGCGGCTTCATGTAGGGCAGCACCTTGTCCGAACCGATGTCCAGCGTGCGGAACATCACCGGCTTGCCATGGGCATTGTCCAGCACATGCGCGTAAAGCGCCGCCAGCTCGCCCCGGCGGGGGACGCGGGTGCGGGTCAGGAACTGCAACTCGGTGCGGAACAGCCCCACCCCCTCGGCGCCCGAGCTTTCCAGGCTTGGCAGGTCGGCCATCAGCCCGGCATTCATGTAAAGCTGGATCGTCGTGCCGCATTTCGCGGTGGCGGGCAGGTCGCGCAGCCCGGCATAGCGCTTTTGCGCCTCGGCCTGCATCGCCATCTTGTCGCGGAACGCCTTGGCGACCGATTCCTCGGGGCGCAGATGCACGGTGCCCATGTCGCCGTCCACCAGGATCAGGTCGCCGTTCAGCGCCTCGGAGGTGACGCGCTCGGCATGGATCACCAGCGGGATCGCCAGCGCCCGCGCCACGATGGCGGCATGGCTGCCGACCGAGCCCTCTTCCAGCACCACGCCCCTGAGGCGCCGGCCGTAATCCAGCAACTCGGCCGGGCCGATGTTGCGGGCGACTAGGATCGGGTCGTCGGGCATCTCGGCCCCGGTGTCGCGGCCCTGCCCGGTCAGGATGCGCAAGAGCCGGTTCGACAGGTCGTCCAGATCGTGCAGCCGGTCGCGCAGATAGGGATCGGCGGCGCTTTCCAGCCGGGCACGGGCCTGGCTTTGTTCCTTTTCCACCGCCGCCTCGGCCGAAAGCCCCAGCTCGATGGCCTCTTCCATCCGCCGCAGCCAGCTGCGGGAATGGGCGAACATGCGATAGGTCTCCATCACCTCGGCCGAATCGCCCGAGCCCATGTCCGAGGCGGCCAGCATGGAATCGACCGTGGTGCGCAGCATGGCCACCGCCTCGATCAACCGGGCCTTTTCCTTCAGCGGATCGTCGGCGACCGGGTTCGTGACCACGACGCGCGGCTCGTGCAGCCAGACACGGCCCTCGGCCGCGCCCTCCTGCGCGGTCGAGCCGCGGAACATGACCGGAAAGCGGTGCTGGAGCGGCAGGCTGTCCGCCTGCGAGCCCAGGAAGGCGCCCAGCTCGGCCATCTCGGCCAGCACCATGGCGACGACCTCCAGGCCGTAGACCTCGTCCTCGTTGAACTGGCGGGCATCGCGGGACTGCACCACTAGGACGCCCAGCCGCTCGCCCACGCGCTGGATCGGCACGCCCAGGAAGCTGGAATAGACCTCTTCGCCGGTCTCGGGCATGTAGCGGAAACCGGGCTCGGCCGGGGCATTGGCGGTGTTCACGTGCCGGCCCGAGCGGGCGACGCGGCCGACCAGCCCCTCACCCAGGCGCAGCCGGGTCTTGTGGACCGATTCGGGCTTCAGACCCTCGGTGGCGCAAAGCTCCAGCGTGGCGGGGTCGCGGAAAAGATAGATCGAGCAGACCTCGGTCCCCATCGAATCGGCGATGTGATGGGTGATCTGGTCCAGACGGTCCTGGCCGCCCCCAGGGGCGGCCAAGGTTTCGCGCAGCCGCCGCAGCAGCTTGCGCGAGTCGCTGTCCTTGCGTTCGGGCATAATCCTCCCGCTTCAGCCTATCGGCCCGGATTCAGGGCTTTTCCAGTTCGAAGGCATCATGCAGCGCCTGAACCGCCAGTTCCATATACTTGCGGTCGATCAGCACCGAAATCTTGATCTCGCTGGTGGAGATCACCTTGATGTTGATGTTTTCATCGGCCAGCGCCTTGAACATGCGCGCGGCGACCCCGGCATGGCTGCGCATGCCGATGCCCACGACCGAGACCTTGGCGACCTCGGTGTCCACGACCAGGTCGTCATAGGCGATATGGCCGGCGGCCTTGGCATCCTCCATCGCCTTGCGGGCGCGGGCGACCTGGTTCACCGGGCAGGAAAAGGTCATGTCGGTCACCGAGCCGGGGTGATCCTCGTAATCCTTTTCCGAGATGTTCTGGACGATCATGTCCACGTTCACGCCGGCCTCGGCCAGGGGCGCGAAGATCGCGGCCGAGATGCCGGGGCGGTCCTCGACCGTGACCAGGGTGATCTTGGCCTCTTCGCGGGAATAGGCGACGCCGTTGACGACTTTCGATTCCATGATTTCATCCTCATCGCAGACCAGGGTGCCGCTGTTCTCGTCGGTTTCCTCGAACGAGGACAGCACCCGCAGGCGGACCTTGTAGCGCATCGCCAGCTCGACCGAGCGGGTTTGCAGAACCTTGGCCCCCAGGCTGGCCAGTTCCAGCATCTCCTCGAAGGCGATCTTCTTCAGCTTGCGCGCCTTGGAGGTGATGCGCGGATCGGTGGTATAGACCCCGTCCACGTCGGTATAGATGTCGCAGCGCTCGGCCCCGAAGGCGGCGGCGAAGGCGACGGCGGTGGTGTCCGAGCCGCCCCGGCCCAGGGTGGTGATGCGGTTGTCGGTGCCAAGCCCCTGGAAGCCCGCGACCACGGCCACGCGCATGCCCTCGGCGAATTTCTGGTCGATGTTCTGGCGCGGGATGCTGACGAAGCGCGCCGCCGAATGCTGCGAGGTGGTGTTGATCGGCACCTGCCAGCCCTGCCAGCTGCGCGCGGGCACGCCCAGCTCCTGCAGGGTCAGCGCCATCAGCCCGGCGGTGACGTTCTCGCCCGAGGCGACGACGGCGTCGTATTCGCGCGCGTCGAACAGCGGCGAGGTCGCCTCGACCCAGCCGACCAGCTCGTTCGTCTTGCCCGACATGGCGCTGACGATGACGATCACGTCATAGCCACGCTCGACCTCGCGCTGAACCTTCAGCGCTGCGTTCTTGATGCGGTCCAGGTCGGCAACCGAGGTGCCGCCGAATTTCATCACCAGAAGCGGCATTCCCTTGCCCCCAGCATCACCAGTTTTCAGGGGGGCCTTCTAGGGTCGGGACGGGAAAAGAACAAGGGGCGGCAGGCGTTTCCCGAACTTTCCGGTGCATTATTTTGCCCGTCCCGCCGCCAGCGCGGCCGGGATCTTGAAGCGGCGGGCGCGGGGCCGCAAAAGGGCGGGCATGAAAGTGACGCATGACGAATCCACCTTTACGCTGACCGGCAAGATCTGGTCGGCCACCTATCCGCTGGAGGAGCTGCCGAAATGGCTGGCCTTCTATCGCGGCCGCAAGGCGCGCTTTCCCAAGGCCGGCAACAGCTACGACGCCACCATCGCCGCGCTGGAGCAGCTGGAGCGGCAGCTTGCCGCCAAAAGCTAGGCACCGCGGCGGTCGCGCCAGCGGCTATGGATGGTCTCGCAATGGGCCGTTTCGGAAAAGATGCAGTCCATCAGCGCCATGAAGGCGCTGCGCCAGGGCGACGGCGGCTGACGATAGACGCGCGAGCAAAGCGGCTCTGATTGCTGTCCCCCAAGTGTCCGGTTGATGCAGACGGACGCGCTCCACCAAGCGTTCATGAGAACCTCGCATACTCATCAAAACACCTTCGATCAGACGAATGTGACGCCCTGAAAACAACGGGACGCCCATCCAGTCATGAAGCGGCGCTGATGCGGCAAAGTCACGCTGGCTTTTTCGGCAGGAATCCGCCGAGGCGGCTGCCGGACCCGTGCGGGAAAGCAGGAAGTGGTCGGGGCGAGAGGATTCGAACCTCCGGCCTACGGTACCCAAAACCATACCGATTCGCTGATGCCATGGCGATTATCTGCAAACGGCATGTTGATTCGCCTTAATGGCATCAATGGGTTACGGGCGGTTTTCAAACCGCCGGACCCTCACTTTTTAGGCCTCAGCGGCGAAGCCCGCGGCGACCTGGAGGGTCCGGGCCATACTCTTCCTTCAACGGCAGATCGCCCGCAGCCTGCCTAGCTGCCTCAAGCGCATCCGCCATGCTCGGCACCAGTCCAGTACCGCCCGCGATGGTGAACACGCACCAATACCAGCGGTTATCTGGCGTGTGATGCGGGTAGATGCGGCCGACCATCTCGCCGTCGCGATAGACGGACCAGTGATCCTCGGAGCCCCTGTGGTGACTGTTCGGCCACGTCCGGCGGCGCGTCCATCTATGTTCCGTCATGGCGACTCCCTTCCGCTGCCATGAGAACAGAAAGTGAACGATGGAGTCCAGATGGCAGGTGATCACGCTGCGGCAGGGATCCGTCCCGCCTCGTTCGAGCCGAGGCGAGACGGTGAACTGTTGTGCCGTATCCGTTAGCTTGCAGGCTTCAACAACCTAAGTCGCAAAAATGAGCAACGGTTATTTCTTGGAGGGTTGCTTGGCCTCATTCACGGCGGTCACCGCAAGCGCAGTCAGTTTTGCGTTCGCAGCTTTTTCCTCGTCCAGGATGGATGTAAGCAACGTGTGCGCCTCGTCATGACCCAGAACCTTGGCCCATTCGCGCAACGTGCCGTAACGCGCGATCTCGTAGTGTTCGACCGCTTGGGCTGCTCCGATCAGCGCCACATCCAAAGCATGGCCCGAAGCCTCTTCAATCAGGCCATCGGTCTCCTTCAGCAGGCCGTCCATGGCGTCGCATTTTTCGCCTTTGGCTTCCTGCCCGATTGACTTGAAGACCGCCTCCAGGGTCTTGATATGCCCTTTGGTTTCTTTCAGATGAGCATCGACCGCCGCCTTCAGTTCGGCGTTGTTTACGGATTTCGAGACCTTGGGCAGGGACTTTGACAGGGCATTCTCAGCCCAGTAGATGTCCTGCAAGGTGTGCTCGAACGCGTCCTGCAACGTCTTCATGAAACAGTTCCTCCACTGATTTCACCGCTTCCACGCGGCACAGCGGGCAAACGTCCGGATGCACTGCTGGTTCCCGGGCCGACGCAAGGTCAAGCCGGCCCACACCTCTTCCAGTTCAGGCTCTATGCTCTACCCGATACTGCTTCGGCCCCGGTTCATCCGCTTCAACCGTCACCCAATTCGTCATAGCTCTTATTCCAATCTAAATTGGCCTTGTCGTTCGCGGCCTGCGCCTCTTCTTCATTCATTTCGTCAATGGCTTGCTTGAACTTTGCGTCAATCCGGTGTGGGGTATCGCTATCCAAACCATCAACCGCAGTTTGGAGCATCTCTTGCTCGGTCAGCATTTTCGGGTCATGGACCATATGAAGTCCTCCATGGCACCGCGCAGTGTCTCCGCGCGGATATCCTATATATGGGGATCATCTTGCGGATATACACCCACTCTTGTGGAAGAAGAGAGGATCACAACGGCTCGTCGGTGAGCGACCCTCAGGTCCGGCATCCGACGCAGTAAGCTGGACGGCGGCCGTTTGGCCTTCTAACGTGGGGACTTCAGGGAGCGGAGAATCGCCATGACCTTCATCATTCTTCACCTGAATGAACCGGGTCGGCAAGCAAGCAAGGTTGCCCTCGCCGTCGCGCATATTAGCTCGGTGCGGGAGGTTGCGGATGACGCCGGCACCGAAGTCAGGCTGTCAGATGGCAGCATCGTGAATGTGATCGAAACCTACAAAGCCATCATCAACGAGCTCGCGAGCCTGGGGGTTCGGTTCACCTCAAGCGGAAAACTAGGCCATCCGTAACGGCTCCGGCGCCGGCATGGAAAACTGACCGCCCCATCGCCTGAGCCGGGATCGGCGCGGCCGCGCAACGGCGGCGCCGACCGCGAGGCCGGCAACCAGAGACGCGGCCAGCGCGACCTCATAGGGCGAGCGCACTACTTCACCCCCCATCTCGCGAAGATCGCACCCGACAGGCCGGCGGCGGCGACAGCGGCGGCGATCACCGCCTCGACGTTGATGGTCAGCATGTGCGTGGCGGCGTCATAGCTGACGCCCCAGCCGCCCAGCAGGCCGGCCAGCATGGTGAGCAGCGGCGACAGGACATAGATCGCCATGCGGACGAAAACGGAACTCATGGATCAGTTCTCCTTGAGAAGGGCGGGCCAGGTCTTGGGCCCGATGATGCCGTCCTGCTTGAGGCCGGCGGATTTCTGGAAGGCGATGGTGGCGGCGCGGGTATTGGCGCCGAAGATGCCGTCCACGCCCTTGGTGTCGAAGCCAAGCGCGGTCAGGCGCTGCTGGGCGTGGCGCACCGCGTCCCCGCGGCTACCAAGGCCGATCTTCGGGCAGGCCGGCGCCAGCGTATCGGGGATGGCCTGCCAGCGCTTGAAGGCCGCCGCAAGCTTGGTGTGATAGTCATGGGTCGCATAGCCGGCGCCGTTGTAGCCGCGGGCGAAAGCGGTCCAATCGTGGCGGCGCAGCTCGTCATCCAACCCCTCGGAGATGATGAAGCTGATCATCGCCTCGAGGCCGGCTGCCTCGCTGTCGCAGAAGGCAGCGACCATATCGCCCGGCGTGGCGTAGTCGGCGGCGCGGTGGTTGAAGCCCATGATCTGGCCCAGGCCCCAGCTGGCCGACCGCAGCGCGGCATTGGCGTCGATCTTGATGGCCAGCGCCAGGCGCGGATAACTGTCATTGGGATAGGGTGCGCTGCCCCACCGCTGATAGGCGAGACCCGAGGCCTCGGCCGCGGTGCGCTTCTGGCCGGGCCCGAGTTCGCGCCAGAACACATGCGGCTCGAAAAGCATCTTCGGCCGGCCCTGGCTGTCGAAGCCTCCGCCGGAGGTCTCGACCTCGATCACGGCGCGGATCTCATCCTCGCCCGCGCCGATAATGCGGCCGACGCGGGCCACATCGATATCGGTGAGCCGCTGCGCGCGGCCCTTGAACCCTGCTGGATACATGGCTTCTCCATGGAAAAGCCCCGCGCGAGGCGGGGCGGTTTTGATCGCTCGGGAGTGAGCTGTCGGGTTTCTTTCGGGGCTTTACTAAGCGCTGCACGATTGTTGTCGCGCTCCCGATGTAATTCGGAGCGAGCCGCACCAGTTTTAAGTGTATCCTCCGGTATGGTCCGGCGGTGTTATGGAGGACCCAGTATATGGGTGCCGACCGAGAACGCACGAAACCGACCCGAGAACATCCGCCCCAGCAGCAGAGTGATGAGCTGGCGAAACGCCCCATCGGCGATGAAGAAGTCCGCGACCCGCGCGGCGAACCTGACAAACCCGAACAATCGTAACGCGGCCGTTGCGACGATTCGCGTTATTCAAGGGATGCAGAGCTTCCGGTAAATTCTCGCAACAAGGTCAGGCGACGTCATGCCTGTTCCGGTATGCGGCATTAAAAAGCCGGAAGGTGGACGGCGGATCTCGGTCCGCCGTCTCATCCATCAAACAGTGAGGTTCCGATGTTCAGCCCTATTGCGCTTACCGACGCTTTTAGCGGTATCACCGAAATATTCTCTCGGCCGCCGTGGAATCTGGAAGGCATCAAGCACCACAAGAACGGCGACCTGGTCAAACTGATCCACGACGATGGCACCATACGGCTCATACCCGTCAAGCCTTCGACCTTTGGTATAGACGAGCGGTTTCGCGGCTGGTAGCGGGGCGAAGGCGGTTGCTATAGGATCGCCTCGATTCGCACTTTTGAAACGCGCGAATCTCGGCTCCCGGCAGGTCCTGGCCGATGTGCTGGGAGCCGATCACTTTCCAAGCAACGCGCAGCCCTCGATGTGGTATGATGCTGAAGCCCGTCCGAGCATTCTCTCGGCGGACCGGGGACTCTGCCTCTTGTGTGCAACATCGGCAGAGGCCTTGGTGTTAGCGGGTTTATCTGATGGGTTGATACCAGCTCGCCTCTAGCGTCGTGGGTGTCGGCCTCCGTCTCACGCTTCTTCACCCGACGGGGGCCGATCCAGAGCATTTCGCGGGCTCTTTTTCGCCGATGCTTTTTTTTGTGATGCAGCCTTCGCGGAGGCTGGCGCTATATCTCTCCGAGACTGCCTTGGAGCTTGAACGATGAAGCTGACAACGAAACTGATCACCGCCTTGGTGATCGCCACGATGGGAGCCGCCCCGGTCGCGGCCGATCCGGGCCGCGGGAATGGCAAAGGTGCCTCTGGACGCCACCATCATGAACGGGGGGCCCGAGAGGTCCACCGCGTGCAAACCCGCTACGTGGCAGATTGTCCACCGGGTCTCGCCAAAAAGAACCCACCCTGCGTTCCACCGGGGCAGGTAGGCAAGCGCTTTGGTACGCGCGTGGGCGACACGCTCCGCATCGGAGACTATGTGCTCATCCGCGACTTTGACCGCTACGATTTGAAGCGGCGTAACGGCTGGAGCTACTACAGGGATGACGACCGCATCTATCGGATCGACAGCGGCACCCGGAAGATCCTCGCCGTCTTGAACCTGATCGACGCCTTCGCGAACTGAGAGAGGCCGGGCTTCAGGCAGTCTGGCGCCCGCCCGCGCCCCGCCGCAAAACGCCGCCATGAAAGCGACGCATGACGAAACCACCTTCACGCTGACCGGCGAGATCTGGTCCGCGACCTATCCCCTGGACGAGCTGCCGAAATGGCTGCGCTGGTATCGCAGCCGCAAGGCGCGGTTCCCGAAGGCCGGGAACAGCTACGACGCGACGATTGCCGCGCTGGAGGGGCTGGCGGGAGATGGGGATTGCGATTTCGGAATAGCGGGATAGGGTCTGCGCGCTTCGTTTTGGGATGATACGAAGCAAGCCCCGGCTGCAATGCAGCTGGCAGCCGGGGCTTTCTCACAACATCCGCAGCACCAACCAGGCGACAATCAGGGCCACGGCGAAAGCCCATGCCCGCGCTTCCTCGCGCAGCCAGGCCCGCAGCCAATCAGGCATCGGACTGCCCCCCGCCTGTGATGCGCCGGTAATTGGCATCGAGGATCGCCAGCGCAAGCTTGGCCAGCGACATCCCCGCGAGCCCCGCGGCGAACCCTGCCGCGCCGCCAACATCGCCGCTCATTTCGCCGAGCCACCGCTCCAATAGCGCCAGCATGACCGGGCTGGCGTAGCGGGCCATCAGGGCGCCGGCGATGACCGAAACGACCCCGTCGCGGATACGCCGCCGCTCCGACATCAGCCAGCGAACCAGCCCGCCGGCAGCGCCAGCCAGCGCGGCCCGCCCGGCCTCGCCCGCGATCCAGGCACCTATCATCGCCAGGAAGAAGAGGGCCTGCTGGACCAGGCCAGGTTCGTTGTCGGTCATATCGCCCTCAATACCCGGCCACGGTGACGCCGCGATCCACCCCGATCTTGGCCAACCCGCGCAGCAGCGCCTCGATGCCGCTGGCGCTATAGGCCGGCCCATAGAATCCCGCGCCCATCATGTCGGCCAGCGGCCCCTCGCTGTCCCGGTTCGGGCCGTTGACCGCACAGCCGAATAGGAACGTGCCGTTGCGCAGCGCCAGGTTGGTCACCCAGGTATCATAGATCTCGGTATTGCCCTGCTCGGCGTCCGAGATGGTGCGATAATCGGTCAGCGTTTGGAAACGGATCGCGCCGGCCGGGCCATCGACCGACATCGCAAAGGCGTTCCACTGCCCCTGGACCCCCAGCGTGGCCGCCATCTCCGTGAAGTTGGCCCCGCCCAGAGAGATCGCCGGACCGTAACGCATGAACTGGCCGGTTTTGCCGGTGTTCATGCTCGCACCGATGCCCCAGATGGCGTTGGCGCCCAGCATGTTGAGGTTGCCGGTGTTGTCGGCCGGCATGGCGTTGGCGCTGTCCGAGGTCATCAGGTGGATCAGGTTGTAGGGGTTGGGCAACCCATGCTTGGCGTGGGTGTAGACCAGCATCGCCACGGTAAACTGGCTGCGCTGCGCCGGGATGCGGCTGTCGATCAGCGTGCCGTTGACATTCGTGATCCGCATGCCGCCGCGCTGCGTGCCGAAATTGCGCATCTGCGGCGGCGCCCAGCCGGGCAGCACCCGACCGGGCATCGAACCGGGGACCAGGTTGGCGAAGTCGCCATCGTGCCAGGAGTTGACCTCGCCGTCCTCCAACAAGAACACGCCGAGGGCGCCGGCAGAAGGCAGCTCTGTTCCGGGAACGTATCGAATGTTCCGCGGAAGGCCGAACCGGATGAAACCGGCGCCCGGAAATACAATCTGTTGGCAGGTCACGCTGGGCCTCCTTATGCGAGCGGGTTGGTGATGAAGCTTCGGAGCGGCAGCCCCGGCATCTGGACGTGCGAATGCGCCAGGTCGTAGACGATGCTGTCCCCGCGGGGATTTGGCACGGCGCCGGCGGGATAGATCAGCCGGCATCCGGTCAGGTCCTGGGCGGCCGAGACGACCAGTTCGGCGCCATCGACGCGGACCCGCGTGACCGGCACTGGCGCCGACTGCGCATCGCCCCCGGCCGGGATGATCCACGGCGGCGACGGGTTGCTGGGCATGCGCAGGTCGGTGCCGCTGATCGTCAGCCGGACGCTGCGGCCACCGTCCTCCAGCGTGGCGCTGGTGACCTGCGGGCCGAGGCTGTTGCTTTGGCCTTGCCTAACATTGGCGATGGCGCGGCTATACCGCCACCCATGGGTGTAATGGCCCAAGAAACCATAGTGGATATCGCCGAGGGCACCGGGCAGGTCGTAAAGCTCGCAGGCGTAATGGACCCACGCGACGTCGCTGATCAGCCGCAAATAATTTTGACGGACTGCCGTGTAGCCCATGGCTTTGGCGCGCAGGCCGGCACTTTCTCCCCGCCCAAGCATGCCGACGTAAAACTGTGGATCTAATGCGCCGAGGTTGATCAGGAACGACCGCATTTCATTGAAAAGGGCCGTCAGATCGGTCCAGTGATCCGCCAGCGACAGCGCACCGCTGGTCATGGAGTCGGTATCACCCTCACCTTGGGCCCAGACCACGTCCTCTGGCACCGGCTGGCCGGCGGTGACCGCCTCGGATATGCGCGCTTTCCAGGTGGTCAATGCGGGACCATCCGTCTGGTCGACGCGATGCCACCAGTAGCTGCTGGATCCGGCGGGCTTCGACGCGCTGGAAATGGCCGTTTCGCCGGTGGCGCCATTGATGCAATGCGGCGTCCAGTAGACCGGCGACGGCATCCAGTCGGTGGGGCGCCACTGCACGTTTGCCAAGCCGTCAAGCAATCCTGCGACCACGCCTTGCCAGAATCCGCCCTGGATGTGGGACTGGCCACCGAACGCGATGGACCGGTTGCGGATCGGCGCGGTATTCGACGTCACCACCGACCCGATCACCACCTGGTATAGGTATTTCGGCCCGAGCCGGAATACGCGCACCACGGTATAGACGCCGGGCGTCCGCTCGATGGTGTTGTGCGCCACGCCGCCGAAACCTGCGCGCGAGTAGATATAGGCGCCATCATGGTTCAGCTCGATGTTGACCTCGCCATTGGGCGGCAGCCAGCCCACGTCGACCCCGGCCCCGGCCTCGCCCGACGAATAAGCTGCGCCGCGGAACGGCACGCCGATATAGACCTCGCGCGCGGTCGTGAACGGCTCCAGCCGGGTCTGATCGTCGTCGTTCAGCACCGGCATCTCGTTGGCCGCGCGCTTGGCGGTAAAGCCCTCGACGTCGACGCCGGATGAAGAAGACGAGCCCTCGCCTCCGGCCCAAAGCCCAAGACCAACGCCGTCTCTGGTTATGGCCGCGCAAGGATATCCCTCCTCGTCCTCAATGGACATCAGGTAGAGAGCGCTTTCGCCACTTATGATCGGCGCATTCAGCCCCACCGATATGGGCGTCGAAACTTCCGTGACGCCGCGCGGTTCGTTGAATGCGATCCACTGCCCCCCATCGTCTCCAACCAGCGCGGCGGTATAGTCAGGATGACCGGGGGTCCCGAACGGGATCACCCCTACCGACCTGTCATCCGCGCGCCGGGCGATGCCGTCGGTGGTTATGATCGCCTCCTGCTTGGCCTCCAGATCCTCCTCCAGGCCGTCGACGGTGGTGATCGCTTGCGTGCCGGTATGGTTGGCTCGCTCGCGCGATGCGGTATCGCCCGCCTCGCGGGCCGCGGTTTCAGCAACCAACGCGGATTGGTTGGCCTTGGCGCCAACCTCGGTGGTCAGATCCGCCACTTCATCCGCAATGGCGGCGACATCGCCCGCAGATGCGCCGGAACCGGGAACGGTGCCGCCCACGAACAGCAGCAGCCTGGACTTGTCGAGGATGCTCATGGCGTCACCTCCCTGTCGATGTTGATGGTGCCGGATTGCGTGCGGCTGACACGGGCGCCGCTGGTTACTTTCACGTCAACCCAATGCGCTCCGAGCGGCAGCTGCGCGCTGAGGCCGGCGGACATCGAGATTTCCAGCATGCCCTTGACCGCATCGCTGACATGGACGGTGAGCGGCCGCGTGATGCCATCCGGGCCGCGCATGGCGGCCGAGACCGTCATGCCGGTCAGGTCCACCGGCCGGCCGAATTCATCGATCCACTGGCCGCCGATGTTGATCGTGTCGCCCCGTTTCCAGGTCGCCTCCGATCTGGCATCCCGCGGGATCTCGACCGCGACCAGGTCCATCAGCGTGAACGGTCCTGCCGCGCCGGTCGGAACCACATCGGGCAGCATGGTGGTCACCAGCCGGTTTTCGGCCTCCGACCAATGCTCGACCGCCACGGTGTAGGGCACGCCGCCGGCGCGTCCGACCAGCTCGACATCGATCATGCCGGCGCCGCTGATCGGCGCCACCACCGCGCCGCCGGAAATCGTGGTCGCGCCGACGATCCCGCCGTTCTTCGGCCGAAAGATCACCCGGCCATGCGCCGGGATCGTCCCGTCCGGCAACCGGACGGGGCCAGCGATCTGTGTCGCCATGTCTGCCCTCTTCAGATGATGGTGATCGTGACCGGGCCGCTGCGCGAGCCGGCAATGCCCGAGCCGTTCAGCGGCTCGATCCAGTAGCTGTGATCGCCGACGCCTGGCGCCGGATCGCTCCATTCGTCGGCCAGGTTCGGCGCGCCGTATTCGGTGCCGACATGCACCGCGTCGTCAAACGACGTGCTGTTCGTCGCGCGCCAGATCCGCGCGGCGGCATAGACCGGGTCGTTCGGCGGGATGAAGGCCAGGCCAACGGATGAGCCCGCCGCCGCCCCGGTGAAATGCTGCATCGCCGCCGGCGGCACGCTGTTGGCCACGGCGCGCAGGACCAGCGGCGCCTCGGGCACCCATGCGCTGACCCGGTTGCCGCCCGTGCGGTTGCGGATCTGCGCCTCGTAATCCTGCCCGTCGACCAGGGCGGACAGCACCTGCGTCGATTGCCCGGCGCCGACATCGATCATCTGCCAGTCGGCGATGCCGGCGCCGGGCGAGCGGAACCGCAGCTGCTGACGCAGATCCTCGGGCTGGGCCGGCCAGACATATTCGATCATGGCCACGCCGCCCGTTCCCTCGATCACCGAGCCGGAGAGCGAGCCCGGCGCCGTCACGATCCGATCCTCGGAAATCGTCGCCCGCAGCGTCCTGGGCGGCTCCAGCGCCAGCGCGTCGGGATCGAAATCCCCCGGCTCGACCGAGGCCGCCTCGATGGAAAAGGTATGCGTCCCCGCAACGCGGGTCAGCATCGCCACCTCGACCACGCAATCGAGCCCGGTCTCCGCATGCTGGATGCGCAGGAACCGTTCGCCGATGCAGTCGTAGCCGATCACCTTCAGTGTGCCGCTGACCTGCCATTCCGGCTGCGCCGCCTTCGCCCAACGCCAGATGATGCGCCAGGCTTGGTTGTGGCTGTCGACGCCGTTGCATTCCTCTTCCGACCGATCCCCGAGCGGGTTCAGGATGACCGCGCCGCTGACCTCGCCGCTCCAGTCGCGGGCGGGCTCGACATAGCGCAGCGCATAGCTGCCGACCTCGTCCGGGCCCGTGGCCTTGTGCCGGATCGACAGCGACAGGAAATCCTCGTCGGTCAGGGTCAACGTGGGGGCGGAATAGGCCCCGACCTTGAAGCCGAGCTTCCCGTCCGGCCGCTCGTAGAACCAGGCATCGCAGCACATCATCAGATGCGCCCGCACCTGCTCCCAGGTCATGTCGCTGCGCAGCACCGTATTGATGGTCCAGCGCCGCTGGGTGCCGCCGTCCCGGTTTGTCACCAGTTGGTCGGATATATCCGCCTCGGCCGCCACCTCGTCCCAGTCCACCTCCTTGCCGAACCAGGTCGCGACATCGGCGATGACCAGCGCCGCATTGTTCGACCAGCTGCGGCTGTCTGTGCGCGGATCATAGACCGTGTCGCAGCCGTCCCAGACCGGGGCATAGGCCCATTCGCGACCACCGGGATAAATGTTCTGGAACTCCTCCATCGACGGCCGCGCCGCCGAGAGCGCCGCATAGGACAGGCCGGCGAAATCGTCGGATTCCGATACCTCGGGGAAGGTCGCCCGCCAGACCGGATCGGCCCCCTGGCCGGAATGGCCGGTATAGGTGCGGATCGATCCGTGATAGTCCGTCGACTTCGCCGGTGGGTTGCGCCACAGCACCGGATCGGTCAGCACCCAGCCGTTGACATCGGTTTCGACCGGCCATTTGTCCAGATAGTGCTGCACCGGCCCCAGCGTCGAATGCGCGGCGATGATCACGCCGTAATGCCGCTTGCGCCGGTTGTCCGAGCCGAGCGGCGTCGTCATCGAGGCACTGGAATAGGCCGCCAGCGCATAAGGGCCGCCCTTGCGCACCCGGCCATAGACGCGGTCCTGCCAGGACACGTCCTGGGCGTAGTTCGCCATGATCTCGGGCGGCGATGGCATCTGCGGCTTGGGCGCGAGGCTCTGGGCCAGCGCCGACATGCCGATGGACACCACGACGCGCGACAGGAACGACCCGCCAACCAGCCATGCGCCGGCATTCATGCCAACCGCGAAAGCGCCGCTGATCCCGGCCCCGGCCGCGGCGCCCGTGGTCAGGCCGACCCAGACGCCCTGGATGAACGGGATCACTGGACCCGCCTCGGCCGGGGTGCTGAGGCAGGACGTCGACAGCAGCGCGGCCAGCGCCAGGCTACGGAGCCTCATAGCCAACCTCCCATGCGGCGGCGATCTTGAGCGGCACGACCGCGTTGACGGCGCCGGACTGGTCCTTCAGCGCCCATGTGCGGCCGAGGCAAAGCGCCATATGCGGCCGCGCCACCCCACGTTCGGTCAGCAGCAGGATCACCCCGATATCGCCGGCGCGGGGCTGGCCGGTGCGCGCGAGGCCGGCGCGGTCGAGACAGGGGCCGACGGCGCCGACCGGATCGGTGAAGAACCGGGTCACGCGCTGGCACTCGGCCGCGCTTTCGTAGGTCAGGCGGACATCGGCGGCCGGATCGACGCCGCGCATGCGCAAGATCCAGTCCGCGCAGAGCGTCACGCAATCGTTCTCGCCCCACTGGTAGGTGACCCTCTGCCAGCGGTTCAGTTCTGCATAAAGCGGTGACATCAGCCGAAAAGCTTCTCTTCCTGGAACGTGTCGGTCGGCATGAAGCGCAGCGAGCTGTTCGGCGCCCCGATGAGCCGCGCGTGATCCGCCACGGTGTATTGCAGACCGGGCGCGGTGTTGCGCCCGGTGAACGGCCCCTCGAAGGTCAGTGTGATCCGGCGCTCCAGCCCGCCCGACAGGTCGAACTCGATGTGACCGCCCCGCCGGGTGAGCCAGCGCACCGGCGCATGGACCGGCGCGTGGAACTCGGCCATCGAGCCGATGGGCTGGAGCCAGAAGACGATCTCTCGGCCCCTGACGTAATCGGTCCCGAGCGCCCGCACCTGCGCCACCAGGTCGCCGTCATCGGGATCGGGAATGAAGGTCAGCGACAGCGATCCCGCCGGCGCCTCGCCCTGGATCGAGAGCCGCAATTCCGAACTGTCGATCAGCTGGCTGCCGATCCATTCGCGGTCGGCCACGTCCACGAACCGGCCATCGGCGCCCAGCAGGAAGCGGAAAACGCCGTCGGCGGTCTCGATGGAAACCATGTCCATCAATCCCACGGCATCGGCGCGCGGGTTGAAGCCGACGGGAAAGATGCTCATCCGGTTTCGCTCCATGGCACAACAGGGCGCCGGATCACCCCGGGCCCATACAAGATTGACGATTTCAGGCTTCAGATGGCGGCGGGCGCCGAGGCCATGCGCAATTGCTGCATTGGCCCCCGGCCGGCCGCCTCCGGTGCGACAACCACAAGATCAAGGCAAACCTCGACGTCGGTCACCCCGTCCGCGAGTATCTGGACCGTCAGCTCATATATGCCAGGCGTGCCGAAGATGGTCTGATACTCGACCGGCAGCCGGGTGAAATCCCGGACGAGATAGGCATAGCCAGCTCTGACCGAGCGCGAGATCCAGATACGCCGCGCTTCGCCAGGGTCGAGGTCCACCGCAAGGTGATCCTCCGGCCGACGAAAGTCCCAGGGCAGGATGATCGGTTCGGCTATGCTGATGTCGCTGCCGAATTCCTTGGTCCGGATCGCCAGAATTTTCGCCCGACAGTTCCTGGCTTTGTCTTTCCCGATATTGCGCACCAGCAAAGTCGTCACCGATGCAGGCACTGCGGTGAAAACCTGCTGCCTTGATCCGTCCGCTCCCTCAACCGTCCGCGTCGGCGCCTGATACGACGATTGCGCCAGTTCCACCCTGAACCGAGGCTGAAGACGATGCTCCAGCGCCTTGCGCTGCTGCTGTTCTTCCCGATGCATCGCATAGGGGTAGAACATGAACCGCCCCAGGGTGACCAGAAGCAGCAACCCCATGGTCACGTAATAAGGCCACTCACCCATGACAGCATCCTGCCACTGCGCCGGAACCGGCAAGAAACGAACCAGCCCCAAGGCGAAGCCGGCAGCCGTGAATATCGCCATCAGCAAGCCAACCACGCCGCTGAAGGCCCGGCGCAGGCAAGTCAGATAGAATCGGGCGATATCTGCGATCATCCGGCGAGCCTATGGCGAACCGGCTTGAAACCGGAAGACTTCGAATGCTCATCGGTTGATCCACTCCATGAGTTCGAGCTGCGGCCGCGCTACGCGGTCCAGGTCGTAAGCCGGAAAGCCCATCGCATCCGAGGCGCCGACAAACAGGCCGCGGGCCATCAGGTCGATGGACGCACCGGGCGGTATCGCCCTGCGCAACATCTTCACCTGCAAGGTCGTCGCCGCGCCGCTGCCGGACCTGCCGACCACGGCGAAAGGCCAGTCATTGTGGCTGAGGTAACAGCCGACCGGGATCGGCCGCGGCGCAGCGCGCTCATCGACCACGACGCTCGAGGCGCCGGCCGCCGCGCCGGCAGGACACACCACCTGCGGGCGGGGCTCGACCCACATGCCCGCCTGGTAAGCCCGCCACTGGCGGCTCCAGTCGTCGCCATCACCAAGATCGAACACGGCAGGATCGACCATGCGCATGCGGTAGGCGTTCACCCGGCCTTCCGCACGCAGGATCAACGCCCGCCAGCAGCCGATCATCTCGGGGGGAAAGACCAAGGACGGCGAGCCGACGAAGCGCGGCAAGCGGTTGTAGACCACCTGTTCCGAGCCGTCCGTGCCCTCGGCCGGGGGCTGGCCCCGCCAGTCCGGGCGCCAATCCACGTTCAGCGCCCGGTTGAAGATCAGCGGCACGTCGATGATGTCGCGGTTCACCTGGTGCCCCTCGCCTGCATGTCGCGCAGCTGGCCCGGCATGGCCTGACGCGCCATCTGCGCCGTGCGCATGTCGCCCGCCGTCGAAATCTGCGCCACCCGCGTGTCGAAATAGGGGCTGGGGATGATTTCGACCGAGGTGCGCTCGACCTGCGCTGCCCCGTCCGCTATGCGCATGGACACGTCATGCGGAATGATCCGCGTGCCGGATGGCAGATCCACGATCTCCCCGCCGCGCTCGTTGATCCGGGTCAGGCCGCCGCGCCAATCGTTGGTGCCGTTGGCGTTGGCGCCGATCTTCGGCAGGAGGCCGCCGAACCACTTGCCCATGCCGGTGCCGCCCCAAAGGCTCATGAAGGCGCTGTCCGCCCACATCTTCGCCAACTGCTGAAGGACCGAGCGCAGCGCATCCTTGAAGGACGATGTGCCGGACACCAGATCGCCGAAGGTCGTTTTCAGGCTGTCGCGCCAGCTGTCGGTCGATTCCTTCAGCTGCTTCAGCCCCTCGTTGGTCCGGGTAAGCGCGGCGATCTCCTTGCCGCTCTGGCTGGTGGCCGCCACCTTGGCCTCGCGCAGGTTTTCCCAAACCGTGGCCTCGGTATCCGACATCCACAGCGTGGCTTTCAGCTTTTCGCTTTCCTCGCGCAGGCGCTTCAGCACCTCCTGCAGGGGCGTGAGCTTGGCCGCCGCCTTCGACCCGGACTTGCCGGCCTTGTCGGTGGCCGCCGCGAGCCCGCCACCCGCACCGCCGGCACCATCGCCCAGGCTGTTCGCTGCATCCTCGGCAGACTTGGCGATCAAACCGTTGATCCGGGCGACCGATTGCAACGGGGCGCTGACCTGAGACCAGACCTCCTTTAATTCACCAGCAGCAGCGTCGGCGGCATCTCTTGCATCTGACGATGCCTTACTAAGCCCCGTGATCGCGTCCTGAAATGGTTCCGCCTCGCTGAGCGTCGTTCCGAACAGTTTATTGAACCCGCTGGCGATCCGGGAAAGGAACCACGAGAAGTTCGCCAGCATGTCATGCAGACCGGCAAAGAATATCTTCTTCATGGATTCCACCCCGGCCTTGATGGCTGCTGGCACCATGTCGAACGCCACACCGATCCGGTCGAATACCTCGGCGGCGACGTTCTTCAGTTCGGCAAATGCGCCCGACACGCCCCCTGTCGCCTTGATCAGGGCTGCCAACCCGGTGACGGCCCGATAGATCAGCCCCACCGGCGAATTTGCGATCATCAACCGGAACGCGTCGGAAAGCCCGGTGGCCTCATCGACGGCCCGCGCCGCGGATTTCGTGAGATTCCACAACCCCGATGCAACCGATGAAACGATGGTCACCAGCGACGACAGGAAGTTGACGAGGATCCTGACGGCACCCGCGATCCCGTCGAACACCACTCGCAGTCCGCTTCCTTTCGTCATCAGGGAGACGAAGGCCGTGGCGATGGATTCCACCATGGGAGCAAAAGCGGCGCCGAGGGTGTTGCGCACTCCGCGCATCACGATCCCCACCTCGCTGAGGCTCTTCTTCATCGACGCGAGCGCACGAACGGTTTCGTTGCTCATGACGCCGCCAAGCGCTTTCGCGCGTGCGGCATATTCCTGCATCGCCTTGCCGCCGTTCTTCAGCAGCGGCAGCAGCGCGGTGCTGTCGGACGCGATGGCCTCCATGTAGAAGGTGAAATCCTGCTGGTTGACGTTTGCTTTCTCCAGGCTGTCGACATAAAGCTGGAGAGCCTGCGGACCCGACAGCTTGCGGAACTGATCCGCCGTGACGCCGACCTTGGGAGCGATCACCTCGAAGAAATCCTTCATCGGCCCGCCTCCGGTCGAGATGAAGTCACCGACCCGGTCGTTCATGTCCTTCAGAATGTCGGCCAGCTTGTCCTGCTCGACGCCGACGGTACGCGCCCCGGCCGCCCAGGCCTGAAACTCCTCGGGCATGGCGTTGGAAAGCCGCGAGAGGTTCTGGATCTCCCCGGCGGCATTGATCGCGGAAATCGACAGCCCGGCCAGCGCCGTCGCCGCCAGCGCCGCGCCCTTGCCCAGGGCAGCGGCGGCATTGGTGCCGATCGACGCCAGCGCGCCCTGCAAGGACTGGACGCCCGGCACGCTCCCGAGCGCGCCAAGCCTCTTGTT
This sequence comes from Paracoccus sp. pheM1, assembly GCF_018499825.1. Lineage (NCBI taxonomy): Bacteria > Pseudomonadati > Pseudomonadota > Alphaproteobacteria > Rhodobacterales > Paracoccaceae > Paracoccus > Paracoccus sp. pheM1. The sequence continues at coordinate 1,781,267 of NZ_JAGXCX010000001.1, forward strand.
CACATCCGCAGAGAACCGGGCCAGGCCGGCTTTCGCTTGCTTCATCCCTTCCTGAAGGGCAGCTTTATCCAGTGACAGGCCGACCCGAAGGCGGCCAACCGTCGCAGAACTGGTCATTTGTCGTCTCCAGGCAGGAGGATATCCATGAGGGCGATTGCAGCCATCGCATTTTCACTGATGGCGTTTCAGGCGGCAGCACAGGACGCGCTGCCGCCTATTGCAGAGGTCACCAATACGATCTCCGGGAAAGAGGTATTGGTTGAGGGGAAAATTGGGAAAATGATGGGTAGCTGGGGAATAAGGACTGGACACGGCACCTATCGCGCTGAGCTTGCCGTTGATCGGGACACCTTGGCAAAAATCCAAAATTGCAGCCTCGACGGCTTCCGGGAACCGAAGGACTGCAACATCAAAGCCAACGCAGAGATTGTCGTTAAGGGATCAGATATCTCCCTTATTCTCTATGAAATCATCCTCCAGCCCGAGCCCGCCACTGATCCATCGTGATGGCGGGCAACCGGGCCTTGGCACCGTCCAGATACATCCGCAGATCCTGCTTTGGCTTTGGGCCGCGCCGCAGCATCTCCGAAAGCTTCGGCAGCTTCTTGACGCGTTGCAGCGCGGCTGAAGCCCAAGCCGCCGTCAGGATCACATCCTCATGCCGCTCGATCCGGGCCCGGGCGGCATCCATCTCGAACAGCAGGAGGCGGGGCGTGATCATCCAGAACCGCTCGGGGCACTGCCCCAGCGAGAGCCACGCCTCGTAGAGCCGGGCAAGGTTCAGCGCCTCGCCTTGCCCTTTCCCGCCTTGCCCGCACCCTTCTGTTCGGGGAACGCCGCCGTCAGCAGCTTACCGGGCAGAGCCATATCCGCAGCCAGGAGCATCTCCGCCACGTCGCCCGGCGCATCGGGGTGATGACGCTCCAGCGCCACGTCGACGATGCGCAGCAGGACGCTGAAATCCGGCAACTCGCCCTCTTCCTGCCCCAGGTTCTGGATCGGGTCGAGATTGGCGCCGTATTGCTCCTGGAGCTTGGCGACGCCCCGCAGGCCGAGGGCCAGGCAATACTCTTCGTCACCAAGCTTCGCGATCACCTCGCCGGTGAAGCTCGCCATGATCAACCCCCGCTCACGATCTGGGCCGAGAGCCGGAACGTGGCCTCGGCGGTCATCTTGTCATCGATCGGCGCCGTCCGGGCATATCCCTTCAGAAACGCCGCAAACGACTCCGGTTCCGTCGCGCCGGCCAGGGTGATTTCCAGAATGACCTCCTCGCCAGACGCCTTGATCGATTGCAGCAGCACGTCGGTCGCCGATTCCGGGATGTAGTTCATCGGAATGGTGATCTCGCCGCTGTCGATCAGGCCCGCGATATACTGCCGGCGGCGGCCGGGAGATTTCATATGCGTGACCTCGACCTCATCGACCTGCTCATCGGGCAGGGCAAGGTCGCCGATCAGTTCGATTTCAGTAAAGGTCGGGGTCGCGCCCCGCCCGATGCGCACCGTCGCGCCATAACCAAGCATACCGTCCGGCATGGTGTTTCACTCCAGGTCTGGATTTCAGGGAAGGGTTGCGACCGGCCGCCAGGATCGCAGCCGGAAGCTCATGACAAGGGTGCCGACATTGCGTTCCGCCATGGTGTTGGTCACGACGCTGGTGTCTTCCAGCGCGCAGGCCCGGTCGAGCCTGCGCAGCGTCGCCATCACGATCGCTTCGATGACCTCGCTGTCATCGTCCAGATCGTCCTCGACATCGTCGCCGCCGAGCCGCCGGACGGCGACCTGCAACAGCGTCCCTCGCGCAGTGGTGGTCTGGGTGTCGCGTTCGCAGCGCTCCTGCGGCGTCAGAACGCCGATGACGGGGAGGCTGGCCGCATCGATCGAGCCCGTCCAGACCTTCGGTGCGGTGAAGCCCGCAAAGCGGGCATTGGCGGTCAGCGCCGCAAGAACGCTCGCGCGGTATGCGGATCGATAATGCGGCATGTCAGGCACTCAGCTGGAGTTCGCAGATCAGGAAGGCATCGGCGGCAGGCGAGCCGGAATGATAGACCGTCATCACCTTGTAGCTGCGCCCGTCGGGAACCAGGATCAGGTCGCCGCGCCGGGTCTCGGGCGCCAGGTCGCGGCGAACGCGCCAGCTCGGCGCGTCGATGCGGACGATCTGGCCATCCGCCCCCTCGACCTCGATCGGCGCCTCGCGAAAGAGCGACTGGATGTCGCGTTCCGCACCGTCCTGCGGGATGAACCGGACCTGATCGCCTAACACGCCGGAAAGCAGCCTGGTCATCCCGAGGAACAGGCGGGCCATCAGGTTTCGGCCGCAGCGGGGGCAGAACCGTTCAGGCGGACCTTGCCGGTGCCGGACGGGTTGGCCGCCGCCTCGATCGCCACGCCGATGAAGATCGCGCCGGCGGCGGGGCTGACGGTGCAAAGGCCGCTGGCCGGGGTGACGTAGACCGCCGCACCGACGGTCCAAGCCTGCGCCGACACCTTTCGCAGTTCATAGCATCCGACCAGATGGACCTCGACCGGATCGCCCAGGGCCGCATCGTGACCGGCCACGCCGGCCAGCACGCCTGCAACCACGATATCGCCGGAATTGACCGCCGCCGGCGCCGGGATGGAAACCGAAGTTCCCTTTTGCAGATAGTTTTTCATGTTCCGCTCCGGAATTTCAGTGTGATGAACGACAAGAGCCGCCTCGCGGGCGGCTCTTTGTCAGGATGATCTCATCGGCGCCGGTCAGCCGGGGTTCTTCCAGCCGCCGCGGAAGTCGGCGGCGCCGAAGCCGAAGTCGTGTTCCACCGTCATCGAGAAGCCCTGCGTGCCGAAGGGCTCTTCGGTGCGGACACGGGGCGCTTCCTGCCCTTCCAGGAAGCCGTAGACCCAGCACGGCGCGCGCTCGGACAGCAGATACCAGGCGCCGTCCTCGATTTCCGTGGTCACCACCGGCTTCAGCTTGCCCGAGAACGGGTTGACCGCTTCCGTCGCGGTGGGCGTGATCTGCGCCACGAACATTTCGGCCGCCGTTTCGTTTTCCGGCCCCACCAGCAGGATGGACGGCGACAGGTTCAGCTTGAGCCCGTCGATCGATTCCTGCACGCGCATGGCGGCCCGGCCGGCCGAGACCGTATCGGCCTCGATCTCACCGCCCGCAGGGGCGAGGTTGTTGCGGGACGCATGGAACAGCGGGTTGCCGTCCGACAGCACCGCCGTCAGCGCCCCCGAATAGAAGGTGCGCTCCTCGAAATGCGCCACCGTCTCGCCGTAGCTCGACAGCAGATCGTTGATCGCCCCCAGATCGTCGTTGATCATCATCTGACGGCTGATGGTCAGACCGCGCGCATAGGGAACGATCACGGCGGTCTCACCGCTTTCCCCGAAGGTGCCCCATTTGATCTCGCCCGTCTCGCCGACCGGCAGCAGCATCGGGAAATCACCCGCCCGCACCAGCGGCATGGGCCGGAAGTCGCGGAAATTCTTCTTCTTCGAGATGCTGCGATAGGTCGGCTGGAACTCGCTGTAGCGTTCCAACAGCACCTTGTTCAGCGCATTCTGGAAGATCGCCGGGAAATCCGAGGTCGAATGCGATGCATCCATGAACACGGTGACCTTGTCGCCGGCCGAGCGGATCTTGCCCCGGTGCCCGATGGCGGCCGCGGCCATCTCGACCAGCGACATATCCATGTAGGGACGGGCCGCCGGCGTCGAGGGATCGCGGCCGGTAATCTGGGCATGCAGCGCCGACGCCATCGCCGTGCGACGCGTCGAGCGCTCGTCCCGGATGATGGAGCTGCGCGGCGCACCGGGCCGGGCCATGGTGGCGCCCCTGGCATGTTTCATCTTGTACTCCTTGGTGGCCTGCCTGATGGTCAGCCCGCGCTTGATCCAGTCCATGGCGATATCCGCGCCGATCTTCCGCGAAGCCGCAAAGTTGAGGATCGCCGTGGCGTGAGCGTTGGGTTCGTCCTCTTCCTCGGCTTCGGGATCATCATCCTCCGCGGCCTCGGGGTCTTCGTCCCCTTCAGCTTCCGGATCATCCTCCTGTTCGAGTTCAGGATCGTCATCTTCGTTCAGTTCTGGATCGTCCTGTTCCAGGCGCTCCTCTTCCTGATCGTCCATCTGTGCGCGCCCCTGCGCCTTTTTACCCTTCGGCATCGCTTTCCCTTTCTGCTTGGGTTGAGACGGCGCGGCCATCATCGCCGCGATCATCGATACGTTGGCCTGCCTCGCCAGCCCGTCACCGATCTGCCGCAGGCTTTCAGGAGCCTTCGGATAGAGTCGGTAGTCGAAGAGCGCCGCGGCGGCCGCGTCGGTGCCCTCATCGGTTTCCGTGGCAAAACCCGCTTCGACAGCGCCGGGGCCGTCGAAATAGGTTTCCGCCTTCATGATGTCGCGCGCCTCCTCGACCGAGATGCCGGCGCGTGCGGCGTAGATGCCGGCATAGGCATTCGCGAGAACCGAGAGCGATTTCGCCGCGTGCAGGTGATCGTCCTCGGTTCCACGCCCCTGCGTCCACCAGTTGGCCGGATCGTGGACCATCATGATCGAGCCCAGGGGCATGACGATCTTGTCTCCAGCCATGGCGATCAGCGAGGCGGCCGAGGCGGCGATACCCTCGATGATGACCGTGACATCGCCGTCGTAGTTCTTCAGCGAGGTATAGATCGCCTGTCCCTCGGTCGCGATGCCGCCGCCGGAGTTGATACGGACGGTCAGCGGCCCCGACATGCCCGCGATCATCTCGCGAACCGTCTTGGCCGTGAAGCAATCCTCTTCCCAGAAGGAATTGCCGACCGTCCCGGTCAGGAAGATTTCATTCATCGTTGTGGTCCTTGTCGGTAAAGGTCGGGTTTTTCCTCGACACGTCCGCACGCGGATCGCTGTCGAAGGGCAGGCCCAGTTCGTCGGCCTCCTCCTTGTCCTGCAGTTGCTCCTGCAACAGCCGCTCGGGATCGACGCCAAGCTGGCGAACGACGCCCTGACGCGACTGGAACCCGGAGCGCACCGCCTCGCGCAGCGCCCCGAACTCCCGGGCCGGATCGACCAGGATGCGATGCGGCGGCACCCAACTGAGCCTGACGGTGCGGCGATCCTCCCAGATCAGCCTCTGGAACATCTCGTCATCCTCGGCCTCGGCCCAGGCCTCGACGAACCAGCGGCCGAAGGGATGAAGGAACATCGGCACCATCATCAGCCATTGCCAGCGGGAGATGTTGCGATCCATCTCCAGCCGACCGATGCGGGCGGAACTGAAGTTCACCCCACTGAGATCGCCGGTCAGCGCCTCATAGGTGATGCCGACGCCCATGGCCGCCGACCGAAGCACGCTCTTCTGGAAATCGCCGAAATCGCCGACTTCCGGCGGGTCGGAAAATTCCATATCCTCGTCTTCGGCGATCTCCATGATCACGCCGGGCTGGAGCGTCCCGCCGAGCTCGTCTCTCGGCTTCCGATCCGCACCCATCCGGTGAAAGGCGGCAAAGCATGCGGCGATCTTCTGGCGCATCAGATGCGCATCTTCCGAATCGTCGATGTTCAGCAGCTTTTCCGCGATGGGCGTGTACCAGCTGACGCCCCTGGTCGCCCCCGGCCGGTCGAAGGCCCGGAAAACATGGATGATGTCTTCCGCCGGCACCCGCTCCGAGATGTAGGGCGATGTCCCGGGGCGCCACTCGCCGCCGGGATGCTGCGTGAAGAGCCAATAAGCGACCCGGTCTCCGGTGTCCTTGTCGTACTCGATGCCCTCGCGGATCTCGTTGCCCTCGATCGAACGGCCGAAACGGCTGTCGTCGATATAATCCGGCTCCAGCACCTCGATCTGGAGAGGCAGCGCCAGCCCGGCATTTGCCGGGCGGTGCCTGCGGATCAGAACCTCGCCGGCATCGACGATGGTATTCATCGCCGCAGTTTGCAGCCCGTAGAAATTCAGCAAGCCATTGCGATCGATATCGGTGGTGTCGAGGTGATCCTCGATCAGGTCGAGGCCGCGCGCGCGGATCCTCTTCTGGACCTCATCGGCCAGCCCCTTCGAGGGCTGGATCTTCGGAATGATGCCGTCGCCGACCACGTTGCCGGTGATGACCTGCTGCACGCGCGCCGAGAACGGCGTGTTGCGGATCATGTCCCGCGCATAGAACGCAATCATGCGCCGGTTGCGGCCGGCAAGGTCGGCATCCGACCCGCTGGGACGAATCCCGTCGTTGCGATAGCCGAGCCTCGCGGCACGGTAATGCATGGCGATGGTGCGGGCCTTCTCGCGCTGCGCCGCCCGGCGCGGCGACAGCGCCATGATGACGCGATCGAGAATGTTCATGTCACCCCCGGGAGAAGGTCGGCAGATGCAACCCGCCGCGCCGCGACAGGCCGGCATCCAGTTCCGCCTCGATGACGGCGGCAAGCTTCAGCATCTCATCGAGGCTGCGGAAGGTGACCTTCTCGCCCGCCACCTCAAGCGAGGTGACCCCCTTGGCGATGTTCGCCTTGAGCGCGGCAAGGTCCGCTGCGGTATAGGCCATCAGAGCCACCTTCCTCGTTTCTGGATCCAGCCACCGCGACCAGGCGCCACGGCGGCCGCATGGACAGGCCGCCGCGCCGCCGGCGCGGCCGGCGCCGGCGATGTCGCCGCATCGTCGGTTTCGTCTTTCTCGCCGGCAGGCGCCTCATTCTCTGCATCCACCGCGACCAGGATCAGGTGCGGGTTCTTTTCACCCCACGACGCCCAGTCGACGGGATCGGACCAATCGATCCGCTCGCCGCCCTTGATGATATGCATCGCCCGCGCCTGGACGAGATGGTCCAGGCTTTCGTTGCGCACCATGCCGGGCCGCTTGGCCCAACCGTCATCCTGCCGGCGCTCGGCGGTGAACTCGGTCAGGTGATCATCGCCCATCCATTCCGGGATCAGGCAGGCGTTGATATGCCCCGCATCCGCCCGCAGCGATGCCATGACGGCATCCTTCAGCCGATCCGTGGCCATGAACAGGATACTGATATCCTTGGCCACCCGGCGGCGCTTGGCCTTCTGGCTGGCGCTTTCCGGCGCCTTCAGCCAGACCCTGTCGGGCTTTTTCAACCCGCCCTCGCCCCGGGTCAGATACCACCGATGGCCCTGCCCGGCACGGCGGCGACTGCGATAGAACCGATAGGCGTTGTCGGTCGTGGCGCCGCCACCATGCATGTCGATGCCGATGGAAAGCGCCGTCATCCGGGCGCCGCTTCCTGCAACCGGCCAGCTGCGATCCGCCAGAGGTTCGAGAACCACCCAATCCTCGGCGATTTCGAACGGCTTCACCGTCCTTTCGTCGTCGCCCGGGGGCTGGAACAGGTCGAACCTGTCGATCGGCATATGCTGGCCGTTCTCGCCCCAGGCCGTCGCCCCGACGACGAACCGGGTTCCCTGAACGTCGACGGACACCGTGATGTAGCGGGCCCAGGCCGGGGCGACGCCTTTCGGCAGGTCCATGCCGCGGGCCTTTTCGCGCAATCCCTGCACGGTCACCTCCAGTTCGGATATTGCCGAGCGCGGGAAATACGGCTGCGCAAGGCCGGTGTTCATCACCGTCTTGAGCTTTTCCTCATCGCCCGTGGCCTCGAATGTCTGGACCGCCTGCCGGTATTGCGTCACCAACTCGCGCCAGGACGCAAAGGCCGCTGCGGCGCCGTCGAGCCAATAGCTCAGCATGTCCGTCTTTCGAACCAGCCCGCTTTCCATCGGCACCAGGGCCGGCAATCCGTCCGGGCCCGGCACGCTGCTTTCGTGCAGCCACCGGCCGGCGCTGTTCAGTTCGCGCTTCAACTCGTGGCCGAATCCCTGGCGGCAATGCGGGCAGATCATCTGCGCCGCCTCGCCGGCCTCCATGGGGTCCGCGCTTTCGGGATAGCGCAAGCGCCGGAACGACGGCTCGAACTCCTCGCCGCAGATCGGGCACGGCCAATACCACCGCCCGCGCGTTCCATGCGGATAGAGCGACAGCACGCCGTATTCCACCGGCGGGCAATCGTGCGGCGTGACCGGCTTCCACGCTTCGTCCTTCAACGGCGCGCCCGGGCTGCTTTCGACAACCACCATGCCGCGCGAAAGATAGGTCCGCGCCCGGGCCCGCATCAGCGAATAGGCATCGCCCTCGCCGTCGATGCTTTCCGGGAAGTGGTCGTAGTCGGTCCCCAGGACGAGACGGATGGTCGCCGAACTGAGCTTGGTGATCGTCGGCCAGTCCAGGGTCAACTGCGTGCCGCCCGTGAACAGCTTGTGATAGATATTGTCGGACCCCCTGCCCTGCGCCTGTCGGGCACGAAGCTCCGGGCTGTTGCGCACCATCGGCGCGATCTTGTTGCGCTCGAACTCGGCCGCCGCCTCGCGCGTCATCTGGAACAGCGCCACCCGCCCCGGATCGGCGCAGATCGTATAGGCGATGGCGGATTGCAGCATCTGCGTCTTGCCCGACTGGGACGGGCCGCAGAATGCCATGCCGCGATAGGCGCGCGACGCGATCATGTCGGTCGGCTCGACCATGTACGGTGTCACGTCGCGGCGGAACGGCTGCCACTGCCCGGAGACGTTGACCCGCATGTACTTTTCCGCCGCTTCGGTGACCGAGATCTTCTCGGCCGGCCGCCAGGCGGGAATCGCGAATTTCAGGGCGACGCGCGGGTCGGCATAGGGCGGCAACGGTTCGAAGCTGTCGAGCGTCCGCATCCCTTGCGCACCTTCTTCAGATCAGGAGCCGCGCCCCCGGTTCAACGTCCGGCAGGTCGCGGCCCTGCAATTCTTCCTCATCGATCCTGTCCGCGATGGCGCTCAGGATGTCGGCGCCGATGCGGCCCACCGCCGCCACTTCCGGCGGCGCCAGGTCCAGTTCCCGCTCCAGGCGGTCGGGCATCGATTCGATGCCGTCGCGAACAATCTTGCCGACGCTTTCCAGCAACTCGATCACATCGGTCAGCGGCACCAGCTGGCCGCGCCGGCGCTGCGCCTCGGACCAGCGCATGTCCGCCTCGGCCAGTTCGCGGCGCTCTTTCGCGCTGAGTTGCGCGGCCGGGTTGTTGACATCGACGCCCAGGAACTCCGCCCGCAGCAGGTTGATCTGGTTCTCGTTGTGCCGCGATCTGGTTTCGGCCTCGGCCTCGCGCGCATGGCGCCAGGCCCAGCAATGCGACAGGCGCAACACATAAGCCCGGCCGTTGCCGCCGACCTGCGCCACCGGCATCCCGTCGCGGATCCATTTCGAAACCGTGTTGACGGTGGTCGAGAGCGCCTGGGCGATCTCTTCCTGGTTCATATCCGCGTCCAGCACGCCCTCCGGCAGCGGGAAGCGGCGGAGCTTTTCGGCAAGATCGTCGTCGACCTCGACGTCGAGGAGCTTTGGCGCATCATCCGGCGCCGGCGCGTCAGACCCCAACAACAACCCCATCTCCCTGATTTCACTGGCTTAAAAAAATTTGCGAGCATCGGGGCGCGAATGACCCCCGACAGATCGTTTTCGAGGAAGGACCCGACCGAATTTCAGTCGGCCGAGGCCCGCCGCTCGACCATCTTCGCGAAGGTCCGGCGCAGGTGTCCCGGCAGCCGGTCCCGAAAGACCTCCTCGGCCCCGTCGAAGAACCCGAGCCGCTTGTCATAGGTCGGCATGTACCGGGTGAAATGCAGCACCTTGGCAATCGACCCGTCGGGGTTGCGCTTCCAGATGCCCGGAGAAAGCTTCGATCCCTCGCGCGGAACGAAGAACCCGGCCCGGCGCTTGTTGCGCTTCCGCGAGACCTTCGTGGTGTTCGAGGTCGTATCGCGCTGCGCCTGCACCGCCGAAAGCGCCTGGTTGCGCTCGCCGGTCGACCAGTTGCCATGCGCATCGAGCTTGGCCCCGCCGGCAGGAACCGCCGCAGCGATGATGCCCGTATATGCCAACCGCGCATCCAGCAGACCTTCCAGACCAGTCTGGCCGCGCTGACCGCCGAACTCCTGCACCTTCAGGTAATGGCGCTTTCCGACCGTGGGCCGTTCGATCACTTCGGCCTCAAGATTGCTGGGCCGCGCGCCCCTGATCGTGAAGGCGTTCTTCGTGAACCGGGTCGGTCGGTCAAAGACTTCGCCCATCCGGTCCTGCACATGCTTCAGCACATCGGCGGCGGTGTCGTTCAGCGCCCAGGTCGTGGCAACGTTGATATCGCGATCCGCCAACCGGGACAGGTTGGCCTGCAACTCCCGATCATCGACGCTGATCTTGAGCATCACGGCACCCCGGAAATGAGAAGCGCCCGCAAGGATTTCTCCTCCGGGCGCACCTGTGGTCAATGCAATAGGTCAACTATTTTTGGTGCACCGTCAATCCCCTTTTCGCCAAGGCGACAGTTCAGGCAGTCCATCCACCAGATGAACAGACGTGAGCGCCAACGAATTGCCCAGAACGGACAGGAGATGGAGGAGCGCGCCGTACCAATTCAGATACGTCCGGCGCGCCGCGGCAATGCTGGCAGGCGTCCCGGTGTAACTCACCGGACAAGCGGGAAACCGGCGCTCTCGGCGAACTCGGTGTCTGTCCCGCCAGACCCAGATATCACCCTTGACCTCATGGGCAGTGAACCCGGTATCCGTCGCATCCCAGCCGCACGGAACAACCGCGAACCGCTCGCGCTGCCCCCAGTCCGGCACACGCCGCGCCCGAGCGCATTCGGCAACCAACAACGCCATGCGCCTGCCGCCCACGCCGATCGGCAGCGCCTCGACCGCAGCCGCGATGATCTGGGCATCAGGATGCGGATCGCTGGTGCCGCCGCCATCCACCCGGCAGCCAAGCTCACGGTGGCGCTGCAAGATCCAGATGTTGTCCACGCCCGGCCGGTCGAACTCATGCGCCCCGGTTTCGTCGATGTCGATCCGGGCATGCTCGACAGCGAAAGCCCATTCCAGCGCCTGCTGGATCGTCATCTCGCGCACCGCGGCGCGCCTCGGCCACATCGCGTTCATGCCGCCTGCCCCTCTTTCCGCTTTTCGTCCTGCATGGCCCTGATCTCGGCCATGTCGCGATGCCAATGGGCCTGAAACGCCTTCTGGTCCTCGGTCGCGATCCGCGCCGCGATATTCTCATCGGCGATCCGCAACCGGCGCTGGTTGTCCGCTGCCTCCTCGCGCAACTGCTTTTCCTTCCAGCCACCTTCGATAAAGGGCGGCGGGCCGTGCCGCTTGACCTCCTGATACATCTCGAAGGCCCAGCCCTCGGCCATGGCCCGGAACCCGAGGCGCGAGGTCATCATGCTGCGCACATAGGGATAGGTTTCAGGCGGGGCCGGCTTCAGGATCATCGCCGTGCGCCTGATCTGCGCCTCGGTCGGCCATTCGCCCTTGACCGACAGCGCCACGATATGATCGCGCAGCCCGGCCAGTTGCTCATCATCCAGATAAGCCAGCCAGGACCGCAGCCGCGCCAGCATCTTCGCATGGGCTTCTGCGCTCATGCGTCGGCCCTCGCCGTCCTTGCCGCGCTTCAGCCCCGCCAGAGGTTCCAGCAGCAGCGTATCAACCCGCTCTTCGGCTTCAGCCTTTGTCCCCGTCATCGCCATCGTCATCTTCTCCAGCCTGCTGACTTATCCACAAGCCACACCGGCTGAAGTCCGGGCTCGGCCTATATCCTTTCATTTCTTTTCTTCTCGTTTCTTTTCCTTTCAGCGGTCACAGAATCCGGGCAAAAAAAGGGGCCGAACGCGCAGGAACACGGAAAATTCCGTGATCTTCCGTGTTCATTCCGTATTTTTCTGTGATTGTTCCGGAATATTCTGTGACGGTCACAGAATGTGACAGAACCGCACGAACCATCATCCGCCCTCCTCGATCTGGTATTCGTCGAGCGCGCTGCGGATGAACGCCTCGCGGCGCTGGCTGTCCGGATAGCGGTTTTCCAGCCAGTCGTTGAAGCGATCGACAAAGGTCGGATCGCGCAGCAGCTGCACGGCGCGAATCCGGGTTTCGATCATCTCGCGCAGATCCTTGACCCGCTTTGCCCGCCGCCGTTCATCGCGCTCGGCCTTGTTCTTGCGACTCGACTTCATCGCCTCCAGGGCGACCTCGGTCACCACGGGATGCGCGAGGCGGACTTCGCCGTTATCGCACATCACGCGATGCCAGTTGTGCAGCGGTGAGACCTCGCGGCGGCAAAGCGCCTGCCAGTGATCGACCGAGATGCTGAGGGCTTTCGCCAGCAGCCTGTCATCCGTCGGCAACGTGCCGATGGGCGTTTCGTCGTGGCTCTCGCAGAACAGCAGGAAGCCGAACCAGCCGACCTCCGGTTCGGCGAGGTTGCGGAACACGCTCTTGCGCCAGCGTTTCAGGTTCCACGGCACGAAGAAATGCGCGTCCAGGCGGTCCTCGGCCGAGATCGGGTATTCCGGCAGATCGGAGGTCGATACCAGCCCGAGGCTGCGATTGGCCGCGCTCATTTCGAACCCCCTGTCGCGATCTCGCCGCCGCAGGCCGCATAGCCGGCGAGGTCAACCCAGTTGTCGGCATGGGCCGGATTGGTGGCGGCGCGAACCAGCTTGAGGCCGGCCATGTAGAGCGCCACATCGAGCACGGAGCGCGGCCGATCACCGCGCGCGGCGTCCAGGGCATCCCAGACCTGCGCGATGGCGGCAAAACCATCCTCGGCCTTGCCATGGGTGGCAGCGCGGTCGCGGGTCACATACTCGCCCGCAGTGGACAGGATTTCAGTGCGGGTCACGATTTGTCCCTCTCGATCCGTTGATACTTCGGCCGGGCCGCGACGTTGGTGGCGAGCCGCTTGAGGTCGGCGTGGACCTCGGCCGGCGTCAGCGCCAGCAGGTCATCCAGGAAATCCCGGATGCCATCGCGGCCGCCCTTGCGGTATGCGTTCTCATGTCGGATGCGGTGCTTGCTCACAGCAGCCCCCCATCAGCAATCGCCGCGCACGCCTCGGACGGGTAGTCCCCGTCCCGCTCCAGCCGCTTCCGGCAGGGCGCGATCCAGTGGAACCGGGTGCCATCGCCCGTCAGATCCTTGCGCCAGACGATCCAGCAATAGGCTGTCGCCGTGCTGCCTTTGGCCGAAAGTCGGCCCTTATGCATGACGACGCGCTCGGTGAATTGCAGGATATCGCTGGGCGGGAAGGCGCTGAACAGATCGCGATAACGCCCGACGCCCTCCAGGAAGGCAGAACGCACGATGACTGCGACGCCGCGGCGCGAGGTGGCCAGGGCGCGCTGGATGAACTGTTCGGCCAGCCGGAAAGGCGGGTTGGTGATCGTCCAATCGACCATCGAAGGCAACGGCCCGAACAGGTAATCACGCACCGGGAATCCGACACCATAATCATGGACATCCGAGGCCTCGACCGCATCGAAATACTCGCCCAACGGCCCCGCCATATGGCCGCGGTTGGCGGCAGGTTCGCGACAGGTCATCCCGATCACATGAGACTCATCGGCGGGCGCTGACCCGTGCAGCCATTGCTCCTCCAGCCATTCACAAAACGCCCGCGTTGCCCAAGGCGGCGTAGGAAAATCATCGAGGCTGTCGTGAGGCTCGGCGCGCTGCTGCATGACAGCACTGCTGCGGTTCTGGGTCATTACAAGCCACCCCGCAGCTGTGCTTCTGCGGGCGATTCCATGCGCTTGGCAGGATGTCCAGCAAACAATTTGATGGACCCCACAGCATCTGGTGCAGGAAAATGGTGTTGCAGGGCGACTCGCGCCAACGAGTCGCCCTGCGGGTGAAGCCGTCGCCCAACAGCAAAGGACGGCCCCAAAGCAGCCAGGTGAAAGGAAAAACCATAGCTACTTATTGCCCGGGAAAGCGGCTTGGAACGCCCGGTCATGTCAGACCTTCCCCGAACGCGGCCCGATCGACGGATCGAGCGCGTTGACGCGCTTTTGCAGCGCCTCGATGCGCGCGACCAGATCGGCGGAGATCGTTTCCACCGCAGCCTCGAAGGTCGCGCCAGCTTCGCGAATGCGCGCATCGACCTCATCCGCAACCTTCTCGGTGCGGGCATTCGCGTCACGGATAGCCGCTGCCAACTCCGTGCGGATCGCGTCGATCTCGGCCCAACGCATATCCGGCCCATATTCCGCCTCGCGGATGCGAGCCACCCAGCCCCACATGCAGCCTTCGCCGATCGCTTCAGCAATGGTGCGATCATTGTCCGCAGGGTTGGTGTAGCGCTTCGCCGCACGGTCATAAGCGACGTTCAGCATGTCGCAGATCATGCCGATCATGCGATAGCCGGGCTCGCGCGGCGGCTCTTCGGACGGGTTCTTTTCCTTGACGGCAGCCTTGGCCATGTCCTGCGGTTCCTCATTTTCCAGACGTGCGGCTGCCCGCTCGCGAGCGACGCAGGCGGGGCAATGCAGTTTCTCTCCACGGACGGCCCAGCCTTGTCGGGTCAGCTTCTTGTGCGCCTGGCCGACATTCGGTCGCACCGCCCCCCCCGATCGGTTCAGATAGTCGCAAGGCAAGACATCTTCGCGGCCACAGCCGTCGCAGACGGCACGGACCCGGCTCACCCCCCTGCCGGAAATCGCCTCGATCATGCCGCGACCTCACGGCTAACCGACCAAGCCAGATTGCCGGTGGTATTGTTGCGGCGGTTCCCGTCCAGCCAGACCGGCGAGGCCCCGCGCGGCGCGGGCCCCACGAAGGCCTCCAGCACCAGCAGATGGATGCGCCGCGAATGGAAGCCGCCGTCCAGGTCGCATAGCCGGATCTCGATCCCGTTCTCACCCCGCAGGATGCGCGGCGCCCGCTGGCGATCGATGATGCGTTCGCTGTTCACTCCGCGCCGCAGCCAGGAACGGACCCGGCCCAAATTGCTCACGTCATAGGCCGGGAAACCTTTCACCTCGCGCCAGACCTCGGGAACCTCAGACACAGGCAAGACCCTGGGCGGCACCCGGTTCTTCCGCGCGAAGATGCCGGCAGGCCGGGCATCGCCGGCCTTGGCGCTGCGATAGGCCTCCAGAACCTTGTCATCGTCGAGGCCGGCAAGCGCGCAGACCATGCGGAAATCGCGCGACCCGAACCAGCGATCCGCCGCCGCCACCTCGCCCACGCCGGACGGGATCGCGCCCAGCCCGTCGAACAGCGCGACGTTCCACATCTCGGCCAGCACGGCCACCCACAGCTTGCGGCAGGCGGCGGCATCGACATGGGCAAGGGGCATGCGGACGGGTGCGTTCATTGATCCCAAGGCCCCCTCGGTCGGGAAGGTTTTCCGGAAAACTTTCCGTAACGACGAGCCGCGCGAGCGGCCCACCATTCCCCAGCAGCGCCGAGGTGCAGTGCGGCTTGAAGTTCGAGCCCGGTCAGAAATCGAAGGACCGCGCGCATGTCAGGCACCCGCCAGGGCCGCGAGAGTCGCCTCGCGCGTCTCGGGATGCGAGATCAGCCAGGCCACGCCCCAGCCCTGCGGCGCATTCCGCCCCTCGAACCAGTTCTCCGCGGTCGACGGATCGACACCGAAGAACACCGCGGCGTCGGCCGGCGTCTCGAAGCTGGAGCAGATGATCCGCTGCCAGACATTGTTGAAATGCTGCCGGAAGGTCAGCACCTCCAGCCGCTGCGCGCGTGCGGAAAACTTTCGGGAAGACATACCTTTGGATCCTGTGCTGTTGTGTCCCCGTGCAGAAGGACGATCACCAGAACGGAAAGAGGGCGCGGGATGATGAACAGTCATGCCGCGTCCTCGGGGGTGGCGGAGCGGCGATGCCGCTCTAGATCGATGTTCTTGAGGATTTCCAACTCGGTCTCGGGCCAGACCCGCCCACCGCTCCTAAGGCGTTCAATGATCCGGCCATTCTTTGCGCAGAGCATTCCTACTCTGTGGGCGGAAAGCCCAGTCTGCGCCATGAACGCTTCCAGTTCTGAGAGGAGTTTCTTGCTCATGCAAGCATATATGCACGCTATAGCGTTCTAGTCAATGCACGCTATAACGTCCGAGCATTACCCGCAGTTGCGTGCTAGCACCTAGACATGGAAAAGAACTGGTATGCTCGGCTCCTAGAAGTCATTGAGGCAGACCCGCGCAGCTACAAGCGGCTGAGCGAGGACATCGGGCACGGGCAAAACTATGTCCAGCAGATGATCACCAACAAGAAAGAACCCGGCTCGGACAAGCTGGCTAAATTACTCGACGCGCTGGGACAGGACGCCGCTCTATACGTGATGACCGGCGTTCGCGCCAACGCGCAGACAATTGAGTACCTCAATCTCCTGGCGGTCGCCCCCGTGGATCTGCGCCAGTCGACGCTAGATCTGCTGTCGAAACTAGGGCGCGAGATGCAAGGCCAGCGCGAAGATGATCAAGAACAATTTCCCGCCGAACAGGGTCAAGACCAGCCCACAACCTGAGCGCCAACATTGTTTGAGCATCCATTTCCCCTCCGACTCACGAGAACATATCAAGAACTTTAGGCAACCATCCGCCGATCCATCAACCCTGAAGAGGAACCTATGGAAAAGAAGATCGCAGAGTTCTCCTGCACCGATGGGAGCGGTCGCTCCTACATGATCGAGGAGTGGCAGGAGCAAATCCCTGCGGGCCACCTCGGCAACCCAAGCGCCACAATCGCCGGATTATCGAGGCTTATTACTTCAGACGGCATGAGCGTTAATTATGTGGACGAACAGACCTTTGAGATTGTCCAAACGGGCGTGATCATCAGCAGGGCGTGAAGGGATGAACCTCACCCAATGGCGGATACCGGCCGGATGTTCCCACGCGCCGAGCAGGACACTGCCGTCCTCTACTGCAATACGCCATTGATCCTCCGGTAGGACCTTCATGCTCACCTCCCAGCCCGCCCGCGGCGGGCTTTTTCATGCGCCGCAGCCCGGCGCCGGCAGGTGCGCATCGTCGCCCACCCTGTCGGCAGGATAGCGAGGGCGAATCATTGTGCAAGGTATAGACGCACGCCGTAGCGTTCTTTTTTCTTGCACGTAACGCAATAGCGTGTAATTTTCCCCCATCGGCACCCCGCCGACTGGGAGAACTCCGGTGACGACAGCACCCCAAGATACGCATGATGACGCGCGGCCGGACTATCCCGGCTTCGTTCCCAGTGCCGACGAGGCGGCGCTTTTCGATGGTATGGCCGCTGGGGTCGACGCCTTCGCGACCACGCTGGCGATGCGGTTTGAGGATGCCGGGTCCGCGCCGATGGTCGGCGCTTCTCTCGTGGCCTATCTGCTGGTCGGGGCCGCGTGGAAATTCGCGGCTGTGACGCGGATCGCGGAAGGCGGAGAGCCGGACCCGGCCAACTTTATTGGCTTGGCGACCGAGATCACCACGCGCTTTCGTTTCGATGCCGATGCCATCCGCGTAGCGATGGCAGCGATGGAAGGGGATGCATCATGATCCCCGCCCGCAATACTGGCCCGGACCTGGACGCTCGCCGGCGCCGCGCTGCGGCCGAGGCGGATGAGATCGCACTGCGCTCCGGCTATCGTCGTCCGGACGTGCCGGTTCATGACTTCTGCGGCGCAGACCTCGACCATCTCGA
The DNA here is from genome assembly GCF_018499825.1 of Paracoccus sp. pheM1. Lineage (NCBI taxonomy): Bacteria > Pseudomonadati > Pseudomonadota > Alphaproteobacteria > Rhodobacterales > Paracoccaceae > Paracoccus > Paracoccus sp. pheM1. The sequence goes on from NZ_JAGXCX010000001.1 coordinate 1,798,774, forward strand.
TAGCCGGCGCTTCGCACCTGACGACATCATCCGCATTCAGGGCGTGCCCGAAGTCCTGGACAGCGGCAGCGCCGAGCGGTCGCCGGATGCCTGGGCGGCGGTCTTCGTGTGGGTTGGTGCGGTGGTGCTGATCCTGCTCGGGTTCGCCTTGGGCTGGATAATCGGCACGCTCGATACCCGGGCGGTGCTGGACCTGCTGTCTCCTACCGCCGTGCAGGCTCGCGAGGCGGGCTGGGTCTCTCTGTCGGAGGGGCTGTGATGCGGCAGCATTTCGCCGTCCGGCATCGGGGTAGCAATCAGGCTCGTCTGCTGAGCGCCGCGATGCTGGCGCGCTTTTTCGACAATCGGGATCCGCGCGGATGGACCGTGCCAGTGCCGGTCTGCGCAACGGAATGGGTGGCCTGACGGCTTGTCGCCGCCCTCTCTGGCTGGCCGCTCTGGCTTGAGCTTCCTCCCTCCCTCCCGTGTCCGGGGCGGCCAGCACCTTTCCTTTCACACCGTGCCCGGCGGCTCCGGGCTTTGCAGAAAGAGGACTTGTCCATGAACACCGCAACCGCTGCCGCTCCTGTCGCGGCGCCCGAGGCCACCGACCGTCAACCGCAAATCGCGGTGCTGGATCGTGGCTTTGTCTATGTCGGATACTGCAGCCTGAATGGCGGCATGCTGACCGTCACCGGTGCGCAGTGCATCCGCCGCTGGGGCACCTCGCGCGGCCTCGGCGAACTTGCGCTGGAAGGGCCCAAGGCCAACACCAAGCTGGACCCGGCCGGGACGATGCATGCGCCCGTGGGCTCGGTCGTGCATCTGATCGACGCTGTCCCGGCCGTCTGGGACAAGCACCTGGCGGGCGCGTGACATGGGTGCGGACAGCACCGAGGCCCCCTCCCTGATCGCCGATCAGGGAGCATCTGCGGCATCTGACACGCCGGACATTCCGGTGATCCAGCAGGGCGGCGCGATACATAGCAGCTACGGCGACGGCTACGGCGACGGCTACGGCGACGGCGACGGCGACGGCGACGGCTACGGCGACGGCTACGGCGACGGCGACGGCTACGGCTACGGCGACGGCTACGGCGACGGCTACGGCGACGGCTACGGCGACGGCGACGGCGACGGCCGGTAGCCGGGGGCCGCGCATGCCTGCGGCCCGGCGAGGTGCCGGGCCGGTTCCTTCCCAACCTTTCAGATCAGAGGACGCTATGGAAATCCCATCTTCCGCGCCGCAGCTGCGCAGCCTCGACCAGATGCTATCGCTTGCCGATGGCGGCGATTACCTGCCCGACCTGCTGTCGCGGATCGAGGCGAACAACGTCGAGATGCGCAGCTTCGCGCAGCAATACTCGACCACCGCCAAGGGCAAGATCACCATCACCATCGACGTTGCGGTCGATCCTTTCGGCGCAACGCAGATGACGATGGATGACAAGATCGTCGGGCCCAAGTCGCCCAAGCGCAAGGCCGTCGCCTGGATGACCGGCGATGGCGGCATCACCACCCACAATCCCGCGCAATCCCGCATGGAAATCCGCGACGCCGGCAACGGCCGGCGCGAGCTGCGCGCGGCCGAGTAAAGGACAGTCCACATGACCACCGAGACCCCGAAGAACATCGCCGAGACGCTGCTGGCCGAGATTCCGCGCCTTGGCGAGGTCCAGCCCATCAGCATGCCGACGGCGGATACGCCCGAGGCGCCTTTCATTGTCGCCGTGCCCGAAGGCCTGCGCATCGAGGATCTGACTGCCAAGCACCGCGCCGTGATGGAGGCGCTGAAGCCGCTCCAGCGCACCGGCAAGGCGGTCCTGGCCGATCTGGATAGCCTGATTGCCTGGACGAACCGCTTCAAGGGCGACGACACGGTGTTGTTCGGCCAGATCCATCCCGAGCCCAAGCTGACTTCGGTGATCGATTATCACGGCTCCGGCGCGCCGGTGGTTGCACCCGAGGCTGGAGATCCGGCCGCGAACTATGGCCGGCATCGGGCGGTCTACAACTTCCCCGTGTCCGAACAGTGGAAGCGCTGGTCGGCGATCGATGGCAAGGCGCTCGACAAGGATGTGTTCGGCGAGTTCATCGAGGCGAATGCCGATGATTTCCTTGATCCGACGCCGGCGCTGCTGGGCCAGGCGGGCGGCGAGATCGAAGCTTGGGAACAGCGGATGATCGACATCGCCGCCAAGATCCAAGGGCGGTTCGGCCAGTATGCCGCGATCAACCTGCTGTCGCGCGAGCTGAAGATCCACGAGGTCGGGCATATCGAGGTCAAGACCAACCGCGACACCGGCGAGGCGCAGGTCCAGTTCCTGACCGAGCATCGCAGCCCGGATGGCAGCCCCCTGACCCTGCCGAACCTGTTCATGATCGCGATCCCGGTGTTCGAGGAAGGCGCGCTCTACCGGCTGGCCGTGCGCTTCCGCTACCGCAAGGCTGGGCAGGACGTGAAGTTCATCGCCTCGATCTACAACCCGGACGCCGCGCTGCGCGATGCCGCCCGCGAGGCGATGCACTACGCCCAGGGCGAAACCGGCGTGCCCCTGATGATGGGCCGGCCGGAGATCGGCGCGGACTGACCCTTCCGGTGCGCGGCGCTGCGGCGCCGCCATCCCGAATGGTCAGAGGAGCGGAACAATGTCCGACAAGGAAGAGATGACCGAGGCGGCGTTCATCGAGCGCTTCGTCAATCACATAGTGCTGATCGGCGGCACCGAGTTCGCCGACGGATCCTCGATCGAGAAATACGCCCGGGAGGTCGCACCGACCTATTGGGCCGAGCCCGATCAGCGTGAGGACGGGCCGGAAGCCTGCGCCGAGGCGGACATCGACTGCTGGGAGTATGCGGGATGAACGGCCCCATCGTTTCCGTCGAGATCGGCCGCAGTACCTGGCAGGGCCCGGCCGAGGAGGCGCCGCGGCGGGCGGCGCAGACCGCTGTCGCCATGCGCGCCCTGCTGCGGGCAGGCTGCGAACTGATGGCGGTCGAGGCCGAGGGCCTGCGCGACGGCATCAGCATCAACGGCGTGATGTCGCCCGGTCCAGAGGATCAGGCCACCGTCGAGGCCATCCGCGAGATGGAGGACTGGATCGCAAGCGTAAAGGCCGCCCTGCGTGCGCTGCCGGAGGGCCCGACCGATGACTGATCGCTGGATCAAGCAACCCGGCCCAGGCCAGTTCCGCGGCGAGGGCGAATGGGTCGAATACCTCGGCACCGACGATGAATGGGAATGGCTGCGCGGCACGGGGTTTTTGCCTACTGCCGAGGGCGAGAAGCCGGGGGAGGATCGGGCCGATGGCTGATGCGACCATCTGTAACGCCTGCGGTGGGCTGAAGGTGGCAGACCGCTTCAAAGCCTGCGCGGATTGCCGTGAGCAATGGCGATTGCAGGCCAGAAAGCGCGGCGGCCATGCTGACCGCCTCGATGCCCTGCGTGATTGCCAGCGAGTCCTGGCGGCGCTGATCGATAGCAGCCGGCAGCCCCACGTCCATGCGTCCATCCAGCCCTTGCGAGCGGCAATCATTGCCGCAGAGGCCAAGGCACGGGCGGCAATTTCGGGAGAGAGGCGCCATGGGTGAGCTTCCGATCAAAGCCCTGTCGATCCGGCAGCCATGGGCATGGGCCATCGTCCACGCCGGAAAGAACATCGAGAATCGGGACTGGCCGACGCGGTTTCGGGGCCCGGTCTGCATCCATGCGGCCAAGAGCGTTCCGGCGAGCGAGTTCAGGGACGCTGCCGAGTTCATCAGCATGGCACAGCGCGGGTCAGGCCAGTTGAGGCCGAAGGTTCACCCGTGGCGCAGCCTGATCGAAAAGGGCGGCATCATCGGCGTGGCCGAGATCGTGGCTTGCGTCGAGGCCAGCGCCAGCCCGTGGTTCATGGGCCGCTATGGCTTCGTCCTGGCGAACGTGCGTCCGGTGCCGTTCATCCCTGTCAAGGGTGCGCTCGGTTTCTTCGACTGGCGGAAAAGCCTCGGGGGCCAAGCCTGATGCCGATCTATCCGCCCCGCCCCGATCCCTTCGAATGCGCCATCTGCGGCAAGGCGCGCCCGCTGCAATGGCTGGACCCGACGCAGACGGATTACCCGCCGCTTTGCTGGGCTTGCGAGCAACACGGGTGGCGGCTGGGGCCGATCACCCGCAAGCCCGACATGCGCCTGGCCAAGCAGATCGCGGCGCTGTCAGAGGCACTAGCCGAGGAAGCCAGCCGGAAAATCTATGAGGAGGCTCGCCATGGCTGAGCGAGACTATGTCAGCACGCCGGTCGAGCTGAAACCGGCGATCATGGCGACCGCCAAGCTGGAGCATCGTGCCCGCGAGGTCAGGAAGGGGAAAGCGTGATGGAATGGTATCGTGGTGAAAAGACCTTCACGAACATCCGCCGGGAATGCGATCGGCTGCGCGAAACCAGGGGAGAAAACGCCCTGTCCACGCAGGAAGTGGAAGCCTTTTCGCATTTGTTGCATGAGATCGCATGGGCTGTGGTAGAGGCCCAGCCGTGGCCCATGGGGCATGGGACCAGCCTTAGCGCAGAGTGCATTGCCGCCCTCAGGGCGGCCGCCCAAATGGCGGAACGGGAGCGGATCGAAAAATCCCGCGGGCTGTATGTCCGACTCACCCCGCTTAGTGGCGGAGAGGGCAACATCGTGCCATTTCCCGAGCCGGGGGATGGGTGATGGCTCGCCGCGCAGCATTCACCGAGGCCGATCTACGCCGCGCGATGAAGGCTGCGCGGGCGATCGATGCGCGCTCGATTGTCGAGGTGACGGCCGAGGGAACGATCCGTATCCTGCCCGAATCGGTGCGCACCAGCACATCAGAGGTTGATAGGTGGTTCGAACAGAATGACGAGGGTTAACCTGAAGGGCATCAACCGAGTGCGCAAGAAGCTCGCGGACGGTTCGATCCGCGAGCATCATTATGCCGGCCGCGGCAAGGGCGCTGTGAAGTTCTGGGACAGCGCTAGCGGCGTCGCCATCGGGTCGCCCGAATATGTCGACGCCTTCACCAAGGCATCCAGGTCTGGAACGCCGGCACAAGGCAAGTTCCGGTCGGTCATCCTGCGCTTCATGGACAGCCAGGACTTTACCGAGCTTGCGCCGCGCACCCAGTCCGACATGCGGAAATCCTTCTTCCATGCGACAAACGGCATCGATCACAAGTTTGGCGACGCGCCTCTGGCAGCGTTCGAGGATCCGCGCATCCGGCGCCAAGCGCTCGATTGGCGGGACAAGATCGGCAGCAAGGTCGGCGATGACCGAATCAGGCACCTGCAGCGCCTGGTCGGCTTCGCCCTGGACCGAACCATGATCCGGCATCATCACCTGATGGGCATCAAGTCGGTCTACAAGGGGAGGCGCGCGGAGATCTTCTGGATGCCGGAGGAAATCGAGGCTTTCCGCCTGGGAGCGCCAGATCACGTGTGGCGCATCCTCGCAATCGCTCTCGAGACGGGCCTTCGTCCGGGCGATCTGTTCGAGCTATCGCGCGAGCACATCCACCGGACGCCGCACGGGCATCGAATCGTCATCTGGACCAAGAAGCGCAAGCGCCTCGCCTCTATCCCGGTCACGGCCCGGATGGCAGAGCTGATCGCCGCGACGCCGGAATGCCAACCCCGTCTGATCGTCAACAAGGGCGGCCAGCCCTACCAGCATGAGAACTACCTGGGGGATGCGGTCAGCACCTGGCGGGACAAGATCCAGATCCGGTCAGAGCTGCAGCTGAAGGATGCGCGCGGCACGGCCGCCACGCGCTTGCTAGAGGCCGGGGCGGAATTGAAGGAGATCGCGACCCACATGGGCTGGTCCATCAAGCACGCCGCCGAGGTGATCGAGCGCTATGTGGCGCTCTCGCCAAGCATGACGGATGGACTTGCCGAGAAGCTGGCGCGGGCCGAATCCAGAACAAAGCTGCAAACCGCTCTGCAAACCGGCGACGGACAGAAGTAGCTAAGTGGTGGTCGGGGCGGCGAGATTCGAACTCGCGACCTACGGTACCCAAAACCGTCGCGCTACCAGGCTGCGCTACGCCCCGGACCTGCCGCGCTGTCTAGCGGCTGACCGCGCGGGGGGAAAGGGAAAACTGACGCGCCGCCCGCGCCTTCAGTCGCAGGGCGCCAGCGCATCCTGCTGCGGCAGGCGCGGATGCGACAGCACCATGCCGGGATGGATGCCCAGCCGCGCCGCGTCGCCGCCGCGCACCTCCAGCACCATCAGCCGCTCGGGCGCGGGATCGCCGGGCGCGGCGCCGGGAATCGCCGTCTCGTCCAGCGGCCGGGCCATGGGATGGACGTGGCGCACCTCGCCCCGCGCATCGATGAAGACCATGTCCAGCGCGATCTGCGTGTTGCGCATCCAGAAGCTGACCGGCTGCGGCGATTCGTAGATGAACAGCATGCCCTGCCCCGCCGGCAGGTCGCGGCGGAACATCAGGCCCCGCGCGCGTTCCTCGTCGCTGTCCGCGATCTCGACCGCGATCTCGACCGGCTTCCCCCGACCCTGGAACAGCGCCCGGTCGGGGTGGCAGGTGGCCGCAAGGGCCGGTGATTGATTTATGACAAGAAGAGCAAGAACAACCGAAACGGCCCGCAACTTCATACCGCGCCCGCGACCAGCCGCAATTTAGCGAGCGCGGCCGCTCCCCCCGGCTGTGTCTGCCGCGCCTCGATCGCGGCTTTCTCCCAGGACAGGATTTGTGCGGCCATCATCCCCCGCCGGCCATCGACCACGCGCAGCGCGATCGCCTCGCCCACGGCCAGATCGGCAAAGCCGGAATGGCGCAAGACCTCGACATGCAGGAACACGTCGGCCTTTTCGGCGAAGATATTGGCAAAGCCGAAGCCCTTGGCCTTGTCGAACCATTTCACCCGCGCCGGCAGCAGCGGCAGCTGCGCGATCTCTTCCGGCGTGGCCGAACACAGATCGGCGATGGCGGGCATCGGCTCGCTGGCGGGCGGCGTGATCTCCAGCACCTCGACCGCCTGCATGCCGCGCGGCGTCTTCTGGATGATGGCAACCACATGAGAGCCCTCGGCAACCGAGCTCTGGCCGAAATTCCTCAGCACGTTGGCGTGCAGAAGAATGTCGGCGCCACCCTCGGGATCGGTCAGGAAACCGAAGCCCTTGCTGCCATCGAACCATTTCACGACGCCCGCAATCTTGCGCTGTTGCTCGTCGTCTTCTTCCATGTCGTCCTGTCACCCGTTAGAAAACCAGAAACCACCCGAAACTCCGGTCCCGCGCCCCTCGATCCCGTCTGAACGAAGGTGGAGCCGGATTGGTCAGGTTTTCCATACCATGGATAAATCGCGAACCCGCATCAAGGGCTAAGACGGCAGACTTGCCATAAACTTTGAATAATTTCTTGACTATTGTCCTCTGCCTCGCAGTTTTCGCCGGAAAAACCTCGTTTTGTCCAACGAAAACGGTCATGCAGGCGGAAGGCGCCATCGGCCCAGAACTCGATCTGGACCGGGTGGATTCGATAGCCGCCCCAATGCGGCGGGCGCGGCGGATTCAATCCCAGGTTGATTCCCAGCCGTGCCACATCACCCATCAGCGCGCCGCGGCTGGCCAGCGGCCGGCTTTGCCGCGAGGCCCAGGCGCCGATACGCGACTGCAAGGGACGCGAGGCGTAATAGGCATCGGCCAGATCGGATTCGACGCGGGTGACGTTGCCGCGCACGCGAATCTGCCGGCGCAGGGACTTCCAGTGCATGACGAAGGCGGCGACCCCGGTCGCCTCGATCTGGCTGCCCTTGGCGCTTTCGTGATTGGTATAGAAGACGAAGGAGCCCTCCGTCCCCGCGCCCTCGATATCCTTCAAAAGCACCATCCGCACATCGGGCATGCCCGCGGCGTCGACGGTGGCCAGCGCCATGGCGGTGGGGTCGTTCGGCTCGGTCCTTTCGGCCTCGGCCAACCAGCTGCGGGCGATGGCAAAGGGGTCGTCGCCCGCGAAAATTCCGCTGCGGTCGCTCATGGCTGCCTGCTTGCCGACACTTGATGCCTCCATGCACTTGTCCTAATCCTGCTGAAAACCGAAGAAGCGCGAGGGGCAGCATCATGTCAAGTGACGGCGGGAATGGGCTGATGAAGGGTCGCCGCGGCCTCATCATGGGCCTGGCGAACGACAAGTCCATCGCCTGGGGCATCGCCAGGGCGCTGGCCGAACAGGGTGCCGAGCTGGCCTTTTCCTATCAGGGCGAGGCATTGAAGCGCCGGGTCGAGCCGCTGGCCGCGCAGATCGGCTCGGACCTGCTGGCCGAATGCGACGTGGCCGACGAGGCCTCGGTCGACGGGCTGTTCGCGACCATCGCGGAGCGCTGGGACAGCCTGGACTTCATCGTCCATGCCATCGGCTTTTCCGACAAGGAGCAGTTGCGCGGCCGCTATGCCGACACCACGCGCGACAACTTCCTGATGACCATGGACATCTCGGTCTATTCCTTCACCGCCGTCGCGCGCCGCGCCGCCGCGATGATGCCGAACGGCGGCGCCATGCTGACCCTGACCTATTACGGGGCCGAGCGGGTGATGCCGCATTACAACGTCATGGGCGTCGCCAAGGCCGCGCTGGAGGCGTCGGTGCGCTACCTGGCCGAGGATTTCGGCAAGGACGGCATCCGCGTCAACGCCATCTCGGCCGGGCCGATCAAGACGCTGGCCGCCAGCGGCATCGGCGATTTCCGCTATATCCTGAAATGGAACGAGCTGAACTCGCCCCTGCGCCGCAACGTCACCATCGACGATGTCGGCAAGTCGGCGGTCTATCTTCTGTCCGACCTGGGCTCGGGCGTGACGGGCGAGACGCACCACGTCGATTCCGGCTATCACATCGTCGGCATGAAGGCCGTGGACGCCCCCGACATCGCCACCACGAAAAAGGACTGATCCCCCGCGATGAGCGCCGAACAGGTCATCGCGCTTGTCTCGGCGCTGACGCTGGCGATCCTGACGCCGGGGCCGGCGATCATCGCCACGGTGCAGACCGCCTTCCTGCATGGCCGCGCCCGCGCCCTGCCCTATGCACTGGGGCTGGCCACCGGCGCCTCGCTGTGGTGCTTTTTCGCCCTGGCCGGCCTCGCGGTGCTGTTCCGGCTGCACCCGGCGCTGTTCGTCGCGCTCAAGATCTTCGGCGGCTTCTACCTGCTCTGGTTCGCCTGGGCGCTCTGGCGCGCCTCGACCCTGCCGCTGCCGCCGGCGGCGGGCGGCGCCAGCAAGGGCTTCTGGGGCGGGATCGCGCTGAATCTTTCCAATCCCAAGCCCGCGCTGTTCTATGCCGCGCTGATCCTGTCGGTCTTTCCCGAGCCGATGGGGATCGCGCGCCAGGCGCTGATCTATGGCATCTGCCTTGCAACCGAGCTGTTCTGGTATGCGCTGGTCGCCGTTCTGATGTCGACAGCCGTCATGCGCGCGCGCTATTTTGCGGCAAAGTTCTGGATCGACCGGGCCGCCGGCATCGCCATGGCGCTGCTGGGCCTGCTTTTGATCGTCAACCACTAAGGAGCCAGCATGAACGATCGCCTGCCCCATGAACGCGGATTCCACATCAGCTGGGACCAGCTGCACCGCGACGCCCGCGCGCTGGCCTGGCGGCTCGAGGATCGCCCCTGGCGCGCGATCCTGGCCATCACCCGCGGCGGGCTGGTGCCGGCGATGATCGTCGCACGCGAACTTGACGTGCGGGTGATCGACACGATCTCGGTCAAGTCCTATCGCGGCAAGGGCGGGCAGGAACGCGGCGAGGTCACGGTGCTGAAGGCCCCCGACCCGGCGGTGATGCTGGACGGCGACGGCATCCTGGTGGTGGACGACCTGGTCGATTCGGGCCGCACGCTGGAACATGTGCGCACCATGTATCCCAAGGCGCATTTCGCCACCGTCTATGCCAAGCCCAAGGGCCGGCCCATGGTCGAGACCTATGTGACCGAGGTCAGCCAGGACACCTGGATCTTCTTTCCCTGGGACATGGCGCTGCAATACGTCCAGCCCTATCGCGGCGAGGATTGATCGCGCGTGGCATGGCGCGGGCGGGCGGTCCTTCGGGATTGCCCCGGACATGCTTGTGGCGCATCATAGGATGGCGGGCCGGACACGGCCCATCGTCCCAAGGGAAACCGTGATGCGACCGATGCTGCTTGCCGCGCTGTTGCTGCTGCCGATGCCGGCCGCCGCCTTCACGGCCCGCAACGGCATGACCGTCACGCAGACCGGCCCGGCCGAGATCGCGGTCGCCTACCAGCCGCGACGCGAAGACACCGACTATTGGTGTGCCGCCGGCGACTATGCGCAGCGCGCCTTGGGCCAGCCCGGCAAGACCCGGATCTGGCGCGCCACACCCAAGCCACGCGCGGCGGGCCAGGGGATCGTCTTTACCCTTGATCCCGCGCGAAAGGCGGAAGGGGCCGGCTTGTCCGCGTTCGGTTCGGGACCGCGCGACGGCTCGCTGCCCGTGGGGATGGCGGTGGGGAACTACTGCCGCACGGACATTCCCTTTTGGCGGGACTGACCGCTCCTGCCGCATTTCGGCGCAGCGGGGCTGACCACCTGCCCGGCCGGACCACCCACCGGCCTCCGCCAGCCGCCTTGGCACACCAGGGATCGCGGGCGGAGGGTTGGAACACGCCGGCAGCAACCGTGCCCTGTTCCGGCGCAGCGGCGCCGATCCGCCAGCTGCCTTGCCAGGCCAGGCATCGCGGGCGGGATTTGAGCCCGCCGGCGGCAGCCGCGCCCTATCCGTTCCCGCGCACGAAACGCGCCGCTTCCTCGGCCGCGCGGCGCAGGGCGCGGCTCTTGTTCACCGTTTCCATGAACTCGGCCTCGGGGTCGCTGTCATAGACCACGCCGCCGCCGGCCTGGATGTAAAGCTGCCCGTCCTTGATCACGCCGGTGCGCAGGGCGATGCACATGTCCATCTCGCCATTGGCGGCGAAATAACCCACGCCGCCGGCATAGACGCCGCGCTTCTCCGGCTCCAACTCGTCGATGATCTCCATCGCCCGGACCTTGGGCGCGCCCGAGACCGTGCCCGCCGGCATCCCCGCCAGCAGCGCCGACAGCGCGTCCTCGCCCTCGTTGAGTTCGCCCACCACGTTCGAGACGATATGCATCACATGGCTGTAGCGCTCGATGGTGAACTGCTCGGTCGGGTGGACCGTGCCGATGCGCGCCACCCGGCCCACGTCGTTGCGGCCCAGGTCCAGCAGCATCAGATGCTCGGCCAGTTCCTTCTGGTCGGCCAGCAGGTCGGCCTCCAGCGCGCGGTCCTCGTCGGGCGTGGCACCGCGGGGGCGGGTGCCGGCGATGGGGCGGATCGTCACCTCGCCCTCGCGCAGCCGCACCAGGATCTCGGGCGAGGCGCCGACGATCTGGAAGCCGCCGAAGTTCAGGAAGAACATGAAGGGCGAGGGGTTGGTGCGCCGCAGCGCGCGGTAAAGCGCAAAGGGCGGCAGCGGGAAATCCATCGCCCAGCGTTGCGAGGGCACCACCTGGAAGATGTCGCCGGCGCGGATGTATTCCTTGGCTTTCTCGACCGCCGCCAGATAGGCGGGCTTGCTGAAATTGCTGCGCAGCTCGCCGATCTTCAGGTCGTGGCCCAGGGCGCGCGGCTCGCTGGGCTGGCGGTCCAGCGCGCGCAGCGCCTCCATCACCCGCTCGGCGGCCTGGGCATAGGCGGCGCGGGCGGGCGTGTCCGCGTCATGCCAGGCGGGGGCGCAAAGCAACACCTCGCCCTTGACCCCGTCCAGAACCGCAACGACCGAGGGGCGCATCATCATCGCATCGGGCAGGCCCAGGGGGTCGGGGTTCACGTCGGGCAGCCGCTCGACCAGGCGGATCATGTCATAGCCGAGATAGCCGAAAAGCCCCGCCGCCCCCGCCGGAACGCCGTCCGGCATGTCGATGCGGCTTTCCGCGATCAGGGCGCGCAGGCTGTCCAGCGCCGGGCGGTCGTCGCCCGCGAACTCGTCGGAATAGCGCGCATTGCGGTTGATGCAGGCTTGGCCGTCGCGGCATTCCCAGATCAGGTCGGGCTTCATGCCGATGAAGGAATAGCGGCCGCGAACCTCGCCGCCGGTGACGCTTTCCAGCATGAAGGAATTGGGCGCGGCCTCGGCCAGCTTCAGCATCAGGCTGACCGGCGTGTCCAGGTCGGCCGCCAGCCGGATGGTCAGAAGCTGGTTGCGCCCCTCGGCCCAGCCGCGTTCGAATCCGGCGAAATCGGGGGTGATCTCCATCACTGGACCTGCGCGTTCACCGCATCCACCGCGGTCTGGTTCAGCGTCACGCCGGCCTGCGCCTGAAGCGCGCGAGTGAAATAGTCGAAGACGTCCTGGCGCAGCGAATCCGCCAGCCGGGCCGAGATGCCCTCGCGGATCTGCGCGGCCTCGTCTCCCTCGGTCTCGGCCGGGTGGATCCGGTCCAGCGTGACCAGGAAGACCCGGTTCTCGGCATCGACCACCTCGGTCGCGCCTTCCTCGGCGATCTCGAAGGCCTGGGCCACCACGTCCTGCGGCACGCCGTTGATGAAACCGCCGCGGGCAAGGTTGGTCGCGGGCGTGCCGGGATCGGGGACGGGCTTCTCGGCCGCCGGAGCGGGGCTATCGGTCCCGGACCCGGTCGCGGCGGCGCCGAGGGCCTGGGCGACCGGCGCGGTCGCCGCCGCCGGGGCCGGCTCGATGCCGGTCTCGGCGGCCGCCTCGGCCTCGACGCGGCGTTCCTCGGCCAGGGCGAGCAGCAGGCGATGGGTCTCGTTGCGCGCCCAGTCCTCGGCCACGCGCTCGCGCACCTCCTCGAAGGGGATCAGCGCCGGCGGCTCGATCTCGTCCAGCCGCATGGCGAAGACGCCGCCGTCGCCGGTCTCGAACAGTTCGGGAAAGTCCTTCTCGGTCAGCTGCGCCGCGCGCTGGCGGAATTCGGGATAGGCGTCGATGCCGTTCGGATCGGCCTCGGCGCCCTGGCTCCAGTCGATGCGGCCCAGCTGCATCGGCGTATCCTGCACCATGTCCTCCAGCGCGGCGCCGCCGGCCAGCAGGTCGGCGAACTCGCCCGAGCGCTCCTCGATCTGGCGGCGGGCGCGGTCCACCGCGGCCTCGAGTCGCAGGTCGTCGCGCGCCTCCTCGAAGGGAATGTCCAGCGGCTCCAGGATCGCGTTCATCGAGAACAGCGCCGGCCCCAGGTCGGAACCGGCCGGGCCGGCGACGCCGGGCTCTTCCAGCGCAAAGACCGCCTCGCCCGCGGCGCCCAGCTCGGCCTGGCTCACCTCGCCCAGGTCGATGTCGGCCAGCGTCAGCCCACGCTCGGCGGCCAGCTGCTCGAAGGTGATCTCGCCGCGGTCGATGCGCGCCTTGGCTTCCTCGGCCGCGGCCATGGTCGGAAACACCAGCCGCTCGACCATGCGGCGCTCGGGCTGCTGGAACTCCTCGATCCGGTCCTGGTAAAGCTCGCGCAGCGCCGCCTCGTCGACCTCGACCTCGCCCTCCAGCATCTCGGGGGTCAGCCAGACATAGGTGATCCTGCGGATCTCGGGCGCGGTGAAGCGGTCGGCATTGGCCTTGTGCCAGGCTTGCAGCGTGGGCTCGTCCGGGGTGGCGACCGGCGCGGGCAGATCCTCGGCCGTCAGTTCGCGCCAATGGATGTCGCGCGTCTCCAGCAGCCAGCCCTGGGTCTGCGCCACCACCGGCTCGGGCGCGCTGACCCCGGCCAGCGCCGCGTCCTGCAGGATCAGCCGCGCCATGTCCATGCGCAGATCATGTTCGAACTCGGCCTCGCGTATCCCCTCGCGGCGCAGCGCATCGGCATAGATGGCGCGGTCGAACTGGCCGTTCAGCCCGCGGAAGGCGGCGATGCCGGTGATCTGCTCGGCCACCGCCTGGTCGCCGACCGAGACGCCCAGCCGGTTCGCCTCGGCCTCGAGCGCCGCGGCGGTGTAAAGCCGCGCCAGCGCCGCCTGGTCGACGCCGATGGCCTTGGCCTCGGCGGCGCTGATCTGCCGGCCGGTGCGGGCGGAAAAATCCTGCATCTCGGCGCGCAGGGTGCGGGCATAGTCCTGGGCCGAGATCTCGACATCGCCCACCGCGCCGATGTCGGCCGAGCCGCCCGAGAAATTGGTGACGCCGAAGCCGCCCAGCCCCAGGACCAGCATGCCCATCAGCAACCAGACGATGGTCGATTTGCCCTTGCCTCGCATCTTGTCGCCGTGCCCCGCCATTGTTCTTGTCAGTCAGCGCAAGTCTTTAGGGTGCCGAGGCCCCGGCGGCAAGGGCCGCGACGCCGCGCCGCCTTTACCGCAGATCACAATCCGGTCGGCCGGTCAGGGCCGGAACGCCTCCAGCCGGCGCATCAGCGCGGCGATGCCGTCCCGGTCGGCGTTGGCGAAGGCGATGCGGACATGGCGCGCGCCCTGCGCATCGCCCTCGGGCATGAACATGGTGCCGGGCAGCAGCAGCACCCCCGCCTGATGCAGCAGGCGCTGCGCCAGCTCGGGCGAGGGCATGTCGAACGGATGCTCGGCCCAGGCGAAATAGGCGCCGCAGCCCTTGACGCGCCAGCCGGGAAGCCGCGCCATGCCCTCGGCCATGGCGGCGCGGCGGGCAAGGATCTCGGCCCGCTCGCCCGCCAGCCAGGTGCGCAGGTTCGCCATGCCCCAGGCCGCGCCGATCTGGCCGATCTGGCCGGCGCAGATGGCGACGGTGTCGAGGAACTTCTCGATCTCGGCCAGGCGCGCCGGGCTGGCGATCAGCGCGCCGACGCGATGCCCGGTCAGGCGATAGGCTTTCGAGAAGCTGTAGAGATGGACCAGCACCTCGCCCCAGTCGGGATCGGCGAACAGGTCGTGCGGCGCGCCCTCGCGCGCATCGAAGTCGCGATAGGTCTCGTCCAGCACCAGCGCCAGCCCGCGCGACCGCGCCAGCTCGGCAAAGGCGCGCAGGGTCTCGGCCGGGTATTCCGCCCCCGAGGGGTTGTTGGGGCTGACCAGCACGATGGCGCGGCTGCGGTCCGTGACCAGCCTGGCCGCCTCGGCCGCGTCCGGCACCATGTCCGCGCCGCAGCGCGGGGGAACGGTGCGGATGCCCTGCATGTCGAGCCACATCTTGTGGTTGAAATACCAGGGCGTCGGCAGGATCACCTCGTCCCCCGGCCCGGCCAGGCTCTGGATCGCGGCGCAGAAGGCCTGGTTGCAGCCCTGGGTGATCGCCACCTCTTCGGGCCGGATGGTGCCGGCATAGGCGGCCGACCATTCGCGGGCCACCGCCTCGCGCAGTTCGGGGCGGCCCAGCACCGGGCCATAGAGATGCGCGTCGGGCCGCTCCAGCGCCGCCTGGGCCATGGCGCGGCGCAAGGGCTCGGGCGGCGGCTCGACCGGCGCGGCCTGGCTGAGGTTGATCAGCGGCCGCTCGGGCGGAAAGGTCAGTCCGGCAAGCCAGCGCCGCGCCTCCATGACGGGCGGGCGGAAGGTCGCGGCAAGGGCGGGGTTCAGCGGCAGCATGGCGACGGGCCTCAGTCGGTCAGGCGCAGCGCGCCGAAATCGGGCGGCGTAGACAGGTCGAGGCCCGCGCCGGCTGCGGGCCGGACAGGCTCGCCGCCCTGCCCACGCGCGGTGTCTTGCGGCGCGGCGGAAGGCTCTGCCATGCCGTGCGCCCCCTCGGGCACTGGGGCGGCAGGCGGCGAAGGGCGCGCGTTCCCGGCCGGCTGCGTCCCGGTCGAAACGGCAGATGCATCGGGCGTCGCTTGGGGCTGCGCCTCGGGCGCTGGGACGGCGGGCAGCGACGGCGGCGCGGACCCGGCCGGTTGGGGGACCGTGTCGGCGGATGCTGCGTCCGGGCGGGGTGCGGGGACCGGCGACGGGCGCGCGTCCTCGGCTGGCTGCGTCCCACCGGAAACGGCAGGTGCATCGAGCATCGCTTCGGGCCGCACCTCGGGCGCTGAGGCGGCGGGCGGCGACGGGGATGCGTCCGCGGGCGGTTCCGTCCCAGCGGAAACGACCGGCGCGGCCGGGGGCGGTTGGGGCACCGTGTCGGCGGATGCCGCGTCCGCTGCAAGGGCAGGGGCTGGCGAAGCCGGCTGCGTCCCGGTGGAAACGACAGGTGCCTCATGCGCCGCTCGGGGCTGGGTCTCGGGCGCCGGGGCCGGCAGGGCGCGTTCGGGGGCGCGGTCCAGCGCGGGCACCACCACCTGGCCGGGCGGCGGCACCGGGATCGGCGCCTCGCCCGCCGGATCGGGCAGGTCGATGGGATCGGCCTCGGGCAGGGCGATCTCGGGCGCGGCGGGGCTTTCGGCGGGCGCAAGCGGGCGCAGCCCGGCGGGATCGGCGGGCGCCGGGGCGGTTTCGTCGGCCGGACGCGGCGCCAGCGGGGCCAGGGCGGGGCGCGGCGCCCCGGCGGCAAGCGGCGCCGGGGCCTGCGGCTGCATGTCGCTGGCGCGCGAGAACTCGGACCCCGCCGGGACCGACAGCGCCTCGGCCGCGGGGCCCTGGCCAACGGCGGCGGGCGCCTGCGGATGCGGCGGCTGCGGCAGCGCCAGCGACAGCCCGACCAGCGCCGCGCCGCAGGCCAGCGCGCCATGAACCAGACCCGTCGCGAACCCTCTTGCCATGCCCTTGCCCAGCCCCTGCCCCCAATGCCGCGCCGCATGCGCCCCGGCGCCGTTTTTCTTGCCTCGCGCTCTTGACCCGCGGCAAGGCTTTAGCCCATCTATAGCCGCAGAATTTCCGGGGTTCACCCCCCAATGCAAGGCGCCCCAGCCGGAAGGCCCAGACCATGATCCTGCTCATCGACAATTACGACAGCTTCACCTGGAACCTCGTGCATTACATGGGCGAGGCCGGGGCCGAGGTCGTCGTCCGCCGCAACGACGCCTTGTCCGTCGAAGAGGCGCTGGGGATGGGCGCGCAGGGCATCGTGATCTCGCCCGGCCCCTGCGATCCGGCCCATGCCGGGATCATCGTGCCGCTGATCCGCGCGGCGGCGGACAAGGGCGTGCCGCTGTTCGGGGTCTGCCTGGGCCACCAGGCCATCGGCGAGGCCTTCGGCGGCAAGGTGGTGCGCGCCGGCCGCATCGTGCATGGCAAGACCGACGCGATCAGCCATGACGGGACCGGGGTGTTCGCCGGCCTGCCCTCGCCGCTGACCGCGACGCGCTATCATTCGCTGACGGTCGAGCCGGAAAGCCTGCCCGAATGCCTGCGCGTCACCGCCACCGCCGCGGACGGCACGATCATGGGGCTGATGCACCGGACCCTGCCGGTCGAGGGCGTGCAGTTCCATCCCGAAAGCATCGCCTCGGAACATGGCCACGACATGATCCGCAACTTCCTGCGCCGCTGCTCGAACCTGGACCGCGCCGCATGAGCGCGGCGACCGACATCCGCCCGCTGATCGGCCTGGCCGCCAGCCGGCCCCTGACCGGGACCGAGGCCGAGGCGGCCTTTGGCGCGCTGTTCGAGGGCGCGGCCACCCCCGCCCAGATCGGCGGCCTGCTGATGGCCATGCGCGTGCGCGGCGAGACGGTCGAGGAGATGGCGGCCGCCACCCGCGCCATGCGCGCCCGCATGAACCGCATCCAGGCGCCCGAGGGCGCGATGGACATCGTCGGCACCGGCGGCGACGGCAAGGGCACGCTGAACATCTCGACCGCCACCGCCTTCGTGGTCGCGGGCGCCGGCGTGCCGGTCGCCAAGCACGGCAACCGCAACCTGTCCTCGAAATCGGGCTCGGCCGATGCCATCACCCATCTGGGGCTGAACGTGATGGGCACGCCCGAGATCGCCGAGGCCGCGCTGGCCGCCACCGGCATCTGCTTCATGATGGCGCCGGTGCATCATCCGGCCATGCGCCATGTCGGCCCGGCACGGGCGGAACTGGGCACGCGGACGATCTTCAACCTGCTGGGGCCGATGACCAACCCCGCCTCGGTCAGGCGGCAATTGACCGGCACCTTCGACCGGGTCTGGAACCGGCCCATGGCCGAGACGCTGCGCGAGCTTGGCTCGGAATGCGCCTGGCTGGTGCATGGCGGCGACGGCACCGACGAGATCTCGATCGCCGAGCCGACCTGGGTGGCGCAGCTCAAGGACGGCGAGATCACCGAGTTCGAGATCTCGCCCGAGGATGCCGGCCTGCCCGTCCATCCGTTCGAGGCGATCCTGGGCGGCGATCCGGCGCAGAACGCCGCGGCACTACGGGCGCTGCTGGGGGGCGCGCCGGGCGCCTATCGCGACGCCGTGGTGCTGAACGCCGCCGCCGCGCTGCTGATCGCCGGCAAGGCCGCCTCGCTGCGCGAAGGGGCCGAGATCGCCCGCGATTCGATCGACAGCGGCAAGGCCAGGGCCAAGCTGGCCGCGCTGGCCGCCGAGGTGGGCGCGCCGGCCGAGCCCCATGGCTGAGGGCATCCCCGTTCCCGCCGCCTGGGCCGAACTGCCGTTCTTTCGCCAGGACTGGCCGGCCATCGCCGCCCGCCTGCGGGACCGCGACTGGCTGCCCGGCCCCGCCCGCGTCTTCGCCGCGCTGGAGCTGACCCCGCCCGAGCAGGTCCGGGTGGTGATCCTGGGGCAAGACCCCTATCCCACGCCGGGCCATGCCAACGGGCTGGCCTTTTCGGTCACGCCGGAAACCGCCCTGCCGCGGTCGCTGAAAAACATCTATGCCGAGATGCGCGACGATCTGGGCACCGCCCCGCCGAACGGCGACCTCAGCCATTGGGCGCGGCAGGGGGTGCTGCTTTTGAACACCTCGCTTTCCGTGCTGCCCGGCCAAGCCGGCGCCCATGCGAAATGGGGCTGGGAGAAGCTGGCGCGCCAGGCCGTCGCCCGCGCCCAGGCCGAACGGCCGCTGGCCTTCATCCTCTGGGGCGCGCATGCGCAAAAGGCGCTGGCCGGGCTGCCGCGGCCGCAGGACCTGGTGATCGAAAGCGCCCATCCCTCGCCCTTGTCGGCGCGGCGCGGCTTCTTCGGCTCGCGCCCCTTCGGCCGGGTGAACGACTGGCTGCGGTCGCGGGGCGAGCCGCCGATCGACTGGGCCCTTTCCGAAACCGCCGCCGCGGGGTAAACCGACGCCATGGATATTCTCGACCGCATCAAGGCCTACAAGCTGGAAGAAATCGCCGCCGCCAAGACCGCCCGCCCGCTGGCCGGGGTCGAGGCCGCGGCCCGTGCCGCCACCCCGCCGCGCGGCTTTGCCCGCGCGCTGGAGGGCAAGGCCGCGACCGGCCATGCGCTGATCGCCGAGATCAAGAAGGCCAGCCCCTCCAAGGGTCTGATCCGCCCGGATTTCGACCCGCCCGCGCTGGCCCGCGCCTATGAGGCCGGGGGGGCGGCCTGCCTGTCGGTGCTGACCGACGTCCCCAGCTTCCAGGGCGCGCCCGAGTTCCTGACCGCCGCGCGCGATGCCTGCGACCTGCCGGCGCTGCGCAAGGATTTCCTCTACGATCCCTACCAGGTGGCCGAGGCCCGCGCCTGGGGCGCCGATTGCATCCTGATCATCATGGCCTCGGTCGACGACGCCCTGGCCGCCGAGCTTGAGGACGCCGCCTTCCACTGGGGCATGGACGCGCTGGTCGAGGTGCATGACCGCGCCGAACTCGACCGCGCGCTGCGGCTGAAATCGCCGCTGATCGGGGTGAACAACCGCAATCTGAAGACCTTCGAGGTCAGCCTGGACGTGACGCTGGACCTGGCGCCGCATGTGCCCGCCGATCGCGACCTGGTCTGCGAAAGCGGGCTGTTCACGCCCGCCGACCTGAACCGCATGGCCGAGGCCGGGGTCAGGCGCTTCCTGATCGGCGAAAGCCTGATGCGCCAGCCCGACGTGACCGGCGCCACCCGCCAGATCCTGGGTCTTGCGGCATGAGCCTGACGCATTTCGACGCCCAGGGCCAGGCGCATATGGTCGATGTCTCGGACAAGCCCGAGACCGCGCGCGAGGCGGTGGCCGAGGGCGTGGTGATCATGGCGCCCGAGACGCTGGCCCTGGCGCAGGGCGGCGCGGCCAAGGGCGACGTGATGGGCGTGGCGCGGCTGGCCGGGATCATGGGCGCCAAGCGCACCGCGGACCTGATCCCGCTGTGCCACCCGCTGCCGATCACCAAGGTCTCGGTCGACCTGGCCGCCGACCCCGCCCTGCCCGGCATCCGCGTCACCGCCACCGTCCGCACCGCCGGCAAGACCGGGGTCGAGATGGAGGCGCTGACCGCCGTCTCGACCGCCTGCCTGACCGTCTATGACATGCTCAAGGCCGCGCAGAAGGACATGCGGATCGAAGGCATCCGCCTGCTGTCCAAGACAGGCGGCAAATCCGGCCCGTTCCGCGCCGCACCCTGAAGGGGGAACCCATGATCAGCGTCGAAGAAGCCCGCGCCCGCGTCCTGGCCCTTGCCCCGGCCCCCGAGCCCCGGCAGGTCGCGCTGGCCGATGCGCTTGGCCGCGCCATGGTCGCGCCGGCGCTGGCCCGGCTGACGCAGCCGCCCTTCGACGCCTCGGCCATGGACGGCTATGCGCTGCGCTCGGCCGACCTGCCCGGACCGCTGGCGGTGATCGGCACCGCGGCCGCCGGCCAGCCCTGGCAGGGCGAGGCGTCCCCCGGCAGCGCCATCCGCATCTTTACCGGCGCCCCGGTCCCCGCCGGCTACGACCGCGTGATCATGCAAGAGATGGTCACGCGCGACGGCGACCGGATCACCGTCGCCGAGTCCGGCGGCAACCCCAACATCCGCCCCAGGGGCAATGATTTCGCGGAGGGCTCGGAATTCCTGCCGCGGCGGCCGCTGCGCCCCGCCGACCTGGCGCTGCTGGCGGCGATGAACGTGCCGCAGGTGACGGTCGCGCGCCGCCCCCGCGTCGCCGTCCTGGCCGGCGGAGACGAGCTGGTGCCCCCCGGCTCGGATCCCGCGCCGGGCCAGATCATCAGTTCGAACGACCTCGCCATCGCCGCGCTGGCGCGCGAGGCCGGGGCCGAGCCCCTGGTCCTGCCGCTGGCCCGCGATACCGAGGAAAGCCTGCGCGACCGCTTCGCCCAGGCCGCGGGTTGCGACCTGATCGTGACCATCGGCGGCGCCTCGGTCGGCGACCACGACCTGATCGGCAAGGTCGCCGCCGACCTGGGCATGGAGCGCGCCTTCTACAAGCTGGCGATGCGGCCCGGCAAGCCGCTGATGGCCGGCCGCATCGGATCGGCCGCCATGCTGGGCCTGCCGGGAAATCCCGTCTCGGCCGTGGTTTGCGCGAAACTCTTCATGCAGCCGCTGATCCGCGCCATGCAGGGCCTGCCGCCGGGGCCCGAGCCCCTGCAGGCCACGCTTGCCCGCGACCTACCGCCCGAGGGCGACCGCCAGCACTACCTGCGCGCCCGGCTTTCGCCCGGTGACGGCCTGCCGGCGATCGAGCCCTTCGCCGACCAGGATTCCGCCCGGCTCTGGCTTCTGGCCGAGGCCGACGCGCTGCTGATCCGCCCCGCCCACGACCCGGCCCGCCGGGCGGGCGAGCGCATGGGCTACCTGCCGCTCTAGCGCGGTTAACCGGACATTTACCCGAATCGTCATAATGATTGACGCATGGGACGGGGCGCGCTAGAACATTCTATGAACATGATGGCGGCCGCAGCAGATCGGGGGCAGAGCATGCTGACGAAGAAACAGATCCAGCTTCTTGAATTCATTCAGGCGCGGATGGCTCGCGACGGGGTGCCGCCCTCGTTCGACGAAATGAAACTCGCGCTGGACCTGCGCTCGAAATCGGGAATACATCGCCTCGTGACCGCCCTTGAAGAACGCGGGTTCATCCGCCGCCTGCCGCATCGCGCCCGCGCGCTGGAAATCGTCCGCCTGCCCGACAGCCTCAGCAAGGGTTCCGGCTTCCAGCCCCGCGTGATCGAAGGGGTCGTCCCCGACCGCCCCGCGCCCCTGCCGCGCGGCGCCATGGAAATCTCCGTCTCGGCCATCGAACTGCCGGTGATGGGCCGCATCGCCGCCGGCGTCCCGATCGAGGCGATTTCCGAGGTATCGCATCACATCGCCGTGCCCGGCTCGATGCTCTCGGGCCAGGACCGCCATTACGCGCTGGAAGTGCGCGGCGATTCGATGATCGAGGCCGGGATCAACGACGGCGACGTGGTGGTGATCCGCGAACAGGACACGGCCGAGAACGGCGACATCGTCGTGGCGCTGGTCGAGGGTTTCGAGGCGACGCTGAAACGCTATCGCCGCAAGGGCGGCATGATCGCGCTGGAGGCTGCCAACCCCGCCTATGAAACCCGTGTCCTGCCCGAGGACAAGGTCCGCGTCCAGGGCCGGCTGGTGGGGTTGATCCGCAGCTATTAGGCCGCGCGCCGTTCACTTGCGCGGCACAGGCCGCCGGGCGGCGTTGCGGGTCTTGGCCCGCTGGGATAACCATGGGCCAAAGGCGACAGGTCAAGGATAATCCATGCGCGCTCTGACGTTCCGCATCTTCGCTCTGGCCATGCTGCTTGCGCTGCCGGCGCAGGCCTTCGACACTACGGCCCGCGCCGCCTGGGTCTATGACGTGGCCACCGGCACCGTGCTGATGGAAAAGAACGCCGACGAGTCGCTGCCGCCGGCCTCCATGTCCAAGCTGATGACCCTGAACATGCTGTTCGAGGCGCTGCGCGACGGCCGCGTGGCGATGGACACGACCTTCCCGGTCTCCACCAAGGCCTGGCAGATGGGCGGGTCGAAGATGTTCGTCGAACCCGCCGACCGCCCTACGGTCGAGGATCTGATCCACGGCATCATCATCAACTCGGGCAACGACGCCTGCGTCGTGGTGGCCGAGGGGCTGGCGGGAACCGAGGAAGCCTTTGCGCGGCTGATGAACGAACGCGCCCGGCAGCTCCGCATGACGAATTCGCATTTCGTCAATTCCTCGGGCTGGCCGGACCCCCGGCACCGGATGTCGATGCACGACCTGGGCCTGCTTGCCACCCGGTTGATCACCGAGTTCCCGGACCTCTACAAGAATTTCGCCCTCACCGAATACAACTACAAGGGCCGGGTGCCCTCGAATGCCAGCAACCGCAATCCGCTGCTGCGGCTGGGAACGGGCGACTGGAAGGCCGACGGGCTGAAGACCGGCCACACGCAGGAAGCGGGCTACGGGCTTGTCGGCTCGGCCGTGCAGGGCGACCGGCGCATCGTCTTCGTCATCACCGGCCTGCCCAGCGAAAAGGCCAGGGCCGAGGAATCCGAGCAGATCGTGAACTGGGCCTATCGCCAGTTCACCATGCGCACCATCATCCCCAAGGACGAAATCGTGGTCCAGGCCCCGGTCTGGCTGGGCGACAAGAGCCGCGTCGGCCTGACCACCAAGGACGGGGTCCGGGTGCTGATCCCCGCCGGCTCGCATGCGGGCGTAAAGGCCGAGGCCGTGTTCAACGGCCCCATCGAGGCGCCGATCGCCCAGGGCGACCAGCTGGGCGAGCTGATCGTGGACATCCCCGGCGCCGGGCAATCGCGCCTGCCACTGTTCGCCGCCAGCGACGTCGCCCGCACCGGCGTGCTGGGCCGCATGCAAAGCGCAGCCTTCCGCCTGGGCGAAAGGGCCGTCCAGGCGGTGCGCAACTGACGCCGCGCCCGCCATGTTCATCAGCTTCGAGGGCATCGACGGATCGGGAAAATCCACCCAGGCGCGGCGGCTGGCGCAGGCGCTGAATGCGCGCGGCACCGAAACGCTGCTGACCCGCGAACCCGGCGGCAGCGCCGGCGCCGAGGAAATCCGCCGCCTGCTGGTCGAGGGCGGCGGCGAGCGCTGGTCCCCCGAAACCGAGCTGCTGCTGTTCACCGCCGCCCGCCGCGACCATGTCGAGCGGCTGATCCGGCCGACGCTGGAACGCGGCGCCTGGATCGTCACCGACCGCTTCGCCGATTCCAGCCGGGTCTACCAGGGCCTCGCCCGCGCCGACCTGCGGCAACTGGTCGAGGAGCTGCACCGGCTGACCATCGGCATCGAGCCCGACCGCACCTTCATCATCGACATCGACCCGGCGGTGGCATTGGCCCGCGGCCAGGCCCGCGGCGGGGCCGAGGACCGCTTCGAAACGCTGGGCCTGGGCTTCCAGCAGAAACTGCGCGCAGGCTTCCTGGCCCTTGCCGCCGAGGCGCCCGGACGCATTCGGGTAATCGACGGCCGCGGCAGCGAGGACGAGGTTGCCGCCCGCGTTCTGGCCGCCCTGACATGAGCAGATCCGGCATGAACGACGAGCCGCTGCCCGAACCCGACCGCGTGCCGGGCGCCCCCCATCCCCGCGATGCGGCCCGCATCATCGGCCAGGACGCCGCGGTCGCGGATTTCCTGGCCGCCGCCCAGGCGCATCGGCTGCACCATGCCTGGCTGATCTCGGGCCCGCGCGGCACCGGCAAGGCCACCCTGGCCTGGACCGTCGCCAAATGGCTGCTGAGCGGCGCCGCGACACCCGACCTGACCACGCCGCAGGACGATCCGACCGTCCGCCGCATCCGGGCGCTGTCCGAGCCGCGGCTGCACCTGGTCCGGCGCCCGGTCGATGACAAGACCCTGCGCCTGCGCGCCGAGATCACCGTGGACGAAATCCGCCGCCTGCAGGGCTTTTTCCACATGAGCGCGGTCGAGGGCGGGCGCCGCGTCGCCATCATCGACGCCGCGGACGAAATGAACCAGGCCGCCGCCAACGCGCTGCTGAAACTGCTGGAGGAGCCGCCGCAGCATGCGACGCTGCTGCTGGTCGCGCATCAGCCGGCGCGGCTTCTGCCGACGATCCGCTCGCGCTGCCGCGAATTGCGGCTGCACCCGCTGAGCCCCGAGGACATGGGCCGGGTGCTGCACGACCTTGGGCTCGACCACGACGCGGCGCGGCTGGCGGCGCTGTCCGGCGGCTCGATCGGCGAGGCGCTGCGGCTGGCCGGCCAGGACGGGCTGGCGCTTTACCAGCGCATCACCGGGCTTTTCGCCGAATATCCGCGCATGGACCGCCGCGCCGCCGCCGCCCTGGCCGATCTGGCGGCGGGACGCGCAGGGGCCGAGGGCGATCCCTTCGACCTGGTCGTGACCCTGCTCGACCGTTTCCTGACCCGCGCGGCGCGCACCGGCCTTTTGGGCGCCCCCCTGCCCGAGGCGGCCGAGGGCGAGGCCGAGGTGCTGGGCCGCGTCGCCCCCGACCCCGCGGCGGCACGGCTTTGGGCCGCCGCCCAGGCCGAGCTGTCGGCGCGGGCCCGTGCCGGCCGGGCGGTCAACCTTGACCCTTCCGCGCTGGTGTTGGATATGCTGGTCGGGCTTGCGAACCAGCCCGCCGTCTGACGGAAACCGATCATGCCCGAATCCGATCTTCCCATCCTGGTGGACAGCCATTGCCACCTGGACTTCCCCGATTTCGACGGCCAGCAGGCCGAGCTGGTCGCGCGCGCCCATGCGGCGGGCGTCACCCGCATGGTGACGATCTGCACCCGGCTGCGCAACGAGCCCGCCGTGCGCGCCATCGCCGAGGCGCATCCGGGCGTCTTCTATGCCGCCGGCACCCATCCGATGCATGCCGCCGAAGAGCCGCTGGCCACGGTCGAGGAACTGGTGGCCCTGTCGCGCCATCCGCGTTTCGTCGGCATCGGCGAGACCGGGCTCGACTATCACTATACCGCCGACAGCGCCGCCGTTCAGGCCGAAAGCCTGCGCATCCATATCGAGGCCGCGCGCCGCACCGGCCTGCCGCTGATCGTGCATTCCCGCGATGCGGACGAGGACATGGCCCGCATCCTGACCGAGGAACATCGCGCCGGCGCCTTCACCGGCGTGATGCATTGCTATACCAGCGGGCGCGAATTGGCGCGGGTGGCGCTGGACCTGGGCTTCTACCTGTCCATGTCGGGGATCGCGGCCTTCCCGCGCTCGACCGAGATCCGCGAGATCTTCGCCGCCGCCCCCGCCGACCGCATCCTGGTCGAGACCGACGCGCCCTACCTCGCCCCGCCGCCCCATCGCGGCAAGCGCAACGAGCCGGCCTTCGTCGCCCATACCGCAAAGGTCGGCGCGGACCTGCTGGGCATGACCCAGCACGAATTCGCCAGCCTCACCACGCTGAACTTCGAGCGGTTGTTTCGCAAGGCCGCGGCATGATCCGCGCCACCGTCCTGGGCTGCGGCTCCTCGGGCGGCGTGCCGCGGCTGGGCAATCGCTGGGGCGAATGCGATCCGGCGAACCCGCGCAACCGCCGCCGCCGCTGCGCGCTCCTGGTCGAGCGCTTCGGCCATGACGGGGTGACGCGCCTGCTGGTCGACACCGGCCCCGACCTGGTGCCGCAGCTGCTGGACGCGGATGTCGCAGAACTGGACGCGGTGGCCTATACCCATGCCCATGCCGACCATATCCACGGCATCGACGACCTGCGGCAGATCGTCTTCAACATGCGCCGGCGGATGCCGGTCTGGGCCGACCTGCCGACCGCGGCGGCGCTGAAGACCCGCTTTGGCTATATCTTCGAGACGCCGCCCGGTTCCTCCTACCCGCCGATCTGCGATTTGCAGCCGATCCGCGGCCCCTTCGCCATCGAGGGCGCGGGCGGCAGCATCGAACTTGCACCCTTCGAGGTCAACCACGGCGACATGAACGCGCTTGGCTTTCGCATAGGCGGGGTCGAGCAGAGCCTGGTCTACCTGCCCGACGTGCTGGCGATCCCCGAGGACGCCTGGCCGACGATCATGGGTTGCGAGGTGTTCATCTGCGACGCGCTGCGGCGCATCCCGCATCCCAGCCACGCCCATCTGGCGCTGACGCTGGAATGGATCGCGCGTTCGGGCTGCGCGCGGGGGGTCCTGACCAACATGCATGTCGACCTGGATTACGACGCCATGATGCGCGAGACGCCCGAGAATGTGGTGCCCGCCCATGACGGGATGCGGATCGAGCTGATATGACCGCACTTTTCGACGTCATCCTGCCGGTTTTCCTGGTGGTTGGCTTCGGTTATCTGGTCTGCTGGCGCAAATGGCTGACCGAGGTCGCGGTCGATGGCGTCATGCGCTTTGCCCAGAACTTCGCCCTGCCGGTGCTGCTGTTCGGCGCCATCGCCGGGCTGGACCTGGGCGCGAACTACAACCCGCTGCTGCTCCTGGCCTTCTACAGCGGCGCGCTCTTGTCCTTTGCACTGGGAACCGTCCTGGCGTTTCGCTGGCTCCGGCGGCCCATCGAGGACGCCATCGCCATCGGCTTCGTCTGCCTGTTCTCGAACTCGCTGCTGCTGGGCGTGCCGATCACCGAGCGCGCCTATGGTCCCGAGGCGCTGCTGGGCAATTTCACCATCATCTCGCTGCATTCTCCGCTGCTTTACACCTTCGGCATCACCGCGATGGAATTCGCCCGCGCCCGCGGCCAGGACCTGTCGGTCGGCGGGGTGGCCCTGCGGGCGCTGTCGGGGGTGCTGCATACGCCGCTGGTCATCGGCATCCTTTGCGGCTTTGCCGTGAACCTGCTGACCCAGGCCGGGCTGGTCCTGCCCGAGGGTTTCTGGGCCGCGGTCAGAATGATGTCCAGCGCGGCGCTGCCGGCAGCGCTGTTCGGGCTGGGCGGCGTGCTGTACCGCTATCGCCCCGAGGGCGAGGCGCGGGCCATCGCGCTGTGCTGCTGCATTTCGTTGCTGCTGCATCCGGGCGTGACCTTCGGGCTGGGCAAGCTGTTCGCGCTGAGCGTGGCCGAGATGCGCTCGGCGGTGATGACGGCCGCCATGCCGCCGGGGGTCAACGCCTATCTTTTCGCGTCGCTTTACGGGGTGGCCAAGCGGGTTTCGGCCTCGGCGGTGCTGATGGCGACGGGGTTGTCGATGCTGTCGGTCTGGTTCTGGCTCGGCGCCCTGCCCTGATGCGCGAACGCCGCCCCGAAGGGCGGCGTCCGGTTCTACCTTGGGGTCAGCCCCCTGAGCCGTTCCGAGCGCCTGCGCAGGAGCTCGACGGTGGTGAGGAGCGCGATGGAGAAGATGACCAGCAGCGTGGCGACGGCGAGGATGGCGGGCGAGATCTGCTCGCGGATGCCGTTCCACATCTGCCGCGGTATGGTCTGCTGGTCCGGCCCGGCGATGAACAGCACCGCCACCACCTCGTCGAAGGAGGTCACGAAGGCAAACAGCGCCCCCGAGATCACGCCGGGCAGGATCAAGGGCATGGTGATGCGGAAGAAGGTCGTGCGCGGGTTCGCCCCCAGGCTCGCCGCCGCCCGGTTCAGCGACTGGTCGAAGCCGATCAGCGTCGCCGTCACCGTGATGATGACGAAGGGAATGCCCAGCGTGGCATGGGCCAGGATCACCCCCAGGTAGGTGCCCGCCAGCCGGCCGCATTCCGGGTCCAGCCCGATCCAGCTCAGCGGCTCGCAGGGGTTCGAGTAGAAGAAGAACATCCCCGTCGCGGTGATGATGATCGGCACGATCATCGGCGAGATCAGCATGGCCATGATCGCCCGGCGCCAGGGCATCTCGGGCCGCGACAGACCCAGCGCCGCCAGCGTGCCCAGCACCGTGGCCAGGATGGTCGAGAAAAAGCCGATGATGATCGAGCTTTTCGCCGCATTCACCCATTTCGCGTTCTGCCAGGCATCCGCCCACCAGCTCAGGTCGCGCGGCGCGTCCGGCCGCGCCATGCCGAAGGTCAGCAGGCTGTCGTACCAGCGCAGCGAATAGCCCTCGGGGTCGAAGGACAGCATCCGGTCGGTGAAGGTGAAATAGGGCTCGGCGTTGAAGCTCAGCGGGATCACCACCACGATGGGCGCGATCAGGAAGAAGAAGATCGCGCCGCAGATCACCAGATAGGCGTAGTGCCAGACCTTCTCCAAGGGCGATGCGTAAGTCGGAAGCGCCATGGCGATTACCCCAGTTTCAGGTTGTCGATGCCGACGAGCCGGTCGTAGACCCAGTAGAGGATCAGCACGCCCCCCAGAAGCAGCGCCGCCAGCGCGGCCGCCATGGACCAGTTCAGCGTCTGCGTCATGTGCATCGCGATCATGTTCGAGATCAGCTGCCCCGACGAGCCGCCGACCAGCGCGGGGGTGATGTAGTAGCCCACCGCCAGGATGAACACCAGGAGCGCCCCCGCCCCCAGCCCCGGCAGGGTCTGCGGGAAATAGATCCGGCGGAAGGCGGTCCAGCTGGTCGCCCCCAGGCTGCGCGCGGCGCGCACATAGCTGGGATTGATCGTGCGCATCACCGAATAGAGCGGCAGGATCATGAAGGGCAGCAGGATATGGGTCATGGCGATGATCGTGCCGGTCTGGTTGAAGATCATCTGCAGCCGCTGGGTGTTGCCGATCACCCCCAGCCAGACCAGCACGTCGTTGACCACGCCCTGCTGCTGCAGCAGCACGATCCAGGCCGTGGTCCTGACCAGCAGCGAGGTCCAGAACGGCAGCAGCACCAGGATCATCAACAGGTTCGACTGCCGCATCGGCAGCGTCGCCAGCAGATGCGCGACCGGAAAGCCCAGAAGGAAGGTGGTGAAGGTGATGACCAGCGACAGCCAGAAGGTGCGCATGAACAGCTTGACATAGATCTGCTGCTGCGCCGGGGCGGCAACCACCTCGCCCTGGTCGTCGCGGGTGCGGTCGACCGCCGCCAGGTAGAAGTTGCTGGTATAGGGCGAGGAGGCCTCGCGCATCACCGACCACAGCCTGGGATCGCCCCATTTCGCGTCCATCTCGAGGATGGCTTCGCGATAGGGCGGCTCGATGCCGCCGCGGGCCTGGCGCCCGGCCGAGGTGAACAGCGAGCGCGTGCCCGGCATGTCGTAGTTGATGCGGGTGCCGACGACGCCGACGGTGCGCGCCTGGGCGGCGGCGGTCAGGTCGGCGGCCAGCGCCGCCCAGGCGGCATCGTCGGGTTCGGTGCCGCGGGGGTTGTCGTGGAACCAGGCCGAGAGCTGCGGCATGTTGGCCGAGAAGCCGTCGTTCTTGACCGAGCGCTGCAGCATCTGCCCGATCGGCACCACGAAGGTGATCAGGATGAACAGCAGGAGCGGCAGCACCAGCAGGAACGCCCGCCGACGCGCACGACGCGAACTCCGCGCAAGCGCAGACTTCAACGGACGACCGTCCGCGGTTCTCAGCGTGCCGCCTTGGTCAAGGCCGCCGGCCTCGGTCACGATGGCGGCATGGGGGTCGAGGGCTTTGGCCATCTTGGTCCTTTGTCGGGCAATCCGGGGTCGAAGCCGCGGCCCGGACGGTCCGGGCCGCGGCATTGCGCAGGTCAGTTGGCGGCCAGCCAGCCGTTGAAACGCTCGGCCAGTTCGGCGGAATGGTCGGCCCAGAACTCCGGGTCGTCCATGACGGCGGTCTTCATATGCTCTTCGCTGGTGGGCATGTGCGGCGCCATCTCGGTCTTGCCGTCCTGGAACAGCCCGACCAGCGCCGCCGAGCTTTTCCGCGACGGGCCATAGGCGATGTATTTCGCCTGGTTGGCCAGCTGCTCGGTCGCGGTGGCGAATTTCAGGTATTCCAGCGCCGCCTCGGGGTTGGGCGAGCCCTTGGGAATGGCGAACATGTCCATGTCCATGTATTGCCCGTCCCAGATGATCTCGAAGGGCTTGCCCTCGCCGACCATGGCGTCGAAGAAGCGGCCGTTATACCCGGTGGCCATCACCACCTCGCCATCGGCCAGCAACTGCACCGGCTGGGCCCCGGCCTCCCACCAGACCACGTCGCCCTTGATGGTGTCGAGCTTGGCGAAGGCCTGGTCCACGCCCTCGGGCGTGCCCAGCACCTCATAGATCTGGTCGGGCGCCACGCCATCGGCGATCAGCGCCAGATACAGGGTGCGCTTGGGGTTCTTGGGCAGGCCGCGCTTGCCGGGGAACTTGGCGGTGTCGAAGAAATCCGCCGCGGTCGAGGGTTTCTCGCCGTCGAATTTCGTGCTGTCGAAGGCGATGACCGTGCCCCAGAAGATGTTCGCCACCGCGCATTCCTGAAGCGCGCCGGGGATGAAATCCTCGGTCGCGGGCGTGCCGTCGGGGGCGGGCGGCAGGATGGCGGGGTCGATCTCGACCAGCGCGCCCTCGTCGCAAAGCCGGATCGCGTCCGAGACCTCGATGTCGAACACGTCGCCGGTAATGTTGCCCGCCTCGACCTGCGCCTTCAGCGGCGTGGCCGGGTTGTCGGCGGCCAGCATGTTCACCTTGATGCCGGTCTGCTCGGCGAAGGGGATGTTATAGGCCTCGACCTGCGAACGCTCATAGGCGCCGCCCCAGGAGACGACGTTGACCTCCTTGTTCTGGGCCTGCGCCGCAAGGCCAAGGCTGCACAGCGCCGAGGTCAGGATCAATGTGGTTTTCATGTTCTACTCCCGTTGGTTTTGCGGCTCTTTGGCCGCTCTTTGCCCGTTCGGGCTTGCCGGGTGGCCGCGGCGGGACGCTCCCGCCGCGGGCCTTGCATGTCAGTTCGCCAGCCAGGCGTTGAAGCGTTCCTGCAGCTCGGCGTCGTGGTCGACCCAGAAGTCCAGGTTCGAGGCCAGCGCGTTTTCCAGGTTCTCGGCATAGGTGGGCAGGTTCGGGCCCATCGGCACGTCGGTGCCCTCGATATTGCCGACCAGGGCGGCGGCCGAGACGCGCGGCGGGCCGTAGCTGATGAACTCGGCGGCGCGGGCCTGCTGCTCGGGCGCGGTCGAGAAGGCGATGAACTCCCTGGCGGCCTCGGGGTTCGGGGCGCCCTTCGGCATCACCCAGCCCTCCATCTCGTAGATCTGGCCGTCCCAGACGATCTTGAAGGGCTTGCCCTCCTGCTGGGCGGCGTTGAAGATCCGGCCGTTGAAGGCAAAGGCCATCGACACCTCGCCATCGGCCAGAAGCTGCGGCGGCTGCGCGCCGGCTTCCCACCAGATCACGTCGTTCTTGATCGTGTCGAGCTTGGCGAAGGCCTGGTCCACGCCCTCGGGGGTGCCCAGCACCTCATAGACCTGGTCGGGCGCGACGCCATCGGCCATCAGCGCGAATTCCAGGTTGAACTTGGCGCCCTTGCGCATGGTGCGCTTGCCGGGGAACTTGGCCGTGTCGAAGAAATCGGCCGCGCCGGCGGGCTTGGCATCGGGGAACTTGCCGTCGTCATAGGCCAGGATCATCGAATAGACGTCCGTGCCCACGAAGCATTCGGTGATCGCGCCCTCGATGAAATCGTCGGCGGCCGGGGTGCCGTCGGCGGCGGGGGTCAGGATCGCCGGGTCGATCACTTCCAGCAGCCCCTCGTCGCAAAGCCGCACGGCATCGGCATATTCGACCGAGGCCACGTCGATCGAGACATTGCCCGCCTCGACCTGGGCCTTGACCGGCGTCGCGGGGTTGTCGGCATCCGAAACCACGACCTTCTTGCCGGTCTGGGCCTCGAAGGGCTTGGCATAGGCCTCGACATGGCTCATGCCATAGGCCCCGCCCCAGGACAGCAGGTTGACCTGCTGGTCCTGTGCCTGGGCCGCAGCCGCGACGACGACCAGCGCAGAGGTCAGTATCAGCGTGCGTTTCATCATAACTCCCTGGTTCCTTGCGTAATGCACGTTCACACCGGATCGAGGGCGCGGGCATCCTCGGGATGCCAGCCGATCCGTATCGTCTGGCCGGGCGACAGCTTCACCTGCCCCAGCGTGTTGCGGTATTTCATCACGAAATCGTCCTGCCCGGCGACATGCAGCCGCGCCCGCAGGATGTCGCCCATGTAGATCACGTCGCGCACCTGCGCCTCGATGGTATGGGCACCGGCCGGCATCAGCTCGGGCTTGAACTCGACCCGCTCGGGCCGGATCGAGACCGTCGTGACCTGGCCGCTTTCGCGGATGTTGACGGCGGTGGCGTCGATCAGCTCGCCATTGTCCAGCCGCACCAGCGCCTTGTCGCCCTGCAGCTGCTCGATGGTGCCGCGCAGGGCGTTGTTCTCGCCGATGAAGCCGGCGACGAAGCTGTTCTCGGGCTGCTCGTAAAGCACCGGGGGCGGCGCGAGCTGCTGGATGCGGCCGTCGTTGAACACGGCGATGCGGTCCGACATGGTCAGCGCCTCGCCCTGGTCGTGGGTCACATAGACCACGGTGATGCCGAGCCGGTCGTGCAATGCCTTGATCTCGAACTGCATATGCTCGCGCAGCTGCTTGTCGAGCGCGCCCAGCGGCTCGTCCATCAGCACCAGCTTGGGATCGAACACCAAGGCGCGGGCCAGCGCGATGCGCTGCTGCTGGCCGCCGGAAAGCTGCGCCGGGCGGCGGTTCTTGAACTGGCCCATCTGCACCATGTCGAGGGCGCGGGTGATGCGGCTTTCGCGCTCGTCCTTACCCATGCCGCGCACTTCCAGCGGAAAGGACAGGTTCTCGCCCACGCTCATATGCGGGAAAAGCGCGTAGTTCTGGAACACCATGCCGATGCCGCGCCGATGGGGCGGCACGTCGTTGATGTTGCGGCCGTCCAGCCGGATCTCGCCATGGGTCGCCGTCTCGAATCCGGCCAGCATCATCAGGCAGGTGGTCTTGCCCGAGCCGGAGGGGCCGAGCATGGTCAGGAACTCGCCCTTGCCGATGGTCAGGTTCAGGTCTTTGACGACAAGCGATTGCCCGTCATAGCTTTTCTGGACGTGATCGAAGACAACGAAAGCGTCGTTGCCGGGGTCTGCTGTCACGATGCGGGCTCCCTGTTTCTATTGGTTCTTCGTTCCGCCAGCCAACAGTAATCGGCGCTTGTCGGGGAATGCAACTCACTTGTGCAGCCGGCCGGAAGGACGCAGGCGACGAAGTCGGTGTCACATTGCGTCATTGCCCTTTCGCCGGGCAGATTCGGGTTGACAGCGACATGGCCGGGCTCAGCGCCGGGCTCAGCGAAAGCGATAGAGATCGGCGTCGGGATCGGCGCGGCCGTCGATCCGGCGCGCGGTCAGTTCGGCGGCGATGACGGAATAGGTGATGCCGTTGCCGCCAAAGCCCATCACCGCATGGCAGCGCCGGCAGCCCGGCACCGCATCGACGATCGGCAGCCCGTCGTCGCTGTCGCCGAAGGCCGCGGCCCAGCGATAGGCCGGGCGGCCGATGCGGATGCCGCAGGTCTCGCGCAGCTTGCGGGCGATCTCGCCGGCGTTGCGGCGCAGCTTGCCGGCATCCTCGTAGGCATCGGGGCTTGCCTCGTCCTCGCCGCCGGCGATGATCCGGCCGCTGGGCGTGGTGCGGAAATACAGGTAGGGATCGGCCGCCTCCCAGACCAGACAGTCGTCGAGCCAGGCCGGATGGCGCACCCCCTCGGCCGAGGCGACGGCCCAGGTCGAGATGATGCGGTGATGCGCCGAGGCAAGCTGCGGCAGGAATTCGTAGCCGGTGCAGAACACCGCATGGCCCGCCACCACCACCCGCCCGGCCGAGGATGCCAGCGCCACCCCGTCCGCCAGTTCCGCGAAATCCGCGACCTCGAAGGGCGAGACGATCTCGGCCCCGCGTTCCTGCGCCAGCCGCAGCAGCCCGGCCGTCAGCTGCGCCGGATTGGCCGAGGCCGAGGCGGTGGAGCGGATGGCCCCCGTGCGGTCGATGCCGTATTCCTCGAGCAGGCGCCGGCGCGAAAGGAACTCGGCCGCGATGCCGGTTTCGCGGCGCAGCGCCGCCTCGGCCTCCAGCGCGCGAAAGCCCATCTCGTCGCCGGCCAGGTAAAGCGCCCGCTTGCGCTGCATCTGGCAGTCGAGCCGCAGCCGGCGCGACAGCCGCAGCAGTTCCTCGACCGCCTTGACCGAGCGCAGCCAGGCCCGCGCCGCCTTGTCGGGGCCGATCTGGCGCGCCAGCCGGCTCAGCGGCACGTCGATCTCGTGCTGGATCATCGCCGTCGAGGCAAGCGACGAGCCCCGCACCGGCTGGCGCCGGTCCACCAGCAGCACCCGCCGCTTGCGCCGCGTCAGCCGCTCGGCCAGCAGGGCCGCGGAAATGCCGGTGCCGACGATCACCACGTCCCAGCGCGGCTGCGAGGGCTCTGCCCGATGCGCGACCGAGATATGCGGCGTCTCGGCCCAGAAGGGATGCGCCGTGCGCAGCCGCCGCTGGATGGTGCGCCGGGGCCCGGTCATTCCTTGCCCGCCCAGGCCATTTCCCGCTGCGGGATCGCGGGCGGCTGGTAAAGCCCCGCCGTGCCGTCCCGGTCCCGCCTGAGCACCGAAAGCGCACCGTCGGCCTCGAGAATGGCGAACTTGACGTCGGCCAGGTCGGCCACGCCCTTTTCGCGCAGCTTGGCGTGCAACTCGCCGATGCCGATGCCCTGCCGGCGCAGGCGGTCTTGGTGGACGCGGCCCTCGGTGACGACGATGCGCGGCCTGCCCTCGAAGATCCGCGACAGCAGGTCCGAGGACAGGATCGCCTCGTCCACCAGCTTGTTGAAGGCGGCGACCAGGAAGATGGCGAACATCGCCGGCAGCATCGGCACGTCGGGATAGAACAACGAATCGCCCACCGCCGAGCCGATGGCGATGACCAGCAGGAACTCGACGATGGAAAGCTGCGCCACCGTGCGCCCGCCCAGCCAGCGCATCAACGCCAGCGTGTAGAAATAGATGATGACGGTGCGAAGAAAGACTTCCCAGGCGAAGGACAGATCCTGATCGCCCAGGAAGATGCGGTGAAGTTCGTCAAGCATGGCCGCCGTCCCCTGCCCGCGCCGGTTTGCGCCAAGGGACAAGCCGCGATCCGGGGCGCCGGTTCCACGCCCCGAACACCGGCGCCGGAAAACCTAGACGGCCAGGAAGCCGCCATCCACCGGCAGCACCGCGCCCGAGACCATGCGGCTGTCGTCCGAAAGCAGCAGCGCGATGCTTTGCGCGACCTCCTCGGCCTCGGCAAAGCGGTTCAGCGGGTGGCGCACCATCATCGGCTGGCTTTTCGCCGGGTCCGACCAGGCCTCGGCCGCCAGTTCGGTCAGGGTGATGGTGGGCGCGACCGCGTTCACGCGGATGCCGTGCGGGCCCAGTTCCTTGGCCAGCACGCGGGTCGCGCCCTCGAGCCCGGCCTTCGAGGCGGCATAGCACAGGTGGTCCTGGAAGCCGCGATGACCGGCGATCGAGGTGATGTTGACGATGGCGCCGCCGCCGCCCGCCGCCATGCGGGCGCGGGCGAATTCCTGGCAGCAGATCAGCGCCGCGCGCAGGTTGATGCCCAGGACCGCCTCATAGCCGGCCTCGGTCATGTCGAGCACGCTTTCCAGCACGTTGATGCCGGCGCTGTTGATCAGGTAGTCGGCGGTCCCCGCCTGCGCCATGGCGGCGCGGGTGGCAGCCGCGTCGGCCAGGTCGACGCGGATGCCGCGCGCGCCGATCTCGTCCCGCAGGCTATCAAGGTCGGATTGGGTGCGGCTCAGCGCCACGACCTCGGCCCCGCGCCCGGCCATGAGACGCGCGCAGGCGCGGCCGATCCCTTTGCCCGCGCCGGTGATGATGACGGTCTTGCCCGAGAATTGCATGGTTCCTCGCATGTCCAGTTCGGCGGCAGGGCCGCCCGTGTTCAGTTTTGCGGCAAGGCCGCCATGGCGGCGCGGATCTGCCGCGCCGTGGATTGCAGCGCCAGGAAGGCGGCATGGCGCGCGTCCTGCCGCGCGCGGCTGGCGGGATCGGGGGCGCAGCGCGTGGCGATGCGCGACATGGCGGGCATGGCGGTGTGCAGGTCGGGGAACACCCCCGCCGCCACCGCGCCCAGCATGGCCGAGCCCAGCAGCACCGGCTCGGGGCATTCCGTCACCTCGACCGGCAGCCCCGTCGCATCCGCCAGCAGCTGCCGGGTCAGCGGATGCGCGCCGGCGCCGCCGCTGACGCTGATCGTCTGAACCGGGGCGCCATGCTGGCCTTGGGTCTCGATGATCTGGCGCAGGCCATAGCCCAGGCCGCAGATCCCGGCGACATAAAGCGCGACCAGCGAATCCGGCCCCGTCTCCATCCCCTGCCCCATGATGACGGCGCGGGCATGGGGATCGGCAAAGGGCGCGCGGTTGCCCAGGAACTCGGGCACCACATGCAGCTCGTCGGCCAGCCGCAGGGCGGCGCTGGCATCGCCCGCCAGCTCCAGCGCCCGGTCGGCCAGCCATTGCGGCAGGGACTTGCCCGCCGCCTCGGCCAGCGCCGTCGCCTCGGCCGTGGCGGGGTGCAGCTGCACCAGCTGGTCGATGGCGGCGCCGGCGGCGGACTGGCCGCCCTCGTTCAGCCACATGCCGGGCACCATGGCCGAGTAATAGGGCCCCCAGACGCCCGGCACGAAGGCCGGCTCGCGCGTCGTGGTCATGGTGCAGGAGGAGGTGCCGAAGACATAGCCCAGGCAAGCCGTCGCATCGCCCCCCGCCGCCACCGTGCCGACGCCGCCGGCATGGGCGTCGATCAGCCCGGCCGCGACCGCGGTGCCGGGACGCAGCCCCATCGCCTCGGCCG
Source organism: Paracoccus sp. pheM1 (assembly GCF_018499825.1). Lineage (NCBI taxonomy): Bacteria > Pseudomonadati > Pseudomonadota > Alphaproteobacteria > Rhodobacterales > Paracoccaceae > Paracoccus > Paracoccus sp. pheM1. The sequence continues at coordinate 1,836,114 of NZ_JAGXCX010000001.1, forward strand.
CGGCCGGGGTCAGCCCCTGCCCCAGCGCCGTGCCGGGATCGACGACGCAGGCACCGATGCGGGCGAAACCGTCGTCGGCCAGGTCGCCCAGGCCGATCTGGCGGAAATAGCCCGCGTCCCAGCGCCCCTCATGCGCCAGATAGGTCCATTTGCAGGTCACGGTGCAGGCGGAGCGCTCCAGCGCGCCGGTCGCCTTCCAGGTCAGGAAATCGGTCAGGTCGAAGAAATGCGCCGCCGCCGCATAGACCTCGGGCCGGTTCTCGCGCAGCCACAGAAGCTTCGGCGTCTCCATCTCGGGCGAGATGCGGGTGCCGACATAGGCCAGCACGTCGTGGCCCAGCGCATTGATGCGCTCGGCCTGCTCGACGGCGCGGTGGTCCATCCAGACGATGATGTCGCGCTCGGGGTGGGCGGGATCGCCCACCGGCAGCGTCGCATCCCCCGCCCCGCGGACGACAAGGGAGCAGGTGGCATCGAAGCCGATGCCCGTGACGCGCGCCGGGTCGATCCCGGCGCGGGTCACGCATTCCCGGACGGAGTCGCAGACCGCGCGCCAGACCTGCTCGCTGGACTGCTCGGCGATCACGCCGCGCTCGCGGTGCATCGCGATGGGGCGCTTGGCGGTGGCAAGCAGGCGGCCTGCGCGGTCGAAGACCCCGGCCCGCGCCGAGCCGGTGCCCACGTCGATGCCGATCAGATACTGGTCCATGGCGCTACTCCGTTCCGGGTGCCGGGCGTCAGACGCGGTCGAAATTGGTCGGCAGCACCAGCATGTCGCGGATGGTGACGGTGCGCTTGCGGGTCAGCATGTATTCGACCGCATCCGCGACCTCTTCCGCGTCGATCAGGCTGCCGCTTTCCTTGGCCTTGCGCAGGTTCTCCTCGGGCCAGTCGGCCAGCAACGCCGAGACGACCGGGCCGGGCGAGACCTGCATGACGCGCACGCCATGCGGGATCATCTGACGTCGCATCCCCTGGACAAAGCTGGTGATCGCCCATTTCGAGCCGGAATAGACCGGCTCCCACCAGGTCGGGAAATGCCCGGCGATCGAGCAGGTGACGACGATGTCGCCGGTCTTGCGCCCGGTCATGTGCGGCAGCACGGCGTGGACGTTCTTCATCACCGCGTTGACGTTCAGGTTCAGCATCCGGTCGATGGCCTCGGGCGTCGTGTCGGCCAGGTCGCCGCCGATATAGGTGCCGGCGTTGCAGTAAAGGATGTCGATCTGATCGACCTTGGCCAGGATCTCGGGGATCATGGCGTCGCAGCTTTCGGCATCCAGCAGGTTCGTCACCTGCGGGATCGCCTTGTCGCCCAGCTTGGCGGCCAGTTCGTCCAGCGCGCCCTCGTTCCAGTCCACCATGACCACGGTGGCGCCGCGTTCCAGCAGCCGCTGGGTGGTCGCAAGCCCGATCCCCGAGGCCGCGCCGGTGATGACGGCGACCTTGCCGTCCAGCGATTCAGACATTCCGTTCTCCTGTCTTCGGTATGGTGCGGGCGGGGCCTAGCGCCATTCGCGCCCGATATAGATGGCCAAGAGGATGATCGCGCCCTTGATGACGTCCTGAAGATAGGGGTTGATCCCCATCAGGTTCAGCCCGTTGTTCAGGATGCCCAGCAGCACCGCGCCGATCAGCGTCCCCAGGATCAGGCCGCGGCCGCCGGAAATCGCGGTGCCGCCCAGCACCACGGCGGCGATGGCGTCCAGCTCGAACCCCACGCCGGCATTGGGCTGGCCGCTCATCAGCCGCCCGGTCAGGATCACCGCAGCAAGCGCCGAGGTCAGGCCCGAAATGCCATAGACCGCCAGCTTGACCCGCCGGGTCTTGACGCCGGACAGGCGCGCCGCGGTCTCGTTGCCGCCCAGGGCATAGACGTGGCGGCCAAAGGCGGTGCGCTGCAACAGCACCCAGGCCAGGGCATAGATCACCACCATGATGATGACCGGGACCGGCACCACGCCGACGCGGCCGACCCCGAACCAGGAAATCCAGCTGGGCAGGCCGCTGATCGGATAGCCGCCGGAATAGATCAGCCCCAGGCCGCGCGCCATGCCCATGGTGGCCAGCGTCACGATGATCGCCGGCATCCGGCCCCAGGCGACCAGCACGCCGTTGGCCAGCCCGATGCCCAGGCCGATCAGCAGCCCGACCAGCAGCGCCACCGGCGCGGGCAGGCCCATGTTGACCATCATCCCCGCGCTTAGCGTGCCGACCAGCGCCATGACCGCGCCGACCGACAAATCGATCCCGCCGGTCAGGATGACGAAGCTCATGCCAACGGCGAGGATGCCGACGACCGACACCTGGCGCAGCACGTTCATGATGTTGTTCAGGCTGAAGAAATTGTCGCTCGCCAGCCCCATCAGCACCGAGACGGTGATCAGCCCGATCAGCGGCAGCGCCAGCGGCGAATGCAGCAGGCGGCCAAGCGAGAAGCCGCCGGTTTTCCCGGCCGAGCCGGTGTTTGCGTCATGCGACATGTTCAACTCTCCCGGTCGTGGCATGGGTCATGATGGTTTCGGAATCGATCTGGTCGCCCTCGACCGTGGCCACGATCCCGCCCGAGCGGAACACGCAGACCCGGTCGGACATGCCGATCACCTCGGGCAGTTCGGACGAGATCATGATGATGGCGCCGCCCTTGGCGGTGAATTCGCGCATCAGCGCATAGATTTCCGCCTTGGCGCCCACGTCGATGCCGCGCGTCGGCTCGTCGAAGATCAGCACCTGCATGTCGTGGTTCAGCCAGCGGGCGATCACGACCTTCTGCTGGTTGCCGCCCGACAGCGTATCGACGCGGGCATGCGGCCCCTGCGCCTTGACGCGGACCTGCGCCATGGCGGTCTCGGTCGCAGCCAGTTCCTTTTTCAGGTCGATGAACCAGTGGTTCTTGCGATACTTGCCGTAATTGTTCAGCGAGACGTTCTGCAGGATCGAGAAGCTGGTGATCAGCCCCTGTTCCTTGCGGCTTTCGGGCAGCAGGCCGATGCCATGCGCCAGCCCCTCGTCGGGGCCGCGAAAACGTTTCTCGACCCCGTCCACCTTCACCTTGCAGCGCGCCGCCGGGTATGCGCCCAGCATGGCCAGCACGGTTTCCGTGCGGCCCGAGCCGACCAGCCCGGCAAAGCCCAGGATCTCGCCCTTGCGCAGGGCAAAGCGCGAGACGGGGCCGCCCTTCTTCAGCTGCACCTCCTCGACCTCGACGACAACGGAGGCGGTCGAGGGGGCCGGCTTGGGCGGGAAGTTATTCTCGATCCGGCGGCCGACCATCATCTCGACCAGCCGGTCGTTGTCCACGTCCGGGACCGCGCAGGAGGCGATGAACTCGCCGTCGCGCAGCACGGTGATGCGGTCGCAGATCTCGAAGATCTCTTCCAGGTGATGCGAGATGAAGATGATCGCCACGCCCTGCCGGCGCAGCTCGCGCATGACCTTGAACAGGTGCTCGACCTCGGAGGGGGTCAGGGTCGCGGTCGGCTCGTCCAGCACCAGGATGCGGGCGTTCAGGGACAGCGCCTTGGCGATCTCGACGAATTGCTGCTCGGCGACGGACAAGCGATGCACCGGCACGTCCAGGGCCACGTCGACGGCCAGCTGGCGCATGATCTCGGCGGCGCGGGCGCGCATCGCCTTGCGGTCCAGCGTGCCGAAGCGTCCGCGGATCTCGCGCGCCAGGAACATGTTCTCGACCGCGTCGAGATAGGGGATCAGGCTGAACTCCTGGAACACGATGCCCACGCCCGCGGCGATGGCCTGGTCGTAATCGGCAAAGTGGCGCTCGGTCCCCTCGATGCGGATCGTGCCCTCGCTGGGCTGGATGATGCCGCACAGGATCTTCATCAGCGTGGACTTGCCGGCGCCGTTCTCGCCCAGAAGCGCATGCACCTCGCCGGCGCGGACCTCCATGTCGACGCCGTGCAGGACTTCGATCTTGCCGAAGCTTTTTCGGATTCCCTTCAGTTCCAGCATGATGCCCTCCTGAATGGCTGGGAAATGTCCCGCCCCCGCGGCATGCGGGGACGGGAGCGGGGAGGAACCCTTACCAGCTGAACTCGGCAGCGTTCTCGGCGTCAACGACCATGACGTCGATCGGCACTTCCTTCGGCACCACGCGGGCGCCCCATTTCTGCGCCAGCGCCATGGCCAGGCCAACCCGGACCTGGTCGCGCGGGAATTGCGCGGTGGTCTCGATGAAGGGGCCGCCCGCGGCGATGGCCTGGACCGCCTCGGGTGCGCCGTCGACCGAGGTCAGCTTGATGTCCTTGCCCGAGCCCTGGATCGCCGCCAGCGCGCCCATGGCGCCGCCGTCGTTGACCGAGAAGATGCCGGCCAGGTTCGGCTTGGACTGGATCATGTTCTCGACCACGCCCAGGGCGACCGAGCGGTCCTGCCGGCCGTTCTGGGTATCGACCAGGGTGATTTCCGGGAACTCCTCCAGCGCGGCCTTGCAGCCCTCGACGCGCTGCAGGATCGGCACCACCGGGATGCCGTCCAGGATCGCGACCTCGCCCTTGCCCTCCAGCGCCTCGCCCAGATACTTGCAGGACATGTAGCCCGCGTCCCGGTTCTTGGAGCCGACGAAGGTATCGACCGGACCGTTCGCGTTCGCATCGACCGCGACCACGGTCACGCCCGCGGCCTTGGCGGCATGGACCGCGGCCTCGATCCCGGCGCTGTCGGTCGGATTCAGCAGCAGGATGTCGATGTTCTGCTGCAGCATGTCCTCGACATCCGAGATCTGCTTGGCCACGTCATGGCCGGCGTCGGTGACGACGACATCGGCGCCCAAGCTGGCGGCGGCCTCGTTCAGCGCCTCCTGCATGGACACGAAATAGGGGTTGTTCAGCTCCTGGAAGGTCATGCCGATCTTCAGCTTGTCCTGGGCCAGCGCCGGGGCCGCCATGAGCGCAAGCGCGGCCGAGGCGGTGAGCAGTTTCGTTTTCATCTGGGTTCCCTCCCATCTGGATGAAAGCAGGCATGGCCTGCGCGTCTCCGGGCGGCGCCGCGCCGCCCGAATTGGTGAAATTGGCGATTTCGGTCCTTGTCAGTCCGCCATGACCAGCGCCTTCTGGGCCGCGAAAGTCGCGCGGAACTGCGAGGGCGACTTTCCCTTGAGCTTCAGGAAATGCCGGTTGAAGTTCGACAGGTTCGAAAACCCGACCTCGTAGCAAATCTCGGCCACCTTGACGTCGGGATCGGTCAGCAGCATCTGGCAGGCCAGGTCGACGCGCAGCTGGTTGCGATAGCGCACCAGCGTGGTGCCGGTATGGCGCTTGAAGGCACGGGAAAAGGCGCTTTGGCTTTGCCCGACCATCTCGGCCAGCTCGCCCTCCTCGATCTGCTCGGTCAGGTGTTCGCGCAGATGCGACAGCGCGCGGTTGATGCCGCCGTCATGGGTGCGCGTCAGGTCCAGCTCGAAGCTGAGGCTGGCCAGCACCTCGTATTCCGGCGCATGGGCCAGCAGGTCCAGGATGTCCCAGAACAGCGCCAGGCGACGCAGGCCCTGCGCCTCGACCAGCCGCTCCATCAGCGGGCGGACGCGGGCGCTGGTCTCGTCGTCGAAGAGCAAGCCGCGGCGCGAGCGTTCCAGGAGCGGGCGCAGCGCCTCCATCTCGGGCATGGCGGCGCTGGCCTCTTCGATGAAGGCTTCGGGGAACTGGATCACCAGCGAGCGCAGCGGCACCGCCTCGCCGGGCGGGATGTCGCTGATCCAGTTCTGCGGCAGGTTCGGCCCGGTCATGATCAGCTGGCCGGGCTGGAAGCTGCCGACATGGTCGCCGATGTAAAATGTGCCCGAGGTGGCGACGACCAGGTGGATTTCGTATTCGGGATGGTAATGCCAGCGCACCGTGCGGAACGGATAGCCATGCATCCACGCGGCGAAGGATTCGCCCTTGCGGATGTGGACCAGCTCCAGATCGGGTTGCATTCGCCTTCCTCCCTGCACGCCGCGGACCCTGCCGGGCCTGCCGCGGACGTTCAGGAACCATAGGCTTCATGCCCGCCGGCGATCCACATCAGGGCGAAAAAAATACCGATACTTTTTTGCACCGATCGGTGCAGGAATTGAAGAGGCAGGCGCAAGGCACCGCAACGGGCATATGCTGCATAGCAGAAAGCCCATACCGCAGCGCAGCGGCATAGGCCTGCTTTTTCGGAAAAACCCTCTGTTAACGCTATCAAGCGCCCAGAGCGGTCAGATCCCGCAGCCGCGGATAAGCCGCATGATGGGCCTCATACTTTTTCGCATAGGCCGCGGCCAGTTCAGGATCGGGCACAACCTCGGCGCGAATGGCGGGCCTGGCAAAGATGCGGTCCGAGGTATCGCCCGTCGCGCAGGCGGCCGCCAGCTTGGCCGCCCCGAAGGCTGCGCCGAAATCGCCGTCCTCGGGCTCCAGCAGCGTGAGCCCGGTGGCCGAGGCCATGATTCGCAGCCAGGCGCGCGAGCGCGCGCCGCCGCCCACCGCATATGCGGCCTCGATGGGGGTGCCGGCCTTGCGCAGCGCATGGACGCAATCGGCGAATGCCATGGCCACGCCCTCCATCGCCGCCTGCGCAAGGTCGGCCAGCCCGGTGGCGCGGCGCAGCCCCAGGAAGGCGCCGGTCGCATCGGGATCGTTCAGCGGCGTGCGCTCGCCCGACAGGTAAGGCAGGAACAGCACCGGCGAGGGCGCCGTCACCGCGCCCACCATCCCGGCAAGCTCGGGCACGGGTTTGCCGGTGATCTCGGACAGCCAGCTCATGCTGTCGGTCGCAGACAGGATCACCCCCATCTGGTGCCAGGTGTCCGGCACGGCATGGCAGAAGGTATGCACCGCATCGCCGGTATTCGGCGCGTAAGCCTCGGTCGCGGCGAACAGCACGCCCGAGGTGCCCAGCGACAGAAAGCCCGTGCCGGGCGTCATCACCCCCATGCCGCAGGCCGTGGCGGCATTGTCGCCGCCGCCGCCCGCCACCGGCACGCGCGGGATGCCCCAGCGCTCGGCCAGTTCGGCGCGCAGATGGCCGGAAACGTCGCTGCCCTCGACCAGCCGCGGCATCTGGGCGCGCGTCAGCCCGGTCGCGGCCAGCAGCGCATCCGACCAGTCGCGCTTGCCCACGTCCAGCCACAGCGTCCCCGCCGCGTCCGACATCTCGGCGACATGCTCGCCGGTCAGCCACAGCCGCAGGTAGTCCTTGGGCAGCAGCACCTTGGCGGTCCGGGCAAAGATCTCGGGCTCGTTCTGCGCCACCCAAAGCAGTTTCGGCGCGGTAAAGCCCGCCATGACCAGGTTGCCGGCGATGCCGTGGAAATCCGCCCGTGCGGTCAGTTCGGCGCATTGCGGACCCGAGCGGCCGTCGTTCCACAGGATGCAGGGCCGCAGCACATGGTCCGCGCCGTCCAGCAGCGTGGCGCCATGCATGTGCCCCGACAGGCCGATGGCCTGCAGCCGCGCCATCGCGGCCGGATGCTCGCGCAGCAGCGCCGCGATGGCTGCCTCGGCGCCGGCGATCCAGTCGGCCGGCGCCTGCTCGGACCAGCCGGGATGCGGGCGGCTGACGGTCAGGGCCGCATGGGCGACGCCGACGGTCGCGAAGCTTTCGTCCACCAGCATCGCCTTGATGCCCGAGGTGCCCAGGTCCAGTCCCAGATACATGGCGCTTACTCCGGCATGACGATCTGCAACTTCACGTCGGTCTCGCGCGCCTCGACGGCGCGGTCGAAGCCGGCGATGCTGTCCGCGAAGGGGATCGAGGCCGAGATCAGCGGCTTGAGATCCACCTTGCCCGAGGCGATCAGCGCGATGGCGCGGTCATAGACATTGGCATAGCGGAACACGGTCTCGACCCGCAGCTCCTTGGCCTGCAGCCCGACGATGTCCACCGGCACCGGATCGACCGGCATGCCGACCAGCACGATGGCCCCGCCGGGACGCGCAAGCTGGTGCATGCCCAGGATCGCCGGCGCCGCGCCCGAGCATTCGAAGACGATGTCGGCGCCCCAGTTGTCGGTCGCCTCGGCCACCGCCTCGGCCAGCGGGTGGTTGCGGATGTTCACGGTCTCGATGCCGTCATAGGCGCCGATGATGTCCAGCTTGGGCTGGGCAAGGTCGGCCACGATCACCCGCGCGCAACCGCCGGCCAGCGCCGCCAGCGCCACCATCATGCCGATGGGGCCGGCGCCCGTGACCACCGCCACGTCGCCCGGCTGGATGCGGGCCCGCAGCGCGGCCTGCATGCCGATGGCAAAGGGCTCGACCATCGCGCCTTCCGCGAAGCTGACATTGCCGGGCAGCTTGTAGGTGAAGGCAGCGGGGTGGACGACCTCGGGCGTCAGGCAGCCATGCACCGGTGGCGTCGCCCAGAAGGTCACGGCCGGATCGACGTTGTAGATCCCCAGCTTGGCCGCGCGCGAGGTCGGGTCGGGAATCCCCGGCTCCATGCAGACCCGGTCGCCGGGCTTCAGATGCGTGACCTCGGCCCCCGCCTCGATCACCGTGCCGGATGCCTCGTGGCCCAGCACCATCGGCTCGCGCACGACGAAATGCCCGATCTTGCCATGGGTATAATAATGTACGTCCGAGCCGCAGATCCCGACCGTATGCGTCCTGATCCGCACGTCCCTGGGCCCCAGCGTGGCGGGAATGTCGAAATCCCGCAGCGACAGCTTGCCCTTTTCTTCCAGCACCAATGCCTTCATCGCCCGTCCTCCTGATGGCCGCGCCGCCCTTCGGGCGCCCTCGACTCGCGTCTTTGGCGGCGAGTCGGGGCGCATGTAAACAAAAACCCGCGCAGGGCGCGAGCTTTTGCTCATCAGAAGAATAATTGTATCAGTGCTGCGCCGGAAAAGCTATGCGCCGGCTGCGGCGGCGCAGGCGATCCGGCCCTGGTCGCAAAGAATCAGGGCGGTCATTTCATCAGCCGGTCCTTGACCATGGGGCCGACGGCGCCGAAATCCATCTGCCCGGCATGGCGGGCGCGCAGCTCGGCCATGACCCGGCCCATGTCGCGGATCGACTCGGCGCCCAGTTCGGCGATGGCCTTGTCGATGGCGGCGCGGGTTTCCTCGGCGTCCAGCTGGCGCGGCAGGTAGGACTGGATCACCTTGATCTCGTCCAGCTCGCGCTCGGCCAGTTCCAGCCTGCCGCCCTCTTCATAGGCCTTGGCCGATTCCTGGCGCTGCTTGACCATCTTGGACAGGATCGCGGTCAGCTCGGCCTCGGCCAGCCCGGCCTCGTCGCCGCCTTCGCCGCGGGCGGCGATCTCGCGGTCCTTGATCGCGGCCGAGATCAGGCGCAGCGTGGACAGCCGCGCCGAGTCCTTGGCTTTCATCGCCTCTTTCGTATCGGCCAGAATGCGTTCGCGCAGTCCCATGTGATCCTCGCTGAATGTATTCCGCCGGGTGGTGCCCGGCTTCGCCCCCGCAGTCAAGCCGTGCCCTCAACCCCGTCCCGGCCGCAAAGTTCCGCGCGCCGCCCGTTCCCGCCTTGACGCGCCTGCGCCCTTTACCTAGGTTCCCGCCGATTTACCCGGAGAGTGACGATGCCCCAGAAACCGACCGCATGTCTTGCGCTTGCCGACGGCACCGTGTTCCACGGCCAGGGCTTCGGCGCGGTCGGGGAAGTGGTGGCCGAGCTGGTCTTCAACACCGCGATGACCGGCTATCAGGAGATCATGACCGATCCCTCCTATGCCAGCCAGGTCGTGACCTTCACCTTCCCCCATATCGGCAATACCGGCGTGACCGAACAGGACGACGAGGCGCCCGAGCCCGTCGCCTCGGGCATCGTGGTGAAATGGGATCCGACCGAGCCCTCGAACTGGCGCGCCAGCGCCGACCTGGTCGAATGGATGGCGCGCCGCGGCCGCATCGGCATCGGCGGCGTCGATACCCGCCGCCTGACCCGCGCGATCCGCCAGCAGGGCTCGCCCCATGTCGTCCTGGCCCATGACCCCGAGGGGAATTTCGACATCGCCGCCATGGTCGCCAAGGCGCGCGGCTGGAAGGGCATCGTCGGCCTGGACCTCGCCAAGGAGGTCAGCTGCCGGCAAAGCTATCGCTGGACCGAGGGGCTGTGGTCCTGGCCCGGCACCTTCGGCCAGTCCGAGGAAAAGAAACCTTTCCGCGTCGTCGCCGTCGATTACGGCGCGAAACGCAACATCCTGCGCTCGCTGGCGCAAAGCGGCGCCGAGGTGATGGTGCTGCCCGCCACCGCCACCGCCGAGGAAGTGCTGGCCCACGAGCCCGAGGGCGTGTTCCTGTCGAACGGACCGGGCGACCCGGCCGCGACCGGCGAATACGCCGTGCCGATGATCCGCGAGTTGCTGGACCGCGACCTGCCGATCTTTGGCATCTGCCTGGGCCACCAGATGCTGGCGCTGGCGCTTGGCGCCCATACCGTGAAGATGAACCACGGCCATCACGGCGCGAACCACCCGGTCAAGGACGTCGAAACCGGCAAGGTCGAGATCACCTCGATGAACCACGGCTTCGCCGTCGATGCCCAGACCCTGCCCCAAGGCGTGATCGAGACCCATGTCAGCCTGTTCGACGGCTCGAACTGCGGGCTGCGCGTGGCCGACAAGCCGGTCTTCTCGGTGCAATACCACCCCGAGGCCAGCCCCGGCCCGCAGGACAGCGCCTATCTGTTCGAGCGCTTCACCGAGGCGATGCGCAGCCGGCGCGGCTGATCCGGGCGCGGGCCTGGCGGCGGTTAACCGGTTCTTAACCCTCTGCATGGCAGAGAGGGGACCGGAACGACCCAGACCGGGAATCGCCTATGGCCCGCCCCGCCCTCATCTGGCCCCTTGCTGGTGCCCCGGCCGAGGCCGCCGTGCCCGCCTTGACGGGCACGGTGATCGCGACCCGCGACCTGCGCCCGCTGGGCCAGCTCCTGATCGAGGATGGCGCGGTCGATCCGCGCGACCTGCTCAAGGCGCTGGTCATGCGCGAGCGCCAATCGGCGCGGCTGGGCGAGATCCTGCTGGCGCACGGCTGGGTGCGGGAAGAGGCGCTGCTGCGCGCCCTGTCCCGGCAATGGCGCGCCAGCGTGCTGGACCTGGCGGCGCTGCCGCCCGATCCGCGGCTGGTCGATGCGATGGGCGCGCAGCTTTGCCTGGCCGAGGGCGCGGTGCCCTGGCGCCGGGTCGGCGGCGTCACCTTCATCGCCACCGCGCGTCCCGAGGGATTCGAGGCATTGCAGGACCGCCTGCCCGAAGGGTTCGGCGCGGTGCGCATGCTGCTGTGTTCGGAAAACGCCGCGCGCGAGGCGATCTTGGCCCTGCGCCGCACCGCGCTGATCCGCCAGGCCGAAACCCGCGTGCCCGCCCAGGAAAGCTGCCGCACCCGCAACGAGCGCCGCTTCGGCCGCATTGCCGTGGGGCTGATGGCGGCCGCGGCGCTGGGGCTGGTGCTGGCGCCGAACGCGGTGATCGCGCTTCTGACGGCCTGGGCGGTGCTGACGCTGGTCGCCTCGGCCACGCTGAAGCTGTTCTCCTTTGCCGCCATCCTGCGCCGGCACCGGCAGGACCGCCTGCAAAAGCCGTCCCATGCCGCCCGGCCGCAGCCCGAGATGACGGCGCCGCTGCCGGTGATCTCGGTCATGGTGCCGCTGTTCGCCGAGGCCGACATCGCCGAAAAGCTGATCGGCCGGCTGTCGCGGCTGGACTACCCGCGCGAGCTGATGGACATCCTGATCGTGGTCGAGGAGACCGACCGCGTCACCTGCGAGGCGCTGCAGGGCGTCCGGCTGCCGCGCTGGCTGCGCGTGATCCAGGTGCCCGACGGGCCGGTGCGCACCAAGCCGCGGGCGCTGAACTATGCGCTGAACTTCTGCCGCGGCTCGATCATCGGGGTCTGGGACGCCGAGGACCGCCCCGAGCCGGGCCAGCTTCACAAGGTCGCGCGCGGCTTTCACTTCGCCCCGCCCGAGGTGGCCTGCCTGCAAGGCGTGCTGGACTATTACAACCCCCGCACCAACTGGCTGGCCCGCGCCTTCACCATCGAATATGCCGCCTGGTTCCGCGGCACGCTGGCCGGGGCGGCGGCGCTGGACCTGGTGGTGCCGCTTGGCGGGACGACGCTGTTCTTCCGCCGCGACGCGCTGGAAGAGATCGGCGCCTGGGACGCCTGGAACGTGACCGAGGACGCCGACCTGGGCGTGCGCCTGACCCGGCGCGGCTATCGCACGCGGATGCTGGACACCGTCACGCATGAAGAGGCGAACTGCCGCCTGATCCCCTGGGTCAAGCAGCGCTCGCGCTGGCTCAAGGGCTTCGCGATGACCTGGGGCGTGCATATGCGCGACCCGGTGGCGCTGTGGCGCGACCTGGGGACGCGGCGCTTCCTTGCCTTGCAGGTGCAGCTTTTCGCCTCGGTCTCGCAATACCTGCTGGCGCCGGTGCTGTGGAGCTTCTGGCTGCTCAGCCTGGGCCTGCCGCATCCGATGCGGGACATGCTGTCGGGCCTGCTGGGCGGCCATGCCATCGCCCTGCTGTTCGCGCTGTTCGTGGCCTCGGAATTGCTGAACATCGCCGTCGGCCTCTGGGCGGTGCGCGGGCGGGCACATCGCCACCTGCTGCCCTGGGTGCCGACGCTGCACCTGTATTTCCCGCTCGGCTGCCTGGCGGCGTGGAAGGCGATCTACGAGGTGGTGGTCAAGCCCTTCTACTGGGACAAGACCCAGCACGGCATCTTCGAGGCCGGCCTGGACGAGCCGCCCGAGCCCGCGCCGCCGCCCGCCGGCCGCCGGATCCCCCTGCGCGAAACCGCCGCCGGAGAGCCCGCAAGCCCCATCGCCGCCGAAACCGACCCTGACCTCGACCCGCTGCTGGTCCCCTTGCTGGGCAAGATCGACTGAACCGATGCAGCCACCTGGCACCCCCGGCAGGAGGAGCCGCGGACCCCGCAGCGAACCTACCTCGGCTTCCTGGTGCGAGGCAGGACTGGCCGAACCGGGCGCCCGGTGCCGGCTGCAGCACAGATGAGGAGACTGCCGCCGCTTCGGGGCGCTAGGTTCTGTACTCACAGGCGGGCTGCCGTTTGGGAACGGTTCGTGCTTCGAGCGTCTTGCGGAGCTTGAATGGCACCTCTCGCGCTGACGAACCGGGAACGGGCGCTGATTGCACCGCTTCTTCCCGACAAGCCTCGTGGCCTTGCGCGGACGAACGACCGGCGCGTCCTGAACGGGTTTTCTCCGTCCTGCGGACAGCGCCACCCTGGCGCGACCTTCCCGAGCGCTACGGTCCATATACGACCGCTTCCAACCGATGGGCCAAGGCGGGGCAGCGTGCTACGACAAACTCGCCAAGGGATTCCTCGCAGCCGTCACAATCGCAGCCGCAAGACTGTGGTGCGGAATTATAAGTCCATTCCCTGGACAGGACCGGCTGGGCCAGACACTTCTCCCGCTCTGTTTTCGCTTGCGGAGCTCTAACAGGCTGCTGAAAAAGTCCTTGCGACAGGACAGCGCGGGCGGGGAGCCAGGAAATCCGCCTCAAATTTGCCGAAAACACCCCATTTTCGGGCCGATATCAGCTGGCTCCAGAACGATTTCCGCTGCGTCGCCCTCTCAAAATCCTTTTTCAGCAGCCTGCCAAGCGAGACCCGTGGCGGGCCTTGGCGGGCAGGAACGGCGAAGCCGGTGTCGGCTGCGGCACTGGCAGCGAACCTTGCCACGGCTTCTTGGTGCATGGAAAGATCGGCAGGGCCGGGCACCTCTGCCGCTCGGTTCTCGCACACGCCGCGCGAAGCGATGCCCGGCGCACGCCCCGGCGGGCAGGAACAGCGGGTCCGATGGCCATCAGAGGCCGTCGGAGCAGATGCATGTGGCGCACCCGGGCAGGAACGATTGCATGAGTTTCCAGAAACCCCTTTGGCGTGATGCATGTCGCGCGCGCCCACGGGCAGGAACGAGCGGGCGACATGAACGCCCTGCCGACTGCGGCGATGCCTGTCGCCCGCCCTCGGGGGCAGGCACGGCCGAGCGGGGCGGGCGGCGCAGGTGGCGGACCTGCCGCGGGCTTCCTGCCGCACGACCGGCCGGGTCAGCGGCGGCGCGTTCCCGCCGGCGCCTATCCGGCCTGCACCTCGACCCCGGCCAGGACGCCGTCGATGATCGCGCCGGCGGTCTCGATCGTCGCGGCCAGCCGCTCGGCCAGTTCCTCCAGCGAGGCCGTGCCGGTCTCGCGCAGCAGGAAGGTCTGCCCGCCCTTGCCCAGGTTGTCCATGTCCAAGGGCTTTTCGGTCAACAGCCGGCCGGCGCATTGCAGGCTCCACAGGAAGCGCCGGGCCGAGGCCAGCCTTTCGCCATCCTCGCGCCCGACCAGCCCGATCCGAGGGCCGGTGCGCAACTGCGCCTGCACCGCCCGCGCGGCCGAACCGGCCCGCAGCGCGAAACATTGCGCCAGCAGCTCGATGTCCTGCAACCGGCCACGGCCGATCTTGGCCTCCCAGGCGCCATCCGGGGCCTTGGCGGCGAAGATGCGGGCCCGCATCCCGGCCAGATCCGGCATCACCCGCGGGTCCGTGCCGCGGGTTTGCAGCACCTCGACCCGCAGCGCCTCGACCTCCTCGGCCAGCGCGGCGGCATCGGTGCCGCAGGTGCCGATCACGCGGGCGCGGGTCAGCGCCAGATGCTCCCAGGTCCAGGCCTCGGTCATCTGGTAGTCGCGAAAGCTCTGCACCGAGGTCGCCACCGGCCCCTGCCGCCCCGAGGGGCGCAGCCGCATGTCCACCTCGTAAAGCCGCCCGGCCGAGGTCGGCGCCGAGAGCGCGGTGATCACCGCCTGGGTCAGCCGCGCGTAATAGGCCCGCGTCGCCAGGGGTTTCGGCCCCTCGGACGCCTCTTGCCCGGCGGCGTCGTAGATCACGATCAGGTCCAGGTCCGACGAGGCGTTCAGCTGTCGCGCGCCCAGCGAGCCCATGCCCAGCACCACCGCCCCGCGACCCGGCGGCGGTCCGTGGCGGCGGGCGAATTCGGCCGCGACGACCGGGAACAGCGCGGCGACGGCGGCATCGGCGACATCGGCATATTGCCCGCCCGCCTCCTCGGCGCCGATCAGGCTGCGCAGGTGATGCACGCCGATGCGGAACTGCCCCTCATGCGCCCAGCGCCGCGCGGCGTCCAGCGCCTGTTCGTAGCCGCCGCCCGGCGCGGCCAGCGCCGCATCCAGCACCTGGTCCAGTTGGCGGCGCAGGGCGGCGGCGCCGGGCCAGGCCGCAAAGAAGCTGCCGGCCAGCACCCCGTCCAGCACCTCGGGGTGGCGCGCCAGATAGGCCGCCAGCCCCGGCGCCGTGCCGCAGATGTCGGCGATCAATTCGATCAGCTGCGGATTGGCCTCGAAGAGCGAGAAGAGCTGCACCCCGGCCGGTAGCCCGGCCAGGAAGGCGTCGAACCGCGCCAGCGCCTCTTCGGCATGGGCGGCGGCGGTCAGCCGGGTCAGCAGGTCCGGCTCGATCCGGGCAAAGACCTCGCGCCCGCGGGCCGAGCGCAGCGCGGGATAGCTGCGCCAGCGCTCCACCATCGCCTCGGCCTCGGGGGACAGCGCCGGGCGGGCCCGCTGCTCGCCGGGGGCGAAGAAATCGCCGGTCAGCGCCTCGACCCGCGCCAGGCGGGTGGCCAGGCGCGCCGACCAGGCGGCGGTGTCGCCCTCGCCCATCATGCGGGCGATGGTGTCCAGCCCCTCGGCCGAGGCGGGCAGCGAATGGGTCTGCGCGTCGTTCACCATCTGGATGCGATGCTCGATCTCGCGATGCTCGCGGTAATGCGCGGTCAGCTCCTGGGCCACCTCGGGCGGCACCCAGCCCTTTTCGGCCAGCCGCGCCAGCCCCTCGACCGTGCCGCGCAGGCGCAGGTCGGGGTCGCGGCCGCCGGCGATCAGCTGGCGGGTCTGGGTGAAGAACTCGATCTCGCGGATGCCGCCCTGGCCCAGCTTCATGTTGTGGCCCGGCACCTCGATGCGGCCGTGCAGCCCCTTGTGGTCGCGGATGCGCAGCCGCATGTCGTGGGCGTCCTGGATGGCGGCGAAATCCAGGTGCCGCCGCCAGACGAAGGGGCGCAGCTCGCGCAGGAAGCGCGCGCCCGCCGCCAGGTCGCCGCCGCAGGGCCGCGCCTTGATATAGGCGCTGCGTTCCCAGGTGCGGCCCTCGGCCTCGTAATAGGCCAGCGCCGCCGAGATCGAGATGCAGACCGGCGTCACCGCCGCATCGGGCCGCAGTCGCAGGTCGGTGCGGAAGACATAGCCCTGGTCGGTGTTGTCCGAGATCGTCGCCGCCGCCTTGCGAGTGGCGCGGATCAGGGCGGCGCGGGCCTCATACTGGTCGTCGGGATCATAGGCGCCGTCGTCGTAAAGCACGATCAGGTCGATGTCCGAGGAGTAGTTCAGCTCTGCCGCGCCCATCTTGCCCATGGCGAGCGCGACGATGCCGCCGGCCTCGGCCCCGGTCGGGGGCAGCTTGCCGCGCGCCTGCTCGGCCGCGACATGGGCGCGCAGGGCCAGGTCCGTGGCGCGGTCGGCCAGGTCGGTCAGCGCGCCCGTCACCCGTTCCAGCGACCAGACGCCGCCCAGGTCGGCCAGCGCCGTCCACAGCGCCACCCGCCGCTTGGCGCGGCGCAGCGCCGGGCCGAGCGCATCGGCGGAAAGCGTCTCGAACCCCGCCGTCTCGCGGGCGACGACATCCCCGTGCGCCAGCGCGCCGGGCAGCCAGTCGGCCTCGCGCTCGATCAGCCCGGCCAGGTAGGGGCTGCAACCGGCGGTGCCGCGGATCAGATCGCCCAGCCGGGGATCGGCGATCCCGGTCGCTTGCAGCGCGGAAAGGCCGCGGGCGGGGTCGGCGGGGATGGGCAGGCGGGTGATGCGGGCGGCGAAATCCATGGCCGCAGCCTAGCCGCAGCCGGCGCCGCGTCAATGCCGCGCGAATGGACCGAGAGGTTCAATTCTTGCGGTTTTCCCTGCTTGGCGCGGGGTGCAACTGTTGCTAGGCTCGGCCCAAGAGCAATCCACAACGCAGCCCCGACCGCCGCCAATGCGCGCCGAGATGAGAGTGACCCGACCGCAGCATGCGCCGCCAGGCGCGGCGCGCCCCAGACGCCGGGGGCGCGGCTGATGCGGCACAGCCTGCCTCATGCGCCGCAATTCTATGTGACGGCGCCGCAGCCCTGCCCCTATCTGCACGGCCGGGCCGAACGCAAGCTGTTCACCGCGCTGACCGGCGATTCGGCCAACGAGCTGAACAACGCCCTGTCGCGCCAGGGCTTCCGCCGCTCGCAGAACGTGCTTTACCGGCCCAGCTGCGAAAGCTGCGTGGCCTGCATGTCGGCGCGCATCCGGGTGTCCGAGTTCCAGCCCTCGCGCACGCAGCGCCGGATCGCGCGCAGGAACGTGCATCTGCGCCGCCTTGCCACCAGCGCCTGGGCGACCGAGGAACAGTATGAACTGTTCCGCGCCTATCTGGACGAACGCCATGCCGACGGCGGCATGGCCGACATGGACATCTTCGAATTCGCCGCGATGATCGAGGAGACGCCGGTGCGCACCCGCGTCATCGAATATCGCACGCACCAGGGCGACAGCAGCGAGATCCCGCCGCCGCCCGGCAGCGACCGGCTGGTCGCGGTCTGCCTGACCGACGTGCTGGATGACGGGCTGAGCCTGGTCTACAGCTTCTACGACCCGGCGCTGGAAAGCGCGAGCCTGGGCACGCATATCATCCTGGACCATATCGATCTGGCGCGCAGCGCCGGCCTGCCCTTCGTCTACCTGGGCTATTGGGTGCCCGGCAGCCGCAAGATGGACTACAAGGCGAAATTCTCGGCGCTGGAGATCTACAAGGGCGGCGTCTGGCAGCCGATCGGCGACCCGGCGCAGCACACGTCGGACATCCACCCCCTGTCCATCGACCCCATCGTCGAGCAGGTGGCGCGGATCAACCTGCCCTCGAACCGGAAATGATTACCGAAAAGCCGGTGTCTTGGTAAGAATATTTCAAGAATTTGCGGCAGCGGGTCATTTTCTTGGACAATCGCCATTGACCGCGCCTCGCCGCACCCATAGTTTTCCGCGTCGCAGCGGGGCGGCTGTCCCCGCCGCGTTTTTGTTCAGAGATGGAGAATGGGCATGTCCCGACAGATGACGGGTGCAAGGATGGTTATCGAGGCTCTGCGCGATCAGGGCGTCGATACGGTATTCGGCTATCCGGGCGGGGCGGTACTTCCCATCTATGACGAGATTTTCCAGCAAAACGACATCAAGCACATCCTGGTCCGCCACGAACAGGGCGCCGTCCACATGGCCGAGGGCTATGCCCGCTCGACCGGCAAGCCGGGGGTGGTGCTGGTCACGTCCGGTCCCGGCGCGACCAATGCCGTCACCGGGCTGACCGACGCGCTGATGGATTCGATCCCCATCGTCGTGCTGACCGGGCAGGTTCCGACCTTCCTGATCGGCACCGACGGCTTCCAGGAGGCCGACACCATCGGCATCACCCGCCCCTGCACCAAGCACAACTGGCTGGTGAAAGAGACGGACGAGTTGGCGGCGACGATCCACAAGGCCTTCCACATCGCCACCTCGGGCCGTCCGGGGCCGGTGCTGATCGACATCCCCAAGGACGTGCAATTCGCCACCGGCGAATATGTCGGGCCCAAGCAGATCGAGACGCCCAGCTACCAGCCGGCGAAGAAGGGCGACCTGGCCACCATCACCCGGCTGGTCGAGCTGATGGAGACGGCCGAGCGGCCGATCTTCTATACCGGCGGCGGCGTCATCAACTCGGGCCCCGGCGCCAGCCAACTGCTGCGCGAGCTGGCGGATGCGACGGGCTTTCCCATCACCTCGACGCTGATGGGGCTGGGGGCCTATCCGGCCTCGGGGTCGAAATGGATCGGCATGCTGGGCATGCATGGCCTCTACGAGGCCAACATGGCCATGCACGATTGCGACCTGATGATCGCCATCGGCGCACGCTTCGACGACCGCATCACCGGGCGGGTCGCGGATTTCAGCCCCGGCTCGGTGAAGGCGCAGATCGACATCGACCCCAGCTCGATCAACAAGGTGATCCATGTCGACCTGCCCATCGTCGGCGATGTCGGCCATGTGCTGGAAGACATGCTGAAGGTCTGGAAGGCCCGCGGCCGCAAGACCAATGCCGAGCCGCTGCGGGCATGGTGGGCGCAGATCGAGCAGTGGAAGGCGCGCAACTGCCTTGCCTATCGCAACTCGGACAAGGTCATCAAGCCGCAGCACGCCTTGCAGCGCCTGCAGGCGCTGACCGCCGCGCGCAAGCCCTATTTCACCACCGAGGTCGGCCAGCATCAGATGTGGGCGGCGCAGTTCCTGCATTTCGAGGATCCGAACCACTGGATGACCTCGGGCGGGCTGGGGACGATGGGCTATGGCCTGCCCGCCTCGATCGGGGTGCAGGTCGCCCATCCCGAGGCGCTGGTGGTCAACGTCGCCGGCGAGGCGTCCTGGCTGATGAACATGCAGGAAATGGCGACTGCCGTGCAGTTCCGCGCGCCGGTCAAGCAGTTCATCCTGAACAACGAGCGCCTGGGCATGGTCCGGCAATGGCAGCAATTGCTGCATGGCGAGCGCTACAGCCAGAGCTGGTCGGAAAGCCTGCCCGATTTCGTCAAGCTGGCCGAGGCCTTTGGCTGCGGCGGGCGCACGGTTTCGGACCCGGCCGACCTGGACGCGGCGATCCAGGAGATGATCGACTATGACGGCCCGTTCATCCTGGACGTGCTGGTCGAAAAGCACGAGAACTGCTTCCCGATGATCCCCTCGGGCAAGCCGCATAACGAGATGCTCTTGGGCGAGGCATCGACCGAAGGCGCCATTACCGGCGCCGGCGCGGCCCTGGTCTGAGGTTAGGAGAAGAACATGGCGGCACTGAACATCCAGAAGGGCGCATCCAGCCATTCGGCCTATGATCTGCGCGACCCCAACGCCCAGACCATCGAAAGCCACACCCTCGCGGTGCTGGTCGAGAACGAGCCGGGCGTGCTGGCGCGCGTGATCGGCCTGTTTTCCGGGCGCGGCTACAATATCGACAGCCTGACCGTGGCCGAGGTGGACCACCTGGGCCACCGCTCGCGCATCACCATCGTCACCCGCGGCACCCCCGCGGTGATCGAGCAGATCAAGGCGCAGCTTGGCCGCATCGTGCCGGTGCATGATGTCCACGACCTGACCGTCGAGGGCCCCTGCGTCGAGCGCGAGCTGGGCCTGTTCAAGGTCACGAGCAAGGGCGACAAGCGGGTCGAGGCGCTGCGGATCGCCGAGATCTTCCGCGCCAGCGTGGTCGATTCGACCCTGGAGAGCTTTGTCTTCGAAATCACCGGCACGCCCGAGAAGCTGGACGCCTTTGCCGAGTTGATGCGGCCCCTGGGCCTGTCGGACCAGGCCCGGACCGGCGTCGCCGCGCTGGCGCGCGGCGCCTGACGAATCAGCGGGCGGCCGCCAGTCTCAGCGGCCGCTCTTGCGCCTCGCCTTCGCGGTTCGAAATCACCCGCAGCACCGGGCGGGCCGGTTCGGGTTTTTCGCCCATGTCCCGCAGCAGGCTGGGCAGTTCCGACCGCTTGTTGCCCCCGACGATGCTGACGGAGCGGGCATGGCGCAGGTCGGCCTGCATTTCGATCTCAAGCTCGACCAGGTCGCCCGCCTCGGGCCATTCCGTTTCGACGAACAGGTTTTCCCTGCCCTGCAGATAGGCCAGGGCGCCATGATCCTCGCACCAGATCACGGCCTTCTCCTTGGCTGGACTGCTCCATAAAATAACCCCGATCATGAAAGCTCCTAAAAGACAAAGCCGCCCGGCAATAAGGACGTGACCCAACCCAAGCGGGAAACTATCGGCAATTTCTCGCCTATGAAAGCAATTTCTGGCGGAACCGTTCAGTTTGAGGGGGAGTCGGCAGGCAAATTGATCTTTTACGGCTGCGGCCTGCCTGAATTTCAGCTTTTGCACGAGAAAACAAACTGTTCCGTCTAGTCTGCGGCCGATGCAGCAGCGCAACAGCGGCCGGGCTATCGCACCCGGCCCGCCCGGTAATCGGCCACGGCCCGCGCAACCTGGCCCATGCGGGCGTTGCGCGACGGGTGGGTGCCCAGAATTTTATCACCCGGATCGGGGATGCGGGCGAAAAACAGCGCACCGTGTTCGGGATCGAAGCCGGCGTTCAGGGTGATGATCGCGCCCAGGTAATCGGCCTCGAGTTCCCAGTCCTTCGAATAGTAGCGGGCGCCGAACTGGGCGCCGAAATCCTGCGCGGTGCGAATCGCCTCGGGATCGCCGCCATAGGCGCTGGCCAGCCCGCCCAGGATCACCGCGCCCACGGTCGCGGCGCCGGTCTTGCGGCTGATATGGCCCAGGATGTGGTGGCTCGCCTCGTGCCCGATGACGAAAGCCAACTCGTCAGCATTGCGCGCCTCGCCGATCAGCGACAGGGTGAAGCCGATGATCGGCCGGCCGCTGGGATCGACGGTCTGGAAGGCGTTCGGCTCCAGCCCCGCGCGGTCGTCGACGACGAACTGGAAATCGCAGTTGATCGGCTGGGTGCGCCGCTGCAGGCATTCGCGTTCCACCGCCGGCTCCATGCGGCTGACCACCGAGACGAAGGTGCGCGCCGAGGCCGAGGCATTGGCCGGCGTGTCCGGAGCGGGCGTGATGATGACATCCGGCCCGCCGGGCTGCGGCACCCCCGGCTGCGGCACGGGCGCGGCGACACAGCCCGCCAGCACCAGCACGACCGCCGCCACCGCCTGCCATGTCCTCATCATCTGCCGCCCTCGCCTGCCCGTGTTCGCGCCACTCTAGCCGCGGCGGCCGCCTCGCGCCAAGCCCCGGACTTGCCCCCGCCGCAATATCACGCGATTGTCGGGGAAAGCCGAACGGGAAGGATCCCCGATGTTCACCATCGAGCATGATTTCGACGCGACCGTCATCACCCTGATCGACGAATTGCCACAGGCCGAGATCGGTTCGCGCCCGCTGAACGAGGATGTGGTCATCCACAGCTTCGACGACCGCGTCGTGGTCGAGCAATTCGACCCCGACACCGGCGAGCTGGCGCAGATCGTCCTGACCATCGAGCAACTGGAAGAGCTGCGCGCCGCGCTGAACCTGCCCGAGGGCAACTATCGGCTGCAACGCGGCTAGCCAAGCGGTCTGGCTAGTCGATGCGGAACAGCTTGTCGCGTGCCGTGGCGCCGCGGACCAGCACCAGCCGCGACTTGGCCACCCCCAGCGCCTTGGCCAGCAGCTTGACCACCGCGGCATTGGCCTTGCCGTCCTCGGGGACCACGGTAACGGTGACGCGGATCGCCTCGCCGTCCAGGATCACCGCATTGCGCGAGGCGCGCGGGGTGACGCGCACCGCGATTTCGGCGCCGGGCCGGGCAAGATGGCTAAGGTCTGTCATGCCCCTTTCAAGCCGGGCGCGGCGAAAAAGGCAATGCCGGCTGGTGCCGGCGGGCCGGCGCGGCTATCTGATGGCCAGGACATGCGCGAACCCGACGAGGACCGAATGGAATATGCCGATCCCGCCACCCTGGCCTTCCTGGCCAGCCGCCGCTCGCACCCGCCGAAACTGCTGGCCGGCCCGCCCCCCTCGCGCGAGGCGCTGATGGAGCTGCTGGAACTGGCCGCCCGCGTGCCCGACCACGGCAAGCTGGAGCCCTGGCGCTTTGCCGTGCTGGAGCGCGCGACGCTCGACCGGCTGGCCCCGGTGCTGGCCCGGCACGTGCTGGACCAGGGCGGGGACGAGGCGGCGGCGGAAAAGGCCCGCTCGGCCTTTGGCTCGCCGGTGATCGTGGCGGTGGTCTCGGCCCCGGTCGAAAGCCCCAAGGTGCCGGAATGGGAACAGTTCCTGTCCGCGGGCGCCGTCTGCCTGGAGCTGGTGAACGCGGCGCTGGCGGCGGGCTACGGCGCCGCCTGGCTGACCGGCGCGGCGGTCGAGGTGGATTTCGCCCGCGCCCATCTGGGCCTGGCCGAGGGCGAGCGGATCGTCGGGCTGGTCCATATCGGCCGGCGCGGCCCGACCCCGCCCGAGCGTCCGCGCCCGGATGTCGCGGCCAAGACCACCTTCCTGTGATGGTGCTGCGGGCGCTGATCCTGGCTTGGGGCGACCTGCTGCGGCCGCGCATCTTCGGCGTGGTCGCGCTTGGCGTGGCGCTGACGCTGGCCTTGTTCCTGGTATTGCAGGCCGGCGCCTTCTGGGCGATCCGCGCCTTTGCCCCCGAGACGCTGACCCTGCCCTGGATCGGCGCCGTGCCGCTGGCGCCCGCGCTGTCCTGGGGCTCGCTGGCGCTGTTCCCCTTGATGAGCATCTTCCTGATGATCCCGGTCGCCGCCGGCTTTTCAGGTCTGTTCGCCGAGCGCGTCGCCGAGGCGGTCGAAGAGACGCATTATCCCGCCGCCAAGGGCCTGCCCGTCGATTTCTGGGACGGGCTGTGGGAATCGCTGGCGGTCATGGGCGCGGTGATCCTGGTCACGCTGGCGACGCTGGCGCTGACGCCCTTCCTGGGCCCGCTGGCCTCGCTGCTGTTCTATGGCGGCAACGGCTGGCTGCTGGGGCGCGAGTTCTTCCAGATGGCGGCGCGGCGCCACCTGCACGAGCCGCAGGCGACCGCCCTGCGCCGCAGCCTGGCCATGCAGGCGACGGCGCTGGGGGTGCTGATCGCGGCGCTTCTGACGGTGCCGGTGCTGAACGTGGTCGTCCCGGTGCTGGCGGCGGCGGGGTTCACCCACCTCTACCATCTCAGCGCGTCCAGGCCTCGAGGTCGGCGCGGGTGATGACGCCGGCGATGATGACATAGGCGATCACGCCCCAGATCAGCCCGGCGATCAGCGTCGCCCACAGCGCCTTCTTCTTCAGCTTGGGCTCGTGCGGGGCACCGGCGGGGGTGCCGGGCGTCACCTGCCCGACATCGGCCTGGCTTTGCTGGCCGATCGGCAGCAGCACGAACAGCACCAGGAACCACAGCACGGCGTAAAGGACGATGCCCCCGGTCAGGCTCATCAGACCTGCTCCAGCTCGATCAGGCAGCCGTTGAAGTCCTTGGGATGCAGGAACAGCACCGGCTTGCCATGGGCGCCGATCTTGGGCTCGCCATTGCCCAGCACGCGCGCGCCCTCGGACTTCAGCTTGTCGCGGGCGGCCAGGATGTCGTCGACCTCGAAGCACATGTGATGGATGCCGCCCGAGGGGTTCTTTTCCAGGAAGCCCTTGATCGGGCTGTCCTCGCCCAGGGGATAGAGCAGCTCGATCTTGGTGTTCGGCAGCTCGATGAAGACGACGGTGACGCCATGGTCGGGTTCGTCCTGCGGCGGGCCGACCTTGGCGCCAAGGCTGTTTTCATATTGCGCCGCCGCGGCCTTCAGGTCGGGCACGGCAATGGCGACATGGTTCAGGCGTCCGATCATCACTTCCTCCGTCATTTGCGCCCTTCTAAGGCCAGAGCCCAGCCGGGGAAAGGAAAACAAACCGCCGTTAACCGCTTCTTAGGGAAAACGCGCAATCCTTGGGACAGTTGGTGATTCCCAGTTAGGATTTTGCGAGATGGAACAGGAAAGCATCGGTGCGGAAGACTTTCCCACCTGGCGGGCCGCCCTGCCGAACCGGCCGCTGGCCGGGCTGACGGTGCTGGTGGTCGAGGATTCGCGCGTCGCCTCCGAGGCGGTGCGGCTGCTGTGCCTGCGTTCGGGCGCGCGCATCCGGCGGGCCGACTGCATCCGCTCGGCCCTGCGGCATCTTCAGACCTATCGGCCGGGGGCGGTGATCGTGGACATGGGCCTGCCCGACGGCGACGGCGCCGACATGATCGCCACCATCGCCCGCGCGATGCCGCGGGTGCCGGTGATCCTGGGCATCTCGGGCGATCCGGCCAGGCGCAAGGCGGCGATCCGGGCCGGCGCGGACGGTTTCCTGGCAAAGCCCGTCGAAAGCCTGGCGCTGTTCCAGGAGGCGATCCTGGCCGCCCTGCCGCCCGACGCGCGGCCGCAAGGGCTGCGCGCCCTGCCCGACGACATGATCGCCGCCGACCCCGAGGCGCTGCGCAACGACCTGGCGCATGTCGCCGACGTGCTGGCGCAGGCCGACGACACCGCCGCCATCGACTATATCGCCCGATTCCTGGCCGGGGTCGCCCGCTCGGCCCATGACCGGATGCTGGAGGATGCGGCGACCACGCTGGCGCGCGACCACGCGCAGGGCCGGGCGCTCGCCACCGACCTGGCGCGGATCAGCGGGCTGGTGCAGGACCGGCTGGCAAGCGCGCGGATCTCGTAGGCCCTAGCCCGCGGTCAGCGCCGACAGGCTTTGCCGCTGGCGTCCCTGGGTATCGAAATTGCCGGGCGCGAGCCATGCCTGGTGCGCACGCGCCAGGGCGGGCCAGTCGCGGTCGATGATCGCATACCAGGCCGTGTCGCGGTTGCGGCCCTTATAGATCATATGCTGGCGGAAAATGCCCTCGAAGACAAAGCCATAGCGCAGCGCCGCCCGACGCGAGGGGGCGTTCAGGGCGTCGCATTTCCATTCGACCCGGCGATAGCCGGCCTCGAAGGCCCAGCCGATCATCAGCGAAATGGCCTCGGTCGCGGCCGGGCTGCGCTGCATCGGCGGCGCGATCTCGATATGGCCGATCTCGATCACCCCATTGGCCGGGTCGATGCGCAGGAACGAGGCAAGCCCGCCCACCTTGCCGGTCGCGCGGTCGCGCAGGGCATAGAAATACGGGTCCGCCTTGGCCGCCATCCCGGCCTGCCAGGCGCGATAGGCCGGCAGGTCGGCGAACGGGCCATAGCCCAGGTAATCCCAGACCCAATCCTGGCCCCGGTTGGCCGCGAACAGATCCTCGGCATGGCGGTCGGGGTCCAGACGCTCCAGCAGGACATGGCGGCCCTCGATCCGGTCGGGACCGGGCGGGGGCGGCGGCACGAAGCCCGCGACCAGGGGCCCGGTCGGCCGCGGGCCGTCGCCCTGGGCAAAAGGCGCGGGCGCGCGGTCGGGGTGATCCTGGGACATGGGCAGGGCTCCGGCAAGGGCTCAGGCCAGCATCCCAGGATCGCCGCCAAGGTCAAGGCCGGGAAAGATCTCGCGCTCCAGCCTGTCGCGCCCGATGCCGAACAGCCCATGCATGGCCCAGGCGGCATAGGCGCGGATGTCGCGCGTGGGCATCAGGTCGCGGCCGGCGTAAAGCTGGTCCTCGCCCAGGCCCGGCCAGTCGCCAAAGGCGCGCCCGCCCCGGATCGCGCCGCCCGCCATCAACAGCGCGCCGCCGGTGCCGTGATCGGTCCCGCCCGAGCCGTTCTCGCGCACGGTGCGGCCGAATTCGGTCATGGCCAGAACCGTGGTCCGGCCCCAGTTCGGCCCCAGCCCCTCGCGCAGCTTCAGGATCGCCGCCGCCAGCCGGTCCAGCCCCCGGCCCAGCACGACGGGCTGGTTGGCATGGCTGTCCCAGCCGGCAAGGGAAAAGGCGGCGATGCGGCTTTCGGCGTTCAGCCGGCTGGCGGTAAAGGCGGCCAGCGCCTCGGCATCGGCGGTCGGGCCCGGCATCTTGCCCAGGTCCGAGGTCTCGGCGCTGATCTGCACCGCGTCCTGCGCCGCATCGCGAAACAGCGGGTCGTCGTGATAGACATGCTCCAGCAGCATCTGCGCCTGCGGCGACAGCTTCAGCCAGGCCCGCGGCGCCCAGCTGAGATGCGCGGCCTTGCCGGTCAGGATCTTCATCTGCTCGACGCCGACCGCATAGGCAGTCTCGGCCGTGGCGCCGGGCGTCGCCTGCAACAGCCGGTTCAGCCAGCCGCCCACCCGCCGGTCCACCGGCAGGTCGTTGCCGGTTCCCGCCTCCAGCAGGTCCTGGCCGTCGAAATGGCTGCGCTTGTCGCGATAGGGGGTCGAGACGGCATGGGCAAAGGCCAACTCGCCCTTTTGCCACAGCGGCAACAGCGGCTCCAGCCGCGGATGCAGCGCATAGAAGCCGTCGAGGTCCAGCGCGCCGTTTTCCGGCCCGACCGAAAGGTTGCGGCGCAGCTTGGCCAGCATCGGGTCGCCATAGGGCTGGATCGCATCGAGCCCGTCCATGGCGCCGCGCAGGATGATGACGACCAGCCGGTTCTCGCCCGGAAGCGCGGCGAAGGTCATGGAACTCATCAACGGATGCGCCGCGGCCGAGCAGCCGATCAGCGCCGCCCCCTTCAGAAACAGGCGCCGGTCCAGTGTCAGCATCTGCCTACCCTCCTATCGCCGGTTGAAATCGCCCGAGGCGAGGATCAGCGCCACGCCCTCGGCCGCCGATTCCGCCTTGGGCACGGCCCAGGCCAGTTCCGCCGACTGCGTGCCGCCGAAAGCCGAGACCAGCATCTCGCGCGGGTCGGGCAATTCGTCCAGCAGCAGGCGGGGAATGCGCAGCGACCAGTTGATCCGCGCGGCCAGCGTCTGCGCCGCGATCCAGGCATCGGCCGTCTCGGGCCAGCCGTCGGGGCCCTTGGGCCGGCCCCAGGGCTGGCCCATGGCCTCGAGCGGGCCCCAGGCGATGCGGCGGAACACGGGCAGCTCCAGCCGGGCGATCCCTTCGCCGCGGATGCCCAGCGCCCTGAGCCCGGCCACGCAGAAATCGAAGGGCTGGCGCACCTTCTGCCGCAGGCCGGAGGCCAGGTCGGGATGGCTGGCCAGCACGCGATAGACCTGCGGCAGGTCGCCGTCCGTGTCGCGCCAGGTGGCCGCCATGGCCTCGACCAGATCCTCGGACGGGTCGTCCGCGACGAAATGCACCGCCAGCTTGCGCGACAGGTGCCGCGCGGTCTCGGGCCGGCGGGCGATGTCGCGAAAGGCGTCGCGGATGGCGTCGAGCCCGTCGCGCCGGCCGCCGCCATAGGCCCGGCCCAGCACCGTCTCGGCCCCAGGCTCGGCCCAGGGCGGGCGAAAGGCGAAGCCCGACCGATGCGAAAAGCTGAGCCCGGTCAGCAGCTCGGCCAGTTCGCGCACGTCCTCTTGCTCATAACCGGCGCCCACGCCCAGCGAATGCAGCTCCAGCGCCTCGCGGGCGAGGTTCTCGTTCAGCCCGAAATTGCGGTCCGGGCGGCGCCGCGCGACGGGCGAGCCCGGCCCGCGGCTGGAGATCTGGTCCAGATAGACCAGCATCATCGGATGGGTGTCGGCGGCGAAGAACATGTCCTCGAACCGGCCGTTCACATGCGGGCGGATCGCCTCGTCCACGAAGGCCAGCGCCAGGGCGTTGTTCATCTTGTCCGTCGCGCGGACGGTGAAATGGTCGGCCCAGAACTGCACCAGCCTTTCGCCGAAGCCGATCGGGTCGTCCAGGGCGCGGATCACCCGGCGGCGCAGGCCCTCGACCGGCAGGTCGCCGAGCTGGCGCTCGGCCTCCTGCCCCTCGGGCGGCTCGGGCCGCCCCTCGCGCCGGGCGAGGCGGACATCGCGAAACCGCGTCGCAAGGGCGCTGGCCTTTTCGGTGGTCATCGCCTCGGGGCCAGGACCGGCGCTTGCGGGACCGGCCAGAACCGCCTCGACATCGGCGGGCGGCGGCATCAACGGCGACAGACCAAAGCCCAGCCGGATCGCCGCCAGTTCGGGAAATCCAAAGCTCATGCAATCATCCCTTGCAGGGGAAATCGCCCCCATGCGCAGGTTATGGCACGGCCTCGGCCCGAGGTCAGTTCACGCTTTCTTCAGCATGCGGCGATGCGGCAACAGACTGCCGACGCAGCGCCGCCAAGCTTACTCGCGCGGCAGCACGCGCAGGCGCAGCTCGCGCAGCTGCTCGTTCGTCGGCTCGCTGGGGGCGCCCATCATCAGGTCTTCGGCGCGCTGGTTCATCGGGAACATGATGACCTCGCGGATGTTCACCTCGTCGGCCAGCAGCATGACGATGCGGTCGATCCCCGCCGCGCAGCCGCCGTGCGGGGGCGCGCCATAGCGGAAGGCCTTGACCATGCCGCCGAACCGCTTTTCCACCTCGTCCCGGCCATAGCCGGCCAGTTCGAAGGCGCGGAACATGATCTCGGGGCGGTGGTTGCGGATCGCGCCCGAGACCAGCTCATAGCCGTTGCAGGCCAGGTCGTATTGATAGCCCTTGACCGCCAGCGGGTCGCCCGCCAGCGCATCCAGGCCCCCCTGCGGCATCGAGAACGGGTTGTGGCTGAAGTCGATCCGCCCGTCCTCGCCCTTTTCATACATCGGGAAATCGACGATCCAGGCAAACTTGAACTGGTTCTCGTCGATCAGGCCCAGCTCGCGGCCGATCTCGTTGCGCGCGCGGCCGGCGACGGCCTCGAAACCCTCGGGCTTGCCGCCCAGGAAGAAGGCCGCGTCGCCCTCGCCCAGGCCCAGCTGGGTGCGGATCGCCTCGGTCTTCTCGGGGCCCAGCGCCTTGGCGATGGGGCCGGCGGCTTCGGTCGTGCCGTCCTCGGCCTTGCGCCAGAAGATATAGCCCATGCCGGGCAGGCCCTGCTGCTGGGCGAATGCGTTCATGCGGTCGGCGAACTTGCGCGAGCCGCCGGTGGGCGCGGGAATGGCGCGGACCTCGGTGCCCTCCTGCTCCAGCAACTTCGCGAAGATCGCAAAGCCCGAGCCGCGGAAATGCTCGCTGACCACCTGCATCTCGATGGGGTTGCGCAGGTCGGGCTTGTCCGAGCCGTATTTCAGCATCGCCTCGGCATAGGGGATGCGCGGCCAGGTCGCGTCGACCCGGCGGCCGCCGCCGAAGGTTTCGAACAGGCCCTGGATCACCGGCTGGACGGCGCGGAACACGTCCTCCTGCTCGACGAAGGACATCTCGACGTCGAGCTGGTAGAAATCGGTGGGCGAGCGGTCGGCGCGCGGATCCTCGTCGCGGAAGCAGGGCGCGATCTGGAAATACTTGTCGAAGCCCGCGACCATGATCAGCTGCTTGAACTGCTGCGGCGCCTGCGGCAGGGCGTAGAACTTGCCCGGATGCAGGCGCGAGGGCACCAGGAAGTCGCGCGCGCCCTCGGGCGAGCTGGCGGTGATGATCGGGGTCTGGAACTCGGTGAAGCCCTGGTCCCACATCGCGTCGCGCAGCCATTTGACCACGCGCGAGCGCAGCATGATGTTGTTGTGCAGGCTTTCGCGGCGCAGGTCGAGGAAGCGATAGGCCAGCCGCGTCTCCTCGGGATAGTCCTGGTCGCCGAAGACCGGCAGCGGCAGGTCGTCCGCGGCGCCCAGGATCTCCATATCGGTGGCATAGACCTCGATCTCGCCGGTGGGCAGCTTGGGGTTGACCAGGCTCGGGTCGCGCAGCTTGACGCGGCCGTCGATGCGGATCACCGTCTCGGCCCGCAGCTTTTCCAGTGCCGGGAAGGCGGGCGAGTCGCTGTCGGCGATCACCTGGGTGATGCCGTAATGGTCGCGCAGGTCGATGAACAGCACCCCGCCATGGTCGCGGACCCGGTGGACCCAGCCGGACAGACGGACTTCGGACCCGGCGGCAGCGGCGGTCAGCTCGCCGCAGGTATGGCTGCGATAGGCGCTCATCGTTTTTCCCCTTGCGTATCGGCCCCGCATGAACCGCGCCGCGCGGGCGAAGTCAAGCAATCAGAACGGCCTCACCACGTTGCCGGTGTAGAAATAGGCGCCCATGCCGACGGCAAAGAGGACATTCCCCGCCACCGCATGCAAGACCCAGGCCGAGGGGAAGCCGCGCTCCAGATAGGCGCGGGCAAAGAACCAGCCGCCGACGAAGGTCAGCACCGCCACCACCCAGGACCAATACATCAGGTGCGCAAAGGAAAACACCGCCGCGTTCAGCGCGATCGCCCCCTGTCCCGCCGGCAGCAGCGCGGCGTAGCGGTGGAAGAACAGCGGGCGAAAGATCAGCTCCTGCGGCAGGGCCGAGAGGATCGGGTAGAACACCCAGATCACCGGCAGGAACTCGGGCCGCTGCCGCACGATCTGGAAGATCGAGTTCGGCCGGTCGAGCGCCAGGATCGCCAGCCCCGTCAGCAGGGTGGCCAGCGCGATGGCCAGGATCTCGCGCCAGGGCAAGCGGCTCCAGCCGCGCACCAGACTGTGCCAGTGAAAGCCGCCGGTGCGCCACAAGAGGCCCAGCCCCGCCAGGCTGAACACCGCCAGCGCCTCGAACAGCATGTGGCCGGGCAGGAACAGCGCGATGACCAGCGGCGCCCCCAGGTAGAGCGCCGCGAATTCGGCCCAGAGCAGGCCGCGCCTTATTGCAGGCGCTGGCTCAGCCATGCCCGCCACTGCGCGGGCGAGCCCGCAAAGACGTTCAGGTCCACGTTGCCGCGGATCCCCGGCACGATGCCGGTGCCGGTATATTGCCAGAACGTATAGCGCTGGCCGGGATAGACGATGCGCGGATGGCCCGCGACCGAGCGCAGCCAGAACTCCTCGGGCCAGGAGCCGAGGTTGTTGTCGCGGTAGAAATCGACCGTCGTGTAGATGATCGGGCGCTGGCCATAGTGCCGGTGCAGGATGTCCTTGAAGATCTTGGCCTCGCGCAGCACCTCGTGGCTGGCCGGGCGATGCGGGCAGGTCTTGGAGGCGGTCCATTCCAGGTCCAGCACCGGCGGCATGGCACCGCGTTCCCTGGGCACGTTGGCGATGAACCAGGCCGCCTGTTCCGAGCCCGAGCGGCAGAAATAGAAATAGTGATAGGCGCCGCGCGGGATGCGGGCCTGCGCCGCCTCCTGCCAGTAGCGGCGGAAGTTCGGGTCGGCATGGTCGCCGCCTTCGGTCGCCTTGATGAAGGCGAAGCTGATGCCCGAACTGCGCACCCGGTGCCAGTCGATCTCGCCCTGCCAGCGCGAGATGTCGATGCCGTGGACCGGGTGGTCATAGGGATGCCCGCCGATCCAGGGATGCGGCGCGCTGTCGCCGAACTGCGGGCCGCTGCCCTGCCCCGCCATCACCGCCGGCCCGCTCGAGGGCCCCCCGCAGGAGGCCAGCGCGACCAGCGCCAGCACTGCCATAATCTTGCCCAGGAATGTCATCTCTGCCCTCTGCCCGCGCCTTTCCAGCGCCTTCGTCCCTGCGCCTGTGTTCGGCGCCTGTCCGTCCTTATCGCAAAGGTGCGACGCTCTGTCACGATGGCGTGACAGTCACGAGTTTGTCAGCGGCGGCGGAGACCGTGGTCAAAGGGGCACGATCCTGCCCGACGCCTCCCTGCGGACCCCGCGGCTGGCAAGTGCGGCGCGGTCGTCGGCTTGGCGGATCAGGTCGTTATGCAGCTGCGGGATGCCGCCGTCGATATTGGCCGCGTTATATTCCTCGGCCGAATAGGCGGTGCCTTCGGCATCGTAAAGCGTAAGCGTTCCGTCGGCGGACACGTCCATGATCTTGCCCAGCGTGCCATGGGTAATGCTGAAACCCTGGAAGCTGCCGTCATAGGCCGGCTGCGTCACGCTGGTCGAATCGAAGCTGAACAGATTGGCCAGAGAGGCCGCCATCTTTTCCATTTCCCCCATTTCATGCAGTATGATATAGGTTCCGCGTTCTATTGCGGCCTTCCAGTCGCCGCTGCCGGCGCGGCCGTCCGAGCCGATACCATAAAGCCTGCCAGAGGCATCCAGCATCTGATCCTTGTGGGTTTCTATCCCGATCCTGGAACCGATGACGTCCCGCGCAGCTTTCACCAATGCGGTCGCGAAATGATACGCATTGGCCATCGCGTCACGCCGCGACAGAAAATCCGCATCGCGCTGCGGCGCCCTTGTTCCCATGGGAATTTCCTGCGCAGTTACGAAATGGCCGGGGAAAACCTTGCGGGGATCAGAGAGCGTTTTCTCCCACACATTCTTAAATCCAAATGCATCGGCAATTTCCGGGTCGAACGGGCTTCTGGAACCGTCCCCGAGCGCATATCGGAGTTCCGCTTTCCGCTTGCCTTCGGCAACCATTCGCTCGATATATTCGCTGTCGTAAAGGCCGCTGGCCGGGTCATACACGCCACTGGCCGGAACATATCTGTCAGAGGCGCCCGGACTGTCCAGGATCGGCGCAGCCTGTGGCCCGGCAACGCCATCAGTCGCCGTCGCACCCTGTCCAGCGATGGCAGCAGAGGGATCACGCTGGCTGAGGATGGTCAGAGCAATACCGGCAGATGAAAGCTGCATGGAAACGATTCCGTTCAATTAAAAACATTGCACATCGTTGGTTGATAGGCTATCCTCTTCCTGCAAGCAACTGAAAGATATTTATAATTTTTGTTTCATGTGGAGATGGTTAATGGCGACTTACACGGGCACCAGCGGCAATGACCGCATCACCGGCGGCACCGGAAACGATTTTATCCTGGGCAGCGCCGGCAATGACACGATTTACGGCATGGACGGTGCTGACATCATCATGGGCGGGGCCGGCAACGATTGGATCATGGGGGGAAATGGAAAGGACACCATCTATGGAGACGGCGGAGATGACGTCATAATCGTAAACGACGTGAGGGATTATTATTCCCTTGCAGGCGATGATATTTCTGGCGGCTCTGGCGAGGATACCATAGCGGCAGAAGCGACCACCAGCAGCAGCTTGCTTGTCATAAAACTAGGGAAGGTGTCTTGGGTAGAGGTTCTGGAAAACAGGACGAACAAGGAACTCATGGTAGAAGGCGCCGGAATTATCGATGTTTCCAGCATAGGAGATTATGAGTCAGCAGGTGGCGCTCTGGGGCAGATCTGGGGCAGTTCGACCAACGACACCATCTACGGATTCAATTTTTCCTGGCACTCCGACACGATTTCTGGCGCGGCCGGGAACGACCTTATCCATGGCATGGCCGGCGATGACTTTCTTTTGGGAATGGCAGGAAACGACACCCTGTCCGGCGGCGCAGGCAATGACGCACTGGCGGGCTATACCGGCAGCGATACCTTTCTTTTCAAATACGATTCCGACGAAGGAAACGACCGCATCATGGATTTCGAGGGCGGCACCGACAGGATCCAGCTTACCAATACCGGCGGCGGCGTGACATTCGACGACCTCGTGCTTACCGATGTCGGCGCGGATTGCCGTATAGATCTGGCCAGCGGAACCTCGATCCTGATCGTGGGCGTCGGTTCCGCCGCGCTCGACGCGGGCGATTTCATCTTCAGCTGACGGCAGGCCCCAGGGGCCTCAATCGGCCTCGGGCACCAGCTTGCCGGGGTTCAGCACCCCCTCGGGGTCCAGCGCCTGCTTGATCGCCGCCATGACGCCGATGGCCGCGCCGTGCTGGGCGGGCATCAGGGGGCGCTTGCCGATGCCCACACCATGCTCGCCGGTGATGGTGCCGCCCACCGCGATCGCACGCTCGGCCATGCGCAACGCAACGCGCTTGGCGGCGGCAAGCTCGGCCTCGTCGCCGGGCGCCACCAGGATCTGGGCATGGAAATTGCCGTCGCCGACATGGCCGACGATGGGGCCCAGCAGGCCCTCGGCGCGGATGTCCTCGGCCGCCGCCGCCACCGCGGCGGGCAGATGCGACATCGGCACGCAGACATCCGTCACCACCGCCGTCGCCCCCGGCCGCAGCGCCAGGCAGGAACGATAGGCGTTGTGGCGCATCTTCCACAAGGCAGCCCGCGCCTCGGGCGTGGTCGCCCAGTCGAAGCCGGTGCCGCCGAACTCGGCCGCCAGCGCGCCGAAGGCCTCGGCATCGCCCTTGACCGAGGCGGAGGAGCCGTGGAACTCGACCATCAGATGCGGGCCTTCATGCATCTGCGTGCCCGAGGCGCGGTTGAAGGCGCGCACCACGTCGGCGTCGATGAACTCGATCCGCGCCATCGGGATGCCGGACTGGATCGTGGCGGTGACGCATTCCACCGCCTGCTCCAGCGTCGAAAAGCCGCAGACGGCCGCGGCGACCTCCTCGGGCTGGCCATGCAGGCGCAGGGTCAGTTCGGTGATGATGCCAAGCGTGCCTTCGGAACCGACGAAGAGCGCCGTCAGGTCATAGCCGGCGCTGGATTTCGCCGCCCGCGTGCCGGTGCGGATGACGCGCCCGTCCGCCAGCACCACCTCGAGCGCCAGCACGTTGTCGCGCATGGTGCCATAGCGCACGGCCGTGGTGCCCGAGGCGCGCGTCGCCGCCATGCCGCCCAGCGAGGCATTGGCGCCGGGATCGACCGGGAAGAACAGGCCGGTCGCGCGCAGCTCAAGGTTCAGCGCCTCGCGCGTGCAGCCGGGCTGGACGCTGACCTGCATGTCCTCGGCGCGGATCTCCAGCACCCGGTCCATCTTGGTCAGGTCGATCACCAGCCCGCCCTGCGGCGCCAGCGCCTGCCCTTCCAGCGAGGTGCCGGTGCCCCAGCCGATCATCGGCACGCGATGCGCATGGCAGATGGCGGCGATGCGCGAGACCTCCTGGGTCGAGACCGGCCAGGCCACCGCATCGGGCGGCGGCGCGCGGTGGAAGGTCTCGGACTGGGCGTGCAGGTCGCGGTCGGCGCCGCTGGTGGACAGGCGCGCGCCCAGAAGCGCGGAAAGCGCGTCGAGGGCCGGGGCGGGAATCGGCATGGACATCTCCTGCGGCATTGGTATGGCAGTTGATAGTCCCGGCGGCAGGCCAAGGGCAAGCCAGGGTCAGGACTTGGCGCCCACCGCGCCCTTCACCGCCTCGATGGCGGGGGTGACGGCGTAATGCGCCACCGGAATCAGGATCATGCCCCAGATCACCCCGAAGATGCCGTCGAAGAAGGCGGTGGTGGTCCAGGCGGCAAGGCCCGGTGCCGCGGGCAGGGCCTGGGCCGCGACCTCGGCCGCGCCGTGGATCCAGTCATAGGGCTGGTGCTGGCCCAGCACATGCAGCCCGTGGATGACGATCTGGCCGCCGACCCAGATCATCGCCGCGGTGCCGACCACGGTCAGCACCTTCATGAAGCCCGGCATGACATGGACGATGCCCCGCCCCAGCCCCGCGGCAGGGCCGCCGCGTTCATGCAGGTGCAGGCCGAAATCGTCCGCCTTCACGATCAGCGCCACGAAGCCGTAGACCGCGACGGTGATGCCCACCGCCACCACCGCCAGGATCAGCGCCTTCATCCAGATCGCATCGCCGTTCGGGATCGCGGCCAGCGCGATGGTCATGATCTCGGCCGAGAGGATGAAGTCGGTCTTGATCGCGCCGCGCACCCGTTCCTCTTCCAGCCCGGCCCCGCCCTCGGCGGTCGCCTGCAGATGCGGCTCGTTTATCTTGTGATGGCTGAGCGCATGCACCAGCTTCTCGGCCCCCTCGAAGCACAGGTAGGAGCCGCCCAGCATCAGCAGCGGCGTGATCGCCCAGGGCGCGAAGGCCGAGAGCAGCAGCGCGATGGGCAGCAGGATCACCAGCTTGTTGAAAAGCGAGCCGCGCGCGATCTTCATCACGATCGGCACCTCGCGCGCGGCGGAAAAGCCGTGGACGTATTTCGGCGTCACCGCGGCGTCGTCGATCACCGCGCCGGCGGCCTTGGCGCCGGCCTTGACCGCCTGGCCCGCCACGTCGTCGACCGATGCGGCCGCGATCTTGGCGATCCCCGCCACGTCATCCAGCAGCGCCAGCAATCCGCTCATGTCCGTTTCCCGTCCCAGGTTCCTGCGCGGCACTCTAGGCGGCGGCGCGCCCATGCGCAATTCGCAGCCGCGGCGACGGTTCCCGCGCCCCGCCCGGCTTGCGCCCGCGCAGGGAATCATTCATCAAGCATGGGACAATCGAAAGGGCCGCCCATGCTGGATCAGAACGCGAAACCGACCGAAGAGATCGACCTGCGCGAGGTCTTCGGCCTAGACAGCGACATGAAGGTCAAGGGCTTTGCCGAACGCTCGGACCGGGTGCCCGACATCGACACGACCTACAAGTTCGATCCCGACACCACGCTGGCGATCCTGGCGGGCTTTGCCTACAACCGTCGGGTGATGATCCAGGGCTATCACGGCACCGGCAAATCCACCCATATCGAGCAGGTGGCGGCGCGGCTGAACTGGCCCTGCGTGCGGGTGAACCTGGACAGCCACGTCAGCCGGATCGACCTGATCGGCAAGGACGCGATCAAGCTGGTGGACGGCAAGCAGGTCACGGTCTTCCACGAGGGCATCCTGCCCTGGGCCCTGCGCAACCCGACCGCCATCGTCTTCGACGAATACGACGCCGGCCGGGCCGACGTGATGTTCGTGATCCAGCGCGTGCTGGAGGCGGACGGCAAGCTGACACTTCTGGACCAGAACGAGGTCATCACCCCGAACCCCTATTTCCGCCTGTTCGCGACGGCGAACACCGTGGGCCTGGGCGACACCACCGGCCTCTATCACGGCACGCAGCAGATCAACCAGGGCCAGATGGACCGCTGGTCGCTGGTGGCGACGCTGAACTACCTGAGCCACGACGCCGAGGCGGCGATCGTGCTGGCCAAGAACCCGACCTACAACACCGAAAAAGGCCGCAAGATCATCAGCCAGATGGTGACGCTGGCCGACCTGACGCGGACCGCCTTCATGCAGGGGGATCTCTCCACGGTCATGTCGCCGCGCACGGTGATCGCCTGGGCGCAGAACGCGCGCATCTTCGGCGACAACGTGGGCTATGCCTTCCGCCTGACCTTCCTGAACAAATGCGACGAGCTTGAGCGCCAGACGGTGGCCGAGTTCTATCAGCGCCTGTTCGACGAGGAACTGCCGGAAAGCGCGGCGGTCAAGGCGGGCTAATGCCCGCCCTTGATCTCGTTCAGGGCCGCCATCGCCAGAAAGCCCGAGCGGGTCAGGCCCAATTGCTCTGCCGCCGCATCGACCGCGTCCAGCGTTCCGGCATCCATGCTGACATTCACCCGGCGCTGCCTGGTCATGCGACGGATATGCGGCACCGCGATCAGGAAGGCGCCAGCCGTCAGCTCTGCCGCGCATTCGGCGGCGATTTCGCCCAAGGCGCGGGGCTGGCTGTCCGGGGCGTCCTCGAACCACAGTTCCAACGCCTCGACCGCGTTCGGCAGGATGTCCTTTTCGTCATCGGCCGCCGAAAAGCAGCCCGGCAGGTCCGGGAAACGGATGCCAAAGGCGCTGTCGGGAGCTTTTTCGACCAATGCCAGATAGGTTTTCATTCCTTGTCCTCCAACCATCCTGCCATGCGCGCGATGCTGCGGGCCGTGCCAAGGGGCAAGTCCTTTTTGGGGTGCGGCACGATCACGACGCGCCCTTCCTTGCGGAACTTGTGATGCGATCCCCGGATCGAAACCTCTTCCCAGCCTTCCGCGGCAAGGCGGCGCAGAATGTCGCGGCTGTTCCGAAAGATTTCTACGTGTGTAAATATGTGCGCATGACCTGTTGCGTCAAGTCCTCTCGACAGCCGGCCTGAACTGGCCCAGAAATAGATCATGAAAAAATCCGACAACCCCGCCGATCCGTTCAAGAAGGCCCTGACCGAGGCCACCCGCGCCCTGGCCGAGGATCACGAGTTGAACGTGACCTTCACCGCCGATCCTTCCGGCGTGGCGGGCGATACCATGCGCCTGCCGCAGGTCAGCCGCCGCATGACCCGCGACGAGGTGCTGCTGGCGCGCGGCACCGCCGACGCCCTGGCGATGAAGCTGCGCCACCACGATGCCGGAACCCATGCGAAATACGCGCCCGCCGGACCGATGGCGCGCGACCTCTACGAGGCGATGGAGACCGCGCGCTGCGAGGCGCTGGGGGCCCGCGACATGCCCGGCGCGCTCAGCAACATCGACGCCAAGCTGGGGCAGGAGGCCGAGCGCAAGGGCTATGGCCAGATCAAGGCCCCGGCCGATGCGCCGCTGGCGGTGGCGGCGGGCTATATCGTGCGGCAGGCGGCGACGGGCCGCGCCCTGCCCTCGGCCGCGCAGCATGTCGCCGACCTGTGGCGCCCCTTCGTCGAGGAACAGGCCGGCGCCGATCTCGATCATGTGGGCGAGGTGCTGGCCGACCAGGCGGCCTTCGCCCGGCTCGCCCGCAAGGTGATCGCCGACCTGGGCTATGGCGACCAGCTGGGCGAAGACCCCGACGAACCGCAGGAGGACGAGGCCGAGGAAAACGCCGAGCAGGACGAGGAGGCCGGCGACAACCAGTCCCGCGACCAGAACCAGGACGACGAGGCCGAGGCCAGCCCCGAGCGCACGCAGGAGCAGACCCAGGAAGAGCGCCAGGCCCAGGTCAGCATGGACGACCAGTCCGACGAGGAGCTGGTGGACGAGGCCGAGATGTCCGAGGCCGAGACGCCCCCGGACCTGCCGCCGCAGGTCAGCGAGGCGAGCCCGGATTACCGCGTCTATGCCCAGGAATTCGACGAGGAGATCCGCGCCGAGGATCTGGCCGACCCGGCCGAGCTGGAGCGGCTGCGCGCCTATCTGGACAAGCAGCTGGAACCCCTGCGCGGCGCCGTCTCGCGCCTGGCCAACAAGCTGCAGCGGCGCTTGCAGGCACAGCAGAACCGCAGCTGGGAATTCGACAAGGAGGAAGGCGTGCTGGACGCCGGCCGCCTGGCCCGCGTGGTGGCGAACCCGACGACACCGCTGTCCTTCAAGGTCGAAAAGGACACCGAGTTCCGCGACACCGTGGTGACGCTGCTTCTGGACAATTCGGGCTCGATGCGCGGCCGGCCGATCAGTATCGCCGCGATCTGCGCCGACGTGCTGGCCCGCACGCTGGAGCGTTCGCAGGTCAAGGTCGAGATCCTGGGCTTCACCACCCGCGCCTGGAAGGGGGGCCAGAGCCGCGAGAAATGGCTGGCCGCGGGCCGGCCGGCGCAGCCGGGGCGGCTGAACGACCTGCGCCATATCATCTACAAGGGCGCCGATGCGCCCTGGCGGCGGGTGCGCCCGAACCTGGGCCTGATGATGAAAGAGGGGCTCCTCAAGGAAAACATCGACGGCGAGGCGCTGGAATGGGCGCATCGCCGGCTGTCGCGGCGGCCCGAGGCGCGGCGCATCCTGATGGTGATCTCGGACGGGGCGCCGGTGGACGATTCGACGCTGTCGGTCAACCCGGCGAATTTCCTGGAAAAGCACCTGCGCGACGTCATCGCGATGATCGAGCGCAAGAAGCAGGTCGAGCTGCTGGCCATCGGCATCGGCCATGACGTGACCCGCTATTACGAGCGCGCGGTGACGATCACCGATGCCGAGCAGCTGGCCGGCGCCATGACCGAACAGCTCGCCGCCCTGTTCGAGGCCGATCCCAGGAAGCGCG
Source organism: Paracoccus sp. pheM1 (assembly GCF_018499825.1). Classification (NCBI taxonomy): domain Bacteria; kingdom Pseudomonadati; phylum Pseudomonadota; class Alphaproteobacteria; order Rhodobacterales; family Paracoccaceae; genus Paracoccus; species Paracoccus sp. pheM1. The sequence continues at coordinate 1,876,250 of NZ_JAGXCX010000001.1, forward strand.
CCCGCGCCATGAACCTGCGCCGCGTGGGCTGAACCTGTTCTTTCGGGCTGCTTGAACTGCCCCGCGTCCCATGCGACCAATTTCGCAGGACCGGGGCCGTTTTTCCGCCTCGCAGGCCAAGGGGCTTTGACGTGCTGAAGATCGGTTTCTTCATTCCCGAATTTCCGGGCCAGACCCATATCTTCCTGTGGCGCGAACGGCAGGCGCTGGCGGAGCTGGGGATCGAGGCCGAGCTGATCTCGACCCGCCCGCCGCCGCGCGCCGTCGCCTCGCACAGCTGGGCCGCCGAGGCGCAGGCGCAGACCCGCTACCTGATGCCCCTGGGCGGCGAGGGCCTGGGCATCCTTGCGGAACTCCTGCGCTCGGGGCCCGCCGGCTGGGCGCGGGGCCTGGGCGCGGCGATGACCGCCGAGGCGCAGGGGCTCAAGGGCCGGCTGCGGATGCTGGCGCTGCTGGCCATGGGCGCGCGGCTCAAGCGCATCGCCCGCCAGCAGGGCTGGAACCACATCCATGTCCACAGCTGCGCCGACAGCGCCAATATCGCCATGTTCGCCGAAAGGCTGGGCGGGCCCGGCTACAGCCTGACCCTGCACGGCCCGACGCTGGAGGGCTACGGGCCGAACCAGCGGCAGAAATGGCGCCATGCGCGCTTCGCCACCATCATCTCGCAATTGCTGACGCAGGTGGCCGAGCGCGAGATCGGCACCGACCGCCCGGCGGTGATCAATGTCGCGCCGATGGGCGTCGACCTCGACCAGATCCGGCGCCAGACCCCCTGGCAACCGCCCGCGCCGGGCGAGCCGCTGCGCATCTTCAGCTGCGGCCGGCTGAACGCGGTCAAGGGCCATGACCACCTGATCCAGACGGTCGCCCTGCTGCGCACCCGCGGCATCGATACCCGGCTGGAGATCGCCGGCGAGGACGAACAGGGCGGCACCGGCTATCACCGCCAGCTCGACGCGCTGATCGCGGAAAAGGGGCTCAGCGATGCGGTGACGCTCTTGGGCGCGGTCAACGAAACCTCGGTCCGCGAAGGGCTGGAGCGCGCGCATGTCTTTGCGTTGGCCAGCCTGAACGAAGGCATCTCGGTCGCGATCATGGAGGCGATGGCGATGGAGATGCCAGTGGTCGTCACCGATGTCGGCGGCAATCACGAGCTGATCACCTCGGGCCGCGACGCGATCCTGGTGCCGCCCGAACGCCCCGAGGTCATGGCGGACGAAATCGCCCGGCTCCACGCCGATCCCGACGAGGCGCGGCGGCTGGCGCAGGCCTCCCGCGCCCGCGTCGCTGCCGATTTCCACCACCGCCGCAGCGCCCAGGCGGTGGCCGACGGGCTGGCCCGCACCCTGCCCGGCGGGCGCGAGGCGCTGGCCCGCGCCTGACATCCAGAACAAGACCCAGAGGCAAGCATGTTCCAGACCTATGACAGCCACTCCGACCCCGCCGCGCATCCGCCCCGGCTGGCGGCGCTGCGCCGCGAACTGGCCGCGCGCGGGCTCGACGGCTTCCTGGTGCCGCGCGCCGACGCCCATCAGGGCGAATATGTCGCGGCGCGGGATGCGCGGCTGGCCTGGCTGACCGGATTTACCGGCAGCGCCGGCTTCTGCATCGTCACGCCCGACCGCGCCGGCGTGTTCATCGACGGCCGCTATCGCGTGCAGGTCAAGGCCCAGGTGGACCCCGCGCATTTCACCCCGGTGCCCTGGCCGGAGACGAAACCCGCCGACTGGCTGCGCGAGGCCCTGCCCGAGGGCGGGCGCATCGGCTACGATCCCTGGCTGCACACGCGGCGCGAAATCCGCGAGATGGAAAAGGGCTTGGCCGGCTCGGGCATCGCGCTGATCGCGCTCGACACGAACCCGGTCGATGCGATCTGGACCGACCAGCCCGAGGCGCCGGTGGGCGCGGTCCGCCTCTGGCCCGACGAGATCGCAGGCGAGACTGCGGCCGAAAAACGCGCCCGCATCGCCCGCGCGCTGCGCGATGCCGGACAGCAGGCAGCGGTGCTGACCCTGCCCGATTCGGTGTCGTGGCTGCTGAACATCCGCGGCGCCGACGTGCCGAAGAACCCGGTGGTGCAAGGCTTCGCCATCATCGAGGAGAACGGCCATGTCGCCGTCTTCACCAACCCGGCCAAGTTCGGCGCGGAGGTGCGGGCGGCGCTTGGCAATGCGGTATCGATCCTGCCGCTCGATGCGCTGACCCCGGCGCTGACCAATCTGGCCGGCCCGGTGCGGGTCGACCCCGCCAGCGCGCCCGAGCGGGTGTTCGCGCTGATCGAAAGCATGAAGACCCCCATCGCCGAAGCCCCGGATCCGGTGATCCTGCCGAAAGCGCGCAAGAACGCGGCCGAGATCGCCGGGATGCGCGCCGCCCATCTGCAGGACGGCGCCGCGGTGACGGAACTGCTGTGCTGGCTCGACGCCCGCGCACCGCATCTGGACGCCGAGCCGCTGACCGAGATCGACGTGGCCACCAAGCTCGAGGAACTGCGCGTGGCGCGCGGCATCCTCGACATCAGCTTCGACACCATCGCGGCCACCGGCCCGCATGCCGCGATCCCGCATTACCATGTCGACCGGCAAAGCAACCTGCGCATCCTGCCCGGCCATGTGCTGCTGGTCGATTCCGGCGGGCAATATGCCAACGGCACCACCGACATCACCCGCACCCTGCCGATGGGCCCGGTCGATCCGGCGGTGCGGCGGCCCTATACCCGCGTGCTTCAGGGCATGATCGCGCTGTCGCGGGCGCAGTTCCCCAAGGGCCTCGCGGGCTGCCATATCGACGCGCTGGCCCGCGCGCCGCTGTGGTCCGAGGGCATGGATTACGACCACGGCACCGGGCACGGCGTCGGCGCCGGCCTTTCGGTGCATGAGGGGCCGGTCAGGATCTCGCGCATCTCGGACATCCCGCTGGCCCCCGGCATGATCCTGTCGAACGAGCCCGGCTATTACCGCGAGGGCGGCTTCGGCATCCGCATCGAGAACCTGATCGTGGTCGAGGAACAGGGCAGCCCCGACGGGCGCGAGATGCTGGGCTTCGAGACCCTGACCTTCGCCCCGATCGACCGTCGCCTCATCGAGCCCGGCCTGCTCGCCCCGGCCGAGATCGCCTGGCTCGACGCCTATCATGCGCAGGTCCGGGAGAAGATCTCGCCCTTGGTCGCGGGCGAGGTGCGCGATTGGCTCTCGCTGGCGACGCGGCCGCTGGGCAACGCCTGACACCTGGCGCCGTTCACCGTGTCCCAAATGCTCCCCGGACGGCGCCGGCCGCGCCGCCCGTTCCAATGGGGCGCCGCGGCCGCGACTTCTCTGTTCCCCAAATACTCCGGCAACCGCGCCCCTGGGCACCGTCGCATGGGTATTTGGCAAACGGAAAGAACGGCGAACTCAGCCCTGCGGGTGGCGGCGGCGCCAGGCCAGCGAACTGAGGAAGGCCATGCCGATGAAGCAGGCGCCCAGGAGGCCGGTGACCACTTCCGGGATCGGCCGCAGGGTCTGGACGAACATCAGGATCGACAGCACGAAGATCGACCAGAAGGCACCGTGTTCGAGATAGCGGAAGGCGGCCAGCGTGCCGCGCTCGACCAGCATCACCGTCATCGAGCGCACATACATCGCGCCGATGCCAAGGCCGATGGCGATCAGGAACAGGTTCTGGGTCAGCGCGAAGGCGCCGATCACCCCGTCGAAGCTGAAGGACGCGTCCAGCACCTCGAGATAGAGGAAGGCGCCGAAGCCGCCGCGCGCCATGTCGGCATGTCGGGGGGCGCCGCCCCAGCGATCCAGGACATGGCCGAGCATGTCCACCAGCAGATAGGTGATCACCCCCCAGATCGCGGCGATGATGAAGGCATGCTCCTTTTCCGCCGGCAGCTGGCCCACGATCACCAGCATGCAGATCAGCACGAAGCCGACCTCCATGCCGCGGATCTCGCCCAGCTTGCGCAGCGCGGCCTCGACGCCCTTGATCCAGTCCACGTCCTTGGCCTCGTCGAAGAAATAGTTCAGCGCCACCAGCATCAGGAACGAGCCGCCGAAGGCCGCGATGGGCAGGTGCGCCTCGTGGATGATGCGGGAATATTCCTGCGGCTGGGTGGCGGCGAGGCGCAGCGCCTCCCATGGCGCCAGATGGGCGGCGATCACCACGACGAGCAGCGGAAAGATCACCCGCATGCCGAAGACCGCGATCAGGATGCCCCAGGTCAGGAAGCGGCGCTGCCATTTCGGCACCATCCGCTTGAGCTTGTTGGCATTGACGATGGCATTGTCGAAGCTGAGCGATATCTCCAGCACCGCCAGGATGCCGGCGATCAGGAAGAAGGCCAGCGCCCCCGAGCCGGTGCCATGGTATTCCCAGCCCAGGAAGGCGGCGAGCGCCAGTCCCGCGCCGGTGACGATGAAGGGCCAGGTCATGTAGCTGAGGGTCGATCTCATGGGGTTCCCCGTCATGCGGCTCGTGCCCTTCGGTCTTAGGCCCTGCCGGAAGGACGGGCAAGGCGGGCGGGCGCAGGGCAGCCTTGCGCGCGGCCCAGGGCGCCGCCCGTGCTTTCAGCCGCGCACCAGCACCGCCAGGTCGGCGACATTGGTGCCGGTGGCGCCCGTTAGCACCAGCGCATCGCCCGCCGCCAGCGCCTGGGTCGAATCGTTCCTGGCCAGCGCCGCCGCTGGGTCGATGCCGCCCGCCCGGATCGCGGCCGGCGTGCCGGCGCCGACCAGCCCGCCCGCCGCCTCGCCCGGACCGTCGCGCCCGTCGCTGCCGATCGCGGTAAAGGCCCAGCCGAAATTCACCGGCTGCGCCTCGGCCAGCAGCGCAAGCCGCAGGGCCAGTTCCTGGTTGCGCCCGCCCATGCCGTCGCCGACCAGCCTGACCGTGGTCTCGCCGCCGAAGGCCAGCGCCTGGCCCGGCCGCAACCCCGGCGCCAGGGCCCAGATCGCCCGCGCGCAATCCTGCACGTCGCCCGCAAGCGGCAAGGGCGCCGGATCGGCCCCGGCCGCGACCATGGCCGCGACCAAAAGCGCGTTCGAGCCGATGAGGATGTTGCGGGCCGGCGGCAGGGCGCGGCGGTCCTGGGGCCGCCGCAGCACCGCCCGCGCCACATCAGACATCCGTTCCCAGATGCCCAGCCTGCGCGCCAGCTCGGCGGCCTCGGCCCGCATGCCGACCGGCGCCACCGTCGGCCCCGAGGCGATCACCCGCAGGTCGTCCCCCGGCACGTCGGACAGGATCAGCGCCGCAACCGGCGCCCGCGACAGCCGCCGCCCTTCAGCCGCGACAGCCCCTGCCGGATCAGGTTGACCTGCGCAATATCGGCGTCCGAGGCCAAGAGCAGCCGGTTCACCGCCTGCTTGTCGGCCAGCGTCGAGCCGGCAGCATGGCCGAGCCCCCGCCCGAGATCAGCGCCAGCACCCGGTCCTGCGGCCGGGCCGAGGAAAGCCGGGAGATCAACGCCTCGGCCGCCGCCACGCCATCGGCATCGGGCTGCGGATGGCCGGCGCGCATGACCCGCGCGCCGGCCAGCGCCGCGTCGTTGCCGGCATTGGTCACCGCCAGCGCCTCGGCGCCCGGCAGCGCCTCCAGCGCCGCCTGGGTCATGGCGCGGGCGGCCGCCCGCCCGGTCCCGGCGGATCGGCCAGCACCCCGGCCATGGCCCGCGCCACGGCGGCCGCAGGATCGGCGGCGGCGATGCCGGCGCGAACCAGCACCATGGCGCGGGCGCCAGGCACCATCAGTTCACCCGGTCGGGCAACGCCTGCCCCTCGGCAAAGGCGACCAGGTTGTTCAGCGCCCGCATCGCCATGGCGGTGCGCACCTCCTCGGCGGCGGTGCCCAGATGCGGCAGCAGGGTCACGTTCTCCATGGCGCAAAGCGCGGGCGCCACCTTCGGCTCGAACTCGTAGACGTCGAGCCCGGCCCCGGCGATCCGGCCCTGCGCCAGGGCCTCGACCAGCGCCGCCTCCTCGACCACGTCGCCGCGGGCGATATTGACCAGGTATGAGCGCGGCCCCAGCCGCTCCAGCTCATGCGCGCCGATCATGTGCCGGGTCTCGGCCCCGCCCGGCACGGCGACGACGGCGAAATCCGACTGCGCCAGCAGTTCGTCCAGGTCGGCCACCTGCCGGGCCGGGAAGTCCAGCGACGAGACCACCGAGCGGTTGTGGAACAGCACCTCCATGCCGAAGCCGAAATGGCAGCGCCGGGCGATGGCCTTGCCGATGCGGCCCATGCCGATGATGCCGACGGTGCAGCCGGTGACATGGCGGCCCAGCAGCTGCGTCGGCTCCCAGCCGGTCCATGCGCCGCGGCGCAACAGCCGCTCGCCCTCGCCCGCCCGGCGCGCGGTCATCAGGATCAGGGTCAGGGCGATGTCCGCCGTGGCCTCGGTCACGGCATCCGGGGTGTTGGTCACGGCGATGCCGGCCGCCGCGGCCGCCGCCACGTCGATATGATTGTAGCCGGCGCCGAAATTCGCCAGCAGGCGGCAGCGCGGCCGGGCCTGGAAGGCCTCGGCGGTGAAGCGGTCGCCCAGGGTCGGCATGATCGCGTCGTAATCGGCCAGGGCCTGCGCCGCCTCCTCGACGCTCAAGCCGTCCCGGCGGTCCAGGATCTCGGTCTCGAACCGGGCCGACAGCGCATGTTCCGCCGCCTGCGTCATGCGGCGCGTCACCAGAAGCTTCATCAATACATCCTCCCCCCGTCCGGCACCTCGCGTTCGGGACCGATCAGCACCACCTCGCCCTCGGTGTCGGGCAGGCCCAGCACCAGCACCTCGGACATGAAGGGGCCGATCTGGCGGGGCGGGAAATTCACCACCGCCAGCACCTGCCGGCCGATCAGTTCCTCGGGCGCATAATGCCGGGTGATCTGGGCCGAACTCTTGCGGGCGCCGATCTCGGGCCCGAAATCCAGCCACAGCTTGAAGGCCGGGCGCCGCGCCTCGGGGAATGGCTCGGCACGGGTGATGCGGCCGACGCGGATCTCGACCTTCTCGAAATCCGCCCAGGCGATCTGGCCGCTCATCGGCCCAGCTCCCGCCCCCGCTCGGCTGCCGCGGCGACGGTGCGGCGCATCAGCGGCGGCAGGCCGGTCTCGGGGTCCATCAGCTCGCGAAGCCCCGCCGCCGTGGTCCCGCCGGGCGAGGTCACGGCCTCGCGCAGCCTGGCCGGATCCTCGTCCTCATGCACGGCCAGCGCGCCCGCCCCGGCCACGGTCGCCCGCGCCAGTTCGAGCGCCAGCGCCGGCGAAAGCCCCTCGGCCGCGCCCGCCGCGGCCATGGCCTCGATCATGTGAAACACATAGGCGGGCCCCGAGCCGGAAAGCGCCGTCACCGCATCCATCTGATCCTCGCCCTCCAGCCGCACCACGCGGCCGACGGCGGACAGCAGCGCCTCGGCGAGGGCCATCTCGGCCTCGCCGGCCCTGGCGTTGCCGATGACGGCGGTGATGCCCTGGCCGATGGCCGCCGGCGTGTTCGGCATGGCGCGCACGATCGGCGCCGCCGGAAAGGCCGCCTCATACGCGCCCAGCGTCACCCCCGCCGCGACCGAGATGACCAGCGTCCCCGCCCCGACCGACAGCCGCGGCAGCACATCCGCCATCATCTGCGGCTTGACGGCGATCACCAGCACGGCGGGCGCCTCGGGCAATTCTCCGTTGATCCAAATACCCAGACCCGACAGCTCCGCCCGCGGCTGGGGGTCCACCACATGCACCGCCCGCGCCGCCAGCCCGTTCTTCAGCCAGCCGTCCAGCAGCGCGCCGCCCATGCGGCCGCAGCCGACCAGCACCAGCCCGCGCGCATTCAGATCCGAGAAATCCATGTCCTGCCCCCTGACTTGGCCCGCGCAAAGGCGGGAATTCAGGCGCGACCGTAGGCCTCGGACATGGCGATGTCCATGGCGGCCTCGGGCGTGGCGTCGCCCCAGCAGGCCAGCTGGAAACAGGGATAGAAGCGCTCGCAGGCCAGGATGGCATTGCCGATCATCTGGTCGATCTGCTCGGGGCTGGCGATGGCGTCGCCCGAAAGCACCAGCCCATAGCGCCAGACCATCAGCCTCTGCGGCCCCCAGAAGGTGAAGCCGCCGTCCCAGACCTGGTCGTTGGCCAGGTTCAGGACCTCGTAGAGCGCCGGCAGCTTCTCGGCCGGGGGGTCCATGTCGAAGGTGCAGATCAGCCGCAGCACCTCTTCGCGCGGCGACCAGGCCAGCGTGATGGAATAGGTGCGCCATTGGCCCTCGACCGCCATGGCGATCTGGTCCTCGGCCAGACGGTCGAAATCCCATTCGTGATGCGCCGCGACGGTTTCCACGATGTCGATGGGATGGATGTCATCGCTATGGATGAAGTCCAGCTGTGCCATGTCCTGTCCCCCTGCCTGTCTGAGAGCGGGGCAAGGTCGAAACCCCAACCCTTGGTGGCCCAGACTACACCCGGCGTAGTTTCCGGGATGCGCCTACAACATATCGTGTGCCGGTTCCACGAGGGTGTAAAGCGAAAATTCCGTTACCGGATCGCGACAGCCAGGCTCCGCCGCTTGACCGCCGGCTTTCGTGCAGGTTCAAGGGCGGCCAGGGAGGATTGCCCATGCGCGACCACGGCGGCGACATCGACAAGGCGGCCAGCCGCTTCGGCCGGGCGGACTGGATCGACCTGTCCACGGGAATCAACCGCCGGCCCTGGCCAAACCCGGCAAGTTCGGCGGGGCCGCTTTCGGCCCATGCCCTGACCGCGCTGCCGACGGCCGCCGATACCGCCCGGCTTTGCGCCGCGGCCGCCGTCCGATTCGGCTGCCCGCCAGAGCAGATCCTGCCGCTGGCCGGCGCCTCGGCGGCGATCCAGCTTTTGCCGCATGTGCTGCCGGGGCGGCGCGCGGCAGTGCTGTCGCCGACCTATAACGAACATGCCGCCAGCCTGCGCGCCGCCGGCTGGGAGGTGGCCGAGCCCGCCGACCCGGCCGCGCTGGCCGGCGCCGATCTGGCGGTGATCGTGAACCCGAACAACCCGGACGGGCGCGAATTCCTGCCCGCGCAGGTCGCCGCCATTGCCGCGACGGTCGGGCAGCTGATGGTGGACGAAAGCTTTGCCGATCCCCGCCCCGACCTGTCGATGGCGGGCGCGCGGCCCGATAACGTCACCGTACTGCGCAGCTTCGGCAAGTTCTGGGGCCTTGCCGGGCTGCGGCTGGGCTTTGCCATCGCCGCGCCCGAGACGCTTGCCCGCTTGGCCGAGCGCGCCGGCCCCTGGTCGGTCAGCGGCCCGGCGCTGGAGATCGGCACCCAGGCGCTGGCCGATGCGCCATGGATCGACGACACCGTGGTCTGGCTGTCCGAGGCCGCGCTGCACCTGGACCAGATCGTCACCCCGCATTGGCCGCTGGTGGGCGGCACGCATCTGTTCCGGCTCTACGACACCCCCGACGCGCCGGCCGCATGCGACCTGCTGGCCCGTGCCGGCATCTGGAGCCGCATCTTTCCCTGGCATCCGCACTGGATCCGCCTGGGCATTCCCGGCAATCGCGAGGAATTCGACCGCCTGGCCGGCGCCTTTACGGCAGCCGGTTGACATGCCCCATCTTGCGGCCGGGGCGCGCCTCGCCCTTGCCGTAAAGATGAAGCTGCACGCGCGGCTGCTTCAGCAGTTCCGGGATGCGCAGCACGTCGTCGCCGATCAGGTTCTCCATCTCGACATCGGCGTAACGCTGGCCGTCGCCCAGCGGCAGGCCGGCCACGGCGCGGATATGCTGCTCGAACTGGTCCACGGCGCAGCCCGCCTGCGTCCAATGCCCCGAGTTATGCACGCGCGGCGCGATCTCGTTCACCACCAGCCCGTCGCGGGTCACGAACAGCTCGACCCCCATGACGCCGATATAGTCCAGCGCGTTGACGATGCGGCCCGCGACCAGCACCGCATCGGTCAAGAGGCCGGCCGGAAGGCCGCAGGGCACGGTGGTGGTGCGCAGGATGCCGTCGCGATGGACGTTCAGCCCCGGATCATAGGCCGCGACCTGCCCGTCGGCGCCGCGCGCGACGATGACGCTGATCTCGGCCGAGAAATCCACGAAGCCCTCCAGCACCGAGGGCGCGCCGGTCCAGTCCCGCTGCCCCGCATCGGAAAAGCGGATCTGCCCCTTGCCGTCATAGCCCAGCCGCCGGGTCTTGAGGATCGCGGGCGCACCCAGCGCCGCCAGCGCCTCGGGCAGGTCGGCCTCGGTCTCCACGCTGCGATAGGGGGCGGTGCGCAGGCCGATGCCGGCCAGGAAATCCTTTTCCGCCAGCCGGTCCTGCGACACGGCCAGCGCGCGGCGGTTCGGCCGGATCGGGCGCAGCGATTCCAGCAGGTCCAGCGCCGCCGTCGGCACGTTCTCGAATTCATAGGTGATGACGTCGACCGATTCGGCAAAGGCGCGCAACGCGGCCTCGTCCTCATAGGGCGCGGTGGTCAGACGATGCGCCACGTCGCCTGCCGGCGCGGCGCCCGGCTCGTAGACATGGCAGCGATAGCCCAGCCGGCTGGCCGCGACCGAGAGCATGCGGCCCAGCTGGCCCCCGCCCAGGATGCCGATGGTGGCGCCGGGTTTCAGTTCACTCATCCTTCGGCTCCTCGGGGATGGAATCGGACAGCGCCTGGCGCCAGGCATCCAGCCGCGCGGCCAGATCGGGATCGGACACCGCCAGGATGCCGGCCGCCATCAGCCCGGCATTGGCGGCACCTGCCGCGCCGATGGCCATGGTGGCGACCGGATAGCCCCTGGGCATCTGCAGGATGGAATAAAGCGAATCGACGCCCGACAGCGCCCTGGTCTGCACCGGCACGCCGATCACCGGCACCCGCGTCTTGCTGGCCATCATCCCCGGCAGATGCGCGGCCCCGCCGGCGCCGGCGATGATGACCTTGAGCCCGCGCGCCACCGCGGTCTTGCCATAGTCCCACAGCCGGTCCGGCGTGCGATGGGCGGAAACGATCCGGGCCTCGTAGGCGATGCCCAATTCGTCCAGGATGGCGGCGGCCTCGCGCATGGTCGGCCAGTCGGACTGGCTGCCCATGATGATTCCGACAGGCTTCCCGGCGGGCTTTTCGGCGGCTTTTTCCATGGCTCGACCCCCTTTTGCGCCCCGCCCTACAGCGCCGGGCGGGATCATGCAATCAGGCGATGATGTCGGGGGTCAGCTCGTCCTCGAGCCGGGCGATGCGGTCCTTCAGCGCCAGCTTCTGCTTTTTCAGCCGTTGCAGGGTCAGCGAATGGGTCAGGCTCTGGCTCGACAGCGCGGCGATCGCCTCGTCGAGATCCCGATGCTCGCGCCGCAGCACCTCCAGCTTGGCGCGGGTGATCTCTTCATGGGACATCTCATGTTGGGCGTTCATCTCGGGCCTCGGGCTGGATCGCCTTGGTTATAGCGCGGCCTCCGGGCGTTGTTAATGGTTTTGCGGGAACGCGTTAACGCGGACCGGCCGGTTCGGAAAAACGCTTGCCCCGAAGCGGCTTTCGCCCCGAAACTTGCAGCCGAACCCCATGCAGGAGAAGCCGATGCCCCGCACCGCCCCCCTCAGGCCCTGCGCCCTTGCGCTTGCGCTGCTGCTGGCCCCGCTTGCCCCGGCCCATGCGCAAGCCGAGGGCGAGCAGATGCAGCTTTGCGTCAATTCCTGCCTCTATCACTTCGGTCCCGCCTCGAACCCGCGCTATCACGCCTGCGTGGCCGAGCAATGCGAGCAGGCGGCACCCAGCCGCCAACCCGCCCAGCCACCCAGCCAGGGCGCGGGCTGGCGCAACGGCACGGCCGATGGCGGCAGGACGCATTACGCCCGCGTGCAATCCGGGCGGTTGGCGCTGAGCTACATGTGCCAGCGCGGCAGCGAGGGGCTGGTCGCCGTCGAGGGCATGGCCGGCTCGCCCGGCTCGCTGGTGCTGCGCATCGACGGGCGGCGGATGGCGCAGCCCTTTGCTGCAAGCGGCGGCATGCGCGCGACCCAGGCGGCGCGCGGCTCGGCGATGCTCGCGGGGCTGCTGGGCGGCAGCGGGGTCGAGCTTGCGGACGACCGCGGCCGCGGCAGCCTGCCGCTGGCCGGCTCGGGCCGGGCGATCCGGGCGGCGATGGCCGCCTGCGGCCTGCGGCCGTGACGCCGCGCGGCTGCGACGCGGCAAACCCTTGTTTCCGGCGGCCTCCGTCCACATATTGGTCTTGCCGGATCGCCGTTCCGGGGTCCGGCCGACAGTCGCTTTGATGCAAAGGGCTTGGGAATGACCAAGATCAGTCTGGCCGCTCATCCGTTCCTGCTGGGGTTCGACCAGTTGGAACGCCTGGCCGAACGGGCCGCCAAGGGCGCCGAGGGCTATCCGCCCTACAACATCGAACACCAGGGGCCGAACGGCTTTCGCATCACGCTGGCCGTGGCCGGCTTTTCCGAGGACGACTTGTCGATCACGCTCGAGGACCGCCAGCTGGTGGTTCGCGGCCGCCAGGCCGAGGCCGAGGAAGGCCGCGTCTTCCTGCACCGGGGCATCGCGGCCCGCGCCTTCCAGCGCAGCTTCGTGCTGGCGGACGGGGTCGAGGTGGTGTCGGCGGGGCTGGAAAACGGGCTTCTGAACATCGACCTGCGCCGCTCGGTGCCCGACAGCATCGTGCAGACCATACCGATCAGCCGCAAGTGAAAGGGGATCGCAAATGAACGAGAAATTCGATTTCGGCCCGGAAAGCGCGGGCAACATCGTCTACATCCGCCGCGTCGCGATGGACAGCCTGCCCGACGAGGTGCGCCGCCAGGTGCCCGGCGCCGATGCGCTTTACGCCGTGCATGGCGCGGATGGAGAGCGGCTGGCCCTGGTCAAGGATCGCAGCCTGGCCTTCCTGCTGGCCCGCCAGAACGAACTGACCCCGGTCAGCGTCCACTAAGCCGCAGGATGCCGATGCCGCCGCCGGGCAAGGCGGCGGCGATGGCGACATGCGCGCCGCCTGCGGGGCGGCTCCCACCCTTCCGATAGCATCAGGAAATGCCGATCCCGCCGCGCGGCAGGGGCCGTTATCGGCTGCGCGCCTGGCCGTCCCCGGCCTCGACCAGCTCCAGCCCGATCTCGTCCCGGTATTGCCGCAGCAGCGCCTGCGCGGCCGGATCGGCGGGCAGCAGCAGATGCGTCGCGCCATGATTGCGCCGGACCAGCGCCTGCCACAGCGCCTCGCGCGGGCCGGCATGGCGCGGCTCGGCCCCGACCGTCAGCAGTTCGGCGCCAAGCTCGCTGGCCAGCCGCGCCGCCGCGGCCGCATCGGCGGGATCGCAGGCCAGCACCCGCTCGCAGCCCTGCGCACGGAAACGCGCCCGCCAGGCGTTCGGCCCAGGATGGGCGTCGCCCGCACCTTCCAGCCCCGCACCTTCCAGCCCCTCGACTTGCAGCCCCTCGACTTGCAGCCCCTTGACCGGCCCGCCCAGGCAGACCGGCCCGGCCGCGCCCGGCAGATCCGCGCCTTCGACCCCGTCCGGGCTCCATTTGTCCGTAACCGACAGGATGGCCATGACCGCGCCGCCGGGACTGCGCATGGCGATGTCCTCGCCCGGCTCGACCCTGGCCGCGAAATCCGCATCGACCTCCAGCGCCAGCGGCATGGACCAGAGTGCGCCCGAGGCCAGCCGCATCCCCGCCAGCACCGAATCGTAATCCGCCTGGGTCAGAAAGCCCCGCAGCGGAAGGAAGCCGCCGCCGATCAGCAGGCCCAGGTCGGCCGATTGCCGGGGCGTCAGATCCCAGGCGGCCATGCGCGCCGCCTCGGCCCGCAGCTTCTGCCCGGCCTCGGGGCTGACCAGAAGCGCGCGGATCGGCTGGTGATGCGGCAAGGGCCCGGCCATCAGGCCGGGATCTCGGCCGCGTGCGGGTTCGGCTCGCCGGCCATGTCATGCTCGGCCAGGTAGCGCTCGGCGTCCAGCGCCGCCATGCAGCCCATGCCGGCGCTGGTCACCGCCTGGCGATAGACATGGTCGGTCAGGTCGCCGGCGGCAAAGACGCCGGGGATCGAGGTCCGGGTCGTGCCCGGCTCGACCTTGACATAGCCGCCGTGATGCAGCTCCAGCTGGTCCTTGACCAGTTCCGAGGCCGGCGCATGGCCGATGGCGATGAAGACGCCGTCCGCCGGCACCACCTGCTCGGTCCCCTGCCGGACATGGCGCACCCTGACGCCGGTCACGCCGGGCGGCTGGCTCTCGCCCTGCACCTCGACCAGCTCGTGATCCCACAGCACGCTGACCTTGGGATTGCGGAACAGCCGGTCCTGCAGGATCTTTTCGGCCCGCAGGCTGTCGCGGCGATGGACCAGCGTCACCTTGCTGGCGAAATTGGTCAGGAACAGCGCCTCCTCGACCGCGGTATTGCCGCCGCCCACCACCACGACCTCGCGGCCGCGATAGAAGAAGCCGTCGCAGGTGGCGCAGGCCGAGACGCCGAAGCCCTTGAACTTCTCTTCGCTGGGCAGGCCCAGCCAGCGCGCCTGGGCGCCCGTGGCCAGGATCACCGCATCCGCGGTGATGCGCGCGCCCGAATCAAGTTCCGCCACGAAGGGCCGCCGGCCCAGGTCCAGCCGCGTCACCGTATCGACGAAGACGCGCGCGCCCATGGCGCGGGCATGCGCCTCCATCCTGACCATCAGGTCGGGGCCCTGGATCTCGGTCTCGCCCGGCCAGTTCTCGACCTCGGTGGTGATGGTCAGCTGGCCGCCCGGCTGCATGCCCTGGATCAGCACCGGCGAAAGCATCGCGCGCGCGGCATAGACGGCGGCGGTATAGCCGGCCGGTCCCGAGCCCACGATCAGCACGCGGCTGTGGGCGGGCAGGCTGGCATCGGCGGCGATCTCGGCGGGAACATGGGACATGGCAGGGAACCTCTCGCTTGGCGCAGCCTTAGCTAATCACCGCCGGCCTCGCATGCAATCCATAAGGCCCCTTCGCGCATCGGTGGAAAGAATGTTGCGCAATCCGGCCCCGCGGGATAGTTTCCGGCATGTTTTTTGCCCGCAAGGCAAACCAGGGGATGCGATGACCGCCGCCAGACTTGACGAAATCGACCGCAAAATTCTGGCAGAGTTGCAGGCCGACGGCCGCATGACCAATGTCGAGCTGGCCCGCCGCGTCGGCATTTCCGCCCCGCCCTGCCTGCGCCGCGTCCGCGCGCTGGAGGAGATGGGCTATATCCGCGGCTACCATGCCGACATCGACGCGCGCGAGCTGGGCTTCGAGGTGCAGGTCTTTGCCATGGTCCGGCTGATGAGCCAGTCCGAGCGCGACCTTTCCGCCTTCGAGGCGCTGGCCTGCGAATGGCCGCTGGTCCGCGAATGCCACATGCTGAACGGCGAGATCGACTTCATCCTGAAATGCGTCTCGCCCGACCTGACCAGCTTCCAGCGCTTCCTGACCGAGAAGCTGACGGCGGCGCCGAACGTGGCCTCGGTCAAGACCTCGCTGGTGATCCGCTGCGCCAAGGACGAGCCAGGCGTGCCCTTCAGCATCGTCGAGGAACGCGCGGCGATGGTCGGCTAAGGCGGGGGCAACCGGCCGGGCACGAAAATTCCCCGCGGCGGCACCGCTTCCTGCGCAGTTCGGTCGGTTCCCTGCACCTTGCGGAACTGGCGCTGCAAGGTGCGGGCGTGGATGCCGTATCGGGCCGCAATGCTCTTGATCGACTCGGTCTCGACGGCGCGGATCGCCTCGGCCACCTGCTGTTCGGACAGGATGGGCGGGCGGCCGACATGGCTGCCGCGGCGCTGTGCCTCGGCCATGCCGGCCTTGGTGCGCTCGCTGATCAGGGTGCGCTCGAACTCGGCCAGCGCGGCCATGATGTGAAAGACCAGCCGCCCGCCGGGCGAGGCGGTATTCACCTCTTCGGTCAGCGACTGGAAGTCGATGCCCCGCCGGCCCAGTTCGTCGACGATCTCGACCAGGCCGACCAGCGACCGGCCCAGCCGGTCAAGCCGCCAGACGACCAGCGTCTGCCCGGACCGCAACGAGGCCAGCATCCGCTTTAGCCCCGGCCGGGCCATGGCCGAACCGGACAGGCCATGGTCCTTGAATACCTTGACGCATCCCGCGCGTTTCAGCGCCGTCAGTTGAAGATCCAGCCGCTGGTCCTCGGTCGACACCCGTGCATAGCCAATTTTCATGCGAAATCCCCAGGTTCGGCCCGGTGCGATACGTTTCGCCCGCCGCATCGCCCGCCCCGGACGCATTGACAAAACGGAACCCTTTTGACACGGCACCTCGCAACCTGATTTACTCCAGCGAAAGCTGGATTTCTTACGGGGCTTCTCCCCTTTTGTCCATTATGCGCAAAGGGTTCCGTTTTGCCGCACCCGTCAGGGACGGATGCGAGGGGGGCGAGGAAAACGGCCGCTTCCATGGCGGCGAGGTCGTCTTTTATATGCTCGCCGGGGTTGTGGGCGGCCTGGCCGGCGCCGGGCTGGCGCTGGGGTTCAAGCTGTCGCTGGGCTGGATTTTTCTATCCTACTCGCTGGGCGGGGTGGCCTTTGTCATGGCCGCGGCGCTGGTGCTGTCCTTTGCCCGGTCGGTGCGCCGCTCGACCGCCATCGCCATGGCGCGCAACCGGCACGGATACCGTCCCGAGGAATGACGGCCGCAGCCGACGGCTTGGTGCAGCGCCCCGGGCAGCCCTGGCCGGCGCCCTACAACGCAATCGCCGAGATCAGCCGGCCGTAATCCGCCTGGTTCTGATGCGTGCTGCGGCGATAGGAAAAGAAGCGGTCCGGGTCGGAATAGGTGCAATGCCGCGTCCATTCGGCCTCGGCACCGGCCTCGCGCAGGCGCATCAGGCCGAACGAAGGCAAGTCGAACATCGGCCGCCCGTTGGGCCCGCCGGCGAAGAAGCGGTGATAGCCGGGTTCCTCGGCCAGGAACTCGTCCATGAAATCCTCGCCGACCTCATAGGCGCGCTGGCTGATCGTGGGGCCGATCACCGCGCGGATGCGGCTGGCGCCCAGGTCGTTCATCGCGCCGACCGCCGCCTCGATCACGCCGGAAAGCGCCCCGCGCCAGCCGGCATGGACGGCGCCGATCACCCCCGCCTCGGGGTCGGCCAGCAGGATCGGCTGGCAATCGGCGGTCAGCACCGCCAGCGCCACGCCGGGCTGGTCGGTGACGATGCCGTCGGCGCGCATCCCGGCGACGGCGGCCGGGTCGTCACCGGCGCGCAACACCGCGATCTCGGCGGAATGGACCTGATGCACGGTGGCAAGCCCGGCGGGCGGCACGCCCATCGCCGCGGCCACGCGGGCGCGGTTGATGCTGACGATCTCGGCCTGGTCGCTGGAGCCGTAGCCACAGTTCAACCCCGAAAACAGCCCCGAGGAGGCGCCGCCGCGCCGGGTGAAGAAGCCATGCCGCACCGAGGCGAGCAGCGGATGGGTCAGGATCTCAAGCGTCGTCTGCATCGTCGTCCAGGGGCTCGAATCCGGCGGGGACGGGCGCATGGCGAGCCCATAAGGCCAGCACCTTGAACAAGTGTCCCATTTCATCGGGCGCGGTCAAGCGATGAAGCGCGGCCATCGCACCCGCATCGCCCAGGCGCGCCAGGCGCTGCGCGCGCGCCTCGATCCCCAGCCGCTTCAGCCAGTCGCCCTGCGTCGCCATGCGCGAGACGCGCGCGCCCGCGCCGCGCGCCGCCGCGGCCAGGGGGGCGAAATCGACATGCGCGGTCAGGTCGGCCTCGCCCGGATTGGCCAGCGGATCTTCGGGCCGGTGGCGGCGCAGGGCCTGGAAGGTGTCGCCCTGCCCGTCCCAGCCGCCGTAGTCGACAAGGATGGCGCAGCCGCCATGCGCGGCGATCCGCCCGGCAACCTGCGCGACGATCGGCAGGGCCTCGGGGCAGGTTTCGCGGATCACGCCCTGGGGCGCGGCAGGCAGCGCGGCATCGGCCGCCGGGACCAGCCCCATCTCCAGCCCGCCCTGGGCATCCAGCGCCACCACCCGCTCGGCCCAGCCCTGCGCGCCGCGCTGGAACTGGCGGATCGGCAGGGCGTCGAAGAACTCGTTCGCGACCAGGAACAGCGGCGCCTGCGGCAGCTGCGACACATCGTCCAGGTGGGCGATGTCGCCCAGCCTGTCGCGCTGCACCCGGCGCAGGTGCGGCGAGACCTCGACCAGCGCCACCCGCGCCGCCTCGGCCATGCCGGGCACGATGCGGATGGCGCGCAGGATGTCGGCCATCAGCGTGCCGCGCCCCGGCCCGATTTCCGCCAAGGTAAAAGGCACGGGACGGCCCTGGTCCAGCCAGGCCTGCGCCAGCGCCAGGCCGATCATCTCGCCGAAGATCTGGCTGATCTCGGGTGCGGTGGTGAAATCGCCGCCCGCGCCGAAGGGGTCGCGGGTGGCGTAATAGCCATGCTGGGGATGGAGCAGGCAAAGCCGCATGTATTCGTCCAGGGCCATGGGCCCCGACAGCCGGATCTGCGCGGCGATCAGGCGCCCGAGCGGCGTCATGCCGCGCCTTGCGGCACCGCCGGCCGGGCGCGGGCGCGCGCCAGGAAGGCCAGCCCGACCAGCACCATCGGCAGCGACAGCAGCTGGCCCATGGTCACGCCCCAGACCGCCCCGCCCAGCACATGGCCCAGCGGATTGTCGGGGGTGATGAATTGCGCATCGGCCTGGCGGAAGAACTCGACGACGAAACGCGACAGGCCATAGCCGGTCAGGAACAGCCCCAGCGCCTGCCCCGGCCGGCGCAGCCCCCCGGCCCGGACCAGCAGCAGAAGCAGGCCGGCCAGCAGCACGCCCTCCAGCCCGGCCTCGTAAAGCTGGCTCGGGTGGCGGGCGCAGGGGCCGGTGATGCCGGGGCAGTTCTGCGCCGCCTCGCCGGGAAAGACCACGCCCCAGGGCGCGTCGGTCGGCCGGCCCCACAGCTCGGCATT
The DNA here is from genome assembly GCF_018499825.1 of Paracoccus sp. pheM1. Classification (NCBI taxonomy): domain Bacteria; kingdom Pseudomonadati; phylum Pseudomonadota; class Alphaproteobacteria; order Rhodobacterales; family Paracoccaceae; genus Paracoccus; species Paracoccus sp. pheM1. Next base: position 1,895,149 of record NZ_JAGXCX010000001.1, read on the forward strand.
GATGAAATTCGCCACCCGGCCCAGGCCCAGGCCGATCGGCGTCGCCACCGACAGCGCATCCGCCAGCCGCAGCGCCGGGATGCCGTGGCGCCGGCAATACCACCAGGAGGCCAGAACCACACCCAGGAAGCCGCCGTGAAAGGACATGCCGCCCTGCCAGATCACCGGGATCTGCCCCGGATTGGCCAGGTAATAGCCCGGCTCGTAGAACAGCACGAAGCCCAGCCGCCCGCCCAGCACCACGCCGACGATCACCCAAGTCAGCAGTTCCTCGACCCGCTCGGGCGGCATGGGCGCCGCGTCGCCCCAAAGCCGCGGCCGCCGCATCAGCGCGACGATGATGCGCCAGCCGATCAGCAGCCCGGCCAGATAGGCCAGCGCATACCAGCGCAACGAGAATTCCATGCCGAAAAGATGGATGGTGAAGATCTCGGGCGAAATGTCGGGAAATGGGATCATGGGCTCCTCGTTTCGGCGCGGGCAGGCTACGCGGGGGCGGCCGGGTGTCAACCGGCGCTGTCAGGCAATTGAACAGCCGCGCCCCGAGCGCCATATAGGGGGTCTCGCTGAACCGAAAGGCCCGCCATGACCGCGAACAACCGCTTTCTCGACGATCTCTCGAAATTGATGACCAATGCCATGGGCGTGGCCCAGGGCGCCAAGGACGAGGCGCAGACCGCCTTCAACGGCTGGATCGACCGCTGGCTGGCCGAGCGCGATTTCGTCACCCGCGAGGAATTCGAGGCGGTGCGCGAAATGGCGATCAAGGCCCGGTCCGAGAATGCCGAACTGCGCGCCCGCCTCGACGCGCTGGAGGGCAAGGGCGTGGCCTCGGTCAGTTCGACCGGCCCGCTCGGCACCGGCGAAGGTCAGGGCTGAACCGTTTCGCGCAGTCGGCCCTGCCTGTCGTAAAGCAGCACCTCGCCCGCCTCGGTCACCACCACCAGCCAGTCGCGGGCAAAGGTGACGGCGGCGGGCACCGCGCCCTCGGGCAGGGCGACCTGCTCGGGCAGTTCGGGCAGCGGCGGCTGCGACAGGCGCAGCCACAGCAGCGCCGCGATCACCAGCATGCCGATGCCCATCACCGCCGCCAGGGCCGTCACCAGGATGCGCAGCCAGCGCAGCATCGGCAACGCTTCCTCTGGTCCCGCATCCAGCCTATCATCCCGTGCCATGGCCGAAATCCTCATCACCATCCCCGAAGGACTGTCCGAGCGCCTTGATAAGGCGCTTGCCCTTGCCGCGCCAGAGCAGGCGGCGCTGTCGCGCTCGCGCCTGGCCCGGCTGATCGCCGAGGGTGCGGTCCGGGGGCCCTCGGGGCCGGTCACGGACGGCAAGGCGCGGGCCGAGACCGGCGACTACCTGGTCGAGATCGGCGCGCCCGAGCCCCTGGACGCGCAGCCCGAGCCGATCCCGCTGTCGATCGCCTATGAGGACGGCGACCTGATCGTGGTGGACAAGCCCGCCGGCATGGTGGTCCATCCCGCGCCCGGCGCGCCCAACGGCACGCTGGTCAATGCGCTGCTGGCGCATTGCGCGGGCAGCCTGTCGGGCATCGGCGGCGCGGCCCGGCCCGGCATCGTGCATCGCATCGACAAGGAAACCTCGGGCCTGCTGGTGGTGGCCAAGACCGACCGCGCGCACCAGGGGCTGGCGCGGCAATTCGCCGACCACACGGCGCGGCGGCGCTACCTGGCCGTCGCGCATGGCATGATCGACCCGGCCGATGCGCGGCTGCGCGGCCTGCCGGGCGTGGGGTTCGAGCCGGGCGGCGTGCTGCGCATCGCCACGCTGATCGGCCGCCATCCCGGCGACCGGCAGCGCCAGGCGGTCAGCTTCCAGAACGGGCGCCATGCCGTGACCCGCGCCCGCGTGATCGAGACCTTCGGCACGCCCCCCGCCGCCATGCTGGTCGAATGCCGGCTGGAGACCGGGCGGACGCATCAAATCCGCGTGCATATGGCCCATGCGGGATTGGGCCTGGTCGGCGACCCGGTCTATGGTGGCAACAGGCGGGCCTCGGTCCGGGCGCTGGGGGCGGATGCCGCCGCGGCCGTCGCCGCCTTTCCCCGCCAGGCCCTGCACGCGGCCGAGCTGGGCTTCGACCACCCGGTCAGCGGCCAGGCGCTGACCTTTGCCAGCCCGCTGCCGCCCGACATGGCCGGCTTGCTGGCGACCTTGCGCCGGGCACCGGGCTGACGGAACCCGGAGCGCGCCGACAGCGTTCACAATTACCCGCCCAAGCGCGGGACAGGGAATTTTCAGATGGCGAACTACACCAACCTTCCGGCACCCAGCCCCGAACAGGGCCTGAACCGCTATTTGCAGGAGATCCGCAAGTTTCCCCTGCTGGAACCGGAAGAGGAATACATGCTGGCCAAGGCCTGGGTCGACCACCAGGACGCCGAGGCCGCGCAGAAGCTGGTGACGAGCCACCTGCGGCTCGCCGCCAAGATCGCCATGGGCTATCGCGGCTATGGCCTGCCGCAGGCCGAGGTCATCTCCGAGGCGAACGTGGGCCTGATGCAGGCGGTCAAGCGCTTCGACCCGGAAAAGGGCTTTCGCCTGGCCACCTATGCGATGTGGTGGATCCGCGCCTCGATCCAGGAATACATCCTGCGGTCCTGGTCGCTGGTCAAGATGGGCACCACCTCGGCGCAGAAGAAGCTGTTCTTCAACCTGCGCAAGGCCAAGTCGCGGCTGGGCGCGCTGGAGGAAGGCGACCTGCGCCCCGAAAACGTCGCCCAGATCGCCCATGACCTGAACGTGACCGAGCAGGAGGTCATCGACATGAACCGCCGGCTTTCGGGGGGCGATGCCTCGCTGAACGCCACGGTCGGGTCCGGCGACGGCGAATCGACCGCGCAATGGCAGGACTGGCTGGAGGACGAGGACGCCGACCAGGCCCAGGCCTTTGCCGAGGCCGACGAGCTTTCGGCGCGGCGCGAGATGCTGCTTGCCGCCATGGACGTGCTGAACGACCGCGAAAAGGACATCCTGATGGAGCGCCGGTTGCGCGACGACCCGATGACGCTCGAGGATCTTTCGACGCGCTACGAGGTCTCGCGCGAGCGGATCCGCCAGATCGAGGTCCGCGCCTTCGAGAAGCTGCAGAACCGCATCCGCGAACTGGCCCGCGAGCGCGGCATGACCGTGCCCGAAACCGCCTGACCCGGCCTTGGCGCCGGCCGGCCCGCTCCCTTCCCCCGCAGCCGCTGGCGACCCCTTGCGCAAAGGCCGCGCAGGGGGTTCGGCGCCGTGCCCTCTCTTGCCGGCGCCCGCCTTCCCGGCCGAAGGTGCCGGAAAGCCGCGGGGCGGCGGGCAGGACGGGCCCGCGGACCCGTCCCGGCCGGGCGCGCGCCGCCTGGGGCTGGCCATGCCCGCGCAAGCCGGTCGGTTTTCCGGCGCGACGCCCCTTGCAAGCCGCGGCCCCGGCGGGGAAATTATCGTGACAGCGGGCAGAGTTGACCGCCGCCCGGCTTGGCTTATGGTCAGGACAGGACAGCAAGGGCCGATGGCGCGCAAATGACGGCGCTGAACCAATATCAAAGGCTGGAAGCCGCAGGAATCTGGCGCGAATCGCCCAGATCGCAGCTGCGCGACGTCATCGTTTCCTTCGGGGATGCGACCTTGGTGCTGACCGATCCGCGTTCCGAGGTGCCGCTGGCGCATTGGTCGCTGCCCGCCGTCACCCGGCTCAACCCCGGCAAGCTGCCGGCGCGCTATGCGCCGGGCGGCCTCGATGCCGGCGAAGAGCTGGAGATCGACGACGAGCTGATGATCTCGGCCATTTCCAAGGTGCATCAGGTGATCGAGGCCAGCAAGCCGCATCCCGGCCGGCTGCGCGGCGGGCTGATGCTGAGCGCCGCCGGGGTCATGGCGCTGCTGGCGGTGTTCTGGGTGCCGCCGGCGCTGGTGCGCCACGCCGCCGACATCGCCCCCCCGGCGCAGCGGGCCGAGATCGGGCGCATTGTGCTGGCCGAGATCGCCAAGACCACCGGCAGCCCCTGTTCGCGCCCCGCGGGCGACATGGTGCGCCAGAAGCTGGCGATGCGGCTGATCGGCCCGGATGCGCAGATCGTGGTGGTGCCGGCCAGCCTGCGCGGCGCCCTTCGCCTGCCCGGCCCGATCACCGTCATCGGCGAAGACCTGATCGCGGGCCAGGTGACGCCCGAGGTCGCGGCCGGCCATATCCTGGCCGCCCAGGCGGCGGCGGTCCGCGACGACCCGCTGCTGGCGGCGCTGCGCCATGCCGGGCCGCGCGCCACCTTTCACCTGCTGACCGCCGGGACGCTGCCGGCGAAATCGCTGTCGGGCTATGGCGAGAAACTGCTGGCCGGCCCCCTGCCCCGCCCCGAGGACGAGCCGCTGCTAGCCTATTTCACCCGCGCCGGCATCTCGAGCGAGCCCTATGCCCGCTCGCTCGACCCGACCGGAGAGGCGGTGCTGGGCCTGATCGAGGCCGATCCCTTTCGCACGGCCGAACCGCGCCCCGTGCTTGCCGACCGCGAATGGATCGCGCTGCAGGAGATCTGCGACCAGTGACCCGCGGTCAGCGGGGAAAGGCATCGCGGAACCCTGCCTTGCGGATGGCGTCGAGCGCCCGGACGATGCTTTCCCGGTCCGGGAAGGGGCCGGCGACAAGGAACTGCACCTCGCGCCCGCCGGCCTGGTCCTTGCCGCGCAGCAACGGATAGCCCATCTGCGCGATGCGCGCGGCTGCGCGTTCGGCATTGCGCGGATCGGCAAAGGTGCCGACCTGGACATAGCGCGCCCCGGCGGGGATCATCCCGACCGCGGGCGGCGCGGCAGGGGATGCCGGCGCCTTGCCGCGCGACGCCTCGGGCGCCTTGGCCACGGGTGCGGATACGGGTGCAGGCTTGGCGGGAGCCGGCTTTTGCGCCGCCGGCCTTGCGGCAGGAGGCGGCACCGGCCGGGCGGTTCCGGCGGCGGTTTCGCTGGCGGGCGCGACGGTCGTCCCAGCCTCCGCCGCACTGCCCACCGGGCGCATGAAGCTGAGCCGCGACAGTTCGGACTTCGGCAGCCCCGCGCAATAGCCCTGCGTCGGATCGTCCAGCCCGGCCGCGCCCGGCCCGTCGTCATAGCCCAGCAACTCGCACAGCCGCCGGTTCGGATGCAGGGCGGCGCCCATGCCCTGGCGCAGCGCCGGCGCCGCCGCCAGCGCCGCCCGCAGCGCATCGGCCGGGGCGGGGGAATGCGGCTCGGGGCCCAGATCCGGCAGATGCTCCATCGGCCGGGGATCGCTGGCCAGTTCGCCGGGGCGCAGGTTGGTGACGACTTGCTGCGACAGCGCCTCTTCCAGCAGTTCGGCCCGGCTGCGCCCGGCCGCCGGGGCGAGCGCCCGCAGCTTCGGCTCGCCCTGGGCGCCGCGGGCGGAAAGCGTCGGCGGATAGCCGCAGATCGGCGTGCCGTCGCGCGCCAGCCGCGCGGCCCAGCCGCCCAGGTCGTCGCGCAGGAAGACGCAGCCGCGGCTGTCGATATATTGCCGCGCCGGGAAATCCGCCGGCGGCTCTTCGGCCGGGCGCGGCGATTGCGCCAGCGCAAGCCCCGGCAGCAGCACCAGCATTAGCCACAGAATTGCCCGCATGGCCCCATCCTCGAATCACCCATGACCCGGTGATAGGCCGAAAGCCCTGAAGGCCCGGTTAACGCGGCCTCATTTCGTGCCGAACATGCGGTCGCCGGCATCGCCCAGGCCGGGCACGATATAGCCATGCTCGTCCAGTCGCTCGTCCAGCGCCGCGGTCACGATCGGCACGTCGGGATGGGCCTCGCGCATCCGCGCCACCCCCTCGGGCGAGGCGAGCAGGCACAGGAAGCGCAGGTTGCGCGCCCCCGCCGCCTTGAGCAGGTCGATGGCCGCGACCGAGGAATTGCCCGTCGCCAGCATCGGATCGACGACGATGGTCATGCGTGCGTCCAGCGCGCTGGGAACCTTGGAATAATACTGCACGGGCTGCAAAGTCTCGGGGTCGCGGTAAAGCCCGATGAAGCCCACGCGCGCGGCCGGGATCAGCTCAAGGATACCATCGAGCAGCCCATTCCCGGCCCGCAGGATCGAGATCAGCGCCAGTTTCTTGCCTTCCAGCGTCGGCGCCTGCATCTCGCAAAGCGGGGTCTCGATGCGGATGGTGGTCATCTCCAGCTCGCGCGTGACCTCATAGGCCAGAAGCAGGCTGATCTCGCGCAGCAGGCGGCGGAAACCGGCGGTCGAGGTGGTCCTGTCGCGCATGAGCGTCAGCTTGTGCTGCACCAGCGGGTGATCGACGACGGTCAGATGCGCTTGGGTCATGTCAGTTCCTTTCGCAGGCGGGTTCGGGTGGTCTGGTCGCAGAAGGCCGCGTCGACGGCCCAGAGGTTCATCTGGCGAAACTCGGCCTCGGCCCAGCCGAAGGCATCGGCAAGCCGCTGATATTCCTGCGACAGCGTGGTGTGGAAGAACGGCGGATCGTCGGTCGAGACGGTGACGCGCACGCCCGCGTCGGCAAGCCGGGCGATGGGATGGGCTGCCCAGTCCCGCGCCAGCCCCAGCGCCACGTTCGAGCCGGGGCAGACCTCCAGCGTGATCCCACGTTCGGCCAGGTCGCGCAGCAGCGCCACGTCCTCGACGGCGCGGATGCCGTGGCCGATGCGGGTGACGCCCAGGGCCAGCGCATCGCGGATGGATTGCGGCCCGCGCCATTCGCCGGCATGGGCGGTCAGGCCCAGCCCGGCCTCGCGCGCGCAATCGAAGGCCCAGGCGAAATCGCCAAGCTCGCCCACGTCCTCGGCCCCGGCGATGCCGAGGCCCGCGACCCAGCCGCCCGAGGTCTCGGCGGCGCAGATCGCGGTCTTGCGGGCGCGCTCGGGGCCGAAATGGCGGATGCAGGTCAGCACGGCGCGGCTGGCGATGCCGTCGCGCTCGGCCTGGGCCGCGGCCTCCTCCATGGCGGCCAGGTAGTCGCGCCATGCGGCAAGATCCGCGCCGCCGCAGAACTCGGGCGAGACGAATAGCTCGACATAGATCGCGCCCTCTTCGGCGCATTCCGCCAGCACCTCGGACAGCAGCCGGGCATAGTCCCGCGGCGTCGCCAGGACCGAGGTCGCGGCCTCGTAGACGCGCAGGAACTCCTTGAAATCGCGATAGGCATAGGCGCCGCGGTCGTCGAAGATGCCGGCGATGTCGCGGTGCTTTTCGGCCGCAAGCGCGCGGATGAAGCCGGGGGGCGCCGCGCCCTCCAGATGCAGGTGCAACTCGATCTTCTTGAGCGATTTCACAGGAACGACCTCCCCGGCCCGACCGGCGGCAGGCCCAGATGCGCGGCGACCGAGGCGGCGATATCGGCGAAACCGACCTGGCCGATTTCGCGCACGCCACAACCCCAGCCCAGCACCGGCACGCGCTCGCGGGTGTGGTCGGTGCCGTGCCAGGTCGGGTCGTTGCCGTGGTCGGCGGTAAAGATCGCCAGATCCCCCGGCCGCAGCCGCGCCATCAGCGCACCGGCCACCCCGTCGAACCATTCCAGCGCCGCCGCATAGCCCGCCACGTCGCGGCGATGGCCATAAAGGCTGTCGAATTCGACGAAATTGGCGAAGGTCAGGCTGCCCGGTTCGGCCTGATCCGCCAAGGCCAGCAGATGGCCGGCCAGGTCGGCGTCCGACCGACCCTTGTGCAGGGCCGAGATGCCGCGATGCGAGAAGATGTCGCCGATCTTGCCCACCGCATGGGTCGCCCGCCCCGCCTCCTGCGCCACGTCCAGCAGCGTCGGGCCCGGCGGGGCGATGGCATAGTCGCGGCGGTTCGGGGTGCGGGCGAAACTGCCCTCGGCGCCCAGGAAGGGCCGGGCGATGACCCGGCCGACGCGCATCGGGTGGACCATGGCGGCCACATCCTGACAAAGCCGATAGAGCCGGTCTAGACCGAAGGCGTCCTCATGCGCAGCGATCTGCAACACGCTGTCGGCCGAGGTATAGCAGATCGGCCAGCCGCTGCGCAGATGCTCGGCCCCCAGCCGGGCGATGATCTCGGTCCCCGAGGCATGTTCGTTGCCCAGGATGCCCCCGGTTCCCGCGGCCTGGGCGATGCGCTGGGCCAGATCGGCCGGAAAGGCCGGGCGGGTGTCGGGGAAATAGTGCCAGTCCCAGGGCACCGGCACGCCCGCGATCTCCCAATGGCCCGAGGGGGTGTCCTTGCCGCGCGAAACCTCGGTCGCCGCACCCCACAGCCCCTGCGGCCGGGCGCCGAGGCCCGGTGCCGCCTCGCCGCTGGCCAGCCGGATCGCGGCGCCAAGGCCAAGCGCGTCCAGATGCGGCATGGTAAGCGGCCGCGCCTGGGCGATATGGGCCAGCGTGTTCGCGCCGGTATCGGGCAGGCCGTCGTTGAAATAGGCGCCCGCGTCGGGCGCGCCGCCGATGCCGACCGAATCCATCACGATCAGGAAGGCGCGTCTGTCGGTCATGTTACCTCGCTGCGGATCAACGGCCCCGGCTCCGGGCCATCGCCCAGCAGATAGGCGGCCGCGACGGTGGCGGCCGCCGCATCGGCCGCCGCCTCCGAGGCGGCATGGACCAGCGCCAGCGGCCGCCCCTCGCCCGCCTCTTCGCCGATGCGCAGCATCTGCGCAAGCCCCACGCGCGGGTCGATCCGGTCGCGGGCATGCAGCCGCCCGCCGCCAAGCGCGACCACGGCATGACCCAGCGCCTCGGTGTCGATGGCGGCGACGCGGCCATGGCCGGGCACGGCGCGGATCACCGGCGCGGACGGCAGGTGGCGGTCGGGATGCTCCAGCAAGTCGGCCGGCCCGCCCTGGGCCGCGACCATGCGGGCGAAACGCTCGGCCGCGGCGCCGCTTTCCAGCGCCTGCAGGGCCCCCGTCAGCCCGACCAGCTCCAGGCAGGCCGAGGAGAGCGCCAGCGACAGGTCGCGCAGCGCGCCCTGCCCGCCGGTCAGCACGGCGATGGCCTCGCGCAGTTCCAGCGCATTGCCGGCGGCGCGGGCCAGGGGCTGATCCATGTCGGTGACATAGGCGCGGGTGCGGCAGCCGGCGCCGGTCGCGGTATCGACCAGCGCGCGCGCCAGGGCCAGCGCGGCATCGGGGCCGCGCAGAAAGGCGCCGCTGCCCTGCTTGACGTCCAGCACCAGCGCATCAAGCCCCGCCGCCAGCTTCTTGGACAGGATCGAGGCGGTGATCAGGTCGATCGAGCCCACCGTCGCGCTTTCGTCGCGGATCGCGTAAAGCCGCGCATCGGCCGGCGCAAGCTCGCGCCCCGCCGCGACGATGGCGCAGCCGACCTGCCCGGTGACGCGGCGGAACTCGGCCTCGGGCAGCGCGGTGCGGAAACCGGGGATCGCCTCGAGCTTGTCCAGCGTGCCGCCGGTGTGGCCCAGCCCGCGCCCCGAGATCATCGGCACATAGGCGCCGGAACAGGCCACCAGCGGCGCAAGGACCAGGCTGACCGTGTCCCCGATGCCGCCGGTCGAATGCTTGTCCACCACCGGCCCCGGCAGATCCCAGCGCAACACGTCGCCGGAATCGCGCATGGCGCGGGTCAGCGCCACCCGGCCCGCCTCGTCCAGACCGCGCAGCAGCACCGCCATGGCAAAGGCCGCGGCCTGCGCGTCGCTGACCGAGCCGTCGGCCAGGCCGCGCGCGATCAGCGCGGCCCCCGCCGCGTCCAGCCCGCGCCCGTCGCGCACGGCGGCGATCACCGGACGCGGATCGGGGCGGGGACCGGCAAGGCTCATTCGGTGCCCGACATGTGGCTGATGCCGAAACGGCCGGGCAGCAGCTCGCCGATGGTCGTGGCCAGTTCGTCGCCGCGGGTCGTGGCCAGCAGCACCGGCGTCTCGGGGCGGCCGAACTCGGCCAGCTTCTGCCGGCAGCCGCCGCAGGGCGGCACCGGGCCTTGCGAGTCGGCGATGACGGCGACCTCGACGATCTCGGTCTCGCCCGCGGCGACCATGGCGGCGATGGCGCCGGCCTCGGCGCAAGTGCCTTCGGGATAGGCCACGTTCTCGACGTTGCAGCCGGCATAGATCCGTCCCGAGGCGCCGCGCACCGCCGCCCCGACCTTGAAGTTGGAATAGGGCGCATAGGCCCTTTCGCGCACCTCGCGCGCCGCATCCAGAAGCGCCATAGCCCCCACCTTTCGCCTGCCCGTCCGACCGGATCAGGAGTTTGCGCGCGCGCCCCGCACGATGCAAGAGCGGCGCAAGAGCGGCGCATCCCCGCCCGCTTCCGCGATGCCCCCTGTTCCCCGGCAAAAAAATAGTTTAACGCTGAACCATCTTGAGAGGAGAGGGTCTGGCGATGGAAGAACGCAGGCAGGACAACGCCCGGCAGGCGGCACTGGATTATCACGAGTATCCGCGCCCCGGTAAGCTCGAGGTCCGGGCGACCAAGCCCCTTGCCAACGGCCGCGACCTGAGCCGCGCCTATTCGCCCGGCGTGGCAGAAGCCTGCCTGGAGATCAAGGCCGACCCCGCCACGGCCGCCCGCTATACCGCGCGCGGCAACCTCGTCGCCGTGGTCTCGAACGGCACCGCCGTGCTGGGACTGGGCAATATCGGCGCGCTGGCCTCGAAGCCGGTGATGGAGGGCAAGGCGGTCCTGTTCAAGAAATTCGCCAATATCGACTGCTTCGACCTGGAGCTGAACGAGCCCGACCCCGAGAAGCTGGCCGAGATCGTCTGCGCGCTGGAGCCGACCTTCGGCGCGATCAACCTGGAAGACATCAAGGCCCCCGACTGCTTCATCGTCGAGAAGCTGTGCCGCGAGCGGATGAACATCCCGGTCTTCCACGACGACCAGCACGGCACCGCCATCGTCGTCGGCGCCGCCGCGACCAACGCCCTGCACATCGCCCACAAGCGTTTCGAGGACATCAAGGTGGTCTCGACCGGCGGCGGCGCGGCCGGCATCGCCTGCCTCAACATGCTGCTGAAGCTGGGCGTCAAGCGCGAGAACGTCTGGCTTTGCGACATCGCCGGCCTGGTCCATGAGGGCCGGACCGAAGAGATGACGCCGCAAAAGGCGGAATATGCGCAAAAGACCGACCTGCGCACGCTGGACCAGGTGATCGAGGGCGCGGACCTGTTCCTGGGCCTGTCCGGCCCCGGCGTGCTGAAGCCCGAGATGGTGGCCCGGATGGCCAAGCGGCCGATCATCTTTGCGCTGGCCAACCCCACGCCCGAGATCCTGCCCGAGGATGCCCGTGCCGTCGCCCCCGAGGCGATCATCGCCACCGGGCGCAGCGACTATCCGAACCAGGTCAACAACGTCCTGTGCTTTCCCTTCATCTTCCGCGGCGCGCTGGACGTGGGCGCGACCACGATCAACGACGAGATGCAGCTGGCCTGCATCGAGGGCATCGCCGCGCTGGCCCGCGCCACCACCAGCGCCGAGGCGGCGATGGCCTATCGCGGCGAGAAGCTGAGCTTCGGTGCGGATTACCTGATCCCCAAGCCCTTCGACCCGCGGCTGATCGGCGTCGTCTCCACCGCCGTCGCCCGCGCCGCGATGGAGACCGGCGTCGCCACCCGGCCGCTGGAGGACGTCGCCGCCTACAAGCGCAAGCTGGACGGCTCGGTTTTCCGCTCGGCGCTGATCATGCGCCCGGTCTTCGAGGCCGCCGCCACCGCCAAGCGCCGCATCGTCTTTGCCGAGGGCGAGGACGAGCGGGTGCTGCGCGCGGCAAACGCCATGCTCGAGGAAACCACCGACGCGCCGATCCTGATCGGCCGCCCCGAGGTGATCGAGATGCGCGCCGAGCGCGCCGGCCTGCCGATCCGCCCCGGCCGCGACTTCGAGATCGTGAACCCGGAAAACGACCCGCGCTATCGCGACTACTGGGGCACCTATCACGAGCTGATGGCCCGGCGCGGCGTGACGCCGGACATTGCCCGCGCCATCATGCGCACCAACACCACCGCCATCGGCGCCGTCATGGTGCATCGGGGCGAAGCCGACAGCCTGATCTGCGGCACCTTTGGCCAATACAGCTGGCACCTGAACTATATCACCCAGATCCTGGCCCGCGACGGGCTGCGCCCGCATGGCGCGCTGTCGCTGATGATCCTCGAGGACGGGCCGCTGTTCATCGCCGACACCCAGGTCAACCACGCCCCCACCCCCGAACAGGTGGCCGAGGCCGCCATCGGCGCCGCCCGCCATGTCCGCCGCTTCGGCGTGACGCCCAAGGTCGCGCTGTGCAGCCATTCGCAATTCGGCAACCTCGACACCGAGTCGGGGCGCAAGATGCGCGCCGCGCTGGCGATCCTCGAGGCGCGCGGCGTCGATTTCATCTTCGACGGCGAGATGCATGTCGATTCCGCGCTCGACCCCGCGATCCGCGAACGCCTGCTGCCGCGCTCGCGCATCGAGGGGGCGGCGAACGCGCTGGTGTTCTCGGGCACCGACTCGGCCTCGGGGGTGCGCAACGCGCTCAAGCTCAAGGCCAACGGGCTGGAGGTCGGGCCGATCCTGATGGGCATGGGCAACCGCGCCCATATCGTCACCCCCTCGATCACCACCCGCGGGCTGCTGAACATGAGCGCCATCGCCGGCACCCCGGTCGATCATTATCGCTAGGCGCAGGCGGGCGGGGGCGCGGTGATTCTGCCGCCGCCCCGCCCGGCCGGCCGGTTTTTGCAAAACGGCACGGGTTTTTCAGCGCGCAGCAAAGTCCCGCGCCCTTTGCAAACTATTTCACGCCGCGGCGCGGCATTCTGCAAAACTTTCCGTCGCACCCCGCGACTGTGGGCGATAACATCCTTGCGCCCTGGCCTCGGGCGCGCATAACTCCGGCCCATTCATCCGGGGAGGAGTTGGTTCATGGGATATCGTGAGATCTATTCCGCCTGGCAGGCAGATCCCGAGGGTTTCTGGATGCAGGCGGCCGGGGCGATCGACTGGGAGCGCGAGCCCTCGAAGGCGCTTTTCGACGACAAGGCCCCCATCTACGAATGGTTCTCGGACGGGATGGTCAACACCTGCTGGAACGCGGTGGACCGCCATGTCCTGGCCGGCCGCGGCGACCAGGTCGCCATCCAGCACGAAAGCCCGATCACGCTGTCGTCCAAGGGCATCACCTACAAGCAATTGCAGGATCGCGTCGCCTCGCTGGCCGGGGCGCTGCGCATGCGCGGCGTCGAAAAGGGCGACCGCGTCATCATCTACATGCCGATGATCCCCGAGGCGCTGGAGGCGATGCTGGCCTGCGCCCGGCTGGGCGCCATCCATTCCGTGGTCTTCGGCGGCTTTGCGGCGAACGAGCTGGCGGTGCGCATCGACGATTGCCAGCCCAAGGCGATCATCGCCGCCTCCTGCGGGCTCGAGCCGAACCGGGTCGTCCATTACAAGCCGCTGCTCGACGCCGCCATCGACATGGCCCAGCACAAGCCCGAGTTCTGCGTGATCTTCCAGCGCGAGCAGGAGGTGGCCAAGCTGGTCGAGGGCCGCGACTTCAACTGGCACGGCTTCCAATACGGCGTGAAGCCCGCCGAATGCGTCCCGGTCGAGGGCAACCACCCGGCCTATATCCTTTATACCTCGGGGACCACCGGCCAGCCCAAGGGCGTGGTGCGCCATACCGCCGGCCATCTGGTGGCGCTGCAATGGTCGATGACCAACATCTACAACATCGCCGCCGGCGACCGTTTCTGGGCCGCCTCGGACGTGGGCTGGGTCGTCGGCCACAGCTATATCTGCTACGGGCCGCTGATCGCCGGCGCGACCACCGTGGTCTTCGAGGGCAAGCCGGTCGGCACCCCGCATCCGGGCGTCTTCTGGCGCATCATCCAGAACCACCGCATCAAGAGCTTCTTCACCGCCCCCACCGCCCTGCGCGCCATCCGCCGCGAGGATCCCGAGGGCGAATGGATCCGCCGCTACAAGCTGCACGACCTGCAAGCCCTGTTCCTGGCCGGCGAGCGCGCCGACCCCGACACGGTGAAATGGGCGCAGGAACATCTGGGCGTGCCGGTGGTCGATCACTGGTGGCAGACCGAGACCGGCTGGGCCATCGCCGCCAATCCCATCGGCATCGAGACCCTGCCGACCAAGCTCGGCAGCCCGTCGGTGCCGATGCCCGGCTATGACGTGCAGGTGCTGGACGAGGCCGGCCACCCGGTGCCCGCAGGCACGCTGGGCGCCATCGCGGTCAAGCTGCCCCTGCCGCCCGGCACGCTGCCGGGGCTGTGGAATGCCGAAAGCCGCTTTCGCAAGTCCTATCTCGACCATTTCCCCGGCTATTACGAGACCGGCGATGCCGGCTATATCGACGAGGAGGGCTATCTCTACATCATGGCGCGCACCGACGACGTGATCAACGTCGCCGGCCACCGGCTGTCGACCGGCGCCATGGAAGAGGTGCTGGCCAGCCATCCCGCCGTCGCGGAATGCGCGGTGATCGGCGTGGCGGACAGCCTCAAGGGCCAGTCGCCCGTCGGCTTCCTGTGCCTCAAGGCCGGGGTCGCGACGCCGCATGAGCAGGTGGTGCGCGAGGTGGTCAAGCTGGTGCGCGACAAGATCGGCCCGGTCGCGGCCTTCAAGTCGGCCTGCGTGGTGGACCGGCTGCCCAAGACCCGTTCGGGCAAGATCCTGCGCGCCACCATGGCCAAGATCGCCGATGGCGAGCCCTTCAAGACCCCCGCCACCATCGACGACCCGGCGATCCTGGACGAGATCCGCGAGGCGCTGGCAGGGATCGGCTATCCCGAAGCCGCCAAGGCGGGCTAGACCCCGCCCGGCGGCACTGTCGCATGGGTATTTGTGCAACGGAGAAAGACCACAGGCGGCGCCCCATCCGGCGCCGCCTGTGCTTCTTTCGTGCATAAGCATCCTCGGGGGTCCGGGGGCAGACAGCCCCCGGCTTCTGCGCGGTTTCAGTCGATCCGCGCACCGAGGCCGCGCATCAGCGGCAGGAAATCCGGGAAGGAGGTGGCGATCGGGCCGCCGTCGTCCACCGTGATCGGCTGCTCGGAGGCAAGGCCCGCGACCAGGAAGGACATGGCGATGCGGTGGTCGAGATGCGTGGCGCAGGTGGCGCCGCCCGTCAGCCCGCCCTTGCCATGGACGGTCATGGTGTCCGGGGTGGTCTCGACAGCCGCGCCATTGGCGACAAGGCCGGTGGCCATGGCCTCGATCCGGTCGCTTTCCTTGACGCGCAATTCGTGGACGCCCTGCATGACGGTCGTGCCCTCGGCAAAGCAGGCGATGACCGAGAGGATCGGGAATTCGTCGATCATGCTGGCGGCGCGCTCGGGCGGCACGGTCACGCCCTTCAGCGGGCCATGGCGGACGACGAGGTCGGCGACCGGCTCGCCGCCCTCTTCGCGCTGGTTCTGGAAGCTGATGTCGGCGCCCATTTCCAGCAAGGTGACATAGAGCCCGTCGCGGGTCGGGTTGCGGCTGACGCCGGGGACGCGGATCTGCGAGCCGGGCACGATCAGCGCCGCCGCCACCGGAAAGGCGGCGCTGGACGGGTCGCGCGGCACCGCCACCGGCTGCGGCTTCAGTTCCGGCCGGCCTTGCAGGGTGATGACATGGCCTTCATCCGTCGTCTCGCTGCGGATGCTGGCGCCGAAGCCCGCGAGCATGCGTTCGGTATGGTCGCGGGTCGGTTCGGATTCGACCACCACCGTCTCGCCCGGCGCATTCAGGCCGGCCAGCAGCACTGCCGACTTGATCTGGGCGCTGGCGACCGGGGTCTTGTAGCGCACCGGCACCGGATCGGCCGCGCCCCTGATGGTCAGGGGCAGGCGCTTGCCTTCGCGGGCCGTCACCTGAGCGCCGAACAACTCCAGCGGGTCGGTGACGCGGCCCATCGGCCGGCGCGACAGGCTGGCGTCGCCGGTAAAGGTGGCGGTGATCGGCGTCGTCGCCATGGCGCCCATGATCAGCCGCACGCCGGTGCCGGAATTGCCGCAGTCGATCACGCCCTCGGGCTCGGCGAAGCCGCCGACGCCGACGCCCCTCACCCGCCATTCCCCCTCGCCCAGGCGCTCGACCTGCGCGCCGAAGGCCCGCATCGCCGAGGCCGTGTCCAGCACGTCCTGGCCCTCCAGCAGCCCGGTGATATGGGTCTCGCCCACCGCCAGCGCGCCCAGGATCAGCGCGCGGTGGCTGATCGACTTGTCGCCCGGCACCTTGGCCTCGCCGGCCAGGGGGCCCGAGCGGCGGGCGGTCATCGGCAGCGGTTCGGCGGAATGTGACATGAAGGCCCCCTGGTGCGTGTCGCGCAAGGTGATAGCGGTCACGGGCCGGGGTTGCAATCAGCCCTTGCGGCGGAAAGTGACGTAATGCGGCGCCCGCCCCTCGCGCAGGGCCTTTTGCTCATAGCGGGTGCTGGGCCAGTCGTCCCAGGGCTCAGGCCCCTCGGCGATCAGTTCGAAACCGGCCTGCGGCACCTCTTCCAGCGTCTGGCGAACGTAATCGGGGATGTCGGTCGCGACGCGGAACTCGGCGCCCGGCCGCATGACGCGGGCCAGCGGGATCAGATGCTCGGGCGTGACGAAGCGGCGGCGGTGGTGGCGCGCCTTGGGCCAGGGGTCGGGATAGTTCAGGAAAGCGCGCGAGATCGAAGCATCGGGCAGCACGTCCATCAGGTCGCGCGCATCGCCGGGATGCACGCTGACATTGCTGACGCCCGCCGCGCGGATCTTGCCCAGGAGCATGGCGACGCCGTTGATGAAGGGCTCGCAGCCGATGATGCCGATTTCGGGATAGCGGGCGGCCATGTGGACCATGTGCTCGCCGCCGCCGAAGCCGACCTCCAGCCAGACCGGGCGGTCGTCGCCGAAGATTGCCGCCGGGTCGATGGGCTTGCGCTCGGGGTTGTCCTGGACGGTGATGCCGCGCGGGCGCAGGCTGCCCAGATCCTCGGACAGGTAGCCCTTTTGCGACTGGCGCAGGGTCTTGCCGTGGCGGCGGCCATAGAAATTGCGGCGCGGTGGGGTCGGGTCGAATTCGCTCATGCTTGGTCCAGCCGGTCCGGTCACTCGGCGGCGAGGCGCGAGATCACCACCGTCACCTCGGGCTTCTTGCCGATCTCCTCCATCGAGACCTGGCGGGTGATCTTGCGGATCGCCTCTTCCAGGCGGTCGTCGTCCATCACCGTGCGGTCGTCGGCGCGTTCCAGGAACTCGGCCAGCTCGCTTTCGATATTGCGGGCCAGCGGCACGCCGGCGCGGCCCAGTTCCGGCAGGCCGGACAGTTCCACCCAGGCGTCGGGCAGGGGCGTGTCGTCCTCGTCGATGATGACCGAGACCATGGCATGGCCGTTCAGCGCCATGCGGATGCGGTCGCGCACCACACCGTCCATGGCGCCGATCAGCACCGTGCCGTCCAGGTAAAGCCGGCCGGTGTCGATCTGGTCCACCACCCGCGGCACCGGGCCGGTCAGGTCCAGCATGGTGCCGTTGGTCGCCACCGCCGCGGGAATGCCGCGCGCCTGCGCCAGCTTGGCATGTTCGCGCAGGTGCATATGCTCGCCATGCATCGGGATGACGATCTGCGGCTTCAACAGATCGTGGACCGCCTCGATGTCCGGGCGGTTGGCATGGCCCGAGACGTGATAGGTGCCGTCGTCCCCGTCATAGAGGTCCACGCCCATTTCCGACAGCGCGTTCATGATGCGGATCACCCCGCGCTCATTTCCGGGGATGGTGCGCGAGCTGAAGAGGAAGCTGTCCCCCTCTTTCAGCTCGATCCCCAGGTAGCGGCCGCGCGACAGCTGGGCGCTGGCGGCGCGGCGTTCGCCCTGGCTGCCGGTCACGATCAGCATCACCTTGTCGCGCGGCAGTTCCGAGGCCTCCTCGGGGCCGATCACCGGCGGGAAATTGGTCAGGATCCCGGTCTCGACCCCGACCGTCACCATGCGGCGCATGGCGCGGCCGAGCAGGCAGATCTTGCGGCCGGCGGCAAGGCCGGCCTCGGCCAGGGTCTTGAGGCGGGCGATGTTGCTGGCGAAGGTCGTCGCCACCACCATCTGCCGCTGCGCCATGACGAAATCCAATAGCGGATTGGCCAGCACCGCCTCGGACCGGCCGGGATGGGGGGAAAAGACATTGGTGGAATCGCAGGTCAGAACCTTGACCCCCTGCCCTTCGCCCGCGATGTCGTGCCACAGGATCGGGTCGAAGGGCTCGCCCACCACCGGGGTGCCGTCCAGCTTGAAATCGCCGGTATGCACGATGCGGCCCGCCGGCGTGTCGATGATCAGCGCCGAGCTTTCCGGGATCGAATGGCTGACGGGCACGAATTGCACCCGGAAGGGACCGGCCGTCACCACCGCGGGGCGCGGGGCGTGGATATGCAGCTGGTCGACGGGCTGGCCGGCCTCTTCCAGCTTCAGCCGCGCCAGCGCGCCGGTGAAGCGGCGGCAATGCACCGGCTTTTGCAGCTTGGGCCACAGCAGGCCAAGCGCGCCGACGTGATCCTCGTGCCCGTGGGTGATGAAGATGGCGTCGATGCGGTCGCGGTTCTGCTCCAGCCAGGCGACATCGGCCATGATCAGGTCGATGCCCGGCGCAGAATCCATGTCGCCGAAGGTCACGCCCAGGTCGACGACGATCAGCCGCTCGCGCCCCGGCTGGCCGTAGCCGTAGACATAGGCGTTCATGCCGATTTCGCCCGCGCCGCCCAGCGGCAGATAGATCAGGCGCTCAGCCATTGCCCATCTCCTTGTTGTAATCATGGATCAGGCGCAGGCCGTGCATGGTCAAATCGTCCTCGATCACGTCGAACAAATCAAATCCCTGGTCGAACAGCGGTGCAAGCCCGCCCGTTGCTATAACCTTCATCGGCCGCCCGCGTTCCTCGCGGATCTTGTCCACCACGCCCTGCACCAGGCCGATATAGCCCCAGTAGATGCCGGACTGGATGCAGGCCACCGTATTGGTGCCGATCACCTTGGGCGGCATGGTCACATCGACATGCGGCAGGCTGGCCGCGCCCATGTGCAGCGCCTCGAGCGACAGGTTCACCCCCGGCGCGATGACGCCGCCCACATAGGCGCCGTCGGTGTCCACCACGTCGAAGGTCGTCGCGGTGCCGAAATCGACCACGATCAGGTCCGGCCCGTGCCGCTCATAGGCGCCCCAGGTGTTCACCAGCCGGTCGGGGCCGACCACGGTGCCGAAATCCACCCGCGGCGCCACCGGCAGCAGGCAGTCCGGCTTGCCCACCACCAGCGGACGGGTGTCGAAATAGCGGTTGCACAGCACGCGCAGGTTGAACACCACCCGCGGCGCGGTCGAGCTGATGATGCAGGCGTCGATATTCAGTTCCAGCTTCTGCAGGGAAATCAGCGTGGACAGCCAGACGAAATATTCGTCCGCCGTGCGGCGGTGGTCGGTCGAGATGCGCCAGAGGCCGACGAATTTCTCGCCGTCCCAGACGGAAAAGACCGTGTTGGTGTTGCCGGTGTCGATGCAAAGCAGCATGGCGATCAGCCTCCGAAATAGACTTCGGCGGCGGGGATGACCTGCCGCCCCGCCGGACCGCGCAGGACCAGCGCGCCGCTGTCGTCGATGCCCTCGAAGATGCCGCGGCTTTCGGTCGCGCCGGTGCGGGCGATGATCGGCTCGCCCAGCCGGGCGGCGCGGGCCAGCCAGGCGTTGCGGATCGGGGCGAAGCCATAGGCGTCCAGCTGCGCCTGCCAGCGCGCGAAGGCCGGGGCCAGCAGGTCCAGGAATTCCTCGGGATCGACGGCGTGGCCGGTCTCGCCCTGCACGGAAACCGGCGGGGTCGCGCCGGGTTCGACCGCGCCGGCATCGGGCGCCGCCGCCAGGTTGACGCCGATGCCCACCGCCACCGCCTGCACCCCCGGACCCGAGCCCGAGCTTTCCAGCAGGATGCCCGCCACCTTGCCGCCGTTCAGCAGCACGTCGTTGGGCCACTTGATCGCCAGCCGCGCGGCCGGCCCGCAGGCCAGGCCAAGCGCATCGTAAAGCGCCAGCGCCGCGACGAAGGACAGCTGCGCCGCCGCCATCGGCCCGCCCTGCGGGCGCAGGACCAGCGTGCCGGCGAAATTCCCCGCCGGCATGACCCATTCGCGCCCGCGACGGCCACGGCCCGCGAATTGCTCGCGGGCCATCACCCAGGCGGGACCGGAAAGGCCGGGCGCCAGCTTCAGCGCCTCGGCATTGGTGCTGTCGGTGCGGGCCAGCACATGGCGGGCCACGCGCTCGGGCCAGGCATCACTCACCTTGCGCGGGCTCGGCTTGCAGGGTCTCGGCGGGCTGTTCGACAGCGGCGACCGGGCCGACCAGGGTCTCGGCGGCACGGCCGGCGGCGGCATCGACGCCGAACATGCTGATCGCGCCCACCAGCATGGCCAGGGCCGGCAGCATCAGCGCCAGGTATTGCACCGCGCCCATGCGCGAACTCATCCCCTCGGATTCGCCGCCGAAATACATGTAATAGACGATGCGCAGGTAATAGAAGGCGCCGATGACCGAGGCGATGACGCCCAGCACCGCCAGCCAGCCCATGCCGGCATCGACCGCCGCCGTCAGCACGCCGAACTTGGCAAAGAAGCCCAGCGTCGGGGGCACGCCCGCCAGGCTGAACATCAGCACCAGCATGGCCAGCGCCTTGACCGGATCGGTCCAGGCGAAACGGTTCAGCGAAGCGAGGTCGGTGACTGGCACGCCGTCGCGCTCCATCGACAGGATGAAGGCGAAGGTGCCGATGTTCATCACCGCATAGATGGTCATGTAAAGCAGCATGGTCTGCACGCCGATGGCGGTGCCGGCGGCCAAGCCGACCAGGGCAAAGCCCATATGCGCGATCGAGGAATAGGCCATCAGCCGCTTGATGTTGGTCTGGCCGATCCCGGCGATCGAACCTAGGAACATCGACATCACCGCCAGCGCCGCGACGATCTGGCTCCAGTCGCCGATGACATGGCCGAAGGCGTCGAAGACCAGCCGCGCGATCAGCGCCATGGCCGCAACCTTGGGCGCGGTGGCGAAAAAGGCCGTCACCGGCGTGGGCGAACCCTCGTAGACATCGGGCGTCCACATGTGGAAGGGCACGGCCGAGACCTTGAAGCTCAGGCCGACCAGCATGAACACCAGCCCGAACAGCACGCCCAGGGACAGATGCCCGCCCTGGATGGTCGAGACGATGCCCTCGAACCCGGTGGTGCCGGCAAAGCCGTAGACCAGCGAGGCGCCATAGAGCAGCAGGCCCGAGGAAAGCGAGCCGAGGACGAAATACTTCAGCCCCGCCTCGGACGAGCGCACCGAGTCGCGGCGCATGGCGGCGACGACGTAAAGCGCCAGCGATTGCAGCTCCAGCCCCATGTAGAGCGTCAAGAGGTCGCCTGCCGAGACCATGAACATCATGCCCAGCACCGCCAGCGCCACGATGATCGGGAACTCGAAGCGCAGCATGTTGCGACGCTGCATGTAATCGGCGCTCATCGCCAGCACGGCGGCGGCGGCGACCAGCGTCACCACCTTGGCAAAGCGCGAGAAGCCGTCGTCGATGAACATGCCGTGGAAGGCGGTGCCGTCGGCATGGCTGCCCAGGCCCACCATCGCCGCGACAAGCAGGAAGGCCGCGACCGTGACCCAAAGCAGCGTCCGGGCCAGCCTGTCCTTGCCGAGATAGGCCCCCGCCATCAGGGCGGCAAGGGCGTATCCGGCCAGCACCACCTCGGGCAGAATGGTCGAGAAATCGAGCGAGGTCATGTCCGTCCCCTAGTGGCTGGCTTGGGCCGTGGCGACGGGTGCCGCCGGCTGGCTCTGGTTGTAGTCTTGGACGAGCGCTGCGACCGCCGGGCCGGTCACGTCGGTGACGAACCGCGGATAGACGCCCAGGATCAGCGTCATCGCGATCAGCGGAATGAACACCCAGCGCTCGCGCGGGGTCATGTCGGTGATCGACTTGAGGCTTTCCTTGATCAGCTGGCCCAGCGTCACCCGGCGATAAAGCCAAAGCGCGTAGGCCGCCGACAGGATCACCCCCGACGTCGCGACCAGCGCCACCCAGGTGTCGACCCGGAAGACCCCCATCAGCGTCAGGAACTCGCCCACGAAACCCGAGGTGCCGGGCAGGCCCACGTTCGCCATGGTGAAGAACATGAACACCGCCGCATAGGCCGGCATCCGGTTCACCAGCCCGCCATAGGCGTCGATTTCCCGCGTGTGCATGCGGTCGTAGATCACGCCGACGCACAGGAACAGCGCGCCCGAGATGAAGCCGTGCGACAGCATCTGGAAGATCGCGCCGTCGACGCCGATCTGGTTCGCGGCAAAGACGCCCATGGTCACGTAGCCCATGTGGGCGACCGAGGAATAGGCGATGACCTTCTTCATGTCCGACTGCGCCAGCGCCACCAGCGAGGTGTAGACGATGGCGATGGCCGACAGCCAGAAGACATAGGGCTGGGCCACGCCGCTGGCGACCGGGAACATCGGCAGGCTGAAGCGCAGGAAGCCGTAGCCGCCCATCTTCAGCAGCACCGCGGCCAGCAGGACCGAGCCGGCGGTCGGCGCCTGCACGTGCGCGTCGGGCAGCCAGGTATGGACCGGCCACATCGGCATCTTGACCGCGAAGCTGGCAAAGAAGGCCAGGAACAGCAGCATCTGCATGCCGCCGACCACGGTCATGCCCAGCAGGCGGAAGTTGTCCGACGGGAAGTCGAAGGTCAGCAGCGTCGGGATGTCGGTGGTGCCCGCCATGCGATACATGGCGATCATCGCCACCAGCATCAGCACCGAGCCGAGGAAGGTGTAGAGGAAGAACTTGAAGGACGCATAGATGCGGTCCTTGCCGCCCCAGATGCCGATGATCAGGAACATCGGGATCAGCCCCGCCTCGAAGAACAGGTAGAACAGCACCAGGTCGAGCGCGGTGAAGACGCCGATCATCAGCCCTTCCAGCACCAGGAAGGCGATCATGTATTCCTTGACCTTGTCCTCTACCTGCCAGGTCGAAAGGATGGTCAGCGGCATCATGAAGGTGGTCAGCAGCACGAACAGCACCGAGATCCCGTCCACGCCCATCTTGTAGCGCAGGCCCATGATCCAGGCGTGATCCTCGACGAACTGGAAGCCGGTGTTCGCCGGGTCGAAGCGGAACAGCACGAAAAGCGAGATCACGAAGGTCGCCGTCGTGGTCAGCAGCGCCAGCCACTTGGCGTTGCGCGCCGCGGCCTCGTCCTGGCCGCGCAGGAACAGCGCCATGATGATGGCGGCGACGATCGGCAGGAAGGTGATGATGGAAAGAAGGTTCGTCATGTCAGTGCGCGCCCCGCATCATCACCCAGATCAGCAAGCCCACGATGCCCAGAACCATCGCGAAGGCGTAGTGGAACAGATAGCCCGATTGCACCCGGACCGCCGCGCGGGTCAGCCGCGGGATCAACCCCATGGCCACCCCGTTGATGGTGCCGTCGATGACGGCGCCGTCGCCGCCCTTCCACAGCACGCGACCAAGCCATTTCGCCGGCCGGACGAAGATGAAGTCGTAGATCTCGTCGAAATACCATTTGTTGAGCAGGAACTGATACAGCGCCGGCTGCTGCGCCGCCAGCCGCTTGGGCAGCGACGGGTTGGCGATATAGAAGGTCCAGGCGGTGATCAGCCCCAGAACCATGGCGATGAAGGGCGAGACCTTGACCCAGGCCGGCGCATGATGCGCCTCGTCCATGATGTGGTTGTCGGGATGCATGTAGATCGCACCACCGACCGGCGCGGCAACCTCGGCATGGGCGGCCTCGGCGGCGGGCTCGGCCTCGGCGGCCGTATCGGCAGCGGGGGCCTCGGTAGTCGCGTGTTCCGCGGCCTCCTCGCCCTCGGCGGCCTCATGCTGCGCGCCGGCGATGTGGAAATATTCCGTGACCTTGTGGTGGTCGCCGAAGAAGGGACCATACCAGACCATGCCGGCAAAGACCGCGCCCACGGCCAGCACGCCCAGCGGGATGGTCATGACCGGCGGGCTTTCATGCGCATGGTCATGGGCATGATGGTCGCCGCGCGGCTTGCCGTAGAAGGTCAGGAAGATCAGCCGCCAGCTGTAGAAGCTGGTGAAGCAGGCCGCGATGACCAGCAGCCAGAAGGCATAGCCGCTGCCCGCATAGGCGCTTTCGATGATCGCGTCCTTGGACAGGAAGCCGGCGAAGCCCAGATGGGTCAGCGGGATGCCGACGCCGGTGATGGCGAAGGTGCCGATCATCATCGCCCAGAAGGTCAAGGGAATCTTCTTCCGCAGCGCGCCATAGTTCCGCATGTCCTGTTCATGGTGCATGGCATGGATCACCGAGCCGGCGCCCAGGAACAGCATGGCCTTGAAGAAGGCGTGGGTCAGCAGGTGGAACATGGCCGCCGAATAGACGCCGACGCCCGCCGCCACGAACATGTAGCCCAGCTGCGAGCAGGTCGAATAGGCGATGACGCGCTTGATGTCGTTCTGCACCAAGCCCACGGTCGCGGCGAAGAAGGCGGTGGTGGCGCCGATGATGACGATGAAGTTCTTGGCGTCCGGCGCGAATTCGTAAAGCGGCGACATGCGGCAGACCAGGAACACGCCCGCCGTGACCATGGTCGCGGCGTGGATCAGCGCCGAAACCGGGGTCGGGCCTTCCATCGCGTCCGGCAGCCAGGTGTGCAGCAGAAGCTGCGCCGACTTGCCCATGGCGCCGACGAACAGCAGGAAGCCCAGCAGGTTCGCCGCGTTCCAGTCGCGCCACAGGAAATGCATGTCGGTCTGCGCAAGCTGGGGCACCTGGCGGAAGATCTCGTCGAACTGGACCGAGCCGGTCAGCCAGTAAAGGCCGAAGATGCCCAGCAGGAAGCCAAAGTCGCCGACGCGGTTGACGATGAACGCCTTCATCGCCGCGGCATTGGCGCTGGCCTTCTTGTAGTAGAAGCCGATCAGCAGGTAGGAGGCGACGCCCACGCCCTCCCAGCCGAAGAACATCTGCAGCAGGTTGTCCGCCGTCACCAGCATCAGCATGGCGAAGGTGAAGAACGAGAGATAGGCGAAGAAGCGCGCCTTGTAATGCTCGTCATGCGTCCAGTTGTCGTCATGGGCCATGTAGCCCAGCGAATACATGTGGACGAGCGCCGAGACCGTCGTCACCACGATCAGCATGATCGCGGTCAGCCGGTCCATGCGGATGGCCCATTCGGCATGGAAGTCGCCGGTCACGACCCAGTCCAGCACCGGGATGTGCCGCGGCACGCCGTCGAAGGACAAGAACAGATACCAGCTGATCAGGCAGCTGAGGAACAGCACGCCCGTGGTCAGGTATTGCGCGGCCTTCTCGCCGATCGCGCGCCAGCCCAGCCCGGCGATCAGCGACGCGATGAGCGGCGCGAAGAGGACGAATTTTTCCATGCTCGCTTATCCCTTCATCACGTTGACGTCTTCCACCGCGATGGTGCCGCGGTTGCGGAAGAAGACCACCAGGATCGCCAGGCCGATGGCGGCCTCGGCGGCGGCGACGGTCAGCACGAACATGGTGAAGACCTGCCCGGCCAGGTCGCCCAGATGGGTCGAGAAGGCGACGAAGTTGATGTTCACCGCCAGGAGCATCAGCTCGATCGACATCAGGATGATGATGACGTTCTTTCGGTTCACGAAGATCCCGAAAATGCCGGTGACGAACAATATCGCCCCCACAACAAGATAATGAGTCAATCCGATCATCGTCCTGGTCCCTCCGGGTCGTTCACCCGTTGAAATATCCGTTTGCTACTGGGACCGCAGTAGCGATCCCGATGGCTGTCGCGGTCCAGCTTGCCGCGTTCAAAGCCCCTGCCCCGGCTTGACGTCCTTCAGCTCCATCGTCTTGGCCGGGTCGCGCCACATCTGCTCCAGCACGTTCTGGCGCTTGACGTCCTTGCGGTGGCGCATGGTCAGCACGATCGCCCCGATCATCGCCACCAGCAGCACCAGCCCAGCCAGCTGGAACATCAGCACATAGCGGTCATACAGCACCAGGCCCAGGCCGAAGGTGTTCTCGACCGCCGAGTCCACCGGCGCGGCGCGCAGGCTTTCCGCCTGGTCCGAGGGCGTCCAGCCCGAAAAGGCGATGCCCAGCTGCGCCAGCAGCACGACGCCGATCACCAGCGCCAGCGGCAGGTAGCGCGCAAGCTCGCCCTTCAGCTCGGCGAAATCCACGTCCAGCATCATGACGACGAACAGGAACAGCACCGCCACCGCGCCGACATAGACCACGACCAGCAGCATGGCGACGAATTCCGCACCCTGCAGCACGAACAGCCCCGCCGCGGACAGGAAGGCCAGGATCAGCCACAGCACCGAATGCACCGGGTTGCGTCCGATCACGACCATGAAGCCCGCGACGCAGGCGCTGATCGCGAACAGGTAGAAAGCGAAGGTCATCATTCCTCGTCCTCCTCGGCATAGACGCTCTGGGCGATTTCCAGCGCCTTCTGCATCGCGGGCAGCCCGCCGAACATGCTCATCTGAAAGATCGTCTCGGCGATCTCGCGTTTGGTGGCGCCGGCAGCCAGCGCCTGGCGCACGGTCATGCGCAGCTGCGGCTCGGCCAGCGCGCCCTGGACGGTGATCGCGCCGATGGTGAGAAGCAGGCGCGTCTTGGCGTCCAGCCCCTCGCGGTTGAAGGTCTTGCCGAACCACATTTCCAGCATGTCGGCGGGAATCGTCGGCACCAGCTTTTCCATGGCGTGCATGTCGAAATGCTCGAGCGCCGGGTTGAAGGCGCGCGCCATCTCCTGCCCCGAGGCCATCATCTGTGCGAAAAGCTTGGTGAAGGCATCGGTCATCGGTAGGGCGCATCCAGCTGCAGGTTGCGGGCGATCTCGGCCTCCCAGCGTTCGCCGTTCGCAAGCAGCTTCTGCTTGTCGTAGAACAGTTCCTCGCGGGTTTCGGTCGCGTATTCGAAGTTCGGCCCCTCGACGATGGCATCGACCGGGCAGGCTTCCTGGCAGAAGCCGCAATAGATGCACTTGGTCATGTCGATGTCGTAGCGCGTGGTGCGGCGCGAGCCGTCCTCGCGCGGTTCGGCGTCGATGGTGATGGCCTGGGCCGGGCAGACCGCCTCGCACAGCTTGCAGGCGATGCAGCGTTCCTCGCCGTTGGGATAGCGGCGCAGCGCGTGTTCGCCGCGGAAGCGCGGCGACAGCGGGCCCTTTTCGTGGGGATAGTTCAGCGTCGGCTTGGGCGAGACGAAATAGCGCATCCCCAGGCCGAAGCCCTTGATGAAATCCCACATCAGGAAATACTTGGTGGCACGGGCGAAATCGAAGGCCATCAGAACTGCTCCCCTTCCCGCGGCGCCGCGAAACGGTCGAACGCGGCGACATAGTCGCGGATGCGGGCGCTGTCCCGCGCTTGTTCCGCACTGTCCAGATTGTTGGCGAGGAAATGCGCCAGCTCCACCTTGTCGGTCTCACTGGCTTTGGCAAATGCCTCGGCTAGCTTGTTGGAATACATGGCTTATCCTCCGACCGTGAAGCGGGCCCAGAAGCTGCCCAGCACTTCGTAGCGCGCCAGGATCGCCACCAGCACCACCCAGCCCAGCGACAGGGGCAGGAACACCTTCCAGCCGATCCGCATCAGCTGGTCGTAGCGATAGCGGGGCACGATCGCCTTGACCATGGCGAACATGTAGAACCAGAACCACATCTTGATGACCATCCACCACCAGCCGTCGGCGATGAACGGCACGGGCGACAGCCAGCCGCCGAAGAACAGCAGCGACAAGAGCGCGCACATCAGATACATGGCGATGTATTCGCCCGCCATGAACAGCAGGTAGGGCGTGGACGAATATTCGGTCATGAAGCCCGCGACCAGTTCGGATTCGGCCTCGACCAGGTCGAAGGGCGGGCGGTTGCACTCGGCCAGGGCCGAGACGAAGAACAGCACCACCATCGGCAGGTGCGGCAGCCAGTACCAGTTCAGCAGGCCATAATCGCCGCGCTGCGCCTCGACGATGGCGGTCAGGTTCATCGAGCCGGTCGAGATGATGACGCCGATGATGATCAAGCCCAGCGACACCTCGTAGGAGATCATCTGCGCCGCCGAACGCAGCGAGGCGAGGAACGGGTATTTCGAGTTCGAGGCCCAGCCGCCCATGATGACGCCGTAGACTTCCAGCGAGGAGGCGGCAAAGATGAACAGGATGCCCACGTTGATGTTCGCCATCACCCAGCCCTCGTCGAAGGGGATGACGACGAAGGCGAACAGCGCCAGCATCATCGACAGGAAGGGCGCCAGGAAATAGACGAACTTGTCGGCGCCGGCCGGGACGACGATTTCCTTGACGATATATTTCAGCGCGTCGGCAAAGGTCTGCAGCAGGCCCCAGGGACCGACCACGTTCGGGCCGCGGCGCATCTGCACCGCCGCCCAGATCTTGCGGTCGCCATAGACCATGAAGATCAGCGAGCCCATGACGAAGGCGATGACCGCCAGACCCTGCAAGAGCAGGCTGAGTGCGAAACCGTAGGGCGAGGCCCAGAATTCAGCCATGATCTTTCGTCCCTCTCATCACGCCGCGGGAATGCCGCGTGCCTTGCATTCCTGCAAGGTCTGTTTCGTTGTCATCACCGTCAGGCCCATCGGTTTTCTTTCGGAAAGCGTGAAGACCGAGCCGACGACCATCTTCCCGCCCCGCTTGTCGCGAAGCGTGCGGATGTGGCGGGCATAGGGCGCCCCTTTCGCATCGGCCCAGCTGGCCAGCGCGCATGTGGCATAGGCGAAGGCGGTGTCGGCGTCCACCCCGCCGCGCAGGTTTGCCGTCACTTCCACCAGGCTGTCCGTGCCCTTGCGCGAACCGGCCAGCGAGGCGACCTGCGCCCCCTGGAAATCCCGCGGATCGGCCTCGAAACTGGTGGGCAGGTTCAGTCGCAGCGGCCGCGTGCGCGCCGCGAATTCGGCCAGCGCCTTTTCCTGGGCCGTGGGCTCGCGCTTGCGCACCGGCGCCATGTCCGGCAGGCCCGACAGGTCCAGGTCCAGATTCGCGTTCAGCGCCATCAGGTCTGCCTCGGTCACGGCAAAGGCGTCGCGGCCCTCGGGGCTGTCCAGCGCCATTTCGCTGACCGAGCCGTCGGGCTCCAGGATCAGGATCTCGCCCGACTTGGTCGAGATCCGGCCCCTGGTCAGCACCTTCTTGTCCGGGGCGCCTGCGTCGCTTTGCAGCACCGCGACGCCCAGCTCGGCCGGCTTGGGCTGCGGGCGCGCGTCCTTGGTCGCGCCGCAGCCGGCCAGCAGCGCCAGGGCGCCGGTCGCGGCCAGCAGGGCAAGACGGACCCGCATCGCGCTCACTCCGCCGCCAGCGCCGGGGCCCTGCGGGCCGCGGCCATGGCCGAAAGCTCGCCCATCAGCGGCGACGAGCGGGCGATGGGGTTGGTCAGGTAGAAATCCTTGACCGCATAGCGGAAGCTCGCCTGCCCCAGGTCGAAGCGGTCGAGCGGCTGCCATTCGTTCTGCGGCACCTGGTCGATCTGCGCCAGATGCGGCACGGCCTCGACCAGCTTGCGGCGCAGCCCGGCCAGGCTGTCCCAGGGTTGGGTCTTGCCCAGTTCGGCCGAAAGCGCGCGCAGGATCGCCCAGTTCTCTTTGCCCTCGCCCGGCGCGAAATTGGCCCGCATGGCCAGCTGAGGCCGGCCTTCGGTGTTCACGAACAGGCCGCTTTCCTCGGTATAGCAGGCGCCGGGCAGGATGATGTCGGCGCGATGCGCGCCGCGGTCGCCATGGCTGCCCTGATAGATCACCAGCGGCCCGGCGGCGATGTCCACCTCGTCCGCGCCAAGGTTGTAGATCACCTCGGCCCCTTCGATGGCGGCCGGCAGCCCGCCCTCGGTCACGGCGCCGACGTCCATCGCGCCGACGCGGCCGGCGGCGGTATGCAGCACCAGAAGCTTGCTGTCGCCGCGCTCGCAGATGCGCATGGCATGGGCCAGCACCGCCTCGCCATCCGCCTCGCGCAGGGCGCCCTGGCCGACGATGACGATGCCGGGGGTGCCGTCCTTGTTCGACAGGTCCTCGTCCGCCAGCTTGGCCAGCGCGGCGCGGTCGTTGCCGAAATGGTGGTAGTCATAGGTCAGGTCCGCCGGCTCGCCGATCAGCGCCACCTGCGCGCCATGCGCCCAGGCCTTGCGGATGCGGGCGTTCAGCACCGGCGCCTCGTCGCGCGGGTTGGTCCCGATCAGCAGGATGCGCTTGGCATGGTCGATGTCCTCGATCCGCGCCGTGCCGACATAGGCCGAGCGGTTGCCGATGGGCAGCCGGGCGCCGTCGGTGCGGCATTCGACGCGACCGCCCAGCCCCTCGACCAGCTGCTTGAGGCTGAAGGCGGCTTCGGCCGGGACCAGGTCGCCGATCAGCCCCGCCACTTTCTTGCCCTTCATCGCCTGGGCGGCAGCCTCCAGCGCCTCGGGCCAGCTGGCCGGGCGCAGGCGGCCGTTCTCGCGGATATAGGGCCGGTCGAGGCGCTGGCGGCGCAGCCCGTCCCAGACGAAGCGGGTCTTGTCGCTGATCCACTCCTCGTTCACGCCGTCATGGTTGCGCGGCAGGATGCGCATGACCTCGCGGCCCTTGGTGTCGACGCGGATGCTGGACCCCAGCGCATCCATCACGTCGATGGATTCGGTCTTGGTCAGCTCCCAGGGCCGGGCGGTGAAGGCATAGGGCTTGGAGACCAGCGCGCCGACCGGGCACAGGTCGATGATATTGCCCTGCATGTTCGATTCCAGCGTCTGGTTCAGATAGCTGGTGATCTCGCTGTCCTCGCCGCGGCCGGTCTGGCCCATCTGGGTGATGCCGGCGACCTCGGTGGTGAAGCGCACGCAGCGGGTGCAGGAGATGCAGCGCGTCATATGCGTCTCGACCAGCGGGCCGAGGTTCAGATCCTCGGAGGCGCGCTTCGGCTCGCGGTAGCGGCTGAAATCCACGCCATAGGCCATGGCCTGGTCCTGCAGGTCGCATTCGCCGCCCTGGTCGCAGATCGGGCAGTCCAGGGGATGGTTGATGAGCAGGAACTCCATCACCCCCTCGCGGGCCTTCTTGACCATGGGGCTGTTGGTGCGGATCTCCGAGGGCGCGCCCTCGGGACCGGGGCGCAAGTCCTTGACCTGCATGGCGCAGGAGGCGGCGGGCTTGGGCGGGCCGCCCACCACCTCGACCAGGCACATGCGACAGTTGCCGGCGATCGACAGCCGCTCGTGATAGCAGAAACGCGGCACCTCGATCCCGGCCAGTTCGCAGGCCTGGATCAGGGTCATGTTGGGATCGACCTCGATAATCACGTCGTCGATCTTGATCTTGCGAAGATCCGCCATCTTGTCTTCCCTTATCCCTCGCGCCCGGAAACCGCGCCGGAACGATCTCCGGCAGGTTTTGCGCGATGTAAATGCTGGCCGAAGGCTGGCCCGGTTTGCTGTGGCCCTGTCGATCCCATCCGTCCCGGCGTCATGGCTGCGCCTCCTGCACGGGAACGGTCGCGCGGGCGCCATCCTGCCCCGGCTGCGGCGCGCGCTCGGCGGCAAAGCCGTCGGCGGCGATCATCGCCGCCGCTGCCGCCGCCATCAGGGCGATGCCGATCCGGTTCATCCACGTCTTCATTTCGCCACCAAAAGGCTGCCGATTACGGTATTGCGCGCGATCTCCTGCCGGCCGACGCGGCAAAAGCTCTCGGGGTCTTCTGCCTTGGCGCCCTGGCGGGCCAGATAGTCCTCGGCCACGGCATAGATGCGCGCCTTGTCCGCCTTGCTGTCCAGGAAGGCGTCGATCTGCGCGCGGGAATAGCCCTTGGTCTCGGCATAGCGCTTGAGCTTGCGCGCCTCGCCATAGGCGTAAAGGATGCGGCCGTCGATGCTGGGGCAGGTGCGGCGGATGCGGTCGGCGATGCGCGCGGCGATCAGCCGGTCGTTGATGTATTTCTCCTGGGCCAGCGGCTCCAGCGCGGCTGCGGGTGTGGCAAGCGTCGCGGCGATCAGAACGGCGGGGATCAGCTTCATGGCAATAGCCTCCTTGTCATGGCCTTTTGCCATAACATGCGGCCGCCCCGAAGGTTCGGCACCAAGCCGTGAGGGCGCCGTGATCCCGCCCCACCGGCGCGCGCGCAGGCGCGGGCTTTCCCCCTGGGGGGTCCGCCATGCCGGGATGAGGGGGCCGGTCGCCATCGTCGCCTACTCCGCCGCCATCGCGCCCATGCGGCCGCTGCGCTTGGCCTTGATCCGGTCCTCGATCTCTTCGCGGAAATTGCGGATCAGGCCCTGGATCGGCCAGGCGGCCGCATCGCCGAGCGCGCAGATGGTGTGGCCCTCGACCCGCTTGGAGACGTCGAAGAGCATGTCGATCTCTTCGATCTCGGCGTCGCCGCGCACCAGGCGCTCCATCACCCGCATCATCCAGCCGGTGCCCTCGCGGCAGGGGGTGCATTGGCCGCAGCTTTCGTGCTTGAAGAACTTGGACAGCCGCCAGATCGCCTTCACCACATCGGTGGACTGGTCCATGACGATCATGCAGGCCGTGCCGAAGGACGAGCGCAGCTCGCGCATGCCGTCATAATCCATGATGGCGTTTTCGCATTGCTCGGCCGTCAGCACCGGGCAGGAGGCGCCGCCGGGGATCACCGCCTTGAGGTTCTTCCAGCCGCCGCGGATGCCGCCGCCATGCTTCTCGATCAGCTCGCGCATGGGGATCGACATGGCCTCTTCGACCACGCAGGGGGTGTTGACATGGCCGGTCAGGCCGAAAAGCTTCACGCCCGCGTTGTTCGGGCGGCCGAAGCTTGCGAACCATTCCGGGCCGCGGCGCAGGATGGTCGGCACCACGGCGATGGATTCGACGTTGTTCACCGTGGTCGGGCAGCCATAGAGGCCCGCGCCGGCCGGGAAGGGCGGCTTCATGCGCGGCATGCCCTTCTTGCCTTCCAGCGATTCCAGCAGCGCGGTTTCCTCGCCGCAGATATAGGCGCCGGCGCCGTGATGCAGGTAGAGATCGAAATCCCAGCCCGACTGGGCCGCGTTCCGGCCCAGCAGGCCCGCGTCATAGCATTCGTCGATGGCGGCTTGCAGCGCCTCGCGCTCGCGGATGAACTCGCCGCGGATATAGATATAGGCGGCGTGCGCGCCCATGGCGAAGCTGGCGATCAGCGCGCCCTCGATCAGCGTATGCGGATCGTGGCGCATGATCTCGCGGTCCTTGCAGGTCGCGGGCTCGGATTCGTCGGCGTTGATGACCAGATAGGACGGGCGGCCGTCGGATTCCTTGGGCATGAAGGACCATTTCATGCCGGTGGGGAAGCCCGCGCCGCCCCGCCCGCGCAGGCCCGAGGCCTTCATCTCGTCGACGATCTTGTCGCGGCCGCGCTGGATGATCGCGGCGGTGCCGTCCCAATGGCCGCGCTT
The DNA here is from genome assembly GCF_018499825.1 of Paracoccus sp. pheM1. Lineage (NCBI taxonomy): Bacteria > Pseudomonadati > Pseudomonadota > Alphaproteobacteria > Rhodobacterales > Paracoccaceae > Paracoccus > Paracoccus sp. pheM1. Next base: position 1,928,510 of record NZ_JAGXCX010000001.1, read on the forward strand.
GCGGGCGCCGGCCAGGCTGCGGTCGCCCATGCCGTAGAGGTTCGTAAAGATCCGGTCCTGATCGTTCAGCATCGTCTTATCCTTGTCCCTGCGAGGACGCCTTGCGCCGCCGCCAGATCCGAAAGGTCACCAAAAGCGACCAGATCAAGGCCCCCATCGCCGCAAGATCGGCGAGAAAGGCATATTTCGCGGGCCAGTCCTGCTGGCCCCCCAGCCATTGCACCCCCAGCCACAGCGCCATGGCGACGGCGATCACCACCGCCACCAGACGCATCTGCCGGGCATCCGCCGCGGCGGCCCTATCCGCCTGCGACGCCGCATGTCCTGCCGGGCGAGCCATCACGCGGCCCCGCCCTTGTCGATGCGGCGGGAATGGCCGGTCTCGCCCCCCGCCGCCAGCAATTTCGCCTGGCCGACCCAGTCGTCGGCCTCGATCCGCCCGCCCATCCGGCCCAGCCGCTGCGCGAAATCGGCGACGGTGGCGGCATCCCAGGCGGCGATCTGGTCATAGCGCGTCACGCCCTGCGCGTTCAGCCAGTCCGAGATCTTGGGGCCGATCCCCTTGATCCGCTGCAGGTCGTCGGCGCCCGGCACGGGCTTGGCGGCGGCTGCAGGCACGGCTGCGGGCGCGACTACGGACGGCGGCTCCGAAGAGGGCATGGTCCCCGCGACGATGGGCATCTGCGTGCCCGAGGTGAAGGGCCCGGGCCCCAGAGAGCCGCTGACCAGCAGCGTCTCGGGCTGGCGGTCCACCGCGGCGCGCTGCCAGTCGGTGCCGGTCAGGCCGGGGCCGTCCTCGAACAGTTCGGGCCGCTCGTGGCAGACCAGCCAGACCATCAGCGCCCCGAACAGCACGAAGGTCACGACGCCCAGGAACAGCCCGGCCAGCCAGTGCAGGTCGCCGATGCCGGCGGTGAACAGCAGCACCACCACCCCGGCGATTGCCGCCGAGATCCAGCAGTTCCTGTTGCACTCTGCCCGTTCCATCGCGACCAGCCCGCCCCCTTTCGATCAGACGCCGTTCTGCGCCGCCAGCCAAGGCGTCGTGATCGGCACCTCGGTCCCGTCGATGCGCTTGATCGTGTCGCCCAGCCGCAGCGCCCGCGCCACGCTGGCGTTATGCGCCTCGCCGCCCTTGAGATCGGCCAGCGCGGTCGGGCCGCCCAGGGCCTCGGCCGAGAAGCGGCCGTTCTGCGGACCCGGCACCGGCACCTCGCCCGCCGAGAAGCGGTCGATCAGCGCCGACAGTTTCTCGGCCGTCAGGTCCTCGTAGAAATCCTTGCCGATCTGGGCCATGGGCGCATTGGTGCAGGCGCCCAGGCATTCGACCTCTTCCCAGGAAAAGCGGCCGTCGGCCGACAGCGCATGCGGCTCGGCCGCGATCTTTTCCTTGCAGACCCGGATCAGGTCCTCGGCGCCGCAGATCATGCAGGTGGTGGTGCCGCAGATCTGGATATGCGCGACCGAACCCACCGGCTGGAGCTGGAACATGAAATAGAAGGTCGCGACCTCGAGCGCCCGGATATAGGGCATCCCGAGCAGGTCGGCGCAATATTCGATGGCCGGACGGCTCAGCCAGCCTTCCTGTTCCTGGGCGCGCCACAGGACCGGGATGATCGCCGATTGCTGGCGGCCTTCCGGGTATTTGGTCATCTGGGCGCGGGCCCAGTCCAGGTTGGCGGGCGTGAACTCGAACGAGTCCGGCTGGATGGGGGACAGACGGCGCAGCATCAGCGGTCAACCTCTCCGAAAACGATGTCGAGCGTGGCGATGATCGCCGGGACGTCGGCCAGCATGTGGCCGCGCGACATCCAGTCGATCGACTGGAGATGCGCGAAGCCGGGCGCACGCAGCTTGGCGCGCCAGGGCTTGTTGGTGCCGTCGGCGACGATGTAGACGCCGAACTCGCCCTTGGGCGCCTCGACGGCGGCATAGACCTCGCCGGCCGGGACCCGGAAGCCCTCGGTGTAAAGCTTGAAGTGATGGATCAGGCTTTCCATGTCGCGCTTCATCTCGGCGCGCCTGGGGGGCGTCAGCTTGCCGCGGGCCAGCACGTCCCCCGCGGGCTCGGCGCGCAGCTTGCGGACCGCCTGCTGCATGATCTTGCAGGATTCGCGCATCTCGGCCATGCGGCACAGATAGCGGTCGTAGCAATCGCCGTTCTTGCCGACCGGGATCTGGAAGTCGAATTCGTCATAGCATTCATAGGGCTGCGACCGCCGCAGATCCCAGGCCAGGCCCGAGCCGCGCACCATGACGCCGCTATAGCCCCAGTCCAGCGCGTCGTCCTCGGTCACGATGCCGATGTCGACCAGGCGCTGCTTGAAAATGCGGTTTTCCGTCAGCAGCGTGTCGAGGTCGTCGACCAGCCTGGGGAAGCGCTCGCACCATTCCTCGATGTCGTCCAGAAGGTCGGGCGGCAGATCCTGATGCACGCCGCCGGGCCGGAAATAGGCCGCATGCAGCCGCGCCCCGCAGGCGCGCTCGTAGAAGATCATCAGCTCTTCCCGCGCCTCGAAGCCCCAGAGCGGCGGGGTCAGCGCGCCCACGTCCATGGCGCCGGTGGTGATGCCCATCAGGTGGTTCAGGATGCGGCCGATTTCCGAGTAGAGCACCCGGATCAGGCTGGCGCGGCGCGGAATCGTGGTGCCGGTCAGCCGCTCGATCGCCAGGCACCAGGCATGTTCCTGGTTCATCGGCGCCACATAGTCCAGCCGGTCCAGATAGGGCAGGTTCTGCAGATAGGTGCGGCTCTCCATCAGCTTCTCGGTGCCGCGGTGAAGCAGGCCGATATGCGGGTCGGCGCGCTCGACGATCTCGCCGTCCAGCTCCAGCACCATGCGCAGCACGCCGTGGGCGGCCGGGTGCTGGGGGCCGAAGTTGATGTTGAAGTTGCGGATGCTCTGCTCGCCGGTCAGGGCGTCCATCGAGCCGTCGTCATAGCTGTTCTTGCGGATGTCGCCGTCCATGGTCAGCCCTCAAATCCGATGCGTGGCGCGCAGGCAGGCTGCGCGGCTGCGGTCACTTCTTCGCCTCCGGCGCCTTCTCGTCGCCCGGAAGCACGTATTTCGCGCCTTCCCAGGGGGACAGGAAGTCGAACTGGCGGTATTCCTGAACCAGGTTCACCGGCTCGTAGACCACCCGCTTCTCGATGTCGCTCCAGCGCACCTCGGTATAGCCGGTCGTCGGGAAGTCCTTGCGCAGCGGATGGCCGCGGAAGCCGTAGTCGGTCAGGATGCGGCGCAGGTCGGCATGGCCCGAGAACAGGATGCCGAACAGGTCGAAGACCTCGCGCTCATACCAGTTGGCGCCGGGAAAGACGCCGGTCAGGCTGGGCACCAGCTCGTCCTCGCGCACCTGGACCTTCACCCGGATGCGCTGGTTCTGATACATCGACAGCAGGTGATAGACCACGTCGAAGCGCGCCGGCCGCGCCGGGTTGTCCACCGCTGTGATGTCGATCAGCGTGGAAAAGCGGCAGTTCGGATCGTTGCGCAGGAACTCGATCAGGCCGATCACGCCCGAGAGCGTCGCGTTCACCGTCAGCTCGCCAAAGGCGACCTGGGTCGAGATCACGTCGTTCTCGCGGCGCAGCGCGATATGCTCGGCCAGTTCCAGCAGGGCGGCGTCAGAGAGGGCTTCGGACATGGCTCACCTCACCAGCGTGCCGGTGCGCCGGATGCGGCGCTGGAGTTGCAGGATGCCGTAGAGCAGCGCCTCGGCGGTCGGGGGGCAGCCGGGAACGTAGATGTCCACCGGCACGATGCGGTCGCAGCCGCGCACCACCGAATAGGAATAGTGATAGTAGCCGCCGCCGTTGGCGCAGCTGCCCATCGAGATGACATAGCGCGGCTCGGGCATCTGGTCATAGACCTTGCGCAGCGCCGGCGCCATCTTGTTGGTCAGGGTGCCCGCGACGATCATCAGGTCCGACTGCCGCGGGCTGGCGCGCGGCGCGGTGCCGAAGCGTTCCAGGTCATAGCGCGGCATCGAGGTCTGCATCATCTCGACCGCGCAGCAGGCCAGGCCGAAGGTCATCCAGTGCAGGCTGCCGTTGCGCGCCCAGTTGATGATGTCCTCGGTCGTGGTCAGCAGGAAGCCCTTGTCCTGCAATTCGCGGTTCAACTCGGCCGTGGCGACGTCACGGTCGGCGCCTGCGGTGTTCAGGCCGGTCATCACGCCCATTCCAGCGCCCCCTTCTTCCATTCATAGGCAAAACCCACGGTCAGGACGCCCAGGAACAGCATCATGCCCCAGAAGGCCACGTCCGACAGGCTGGCAAAGCTGACCGCCCAGGGGAACAGGAAAGCGACTTCCAGGTCGAAGATGATGAACAGGATCGACACCAGGTAGAAGCGCACGTCGAACTTCATCCGCGCGTCGTCGAAAGCGTTGAAGCCGCATTCATAGGCGCTGACCTTCTCCGGGTCCGGGTTGCGCACGGCGATGACCGCGGCCGCCAGAATCAGCACGATGGCAAGCGCCGAGGCCATTCCCAGAAAAACCAGGATCGGCAGGTATTCTTGCAGCAGGTATTCCACTGGGTTGGGCTCCCTTTCGCTCGCAGGAACCCGACTGGCGTCCCGCGATGGGTTTGGCTAAGGTCCGTTTATCCCCGGTCGCGGATATGGTCAACGGTGCCACCCAGCGTCAGGCCGGCTTTGCGGCACCTGCAACGCGACAAAACCGCGCGCCCCCGGCGCCGGATCACGGGGTATTTTAGTCGGTTTTTCCTGCCGATGCGAGCCCGAACCCCCTCGGCCCCGCCCGCAGGGCCGACTCGCGCCGGCAACCCCGCACCCACCCGCACCCGCGACCTGCCCGGTCCGGGCCCTGCGGCCCGCCGCACCGCCGCCGAAAACCCGGCCAGGCACAGGGAACCCGGCGGGCCATCGGGGAATTTCCCTTGGAAAGAGGCTTGCCATGACCGACATCTTCCTTCGCCGCGCCTATGACCCGCCCCCCTCGCAGGATGAGGGGCGCAAGGTGCTGGTGGACCGCATCTGGCCGCGCGGGATCAGCCGCGAGACGCTGGGGGCCGATCTGTGGCTGAAGGACATCGCCCCTTCGGACGACCTTCGCCACTGGTTCGACCACGACCCGAAGAAATGGCCCGAGTTCCGCCGCCGCTATGCCGCGGAACTGGACGCCAATCCCGAACCCCTGCGCGAGCTGCGCCAGCTGATCCGCAAGGGCCCGGTGACGCTGCTCTACGGCGCCAGGGACACCGAGCACAACAACGCCGTCGCGCTGCGCGACTACCTGGCTCAGTAGCCCAGCGTCGCCGCATCCGGCCGGCGCGGGTCCGAGGCGCCGTAAAGCGTGCCCGTCCGCGGGTCGCGCATGATCGACTGGGTCGAGCCCATCGCCTCCTTGACCGCGACGCTGTGGCCCTTGCCCTGCAGGATGCGGATGGTGTCGAGGCTGATCCCCTCCTCCAGCCGCAACTCGTCGGGCAGCCATTGGTGATGGACGCGCGGCGCGGTCGAGGCCTCGGCCACGTTCATGCCGTGGTCGATCATGTTCATGACCACCTGCAGGACCGTGGTGATGATCCGCGCCCCGCCGGGCGAGCCGGTGACAAGCCAGACCTTGCCGTCCTTCAGCACCATGGTCGGCGTCATCGACGACAACGGCCGCTTGCCCGGCTCGACCGCGTTGGCGTCGCCGCCGACCAGGCCGAAGGCGTTGGGCACGCCGGGCTTGGCCGAGAAATCGTCCATCTCGTTGTTCATCAGAACGCCCGTGCCCCCCGCCACCAGCCCCGAGCCATAGTTCAGGTTGATGGTATAGGTGTTCGAGACCGCATTGCCCTGCTTGTCCACCACCGAAAAATGCGTGGTCTGGTCGGATTCGTAGGGCGCGAGGTCCGCCGGCTTGATCATCACCGAAGGCGTGGCGAAATCGGCGCTGATCCTGCGCCGCATCTCGACCGCATAATCCTTGCTGGTCAGCGTCGCGACCGGCACGTCGACGAAATCCGGGTCGCCCAGGTATTCCGAGCGGTCGGCATAGGCCAGCTTCATCGCCTCGGCCATCAGGTGGATGGTCTCGCCGGAATTCTGCCCCAGCGCGCCGATCGGATAGCCCTCGAGCGCGTTCAGGATCTGGATCAGATGCACCCCGCCCGAGGACGGCGGCGGCATCGAGACCACCTCATGGCCGCGATAGCTGCCCCGCACCGGCTCGCGTTCGACGGGCTTGTAGGCGGCCATGTCCTCGACCGTGATCAGCCCGCCCGCCTCCTGCACGGCGCGGGCGATGGCTTCGGCCACCTCGCCCTTGTAGAAGCCGTCCGGCCCCTCGGCGGCGATCTTCTTCAGCGTCGCCGCCAGGTCGGCCTGCACCAGCCGGTCGCCGGGCCGATAGACCGCGCCGCCCTCCTTGAAGAAGATGGCGGCGCTCGAGGGGAACTTCTCCAGATGCGCGCGCTCGGCCGCGATGCTGTCGGCAAGCTCGGGGGTGACGGTGATGCCCTCCTCGGCCAGCCGGATCGCCGGGGCGATCACCTCGGCCCAGCCCATGCTGCCGTATCTGTCCAGCGCCAGCTTCATCCCCGCCACCGTCCCCGGCACGCCCGAGGCCGCGCCGCTGTAAAGCGACTTCTCGCTGTCGGCCTCGCCCGCCGCGTCCAGGAACATGTCGCGCGAGGCGCCCTGCGGCGCCATCTCGCGATAGTCGATGGCATGGGTCTGGCCGGTTTCGGCGTCATGGACCAGCATGAAGCCGCCCCCGCCGATATTGCCGGCGCGCGGCAGGGTGACGGCCAGGGCGAATGCCACCGCCACGCCCGCATCGACCGCATTGCCGCCCCTAGCCATGATGTCGCGGCCGATCTCGGCCGCCAGCCGCTCCTGCGCCGAGACCATGCCGCTTTCCGCCCAGACCGGATGGATCCGGTCCATGGCGTCGAAGATCGCAGCCTCCTGCGCCGCGACGGGCAGCCCGAGAGAGCCCGCCAGCGCGACGGCCCCCGCACGGCCCATTCCGACGATTCGATCCTTCATGGCGCCCTCCGCTCAACCCTTGCGGGTCGAGCCTAGCAGCAGAACGGCGCGGATCAAAAAGCGAAAACCGCGGCGCTGCGCCAGCGTCCCGCTCGCGTCATGGGTATTTGAAGAACAAAGAAGACCCGTGCAGCGCCCGATTTCCAGCGCAATCGCCGCTTCTTCGTTGCTCAAATACCCATGACGCAACCGCGCAGCCGGGCGTCTTAGCCGGCCTTCTTCGCCTTGGCCGCAGCCGGCTTCCTGGCGGCGGTCTTCTTTTCGGTGGGCTTTTTCGCGGCAGCCTTCTTCGCCGGCTTCTTGCCGGATTTCGCGGCCTTCTCGGCAATCAACTCCAGCGCGCGCTCCAGCGTGACCGCGCCGGGCTCCAGGTCGCGGGGCAGCGTCGCATTGACCTTGCCCCATTTGACATAGGGGCCATAGCGGCCGCTCATCACCTGCACCGGCCCGCCCTCGGGATGCTCGCCCAGTTCCGCCAGCGGCGCGGCGGCAGCCGCCCTGCCCCGCACCTGCTTGGAGGCCAGCACCTCGACCGCGCGGTTCATGCCGATGGTGAAGACCTCGTCCACCTCCGGCAGGTTGGCGTATTTCGCGCCATGCTTCACATAGGGGCCATAGCGGCCGATCCCGGCCTCGACCGGCACGCCGTCTTCGGGGTGCGGGCCGATCTCGCGCGGCAGGGCCAGAAGCGCCAGCGCCCGTTCCAGATCGACCGAGGCCAGGTCCCAGCCCTTGGGGATCGAGGCACGCGGCGGCTTCGGCTGTTCGGCCGTGGCCTCGCCGCGCTGGACGTAAGGCCCGAAGCGGCCGTTCTTCAGGCTGATCTGGTCGCCATTGTCCACGCCGAGCACGGTGTCGCCCACCACCTCGGCATCCGGCGAGCTGATCGGACGGGTAAAGCGGCAATCGGGATAGTTCGTGCAGCCGATGAAGGCCCCGCCCGAACGCGCCGTCTTCAGATGCAGCCGCCCCTTGTGGCAGAGCGGGCATTCGCGCGGGTCCGAGCCGTCGGGACGCGGCGGGTAGAGATGCGGCGCCAGCGCCTCGTCGATCGCCTCCAGCACCTCGGTGATGCGCAGCTCGGACGTGCCCTCCAGCGCGGCGGTGAAATCCCGCCAGAAACGGCGCAGCACCTCGCGATAGGCGCGCTCGCCCGAGGAGATGTCGTCGAGCTCCCCCTCGAGATTGGCGGTGAAGTCGTAGCTGACGTAGCGCGGGAAGTATTTCTGCAGGAAGATGGTGACCAGCCGGCCCTTGTCCTCGGGGATCAGGCGGTTCTGCTCCTTGCGGACATAGTCGCGGTCCTGGATCGTGCCGATGATCGAGGCATAGGTCGAGGGACGGCCGATCCCCAGCTCTTCCATGCGCTTGACCAGCGTGGCCTCGGTATAGCGCGGGGGGGCCTGGGTGAAATGCTGCTCGGGCGTGACCGCGCGCTTCTCGGCCGCCTCGCCCTCGTGAATCAGCGGCAGGCGGCGGCTGTCCTCGTCCTCCTCGTCGTCGCGGCCCTGGTCATAGACCCGCAGAAAACCGTCGAACAGCATCACCTGGCCGTTGGCGCGCAGGCCGACCTGGCCGTCGGCCGAGGCGATCTCGACCGTGGTGCGCTCCATGCGCGCCGATTCCATCTGGCTGGCGAGCGTCCGCTTCCAGATCAGGTCGTAAAGCGCCTTCTGGTCCTTGTCCGAAACCGGCAGCCTGTCGGGCGACAGCATCATGTCGGTCGGCCGGATGCATTCATGCGCCTCCTGCGCATTCTTGGCCTTGTTCTTGTACATGCGCGGCGATTTCGGCAGGTATTCCGCCCCGAAGCGCGCCTTGATCGCGTCGCGCGCCGCCATCACCGCCTCGGGCGCCATGTCGATGCCGTCGGTCCGCATATAGGTGATGTGCCCGGCCTCGTAGAGGCGCTGCGCCGCCGACATGCAGGCCCGCGCGCCAAGGCCCAGCTTGCGGCTGGCCTCCTGCTGCAGGGTCGAGGTCATGAAGGGCGGCCAGGGATTGCGGCTCGCCGGCTTGGCGGCGACGCTGGCGACCCTGAGATCGCGCGAGGCGATGGCGGCCACGGCCAGCTGCGCCTGCTCCTCGGTGGCGATGTCGAAGCGTTCCAGCTTCTTGCCGCCGAAGACGGTCATCGCCGCGTCGTATTCGTCGCCGCGCGGCGTCGCCAGCCGGGCATGGACCGACCAGTATTCGCGCGGCCTGAAGGCCTCGATCTCCATCTCGCGGTCGACGATGATGCGCAAGGCGACCGATTGCACCCGGCCCGCCGACTTGGCGCCCGGCAGCTTGCGCCACAGGACCGGCGACAGGTTGAAGCCGACCAGATAGTCCAGCGCCCGGCGCGCCAGATAGGCATCGACCAGCGGCTGGTCGATCTGGCGCGGCCGCGCCATGGCCTCGGTCACGGCATTCTTGGTGATGGCGTTGAAGGTGACGCGGCTGACCTCGGCGCCCTTCCTCAGGGCCGGCGCCAGCGTTTCCAGCAGGTGCCAGGAAATCGCCTCGCCCTCGCGGTCGGGGTCGGTGGCCAGGATCAGGTTCGGGTCCGAGGCCAGCGCGTCCCGGATCGCCTTGACGTGCTTTTTCGATTCCGCGGCGACTTCCCATTTCATGGCGAAATCCGCCTCGGGATCGACGCTGCCATCCTTGGGCGGCAGGTCGCGCACATGCCCGAACGAGGCCAGAACCGTATAGTCGTCGCCCAGGTATTTGTTGATCGTTTTGGCCTTGGCCGGAGATTCAACGACGACGACGGGCATGAAGATTCCTTCGCTTGATTCGGCGCCGGAACATGGGCATCGCCCGGCGAACTGTCAACGCCGGGCTTCTTCCGTGTCCAAATATCCTGGGGGGAACGCCTCATGCGCCCCATCGGGGGGCGCCTGAGGCGTGGGGGGCAAAGCCCCCCGCGCGACGCTCAGATGCCGTCGCCCACGAACGCCTTCTCGACCACGAACTCCTTGGGATCGCTGTTCGCGCCCTCGCGCAGGCCGAACCCTTCCAGCACCGCCTTGACATCGGTGTTGAAGGCCAGGCTGCCGCAGATCATGGCGCGGTCATTTGCCGCATCCATCGGCGGCAGGTTCAGATCCCGGAACACCTTGCCCGAGGTCAGGTTGTCGGTGATCCGGCCCATGTATTGCGTCTCTTCCCGCGTCGTCGTCGGGTAATACAGCAGCCGGCTGGCGAATTCCTCGCCGTAAAGCTCGCCCAGCAGCGGGTCACGCTTCAGGTTCTCGACCAGTTCGCGGCCATAGGCCAGCTCGTCGGCGGTGCGGCAGGTATGCATCATCACCACCTGCTCGTAGCGCTCATAGGTCTCGGGGTCGCGCATCAGGCTGGCGAAGGGCGCGATGCCGGTGCCGGTGGCCAGGAACCACATGCGCTTGCCGGGCAGGAGCGCGTCCAGCACCAGCGTGCCCACGGGCTTGGGGCGCAGGATGATCTGGTCGCCCGGCTGGATGTTCTGCAGCCGCGAGGTCAGCGGCCCGTCCGGCACCTTGATCGAATAGAACTCCAGCTCCTCGTCCCAGTTGGGCGAGGCGATGGAATAGGCGCGCAGGATCGGCTTGCCGTTGTCGTCCGGCAGGCCGATCATCACGAATTCGCCCGAACGGAAGCGCAGGCTGGCCGGCCGCGTCACCCGGAACGAGAACAGCCGGTCCGTCCAGTGCCTGACCGAGGTCACGGTCTGGGCGTCGGGCAACGTCTTGGCGGGTTTGGCGGCGAGGTCCACGGAAAGATCCAGTGTCATGTTCGGGATTCCCGGTCTATCTAATGCATGGGAGGGCGGGGCGAAACCCCAGGTTTCAGCCGGCGAGCCGCGACCGATGGTCCCAGTCGCGCCAATCGGCGCGATAGAGCCATTGGTCCTGCGGCTGGCGCTCGGCCAGGGCGGCGGGGATCTGCACCTCGTCGAAGCCGACGCGGCGGGCCATGGCATATTGGTCCGAGATCAGCTTGCCGACCGCGCGCAGCCGGCCCTTGTAGCCCTTCTGGCGCAGGAGGCGGGCCAGCGAGAAGCCGCGTCCGTCGGTCATGGCCGGGAAGTCGATGGCGATCAGGTCATGTGCCAGATAGGCCTCGAGATCGGCCGGCTTCGTATCGGGCGCCAGGGTGACGGGCTCGGCTCCGTCATGGGGGTGGAAGCCGTCATCGCGGACCAGAAAGAAATCGCTCATGCCTTCGCTCCTGTGCGGACCATGCGCCCGCCGATGAAATGGATGCCGCATTCGGTCTTCTGGCTGCCCCGCCAGCGACCGGCGCGCGGGTCTTCGCCGGGCTTGACCGGCGAGGTGCAGGGCGCGCAGCCGATCGAGGCATAGCCCCTGGCGACCAGCGGGTGACGCGGCAGGTTGTTCTCGGCCATGTAGTCCTGGACGTCCTGCGGACGCCAATGGGCCAGCGGGTTGATGCGCAGCCGCGACGGCGGCTCGGATTCGAAGAACTCCAGCTGCTGGCGCTCGCCGCCCTGGAAGCGCTTGCGGCCGGTGATCCAGGCATCGAACCTTGCCAGCTCGCGTTCCAGCGGCACGGTCTTGCGGAAATCGCAGCAGGCGTCGGTGTTGAACTGGTGCAGCGTCCCGTCCGGGTCGTTCAGCGCCACCTCGCGCTCGGTGGCGCGGATCACCCGCACATCGGTCAGCTTCAGCCTTTCCGTCACCTCAAGCTGATAGTCCAGCGTCTCCTGGAACAGCATCATCGTGTCGATGAACAGCACCGGCGTCCCCGGCGCCACCACCGAGACCATGTGCAACAGCACCACCGATTCCGCCCCGAAAGACGAGACCAGCGTGGTCGAGCCCAGGTCGGGGTCGCGCAGCGCACGCCGCAGCACCTCGGTCGCGGCGTGATGGCGATAGCGGTCGTTCAGCCGCGCGGCGCGGGCATCCAGCGTCTGATCAAGCATCGGCCGGATACAGCGCCGCCTTGAACGGAGCCACCCCCAGACGGCGATAGGCGTCGATGAAGCGTTCCTCGGGCGATTCGCGCAGTTCCAGATAGGCGTCGACCAGCCGGTCGATGGCCGGCACCACCTCGTCGGCCGGGAAGCCGGCACCGGCGCGCTGGCCCAGCGTCGGGGTCTCGTAGCCGTCGCCGCCCAGCGTGATCTGGTAGTTCTCGACCCCCGCCCGGTCCAGGCCCAGGATGCCGATATGGCCCAGGTGGTGATGGCCGCAGGCGTTGATGCAGCCCGAGATGCGGATCTTCATCTCGCCGATCTCGTCCTCCAGGCCGCGGGCGCGGAAATGCGCGGCGATGTCCTGCGCGATCGGGATCGAGCGCGCGGTGGCCAGGGTGCAGTAGTCCATGCCCGGGCAAGAGATGATGTCGGTGATCTTGCCGAAATTCGCCGTGGCCAGCCCGACCGCGCGCAGCGCCTCGTAGATCTCGGGCAGGTCGGCCTTGCGCACATGGGGCAGGACCAGGTTCTGGTCGTGGTTCACCCGGATGTCGCCATGGGCCAGCCGCTCGGCCAGGTCGGCCACCAGCCGCATCTGCTCGGCGCTCATGTCGCCCGGCGTGGCACCCGGCGCCTTCAGCGTGACGATGACGCTGGCATAGCCCGGAATGCGGTGCGGATGCAGGTTGGTGTCGGTCCAGGACCGGAAGGCGCCGTTCGCCGCCCGCGCCGCCTCATAGCCCTCGACCGGGGCGTCGAGAAATTCCGGCGGCGCGAACTGGGCGCGCAGGTCGTTCAGGATCTCCTGGTCCAGCCCCGAGAACTGCTGGCGGCGGTGCTTGAACTCTTCCTCGACATCGGCGCGGAACACGTCAAGACCGCGCTCGTTCACGGTGATCTTGATCCGTGCCTTCCACTTGTTGTCGCGCCGCCCGGTCAGGTTGTAGACCGACAGGATCGCCTCCAGATAGGGCAGCAGGTCGGCCTGCGGCAGGAATTCGCGGATCACCTGGCCCAGGTAGGGCGTGCGGCCCAGCCCGCCGCCGACCCAGACCTGGAAGCCGCGCTGGCCGTCCTTCTCGACGATGCGCAGCCCGATGTCATAGGCCGAGACCGCCGAGCGGTCCTGCTTGCCGGCCGAGACCGAGATCTTGAACTTGCGCGGCAGGAACTGGAATTCGGCATGGTCGGTGGACCAGATGCGGATCAGCTCGGCCCAGGGACGCGGATCCTCCAGCTCGTCGGCGGCGGCGCCGGCAAAGGCGTCGGCATTGACGTTGCGGATGGTGTTGCCCGAGGTCTGGATGCTGTGGATGCCGACCGAATTTAGCGCCTCCATGGAATCGGGGATGTCGACCAGCTTGTGCCAGTGGAACTGGATATTGGTGCGGGTGGTGAAATGGCCGTAGCCGCGGTCCCAGCGCTCGGCCACATGGCCCAGCATGCGCATCTGGTCCGGGGTCAGCGCGCCATAGGGGATCGCCACCCGATACATGTAGGAATGCAGTTGCAGGTAGACGCCGTTCTTCAGCCGCAGCGGCCGGAATTCCTCTTCGGTCAGGCTGCCGTCCAGGCGGCGCTCGACCTGGCGGCGGAACTGCTGGGTGCGGTGGCGCAGGTATTCGCGATGCTGGTCGTTGTGCTGGGGACGTGCGTCAAACATTGCTGGCCTCGAACTCGGCTTGCTTGAAATGGCGATGGGTGGGGCCGCTGCGGCGGAACGCCTCGCGGAAATGGGCCGGCTCGGGCCGGCCGTCGGCCCCACGCTTCGCTTCGACCAGATAGGGGCCGACGACGAGATGGGCCTGAGAGGTCGCGTCGAGCAGCGCCAGCTCGGCGATGGCCTCGTCCTCGAACAGCTCGGCCTCGCGCGGGTCTGCGGTCCACTTGCCGTCACGCATCCACACGCAATGGCCCATGCGCAGGTCATTCGCGGTGATGACGCCGGGGGTCGCGGGGGATGGGGTGAAGCCTTTGGACATGGCCTTTGCCTTTCGTTTCCTCTGGCATCTATATAGAAAAAAATCCCCCATATTGACGAGTGGGGCGGAAAAATAAGAAACATCTCCGCATGTCAGCGGCACAGCAAGGACCAGGTTTCACGATGAGCGACAACAGGCAAACTCCCATCCGGCTCGACGACACCGACCGCAAAATCCTGTCCCTGCTGCAAGAGGACGCCACGCTGTCGCTCGACGACATCGCGGCGCGGGTGGGGGCCTCGAAGACCCCGGTCTGGAACCGGATTCGCAAGCTGCGCGAGGCGGGGGTGATCCGCGGCCAGGTGGCCCTGCTCGACCCCGATGCGCTGGGGCTCGACGCCTGCTTCTTCGTGCTCATCCGCACCAGCGAACACGACCCGGAATGGGCGCGCCGCTTCCTGGCCGCGGTGCGCGCCCGCCCCGAGGTGATCGAGGCGCACCGGCTGGCCGGCGACATCGACTATATCCTGAAGGTGCGGGTGCGCAATGCGCGGGCCTATGACCGCTTCTACCAGGCGCTGATTTCCGAGGTGAGGATCCACAACGTCACGGCGCTTCTCTCGATGGAGGAGCTGAAGGCGACCACGGCGCTACCCCTCGACTGACCGGCGCGAGCGGCGCGGTCGCGGGAGTATTTTCAGAACGGAGAAACGCTCAGCACAGCGCCCCAAGCGCCCTGGGCAGGGCCTCGGCCAGGGCGGCCATCTCCGGCTCCGGGCCGCAGGAGACGCGGATACAGCGATCCATCGGCGCGACGCCCGGCATGCGCACGAAGATGCCCTCCTGCGCCAGCGCCTCCAGCAGGGCGCGGGCGAAGGCGCCGTCGCGGCCGCAGTCGATGGCGACGAAATTCGTGGCCGAGGGCAGCGCCGCCAGCCCGTTCTCGCGCGCGATCGCAGCGATGCGCGCGCGGGCGGCGGCGGTTTCGGCCAGGACATGGGCCAGCCAGTCCGCGTCCCCCAGCGCGGCCAGCGCGCCGGCCTGGGCGATGCGGCCGATGCCGAAATGGTTGCGGATGCGGTCGAAGCCGGCGATCAGCTCCGCCGGGCCGATGGCATAGCCGATCCGCGCCCCCGCCATGGCATGGGCCTTGGAAAAGGTGCGGAACCGGATCACCCGCCCGTCCTCGGCATCGATGCGGGGGATGGCGTCGGCGGGGGCGAATTCGGCATAGGCCTCGTCCAGCACCAGCAGGCTCGTCTCGGGCAGGGCGTCCAGCATGGCCTCGATGCGGCGGCCGGGATGCCAGCTGCCCATCGGGTTGTCCGGGTTCGCCAGATAGACCAGCCGCGCGCCATGGCGATGCGCGGCCGCGGCCAGCGCCTCGGGGTCTTCGGCATCGTCGCGATAAGGCACCTTGACCAGCCGGCCGCCAAAGCCCGCCACGTGATAGTTGAAGGTCGGATAGGCGCCGTCCGAACTGACCACCACCTCGCCCGGCGCCACCATCAGCCGCACGAGCAGCCCCAGGAGCCCGTCGATCCCCTCGCCGACCATGATGTTCTCGGGCCCGACGCCGTGATGCGCGGCCAGCGCATGGCGCAGGTCGTGGCTGTCGGGGTCGCCGTATTTCCAGGCTTCCGCCACCGCCCGCGCCATGGCCGCCACCGCCTGGGGCGAGGGGCCGAAGCCGTTCTCGTTGGCGCCCAGCCTGGCGCGGAAGGGCGCGCCGCGGCGGCGCTCCAGCGCCTCGGGGCCGGTGAAGGGGACCGTCGCAGGCAGCGCGGCGGGAATGGGGGCAAAGCGAAAGCGCGTCATGGCGCCACAGAAACCCCAAACCCCGCCCCCGCGCAAGGGCGCGCCCGCCTGCCGGCTTCTTTCGTGTTCAAATATCCTGGGGGGCGAGGAGCGCCCGGAAAAAGGTCCCCCGGGGGCTGTTGAAAAAGTTGTTTCAGGCTGCCGCCGGGTTTGGTCGGACTGCGCGCATTTCGATGATCGAACAGAGCAACAGCATCATTGCGGCTGCCAGTTTCTTGAGGTTCATGGCGATGGCCGTCAGGAGGGCCTGTATCCTCATGTTCTCGAGCCCCCTGCGGATGGCTCTGGCAAGTCCGTGGAGCGTCTTGGCGGTGCCGTGGGTGCCTTCGACGCGCCAGCGATGCCGGGTGTATATCGCATGGCCGTCCTTTCCCCATGCCAGCCGTTTGCGTCGAGCGCGCAAGATGGCCGCGTGGTTTGTCACGATATGCACCCTGCGGGATGGCGCGCCCCGGGGCAGGCATTGCGCCTTGAGAGGACAGCGCGCGCAGTCATGCCGGTCGGCGCGATACCATTGCCCGGATTTTGTGACGTTTCTCGGGGTCAGCCGCCTCCTCGCCGGACACCGGACCACATCATGATGGGGATCGAACTTGAACCGCTCGGTCGGAAAGCCCTGCGCCCCCTTGCGACGGGGGGCACGAAGAGGCGGGATGACGGCTGCTATCCTGCGGTCTTCAAGGGCGGCGTAAATCCGGCCAATGCCATAGAGCCTGTCCGCCGTGATCCGGCCCGGGGTAACTCCAAGGGTCGCTTCGATCGCTTCCAGGCGCTCGTCGAACCGGCCCGTGTCATGTTCTTCGCCGGTCACAATCTCCACATCGACGACGACGCCCGCAAAATCGTCAACGGCCGTGTGCTGCTTGTAGGCCGGGCGCAGCGGCGCCTTGGAGGATGTAGCCATGGTCGCGTCCGGGTCTGTGCGGCAGAGCTTCTTGAACTTGCCGCTCGTGCGCGCGTCCCGCTCGGCGCCATTGGCGTCGTCGTGGGCGGCCTCGACCGCATCCAGATGGCGCGAAACCAGTGCGTCCATGCTGACATTCGCCCGGATCAGGCTGGCGTCAATGTGGACGGTTTCAGTCGAAATCAGGCCCGCCGCCTGGCACTGTCGCACGACATGTATGAAGATCTGGCGGAAAACATCTGCGCCCCAACGCTGCCGGATGCGCGTCAGCGAGGAGTGATCCGGCAAGGCCTCGTGCAAGGCGTAACCGACGAACCAGCGGATCGCGAGATTGACCTGCGCTTCACGCATCAGCCGCCGGTCTTGAACGATCCCAAGCAGGAAACCCGCCAGCATCAGCCGCATGGCTACCTCGGGATCGATACCGGAACGGCCATTGTCGGCACAATAGAGATCGGCCACTTCAGCGCGCAGCCATCCAAGATCAAGAACCTGATCGACCCTCACCAGCACATGGTCATCAGGGATCAGCCCCCGCAGCGACCCCGTGATGAAAAGCTCCTGTTGCCCGCGTTCTTTCCGACCCAGCATCGCTGCCCCAATATCTCTGTTCAGCCAAGTGAATCAGAGACATCGGACTTCTTCAACAGCCCCCACCGGACCTTTTTCAGCGACGAGCGGGGCGAAGCCCCATGGTGCCGCAGGCGCGGCGACGCCAAGACTCGCTAGAACGCCTTGAAGGTGATCGTCGTCAGCGTCCGCACGATATGCGGGATGTCGAACAGCTTTTCGGACAGGTAATGCCCGACATCCTGGTCCTCGGGCACATAGATCTTGGCCAGAAGGTCGTAATCGCCCGAGGTCGAGTAAAGCTCACTGACGATCTCGCGGTCATAGATCGCGTCGGCGACCTCGTAGGTCTTGCCGGGCGAACAACGGAACTGGACGAAAACCGGGCGCATGGCGAACCTCTCGATCTCTTGCGGCGCCAGACTAGACCGCGCGCGCCTCGCGGGTCCAGTCCCCGCGCGCAAGCCCGCGCCAGAAGCGGCGCATCAGCAGCACCGCGGCCAGGCTGAGGCCCGCGACCAGCCCCAGCCACAGGCCGGCCGGGCCGATCCCGGCGACGAAGGCCAGCCCGTAGGCCACCGGGATGCCGACCAGCCAATAGCTGACCGCCGCGATCACCATGGGCACGCGCGTGTCCTGCACCCCGCGCAGCAGCCCCAGCCCGATCACCTGCATCGCATCCATCAGCTGGAACAGCCCGGCATAGAACAGCAGCCCCGCCGCGATCTCGACGATGGCCGGGGTCTCGGGGTGGGAGGCGTCCAGGTAAAGCCCGACCAGCTGGCGCGGGAACAGCTCGAAAGCCGCCACCGCCAGCGCGGCGATCACCACCGAGACCGCCGTCACCGTCACCCCCGCGTCGCGCATCCAGCGGGCGTCGCCGCGGCCCTTGGCCTGGCCGATGCGCACGGTGGCCGCGTTCGACATGCCCAGGTGCAGCATGAAGGTCAGCGAGGCGAGCTGCAGCGCGATCCCGTGCGCCGCCAGCTCGCGCGTGCCGATCCAGCCCATCATCACGTTCGAGCCGACGAAAAGCCCGCCCTCGGCCACCATGGTCAGCCCGATCGGCAGGCCCAGCACGAAGACCGCCCGCATCCCCGCCCAGTCGGGGCGCCAGAACCGCCGGAACAGCTGGTATTTGCGCGCGGCAGGCAGCCAGGCCGCATAGGCGGCGATCGCCAGAAGCTGCGAAAACTGCACCGCGATGGCGGCGATGGCGGCGCCGCGCACCCCCAGTTCCGGCGCGCCCAGATTGCCGAAGATCAGCAGCCAGTTCAGCACGATCACCAGCGGCAGCCCCGCCAGCGTGATCCACAGCACCACCTGTGGCCGCTCCATCGCCGCCAGGTAGCTGTTCAGCGTCAGCTGGCACAGCACGGCGATCAGGCCGAAGCCGGCGATGCGCAGGTAGTCCTGCGCCAGCCGCGCCACCACCGGCTCCTGCCCGATGGCCAGCAGGATCGGCTCGGAATGCCACATGGCCGGGACCACCGCCACGGCGAAGGCCAAAGACAGCCACAGCGCCATCCGGGCCGAGCGGCGCACCTCGACCTCGTCGCCCCGCGCGATGGCGGTGGCGATCAGCCCCATGACGCCGATGCCGAAGCCCATGCCCAGGAAGAACAGGATGTTGAAGAAGGACACCGCGATGACCAGCGCCGCCAGTTCCTCGACCCCATACCAGCCGACCATGACGGTATCGGCGACATGGATGGCCATGCGGGCCAGGTGGCTGCCGACCAGCGGCAGGCCGAGCGCGAGCGTCGCGCGCAGATGGGGGGCGTAGCGATTGGACGTCATGCCCCTGCCTTATCCTTGGGCAAGGGCTGCGGCAAGGCGTCGCGCCGGGTCGCGTCTCAGGGCCGGATCTCGACCTCGGTGCCGATGCGGGCATGGGCGAAGATCTCGGCGATCTCGGCATTGTCGACGGCGATGCAGCCGGCGGTCCAGTCGCCCTTGACCCGAAAGCCCTCGGGCACCTGGTTCGGCTGGCCGTGGATCATGATGTCGCCGCCGGGGCTGACGCCCAGGGCGCGCGCCGCCTCGCGGTGGCGGGGCTGCGGATAGTCGATGCCCAGCGACAGGTGATAGGCGCTTTGCCGGTTCAGCCGGTCGATGCGAAAGATGCCCTCGGGCGTGCGGCCGTCGCCCTCGCGGCTCTTGTCGCCCTGGGGTGAAAAGCCCAGCGCGATGCGAAAGGTCCGGGGCGGCCCGCTTTCCTGATACACCGTCATGCGGCGGGCGGATTTCTCGACCAGGATGCGCTCGACCGGCGAGGCGATGGGCGCCTCGGGCCGCAGGGGCGGGCGTTGGAAGATCGGCGGCAGCGTGATGCGCGGCAGCCGGAACTCGGGCAGGCGCAGATCGGGCAGTCCCGGCCAGTGCCAGCCCGCCGCCGGCGGCTGCGGCACCGGGACGGGCGCGGGCTGCGGCGCCCAAAGCAGCCACAGCCCCCCAAGGACCGCCGCCAGGCACAGCGCCGAGAAGATCCCGCCCAGCCGCCTCATTGCAGGTCGCGAAACGCCTCTTGCAGCCGCGCCACCGCCTCGGCCACGCGGGCGCGGGGCGTGGCGATGTTGAAGCGCAGGAAGTCCTCGCCTCCCGTGCCGAAGGTGCCGCCGTGGTTGGCAGCGATACGCGCGCCCTGCTCGACCCGCCGGGTGAACTCGGCCCGCTCCATGCCGGTGCCCGAGAAATCGACCCAGGCCAGGTAGGTCGCCTGCAAGGGCATCGAGCGGATGCCGGGGATCGCGTTCACGCCCTCGTCGAACAGCCGCCGGTTGCCGTCCAGATAGGCCACCAGCGCATCGACCCAGGCCGCGCCCTCGGGCGAATAGGCGGCGGCGACCATGCCCGGCCCGAACAGGCCGGGCGAGATGCCCAGCGCCATCAGCCGGCCCTGCAGGCGCTTGCGCAGCCCCTCGTCGGCGACGATCAGGTTGCCGATATGGGCGCCGGCGATGTTGAAGGTCTTGGTGGCGGCGGTCAGCGTCACCAGCCGCGGCGCGGCCTCGGGCACGACGGTCGCCAGCACGCGATGGCGCGGGCTGCCGGGCATGACCAGGTCGTGGTGGATTTCGTCCGAGACCAGGATCAGGTCATGGGCGGCGCAGAAATCGGCGACCTGGCGCAGTTCCTCGGCGCTCCAGATCCTTCCGCCGGGGTTATGCGGCGAACACAGGATCAGCATCCGCTCGCGCCCGGTCAGCAGGCGCTGCCAGCCCTCCCAGTCCATGCGATACTGGCCGTCCTGGATGGCCAGCGGGAACTCGGCCACCTCGCGGCCCGAGGCGCGGATGACGCGGGCGAAGGCGTGATAGACCGGGGTCATGACGATCACCCGGTCGCCCGGCTGGGTGAAGGCATCGACGCAGATCGCCGTGCCGTTCACCAGCCCATGCGCCGAGAGGATCCATTCCGGCTCGACCTGCCAGCCGTGGCGGCTGTCCATCCACCAGCGGATCGCCCCGACATAGTCCGGGTTGGCGCCGGGATAGCCATAGACCCCATGCGCGGCCATCGCCTCGACCGCGCGCTGCACCGGGACCGGCGGGCGGAAGTCCATGTCCGCGACCCACATCGCGATCCCGTCGCCGGGCGAGACGCCGTAGATCGCCTGCATGTCGTCCCATTTCGAGCAATGGGTGCCGGTGCGGTCGATGATCTCGTCGAAGTCGGGCTGGGCCATGGTTTCCCCTTGTTTTCCGTTCGGGCGCTTTCTGTTCGGGGCAGCATAGCGGCTTGTTGCGCAAGGCCAAGGCTTGCCCTAGATCACGGGCATGACATTGCGCAGCATCATCCTCCATCCCGATCCGCGGCTGAAGAAGCCCTGCGAGCCCGTGGCCCGCATCACCCCCGAGATCGAGACCCTGGCCGCAGACATGCTGGCCACCATGTACGACGCGCCGGGCGTGGGCCTGGCCGCGCCGCAGGTGGGCGTGCTGTCGCGGCTTTACGTCATGGATTGCGAAAAGGATCCCGAGGCGCCGCGCAACCCCATCGTCATGGTCAACCCCGAGATCACCTGGCGTTCCGAGACGCTGAACACCTATGAGGAGGGCTGCCTGTCGATCCCCGAGCAATATGCCGACGTGACCCGCCCGGCCGAGGTCAAGGTGCGCTGGCTGGGCCTGGACGGCAAGACGCATGAGCGCGATTTCGAGGGGCTCTGGGCCACCTGCGCCCAGCACGAGATCGACCACCTCGACGGCAAGCTGTTCATCGACTATCTCGGCCCGATCAAGCGGCAGATGATCACCCGCAAGATGGTCAAGCTGAAACGCGAGCGCGCGCGTGCCTGAGCCCCTGTCGGGCGAGGATGCCGCGCAGGCGTCCCAGGGCCCCGATCCGGCCCGGCTTGCCGCGCAGGGGCGCATCCGCCCGATCCTGATCCACCCCGACCCGGCGCTGCGCCGCATCTGCGCGCCGGTCGGGCGGCTGGGCTGGGACGAAGTCTCGCAGTTGGCGGCCGACCTGCTGGCGACCATGTATCACGCCGGCGGCCGCGGCCTTGCCGCGCCGCAGATCGGCGAGGGCTGGCGCATCTTCGTCATGGACCACGGCTGGAAGGAGGGCGCTCCCCTGCCCCGCGTGGTCATGGACCCCGAGATCCTGGCCCTGGGCGGCGAGGTCGAGACGATCGAGGAAGCCTGCCTTTCGATCCCCGGCCGGCCGGTCGCGGTGACGCGGCCGGTCACGATCTCGATGCGCTGCTTCGACCTGACGGGGGCGATGCAAGTCCTGACCCTGGCCGGGATCGAGGCCCGCATCGCCCAGCACGAGGCCGACCACCTGGACGGCCGGCTGATCCTCGATGCGCTGGAAGGCCCCGAGGATTCCGGCGGGCGCTGAGCCATCCCGTCGGGCGCCAGGCCGGGGCAGACCGCCGGGCGGCGCTGTTCATGCTCTCCGAAATCCCGTGCCTTCCCGCCGGGCCTGGCCGGCCGCTGGCGCTTGCCCATGCGCGACGGCACGAACCTGACGGCCGGCCCATGCCCGGCACGGGCGGCTTTCGGCCGGATTTACCTTCGCCCGCCGCCGTGATAGCCGGGCGGGCATTCCTGACAAGGCCGCCCGATGACCGTCCGCCCCTTCCTGCCCTATGCCGACCGCCGGCTGCACATCCCGGCCCAGCCGGTCCCCGCGATCACCGAGACCGTGCGGATGATCTGGGACGACATGATCGACACGATGGAGGCGATGCCCGGCGTCGGCCTGGCCGCGCCGCAGATCGGCATCATGCAGCGGCTGGCGGTGGTGGACGCATCCGAAAAGCGCGGCCAGGCGGTGCGCATGGCCAATCCCGAAGTGCTGCACGCCAGCGTGCAGCTGCGCCCGCATGAGGAGGCCAGCCCGAACCTGCCCGGCGTCTCGGCCCGGATCGAGCGGCCGCGCGCCGTCACCGTGCGCTTCCTGAACGCCCAGGGCGAGATCGAGGAACGGGATTTCGTCGGCCTCTGGGCGACCTCGGTGCAGCACCAGATCGACCACCTGGACGGGCGGCTCTATGTCGATCACCTCTCGCCCCTGCGCCGCAAGATGCTGGTGGCGAAATCGGCCAAGCTGTCGCGGCGATGACGAAGGCGTGGGGCGGGCTGCACCCCGCTGCGCCCCGCTTCGGGCGTGGGAATGCCTGCAAGGCCGCATGAATATTGGGAAACGGTGAAGGCGCCTCGCAGGCCCCCGCAGGTGACGGCTCCGGGTGGCGAAGAACGGTCGGCGCTGATCCATGGGCTTCGCCAGCTGGTGAAGGCGGTTCTGGGCTTCGGTCGTATCGGGCTCGACCCTGAGGCTGATCCCTGTCCTGGAGGAACCCCCTCTCTGACCCCATATTTCATTCTGCCTGAGACGACTGACTGGTGATTGGTCCTGGCAAGTCGAAGGCGGGGCGGTCCCGCCGCGACGCCGATCCAGCAGGCGAAGATCGGCACGGCCGCGCTTGTCGGTCGTGTTGCAAGCGGCGACAGCCTCCCACCCATTACAGGGCCCCGCGCGTGTTCGGGCGGCGCTGGGGCGGGCTGGGCCCTTGCGCATCCTTTTCAACGCTCGGGAATAGTGCGCGGCCGGACGAGTATTTGTGGAACGAAGAAACACAGGCCCGCGCCATGGTTCGCGCGGCCGCCTTCTTTCCGTTTTCCAAATAGCCAGGCGACGCTTCCCTGGGTCGCGGCCGTCGCCGTTGGACGGCGACGGTGCCCTGTGCCCGTGCGGCAGGCGTGCGGGTGCCGGCGCCCCGTAGCGCCAGCCGGAAACGGGAACCCGCTGGCGAAGGGAAGCGCTTTTCTTTGCCGCGGCCCGCCCTTAACCTTGGCCCGGAACGGAGGGGCGGGGCGGGCCGTCCGGCAGAGCCCGGCCCCTTCCCGCGGCCGTTGCCGCCGAAACCCGCCCGCCGCCGCCGCGGGCCCAGCCCCAGGGACGCCAGGCCAGAGATGTTTTCCGTGCTGCCCCTTCTTGCCGGCCTGCTGTTCATGGCCGCCTCGCTCACGCCCTCGCTGATCCCGCGGGACTGGCTGATGCAGGGGGTGCTGGCCGGGGTCTCGATGGCGGCGGGCTATGTCATGACCCAGTTCCTGCTGGCGCTGTGGCGCGCGCTGGAGCTGCCGGTGCTGCGGGGCCGGCCGGCGCGCATCGCCCATGCCGTCCTGGCGGTGCCGGTGCTGGTGCTGCTGGGGCGCGGGGTGATCCTGTCGGGCGCATGGCAGAACAGCATCCGCGCCCGCATGGGCATGCCGGATCTGGAGGTCAACAACACCGCCAAGATGCTGGCCCTGGCGCTGGCGGTCTTTCTGGTGCTTTTCGTGACCGGCAAGGCGATCCAGGCGCTGTTCGACCTGCTGCGGCTGCGGCTGGCGCGCTATATCCCGGTGCGCAGCGCCAATGTGCTGGGCCTGCTGCTGGCGGTGCTGATCGTGGTGACGCTGACCCGCGACGGGGTGGTGAACGGGGCGATGCGCATCGCCGACAGCTCCTATGCCGCGGCCCAGCACCTGACCGACCCCAGCGTGCCGCCGCCCGCCGAGCCCTGGCAGCCCGGCTCGGCCGCCTCCGGCATCGACTGGGAGCTGATGGGCAAGCCGGGGCGCGACTTCGTGCTGGGCGGCCCGCGCGCCCGCGCCATCTCGGGCTTTACCGGCCGCCCGGCCAAGGAGCCGCTGCGCATCTATGTCGGCCTGGCCCAGGACAAGGATCCCCAGGCCCGCGCCCAGGCGGCGCTGGACGAGATGCTGCGCGTGGGCGCCTTCGACCGCAAGGTGCTGGTGCTGGCCAGCCCTACCGGCACCGGCTGGATGGACCCGGCCAGCTACGACGCGCTGGAATACATGCATGGCGGCGACGTGGCGACGGTGGCGGTGCAATATTCCTATCTGCAAAGCCCGCTGGCCCTGATCTTCGAGACCGAATCCGGCCTCGACCAGACCACGGCGCTGATGCGCGCGGTCTATGAGCATTGGCGCCACCTGCCCCCGGACCGCCGGCCGCGCCTGTATCTGCACGGCATCTCGCTGGGCGCCTGGTCGTCGATGTATGCCTTCAACCCGTTCCAGATGATGAACGAGCCGGTGGCCGGCGCCTTCTGGGTGGGCCCGCCCTTCACCTCGACCCTGTGGCGGCAGGCCAATGGCGCGCGCCAGCCCGGCAGCCGCTTCGTCCTGCCCGAGCTGGATGAGGGCGAGGTGATCCGCTATGCCAGCCAATATGCGCCGCCCGACCGCTCGGGCCGGCCCTGGGGGCGGCTGCGCATCCTGTTCCTGCAATATGCCAGCGACCCGATCGTGTTCTACGACCCCGCCTCGCTGTGGCGGGCGCCGGAATGGATGCACGAGGCGCCGGCGCCCGACGTCTCGCCACGGCTGCGCTTTACCCCGGTGGTGACGCAGCTGCAGCTGGCGGTGGACATGCTGGTCTCGACCTCGGCGCCGCCGGGCTTCGGCCACAGCTATCACGCCCGCGACTATATCGACGGCTGGGTCGCCGTCACCGCACCCGAGGGCTGGACGGCCGCCGACAGCGAAAGGCTCAAGGCGATCTGCGGCCAGGAGGGCAGGCTCGGATGCGCAAACGGCTGATCCTGGCGCTGGCGCTGCCGGCGCTAGTGGCCCTGGCGCTGGGGCTGAACACGGCGCGCAACTATGCCGGCTGGCAGCCCGCGACCGAGACCCCGGCCGAGCGGTTGGCCCGGCTGAAGCCGCATTGGCGCATCCTGCGGCCGGATGGCCCCGGCCCGCATCCCGCCGCGGTGCTGCTGTCGGGCTGCGACGGGGTGCATGACAACATGGACTATTGGGCGCGGCAGTTCCTGGCCATGGGCCGGGCGGCGCTGATCCTGGACAGCCACGCGCCGCGGCTTCTGGACAAGGCGCAGGCCTGGCGCGCGCTTTGTGCCGGGCAAGTCCTGCCGGGGGCCGAGCGCGCCGGAGACCTGGCCGTGGCGCTGGCGGCGCTGCGCGAGATGCCGGGCATCGACGGCTCGGACGTGGCGCTGCTTGGTGCCTCGCATGGCGGCTGGACGGCGATGGAGCTGCTGCGCGCGCTGGGCGAAGGCGAGCCGCCGCCCGGCCTGACCGCCTGGCCCGCGCCGCCCGGCAGCCTTGCCGCGCAGCTTGGCCCGGTCGTGCTGCTGTATCCCTATTGCGGCTTGCTGAACGGCGCGGCCAAGGGGCCCTGGCCCGGCCATGTGCGGGGGCTGATGCTGCTGGCCGAACTGGATTCGATCACCGATTCCGCCGATTGCCGCCGGATGGCCGAAGATCTGGTCGCCCAGGGCGCGCATCTGGCCGTCACCACCTATCCCGCCGTCAACCACGGCTTCGACCAGCGCGAACGCTCGTCGCTGTCGCCGCTGGAGTTCGACGCGCAGGCGCGGGCGCGGGCCACCCGCGACATTCGCGCCTTCATGCAGGGTTTTGCCGCGCCCGCGACCGGGATATGAGACCCCGACACAAGGAGGGCAGCGATGCGCGTCATCTTCATGGGCACACCCGATTTCTCGGTCCCGGCGCTGCGGGCCGTCGCCGCGCGGCACCAGGTCGTCGCGGTCTATTCCCAGCCGCCGCGCGCGGCCGGGCGCGGGCAGAAGCCGCGCCCCTCGCCCGTGCATCGCGCCGCCGAGGAGCTGGGCCTGCCCGTGCGCACGCCCGAGCGGCTGAAATCGCCGCAGGAGCAGGCGGATTTCGCCGCCCTGGCCGCCGATGTGGCGGTGGTGGTGGCCTATGGGCTGATCCTGCCGCCGCCGGTGCTGGCGGCGCCGCGCCTGGGCTGCCTGAACATCCACGCCTCGCTTCTGCCGCGCTGGCGCGGGGCGGCACCGATCCATCGCGCCATCATGGCCGGCGATGCCGAGACCGGCGTCGCCATCATGCAGATGGAGGCGGGGCTGGATACCGGCCCGGTCCTGGCCGAGGCGCGCACCGCCATCGGCCCCGAGGACACCACCGCCGACCTGCACGACCGACTGGCCGAGATGGGCGCGGCGCTGATCGCCCGGACGCTGGACCGCCTGCCCCTGCCCGCCCGGCCGCAGCCGGCCGAGGGCGTGACCTATGCGCAAAAGATCGACAAGGCCGAGGCGCGGATCGACTGGAGCCAGCCGGCCGCAGCCGTGGACCGGCAGATCCGCGGCCTGTCGCCCTTTCCCGGCGCCTGGTGCCTGGTCGGCGACGAGCGGGTGAAGCTGCTGCGCTCGCGCCTTGCCGCCGGGTCTGGCGTGCCGGGCCAGGTGCTGTCGGGCTTCACCATCGCCTGCGGCGAGGGCGCGGTCGAGGTGCTGGAGGCGCAGCGCGAGGGCAAGCGCCCGATGCCCGCGGCCGAGATCCTGCGCGGCATGAGCCTGCCCCCATGTCTCGGCTGAAGGCCCCGCCTTACTGAAGGCCCCTCGCTGGTGGCCTCTCGCTGATGGCATTGTAGCAAATTCGCCACAACTTTCGGTTGCTGAAACGCGCGCAGGCCGTTTCGGGCAACCCCATGTTAACCTTTCCCCGTCAGACCGGGTCCGAGGCTTTCGATCCGGCGATCCTGAGAAGGGTCTGAAAGGGGACGACTATCATGGAAAACCTGATCCGGGTGATGGCCGATCATTGGTGGGTGCCGCTCTTGCGCGGCATCGCGGCGATCCTGTTCGGCCTGATGGCGCTGATCTGGCCGGGGCTGACCGTCTATGCCCTGCTGCTGGTCTTTGGCGCCTATGCGATCTTCGACGGGGTGATGGCGATCGTCATGGCCTTCCGGCGCAGGCCCGCGGACGACCGCTGGTGGGCCTGGGCGCTGGACGGCGCGCTGTCCGTCGCCATCGGCCTGATGGCGCTGTTCTGGCCCGAGGCGACGGCGCTGGCCTTCATCATCTGGATGGCCGCCTGGGGCGTGGTCGCCGGCATCTTTCGCATCATCGCCGCGATCCGGCTGCGGCACGAGATCGATGGCGAATGGGCGCTGGGGCTCAGCGGGCTCTTGCTGGTGGTCTGGGGCGTGCTGCTGGCGCTGGTGCCGGCGGCGGGACTTCTGGGCATCGCCTGGCTGATCGGCCTGTTCGCGCTGCTGATCGGCGGGGCGATGATCGTGCTGGCCTTGCGGCTCAAGGGGCTGAAGGCGGTCTAGCTTGCCCGGCCGCAGGGGTATTTGGGGAACAGAGAAATGATCAGGTTCCGCGCGGCTTGGCGCGAGTGGTCGGGTCGGCCTCCAGCGGGTCTTCCGGCCAGGGGTGGCGCGGGTAGCGGCCGCGCATGTCCTTCCTGACATCGCCGTAGCCGCCGGCCCAGAAGCCCGGCAGGTCGGTCGTCACCGCGACGGGCTTGCCGCCGGGCGAGAGCATGGTGATGCGCAGCGGCCGGTTGCCGACGACCGGGTGGCGCGCGAGGCCGAACAGCTCTTGCAGCTTCAGTTCGATCGAGGGGGTTTCGTGGTCGTAGTCGATGGGCACCTTGCGGCCGAGCGGCGTGACGAAATGCGCCGGCGCCGCCTGGTCCAGCCGGCGCTGGCCGTCCCAGCCGATGCGCGCCTTCAGCGCCTCGGTCAGGTCCAGCCCGCGCAGGTCGGAAAGCGTCCGCACCTTGCCCAGGTAAGGCAGCAGCCAGTCGGGATCGGCGAGCAGGCTTTCGTCATCGACCGGGCCGAGTTCCGGGATCAGCGCGATCCGCGCCCGCAGCCGCGCGGCGCCTGGCGTCCAGTTCAGCCCGTTCGCCCGCAGTCCCTCGAATGCGGCGCGGGCCAGCGCCTGCGGGTCGGGGTCGTCCAGCGCCCGGTCGGCCAGCACCAGCGCGCCGAAGCGTTCCTGGCGGCGGGCAAGGATGCGGCCCTCGCGCCGCGACCATTCCACCAGCGCGACGGTCTCGATGCGGCCGGGGAAGAGGGCGCGGATCTCGTCCTCGGTCACGACGGCGGCCATGCGGATGCGCGCCTCGCGCGTATCGCCGTCGAGGTCGGTGGCGACGATCAGCCGCTGCGCCGCCAGCGCGTCGCCCTCGGGCAGCGCGGCACCCTTGCCGCCCGACAGCACGTAGCGCGGTTGCTCGCCCTTGCGGCGCAGCCCGATGCGGTCGGGATAGGCCAGCGCCGCCATGGCGCCCGGCGAGAGGCCCGCGCCCTCGGCTGCCATGCGGCGCAGGCGCTTGGCCTCGTCGCGGATGCGATGCAGCGTGCTGGGGTTGGCCGGCCAGGGGTGGCGGTCCTGATAGGCGCGCAGGTCGCGGATCGCCGCCAGGCGCAGGGCCAGGTCGGCGGGGGCGCCGGTCAGCGGGTCGCGCTCGGCCATCAGCGCGGCGAGGTCGGCGGCGTCGCGCCCCGCCGTGACCAGCATGTGCCCCAGCCGCGGATGCAGCGGCAGCGGCGCCAGGCGCCGGCCATGGTCGGTGATGCGGTTGCCCGCGTCCAAGGCGCCGAGGTCGCGCAAGAGCGCCCGCGCCTCGGTAAGCGCGGCCTCGGGCGGTGGGGTCAGGAAGGCCAGGTCGCGCCCGTCCGAGCCCCAGATCGCCAGCTCCAGCGCCAGCCCGGCGAGGTCGGCCACGGCGATCTCGGGCGGGGCGAATGCGGGCAGCGCGCCCTCCTCGGCCCGCGCCCACATCCGATAGCAGATGCCTGGCGCGACCCGGCCGGCGCGGCCGCGGCGCTGTTCTGCCTCGGCGCGGCTGACGCGTTCCGTTACCAGACGCGACATGCCCGATCCGGGATCGAAGCGCGCCCGCCGCGCCCGGCCGGCATCGACCACCACCTTCACGTCGGGAATGGTCAGCGAGGTTTCCGCGATCGCGGTCGCCAGCACGATCCGCCGCCGCCCGCCGCCCTGGGGCTGCAAGGCCGCGCGCTGCGCCTTGAAATCCATGGCGCCGTAAAGCGGCAAGACCTCGGCCGGGACATCCAGCATGGCCTGCACCCGGCGGATCTCGCCCTCGCCGGGCAGGAAGGCCAGGATGGTGCCGCCGATGTCGCGCGTCGCCGCCTCGGCATCCGTGATCAGCCGCGCCGCCTCGGGCACCAGCCGGGCGCCTGCGGGCAGCGGGCGGGAAAGCCAGCGCGTCTCGACCGGAAAGGCCCGGCCTTCGGAGCGGATGACCGGCGCCCCGTCCATCAGCGCCGCGACCGGCTCGGCGTCCAGCGTCGCCGACATGACCAGCAGCGCCAGGTCGGGGCGCAGCGCCTGCCGCGCTTCCCAGGCCAGGGCCAGGCCCAGGTCGGCATTCAGGCTGCGTTCGTGGAATTCGTCGAAGATCACGCAGCCGACGCCCGAAAGCTCGGGGTCGGACTGGATCATCCGGGTCAGGATGCCCTCGGTCACGACCTCGATGCGGTTGCCCGGCACCGCCTCGCCGCGGATGCGATAGCCGACGGTGCGGCCCAGGGGCTCGCCCAGCGTCTCGGCCATGCGCTCGGCCGCGGCGCGGGCGGCCAGGCGGCGCGGCTCCAGCATGAGGATGCGGCCGGTGACGACGGGCAGCAGCGCCAGGGGGACGCGGGTGGTCTTGCCCGCGCCGGGCGGCGCCATCAGCACCGCGCGGCCATGAGCGGCCAGCGCGGCGGTCAGTTCGGGCAATACGGCGTCGATGGGCAGTTGCATTCGCGCCTTATGGCAAAGCGCCGCCCAGGCGAAAAGACCTGCCCCTACACATCCGCCGCCGGCCTGCCTATCTTGACCCGGCCAAAGCGAGGGACGGAATGGGTATCGCCGACGATCTGATGCAGGGCCTGGGCATGTCCGACCCGGTGCTGCGGCTTGGGGTGACGGGACTGTCGCGGGCGGGCAAGACCGTGTTCATCACCTCGCTGGTGGCGAACCTTCTGGACCGCGGCCGGATGGCGGCGCTGCGGGCGGCGGCCGACGGCTCGCTCAAGGCGGCGTGGCTGCAGCCGCAGCCCGACGACACCGTGCCGCGATTCGACTATGAGCGCCACCTGGCCGCCATGACCGGCCCCGACCCGCATTGGCCCGAGGGCACGCGCCATGTCAGCCAGCTGCGCCTGTCCCTGCGGGTGCAGCCGCGCGGGCTGATCGCCGGCTGGCGCGGCCAGCAGGTGCTGCATCTCGACATCGTCGACTATCCGGGCGAGTGGCTCCTGGACCTGCGGCTGATGGAAAAGGACTTCGACCAATGGTCGCAGGAGGTGCTGGACCGCATGGCCGGCCGCCCCGGCGCCGAGACCTTCCGCGCCGCGCTGGTCGCGACCGATCCGGAGCGCTTCGACGAGACCGCCGCGCAGGCGCTGGCCGCGGCCTATACGAGCCACCTGCACCGGGCGCGCGACGCGGGCTGGTCGGATTGCACTCCCGGCCGCTTCCTGATGCCGGGGGAGCTGGAGGGCTCGCCGGCGCTGACCTTCACGCCGCTGCCGCATGAGATGCGGGCGACGCCCCTGGGGCGCGAGTTCGCGCGCCGCTTCGGCGCCTACAAGGCGCGGGTGGTGAAGCCCTTCTTCCGCGACCATTTCGCCCGCATCGACCGGCAGGTGGTGCTGATGGACGTGCTGGGCGCGATCCATGCCGGGCCGCCGGCGGTCGAGGACATGCGCCGCGCCATGGCCGACATCCTGGGCGCCTTTCGCCCCGGCCGGGCGGGGTGGCTGGCGCAGCTTCTGGGCGCGCGCCGGGTGGGGCGCATCCTGTTCGCCGCCACCAAGGCCGATCATTTGCACCACATTCAGCATCCGCGCCTGACCGCGATCACCGCCGCCATGCTGCGCGAGGCGCGCGACCGCGCCGATTTCTCCGGCGCGCGGACCGAGGCCATGTCCGTCGCCTCGCTGCGCACCACCACCGAGGAGATGATCCGCCAGGACGGCGAGGAACTGCCCGCGGTGCGCGGCACGCTGATGGACGGGCGGCAGGCGGCCTTCTATCCGGGCGAGCTGCCGGCCAATCCGGCCGAGCTCTTGGTGCCGGCAAGCCAGGGCGCGGCGCGCTGGCTGGACGGCGACTATGCGATCATGGATTTCGCCCCGGCGCCGGGCACGCTGCGGCCGGGCGACGGGCCGCCGCATATCCGGCTGGACCGCGCGGCCGAGTTCCTGATCGGCGACAGGCTATAGGAGGGCGCCATGGCTGAACCCCCGAAACGGCGCGGGCCGGTGCTGATGGAGATGGGCGGGCCACCCGAACCGGCCGAGCCGCCCCGCCCCCAGCCCGCCCAAGCCGGCCAGCGCGACCGCAAGGCGCCGCGCGCCGAGTGGCGCGAGGGCGAACCCGCGCCCTCGCCCGCCGATGCGCCGATGATCGACGACGGGCTGCCGCCCCTGCCGCAGCCGCGCACCATGCAGCTGGTGGCGCGGCTGGTCGGGCGCGGGCCGTCGCGGCTGACGCGGTTCTTCATCAATACCGGGGTGGCGCTGTTCACCTTCCTTTTGTCGGTAGCGGCGCTGCGCTATCTGACCGACCTGCTGAACAGCTATCCGCTGCTGGGCTGGATCGGCATCGCGCTGATGGTGCTGTTCTGCCTGGCCGCCCTAGGCATGGCCTGGCGCGAATACCGCGCCTGGTCGCGCTTTGCCGCCATCGACGGCATCAACCGCGCGGCCGGGGCGGCGCTGGCCTCGGGCGACCTGAAGGCCGCGCAGCATGTGGTGGCGCGGATGGAGGGCCTGTATCGCGCCCGACCCGAGCTGGAATGGGGGCTCGGCCGCCTGCGCGAGCGCAAGGGCGACGCCTATGACGCCGAGACGCTGATCGCCCTGGCCGAAACCGAGCTGCTGGCCGCCCTGGACCAGCAGGCCCGGCGCGAGATCGAGGCCGCCGCCCGCACCGTCGCCGCCGCCACCGCGCTGATCCCGCTGGCGCTGGCCGACGTCATCGCGGCGCTGGCGGCGAACCTGCGCATGATCCGCCGCATGGCCGAGATCTATGGCGGCCGCGCCGGCGCCGTCGGCGGCTGGCGGCTGGCGCGCACGGTGATGACGCATCTGATCGCCACTGGCGCGGTCGCGGCCGGCGACGACCTGATCCATACCGTCGCCGGCGGGGGCCTGCTCGCCAAGGTCTCGAAGCGCTTCGGCGAGGGGGTGGTGAACGGCGCGCTGACCGCCCGCGTCGGCATCGCGGCGATGGAGGTCTGCCGGCCGCTGCCCTTCCTGCACCAGCCCCGGCCCCGCGTCGGCAACCTGATCGCGCGCGGGCTGAAGGGGCTGTTTGGCGAGGAAGAGGCGAAGTAGCTGCGGATTGCACCGCCGCATGGGTATTTGGGCAACGAAGAAGCCAAGGTTCTTTCCATGCCGCGCCTGGCGTATTGATGGGTCATGAGAACGCGCCGCCTTGCCCTGTTTCTGATGAATTGCGTCCTGGTCCTGGGGATCGGGGCGGGGCTGCGGGACCGGTTTGACGATTGGGTCGATGCCACCGCCCTGCCCCGGCTGGACGTGCCGGTGGGGGTCGAGGTCGTGGCGCGGGACGGGACGCTGCTGCGCGCCTTCCAGGTCGCGGACGGGCGCTGGCGGCTGGATGCGGGGCCGGTCGATCCGCTGTTTCTCGACATGCTGATGACCTGGGAGGACCGGCGGTTTGCGGGCCATGCCGGCATCGACGGGCGGGCGCTGTTGCGCGCGGGCTGGCAGGCGCTGCGGCATGGGCGGGTGGTTTCGGGCGGATCCACCCTGACCATGCAGGTGGCCCGGCTGATCGAGGAGGGGCCGACCGGGCAATGGGCCGGCAAGGCCCGGCAGATGCGGCTGGCCCTGGCCCTGGAGCGGCGGCTGGAGAAGCGCGAGATCCTGGCGCTTTACCTGCGCCTTGCCCCCTATGGCGCCAATGTCGAGGGCATCCGGGCGGCGTCCCTGCAATGGTTCGGCAAGGAGCCGCGGCGGCTGACCCCGGCCCAGGCCGCGCTGCTGGTGGCGCTGCCGCAATCGCCCGAGGCGCGGCGGCCGGACCGTTTCCCCGAAGCCGCCAGGGCGGCGCGGGACCGGGTGCTGGCGCGGGCGGTGCGGGCTGGGCTGATCTCGGCCGCCGACGGGCGGGCGGCGATGGCCGAGCCGGTGCCGCGGGTGCGGCGCGCCTTTCCGGCGCTGGCGCCGCTGCTGGCCGCGCGGCTGCTGCGCGAGCATCCCGGCGCCCTGCGGATCGAGACCACCATCGACGCGCGCCTGCAACGCCGGGCCGAGGCGTTGGCCGCGCGCGCCGTGCAGGGCGCCGGGCGGCGGCTGTCGGCGGCCGTGGTGCTGGCCGACCACCGGACGGGCGAGATCCTGGCCGAGGTCGGCGCCGCGGATTGGACCGACGGTGCATCGGCCGGCTTCGTCGACATGGCGCGGGCCTGGCGCAGCCCCGGCTCGACGCTGAAGCCCTTTGTCTACGGGCTGGCCTTCGACGACGGGCTCGCGCATCCCGAGACGCTGATCGAGGACCGCCCGACCGCCTTCGGCCGCTGGCAGCCGCAGAATTTCGACCGTCATTTCCGCGGCACCGTCAGCCTGCGCAATGCGCTGATCTGGTCGCTGAACATCCCGGTGGTGAAGCTGGCCGAGGCGGTGGGGCCGAACCGCATCGCCCAGGCCCTGCGCCGCGGCGGGATCGAACTGCGCCTGACCGGCGAGGCGCCGGGGCTGGCCATCGTGCTGGGCGGCGCCGGCGTCACGCTGGAGGGGCTGGCCGAGGGCTATGGCGCGCTGGCCCGCGGCGGGCGGGGCATCGGCCTGTCGCCCCTGCCGGGCGGGGGCACGGAACGGGCCGCGCCGATGTTCGGCCCGGTCGCGGCCTGGCAGGTCGGGCATATCCTGGGCCAGAACCCGGCCCCGCACGGCACGCGGCTGCGGCCGCTGGCCTACAAGACCGGCACCTCCTACGGGCATCGCGACGCGCTGGCGGTGGGCTTCGACGGCGCGCATGTCGCCGCGGTCTGGCTGGGGCGGCCTGACGGGACGCCCGTGCCCGGCGCCTTTGGCGGCGAGCTGGCGGCGCCGGTGCTGTTCGACCTCTTCGACGCGCTGCCCGCGGTGGCGCTGCCGCCGCCCCCGCCGCAGGCGCTGACGCTGCCGAACAGCGCCCTGCCCCTGCCCTTGCGCCGCTTTGCCCCGCCGGGACGGGCCAGCGCCCTGGCGGCGGGCCCCGCCGCCCCCGATGCGCTGCGCCTGACCTATCCGCCCGACGGGGCCGAGATCGACGCGCGGGGGCCGCTGACCGCCAAGGCGCGGGGCGGGCGCGGGCCCTGGACCTTCCTGGTGAACGGGGCGCCCGCCGCCGTCGCCCAGCCGCAGCCGGTGGCCAGCCTGCCCCATCCCGGCCCCGGCTTTGCCGAATTGACGGTGCTGGATGCCGATGGCGCCTCGGCCAGTGCGGCAATCCGGCTGCACTGAGACAATTTGCGCGCTTCGTGATTCGCTTGACCTTTTCTTGGCCGGGATTTGCGACATATTCGCACCATGCTGCGCATCACCGACCAGATCGCCATCGAGGAATGGGAACTGTCCGAACAGTTCACCCGGTCCCAGGGACCGGGCGGGCAGAACGTGAACAAGGTCGAGACCGCCGTCGAGCTGCGATTCGAGGCCGAGCGGTCGCCGCACCTGTCGCCGCCGGTCAAGGCGCGGCTGAAGCGCCTGGCCGGGCGGCGCTGGACGCAGGACGGCGCCCTGCTGATCCGGGCCGAGGAGACCCGCAGCCAGGCCCGCAACCGCGAGCTTGCGCGCGAGCGGCTGGCCGAGCTGATCCGCCAGGCGCTGGTCGCGCCGCGCAAGCGCATCCCGACCCGTCCGACGCTGGGCAGCCAGCGCCGCCGCCTGGCCGCCAAGACCCAGCGCGGCGAGGTCAAGGCCGGGCGCGGCCGCATCCGCGACGCGGAGGATCCGGCATGATCGTCCAGTTCCGCGAAAGGCTGGCGCGGCTGATCGGCCGCCGCCCGCCCGACATGCAGGTCGCGGCGCTGTGCCTGAACCAAGCGACCGGCGAGGTGCTTTTGGTGACGAGCCGCGGCACCGGGCGCTGGATCGTGCCCAAGGGCTGGCCCATGCCCGGCCGCAGCCTGGCCGATGCCGCCCGGCAGGAGGCCTGGGAGGAGGCCGGCGTCAAGGGCCGCGTCGCCGAGGCCGAGATCGGCCGCTATCACTATGACAAGGACCAGGACCGCGGCTTCGCCATCCCGGTCGAGGTGCGGGTCTTTCCGCTTTACGTCGAGGGGCTGGACGAGGATTTCCCCGAGGCGCATGAGCGCAGGCGCCGCTGGTTCGCGCCCGAGGACGCCGCCCGCATGGTGGCCGAGACCGGGCTGAAGCAGATCCTGCGCCGCCTGCCCGCCCAGCGGCGGCACCCCCCGGAATGAGGCGCGAACCCCGCGAATACCGCACGCTCGACAAGGATCTGAGCCGCGTCACCAATGCCGAGCGCGCGGTGCTGCATTCGGCCCGGCCGCTGATGCGGCTGGGGCTGGCGCTGATCTTCATCGCCGCGGCCAGCTATGTCGGCACCGGCTTCTTCGCCGACCAGCCGGCCATCGGCATCCTGGCGGCCGGCCTGGCGGTCGCGGCCTATCTGGCGCTGTCGATCGGCGGCAACGACGTGGCCAACGCGCTGGGGCCGGCTGTGGGCGCGGGGGCCATCGGCATGACCGCGGGCCTCATGCTCGTCGCGGGGATGGAGGTTCTGGGCGCGGTCATCGCCGGCAGCGCCGTCACCGCCACGCTGACCGAGGGGCTGGTCGGCAGCACCCTGGGCGAGGGCGAGGCGACGGCCCGGATGATGCTGGCGGCGCTGCTGGCGGCGGGCAGCTGGATCAGCCTTGCCACCTGGCTCGACGCGCCGGTCAGCACCACGCATTCCGTGGTCGGCGCCATCGCCGGCGCGGGAATGGCGACCTTTGGCCTGGGCGCGGTGAACTGGCCGGCGATGGGGATGATCGCCTTTGGCTGGATCGTCTCGCCGCTGGTCTCGGGGCTGGCGGCGGCAGGGCTGATGGCGCTGCTGCGCGCGCTGGTGCTGGACCGCGAGGATCGCGTCGCCGCCGCCCGCACCTGGATGCCGGTGGTGGTCGGGCTGGCCTCGGCCATGCTGGCGGGGGTGGCGGAGCTGGCCTGGCACGGCTCGGGCCTGGCGGCGAATGCGGGCCTGGCCCTGGCCTGCGGCGCGCTCGGCTGGGCCTATACCCGGCGGCGCATCGACCGGCAGTCGCGCGGCGAGGCCGGCGGGCGTCTGGCGATGAAGCAATTGCTGGCGGTGCCGCTGATCGCCGCGGCGCTGGTCATGGGCTTTGCGCATGGCGCCAACGACACCTCGAACGTGGCCGCGCCGCTGACCATCATCCTCGACAGCCTGTCGGCCGGGGGGGACGACGATCTGCGCGCCCGGCTGGTGCTGCTGCTGGGGGGCCTGGGCATCGCGCTGGGGATCCTGCTTTTCGGGCGGCGGCTGGTGCATATGGTCGGCAGCCGCATCACCCGGCTGAACGCGTCGCGCGCGCTTTGCGTCTCGCTGGCGACGGCGGCGACGGTGCTGGGGGCCTCGCTTCTGGGCCTGCCGCTTTCGACCACGCATGTCGCGGTGGGGGGCGTGTTCGGCGTCGGCTTCTATCGCGAATGGCGCGACCGCCGGCTGGCGGCCAGCCACGCCCCCCTGCCCGCCGAGGAGCGCCGGCGCCGCCACCTGGTGCGCCGGTCCTACATGCGGATGATCCTGGGCGCCTGGCTGGTGACGGTGCCCGCCACCGCCGCGCTGGCGGCCGCGCTGGTCTGGATCGGCGGGTTCTAGGGGCGGAGCTTTGCGGGAAAACCAGCCACGCCTGATCCGGGCCACGGCCCCGCCCCTGTGGGCGCGATCCGCAGCCAATCGACCGCCCTTGCCGTCCGCGTGCGCGCTCATCAGGCCCGGCGCAGCCCGCGTCGCCCGCCGCGCTGGTCTGGATCGGCGGATCCTAGGCCGACGCTTTCCGGGAAAACCATCCGCGCTTGCTCCGGGCCACGGCCCCGCCCCTGTGGGCGCGATCCGCAACCAATCGGCCGCCCTTGCCGTCTGCGTGCGCGCTCATCAGGCCCGGCGCAGCCCGGCCTCGCCCGCCGCGCGGGTCTGGGACAGCGTGGCGCCGGTGCTCAGCGCCTCGGGGTCCAGCGCCAGCTCCAGCACCGCCAGGGTGCCGGCGGCCTGGGCGCGGGCGAAGGCCTCGGCGAAATCCTCCTGCCGCTCGACCCGCTCGCCATGGCCGCCATAGGCGCGGGCCAGGGCGGCGAAATCGGGATTGGCCAGCGCCGTGCCCGAGACGCGGCCGGGATAGCTGCGCTCCTGATGCATGCGGATGGTGCCGTAATGGCCGTTGTTGGCCACGATGACGATGACGGCGGCGCCATGCTGGGCGGCGGTGGAAAGCTCGTTCACTGTCATCTGCAGGCAGCCGTCGCCGGCCATGCAGACCACGCTGCGGCCGGGATGTTCCAGCTTGGCGGCGATGGCGGCGGGCAGGCCGTAGCCCATCGAGCCCGAGGTCGGCGCCAGCTGCGTGCCGAAGCGGCGGAAGCGGTAATAGCGATGGATGAAGGCCGCGTAGTTCCCGGCGCCATTGGTGACGATCGCATCCGGCGGCAGGTGGTCCGAGAGCCAGCGCACCACCGCCTCCATCCGCACCGCGCCGGGGGTGGGGCGGGGCTGCTGCCACGCCTCGTAGCCCGCGCGCAGCCCGGCGGTCCAATCGTCCCAGCGCCGCGGCGCGGGCAAGGCGGCCAGCGCCGCCACCACCGCGCGCGGATCGGCGACCAGCCCCGGATCGGGCCGCCACAGATGCCCCAGCTCGTCGGGCGAGGGGTGGATGTGGATCACCCGCGCATGCGGGCGCACCGGGTCCATCAGCTCGTAGCCGCGCGTCAGCGTGTCGCCCAGCCGCGAGCCCAGGGACAGCACGCAATCCGCCTGCGACAGCGCCTGCCCCAGCGCCGGATTCATGCCGACGCCCAGGTCGCCGACATAGTTCGGATGCGCATTGTCCATATGCCCCTGCCGGCGGAAGGGCACGGCGACCGGCAGGCCCCAGCCTTCGGCAAAGCGCGCCAGGTCGTCGGCGGCGGCCTGCGACCACAGCGTGGCGCCGGGCACGACCAGCGGCCGCTCGGCCCCGGCCAGCGCCTGGGCGATGGCCTTGATCGATTCCGCGGCGACGGCGGAAAGCGGCGGGGCCGGCGGGGCCAGGTCCGGCACCTCGGCGCGGGCAGAAAGCATGTCCTCGGGCAGCGCCAGCACCACCGGACCGGGCCGGCCCGACATGGCCAGGTGAAAGGCGCGCGAGACATATTCCGGGATGCGCTCGGTCTGGTCGATCTCGGCCACCCATTTCGCCAGCGGGCCGAACATGGCGCGATAATCGACCTCCTGGAAGGCGTCGCGGTCGCGGTCGGCGCGGGCGATCTGGCCGACGAACAGGATCATCGGCGTCGAATCCTGCCGCGCCACATGCACCCCGGCGCTGGCGTTGGTGGCACCGGGACCGCGGGTGACGAAGGCCACGCCCGGCCGCCCGGTCAGCTTGCCATGCGCCTCGGCCATCATCGCCGCGCCGCCCTCGTGCCGGCAGGTGACGTTCTGGATGCCGGATGCGTAAAGCCCGTCCAGCGCCGCCAGGAAGCTTTCGCCGGGGACCGAGAACACCCGCCCGACCCCGTTCGCCTTCAACGCATCGACCAGAATCTGCCCGCCATGCCGCATCGCCGCCGTCTCCCTGCTTTTCTTTGCGGCCAGTCTGGGCCAGCTTGCGCGGGACTGGCAAGATGGTGCCGGTCCATCGAGGTCGATCATGCCGCAATCGGTTCTTTTCGTCTGCCTGGGCAATATCTGCCGCTCGCCCCTGGCCGAGGCCGCGCTGCGCGCCGCGGCCGAAGCCGCGGGGGCGCGGCTGCTGGTCGACTCGGCCGGGACCGGCGACTGGCACCTGGGCCGCACGCCCGACCGCCGGGCGCAGGCAGTGGCGGCACGGGCCGGCATCGACATATCGAACCTGCGCGCCCGGCAGGTCGGGCCCGACGACTTCCATCGCTTCGACCATATCGTCGCCATGGACCACGAAAACCTGGCCGCCCTGCGCCGTCTTGCGCCGCCCGAGGGGCGGGCGCGGCTGTCCCTGCTGCTGGACCATGTGCCGGGGCGCAGGGGACAGGCGGTCGCCGATCCCTATTTCGGCGAGGCCACGGGCTTCGACGCCACCTGGCGCGACGTGACCGCCGGGGCGCAGGCCCTGCTGCGGCTGATCCTGGGGCCAGGGTGAAGGCCCGGCCTTTACAGCCGCGGCCCCCCGCCCTATCTCTGCCCGATCATGGCCACGAAATCCGACCCGAACTACAAGATCATCGCCGAGAACCGCCGGGCGCGCTTCGACTATTTCATCGAAAGCGACCTCGAGGTCGGCATCGTGCTGACCGGGTCCGAGGTGAAAAGCCTGCGCACCGGCCAGTCCAACATCGCCGAAAGCTATGCCTCGGTGGAACAGGGCGAGCTGTGGCTGATCAACGCCTATATCGCCGCCTACAAGCAGGCCGGCGTCTTCGGGCACGAGGAACGGCGCCGCCGCAAGCTGCTGGTCTCGCGCAAGGAACTGGCCCGCCTGTGGCAGGCCATCGGGCGCGAGGGCATGACGCTGGTGCCGCTGGTGATGTATTTCAACGACCGCGGCAAGGTGAAGCTGAAGATCGGCGTCGCCAAGGGCAAGAAGGTCGCCGACAAGCGCGAAACCGCGGCCAAGCGCGACTGGAACCGGCAAAAACAGCGTTTGCTGAAGCAGGGTTAAGCCTTGCCGCCCCGCGCGGCTGCGGTTACATCGGTGTCGTTTCTGCGCGCGCGGGAGGAAGGCCGATGTCCACCGATTCCGACGATCCCAAGGTGCTGGTCTCGACCGGCTGGCTGGCAGCCCATCTGAACGATCCCGACCTGCGCATCATCGACGCCACCTGGTTCCTGGAACCCGGCCGCGACGCGCGGGCCGAATACATGGCCGCGCATATCCCCGGCGCCCGCTTCTTCGACATCGACGAGATCGCCGACAAGCGCAGCGAGCTGCCGCACATGGCGCCCCAGCCCGAGATGTTCATCAGCCGCATGCGCGCCATGGGCATCGGCGACGGCCATCAGGTGGTGGTCTACGACAATTCGCCGGTGCGCTCGGCGGCGCGGGTCTGGTGGACCTTCAAGCTGATGGGCAAGCAGGACGTGGCGGTGCTGGACGGCGGTCTGGGCAAATGGCTGGCCGAGGGCCGCGAGATCGAGGACATGCCGCCGATCCTGCGCGACCGCCACATCACCGTGCAGCGCCAGGCGGCGCTGGTGCGCGACGTGACCCAGGTCGCGGCGGCCAGCAAGCTGGCCGATCACGAGATCGTCGATGCCCGTTCCGCCGAACGCTTCCGCGGCGAGGCGCCCGAGCCGCGCCCCGGCCTGCGCTCGGGCCACATCCCCGGCTCGAAAAGCCTGCCCTTCGGCCGGCTCTACAACGCGGACGGCACGCTGAAGCCGGCCGCCGAACTCCGGGCCGAGGCGGCGGGGGTGGACCTGTCGAAGCCGGTGATCACCACCTGCGGCTCGGGGGTGACGGCGGCCTCGCTGTTCCTGGCGCTCGAACGGATCGGGCACCGGGACCATTCGCTTTATGACGGAAGCTGGACCGAATGGGGCAGCTTCCCCGACCTTAAAATCGCAACCGGAGACGCGTGATGCTGGGCAATCTGAAACCGCAGGCCCCCGACAAGATCCTGGCCCTGATGGGCGAATTCAGGGCCGATCCCCGCCAGGGCAAGATCGACCTGGGCGTGGGGGTCTACAAGGACGCGACCGGCCACACCCCGATCATGCGCGCCGTCCATGCCGCCGAACAGCGCATGCTGGAGACCGAGACCACCAAGACCTATGCCGGCCTGTCGGGCGAGCCCGAGTTCCACAAGGCCATGGGCGAGCTGATCCTGGGCGACGGGCTCAAGCCCGAGACCACCGCGACGCTGGCCACGGTCGGCGGCACCGGCGCCATCCGCCAGGCGCTGGAGCTGGCGCGCATGGCGAACCCCGACCTGCGGGTCTTCGTCAGCGACCCGACCTGGCCGAACCATGTCTCGATCATGAATTTCATGGGCCTGCCGGTCCAGACCTACCGCTATTTCGACGCCGAGACCCGCGGCGTGGATTTCGAGGGCATGAAGGCCGACATCGCCACGGCGAAAAAGGGCGACGTTGTGCTGCTGCACGGCTGCTGCCACAACCCGACCGGCGCCAACCTGACGCTGGAGCAATGGGCCGAGGTGGCCTCGGTGCTGGAGCAGACCGGCGCGCTGCCGCTGATCGACCTGGCCTATCAAGGCTTCGGCGACGGGCTGGAAGAGGACGCGGCCGGCACCCGGCTGATCGCCTCGCGCATCCCCGAGGTGCTGGTCGCGGCCTCGTGCAGCAAGAACTTCGGCATCTACCGCGAACGCACCGGCTGCCTGCTGGCGCTGTGCGCCGATGCGGCGACGCGCGAGCTGGCGCAGGGCGCCATGGCCTTCCTGAACCGGCAGACCTATTCCTTCCCGCCCTTCCACGGCGCCAAGATCGTCTCGACCGTGCTCAACACGCCGGAGCTGCGCGCCGACTGGATGGCCGAGCTGGAAGCGGTGCGCGGCGGCATGCTGCGCCTGCGCGAGCAACTGGCGGGCGAATTGCGCGACCTCAGCGGCTCGGACCGTTTCGGCTTCGTCGCCCAGCATCGCGGCATGTTCTCGCGCCTGGGCGCCACGCCCGAGCAGGTCAAGCGCATCAAGGAAGAGTTCGGCATCTACATGGTTGGCGATTCGCGCATCAACATCGCCGGTCTGAACGACAGCACCATCCCGATCCTGGCCCGCGCCATCATCGAGGCGGGGGTTTAAGCCACCGCAGCCACTGCAAGGGGGGCGCCGGAAACGGCGCCCTTTTTTCGTTCTGGCCGGCCGATCTGGACAGGCCGCCCTTGCGCGAAACCCGGTTGCGGCGCCAAGGCGCACCGCTGGAGTTGTCGCGGAACAATTCGCGCAAAAGCTTGCAATGCAAGAAAATTTGGCCATTGAGCGCATCCTGCGGGCGCTGGACGAGCAGAACTCGGTCCGCGCCTCGATCGGCCGCGCGGCCTCGGGGACGGGGGCGGCGGCTTCCTCGGCGGCGGGCTGGATCGGCAGCCGGTTCGGCCTGGGCAGAGGCTAGCGGCCCAGCTTGCGGTCGATATAGGCGCGCAGTTCCTCGATCTCGGTCAGGCTTTCGTGCAGCTGCGCCTGTCGAGCGCGCAGCTCGGCCTCGGTGCGGGACAGCCGGGCGACCAGGTCGGCCTCGCGCGTCTCCAGCGCGTCCACGGCGCGGTCGCGTTCCTCCTCGGCCTCGTGCAGCTGCTGGGCCATGCTTTCCAGTTCGCCCATCTCGGCGCGGGTGACGCGGGACAGGCGGTGGATCAGCCAGCTTGCGAACCAGCCCAGCATGAAGGCGGCGAACAGGATGATCGCGGTGGCGACGATGAATTCGGTGCGGTTCATGCGAAGGGCTTCAGGGCAAGGGGTTGCGGGTCACGGCGCCGCGGGCCGCGGCAGGGGGCGGTTCACGTGCAAGGCATCGCGCGCGGGCATGGTCGCCGCCTCGGTGGCGGCGCCGACCAGCGCCTCGCGCGCGGGGCGGGTGGCGGCCTCGACGGGATCGACCGGCTCGGCGGGCGGGGGCAGCAGGTTGGCCGCGGGCTGGGTCGCGGCCCGCAGCGCCGGCAGTTCCGGCAGCACGGCCGCTTGCGACGGCCGGCTGGCGACGCGCGCGGGATCGACGCCCGACAGCAGCAGCCGCACCGGCTCGGTCGCGGCGAACAGCGCCGCCTCGGGGTCGGTGGGCACGCCCAGCGCCGGGCCGATGGCGGCGGTCGCGGCATGGCGCGCGGCTTGCGCGGCCCGCGCCGCCACCCTTTCGGGACTGTCGGTCACGCCCTTGACCAGTTCGGCGGGGGCCGGCGCCTCGGTCACGACCGGATCGTCGGCCAGCAGCATGAATTCGATGCGCCGGTTCGCCTCGCGCCCGGCATCGCTGTCGTTATCGGCGATGGGCCGGCTTTCGCCATAGCCCTTGGCGGTCATGTTGCGGGTGTCCATCCCGGCCTCGGTCATCGCCGCCAGCACCGCCTGCGAGCGGGCGCGCGACAATTCGGCGTTGAAACCCTCGGACCCCTGCGAGTCGGTATGGCCGCCGATCTCGATGCGGAAATCCGCGCAAAGCTTCATCGTCTCGGCCAGAAGCGCCAGGGTCGGTCCCGG
The DNA here is from genome assembly GCF_018499825.1 of Paracoccus sp. pheM1. Classification (NCBI taxonomy): domain Bacteria; kingdom Pseudomonadati; phylum Pseudomonadota; class Alphaproteobacteria; order Rhodobacterales; family Paracoccaceae; genus Paracoccus; species Paracoccus sp. pheM1. Next base: position 1,972,289 of record NZ_JAGXCX010000001.1, read on the forward strand.
ATCGCCGGCGATGACGGATTTGTTCGGCTCGAAGCCGATCTCGGATTGCTGCATCGCCGCGTTCAGCCGGTCGACGCATTCGACGCCCGAGGGCAGGCCCAGGAGCGGGTCCATGCGCCGGTCGTAGCGGATCGCCAGCTCATAGCGCGCGCCCGCACCCAGCCGCTGCGCCAGCCGCGCCGCCGCCATGTCCGAGGCGGTCTGGCTGCCCGAGACGCCGCTGATGCGCACCAGCTCGGGCGTCACCTTGGCCTCGCCGCGCACCAGCCCGTCCAGCGCCTCGAGCGCGGCGATGGCGCGCAAGGTCCAGCCCTCGGGGACCGAGGCATCGCTGCGCAGCGCGCTGTCCACCTGGCCGAAACGCGCCCGCGCCAGGCTTTCCACCGCGTCGCGCATCCGCTCGTCGGTGATGCGGCCGCGCAGGCTGACGCCGCCTGCATCGACCATGGCCGAGAACTCGGCCGGACCCGCCTGGACCTCGCCGGGCTTTTCGTGCCGGGCGGCCAGCGTGAAGGCCGGGGGCAGCGCCGCCTCAAGCCGGCCCACCGCCTCGTCGAAGGCGGTCGCCGCGACCTCGGGGGGGGCAAGCAGCGCCACATCGGTATCAGAGATCGTGACCGAGCCCGCCCCCAGCGCCTCGACGGCGCGGATGGCAGGGACGGCGGCATCGGCCCAACGCGGAGAGGGCGCGCCCAGGCCCAGCGTGCAGGGCGCCGCGTCCGGCACGCCGGCTGCGCGCCCGGCCTCCAGGATGCGGTCGCGCGCGCTTTCGGTGTCGGCGGCGCAGGCGTCGAAGCGGGCGCCCGCGCCATCCTTGACGAAGCGCAGGGTAAAGGGCGCGATCACCGGCCGCGGCGCGGTGATGTCGGCGGTCAGCGTCACCGAGGCCGGCCTGGCGCGGTTCAGCGCCATCTCCAGGTCGCGTTTCTCGCGCGGGCTGTCGGCGATGGCGCGGACCGAGACCGCCCCCGCCGCGATCGAGATCTTGGCCCGCTTGGCCAGCTGCGCGGCCCTGAGGCCGAGGGCAAAGGCATCTTCCCAAGCCTCGGGAACGGGGTAGTCGGCGCTTTCCATCAGGTCCGAGACCTGGGCTACGCCGGTCTGGCGCTTCAGCCGCTCGACCAGCGCGGCGCGGTCCAGCGTCGCCGGGACCAGGCCGATGATCGAAACGCCCCGGTCGTTGCGCAAAAGCTCGATCTCGAAGGCGGGGGTGGCCAGTTCGGCGGCGGCGGCGACCTGCATCCGGTCGATCACCCGGCCGGCATCGACCACGGTTTCGGCGCGCGCGCGGGCGCGGAAACGCTGCACCTCGTCGGGCGCGATGCCCTCCAGCCGCACCTGCAGGCCGTCGGTGCTGACCTCTACCCATTCGTAATCGGCCAGGGCGGCGCGCAGATCCTGGGCCGAGCGGGTCTGGATGAAATCCGCGGCCGCGCGGGCGCCCAGGAACGACAGGCCGGCGGCCGCCGCAAGGGCGATCAGGCTGGCGACAAGAACAGGGCCACGACGCGCTTGCCGCTGGGGATGAGCCATCCGGGGAACCTTGGGACTGTTACCGACCCGCCGCATGTAAACCCTGCGCCGGGTTTTCGCAATCAGACCAGCCCCGCCAAGGCAAGAAACAGCGCAACCACCAGCCCGGCGTCGCGGTTGCTGCGAAACAGCCGCAGGCAGCCGGCGCTGTCGGTCATGTCGAAGCGCCACAGCTGCCAGGCCAGATGCGCAGCGAAACCGACCACGCCCAGCAGGCCGAAGGTCAGGCCCAGCCCCTGGGGCGCGGCCGCCATCACCGCCAGCCCCAGAAGCAGCACCGAGGCGGTGCCGAAACCCGCCAGCCAGCGCGGCGTGTCGGCGCCGAACAGCCGGGCGGTGGACTTGACGCCGATCAGCGCGTCGTCCTCGGCATCCTGGTGGGCATAGATGGTGTCGTAGAAGATCGTCCAGGCGATGCCCGACAGATAGGCCAGCACCGGCGCCGGGGCCAGGTTGCCGGTATGCGCCGCCCAGGCCAGCAGCGCGCCCCAGTTGAAGGCCAGGCCCAGGAAGATCTGCGGCCACCAGGTGAAGCGCTTGGCAAAGGGATAGACCGCCACCAGCACCAGCGAGGCCACGCCCAGCGCGATGGCCGCGCCCCCCAGCGTCAGCAGGATGGCAAGGCCGGCCAGCGACTGCGCCACCAGCCAGACCAGCGCCCCGCGGACCGTCACCTGCCCCGAGGGGATCGGGCGCGAGCGCGTGCGCGCCACCTTGTCGTCGATGTCGCGGTCGGTGATGTCGTTCCAGGTGCAGCCGGCGCCGCGCATCAGCACCGCGCCCACGCCGCAGGCCACGGCGATCCACAGGTCGCGCCATTCCGGCCCGTCGGCGATCATCGCCAGCCCGATGCCCCACCAGCAGGGCAGCAGCAAAAGCCAGGTGCCGATCGGCCGGTCGGCGCGCGACAGGCGCAGCCACGGCCTCCAGTCCGGCGGCGCATGGCGGTCCACCCAATTGTCGGGCGGCGCGTCGGCGACGGTGCTTGGGCCCTCTGGCGTCTGCCCCTCTGGCGTCTGACGGTCGGTCTGCATTAGGCTGCGCCCCATCATGGCGAAAATCAGACTGTTCATAGATCACCCGCTGGCCGAGGGACAAGGCGTCGAGCTCAATCCCGACCAGGCGCATTACCTTTCCTCGGTCATGCGGCAGGCCGCGAGGGACGAGATCCTGGTCTTCAACGGCCGCGACGGCGAATGGCTGGCGCGGATCGAACGCATCGCCAAGCGCGGCGGCGCGCTGGAGGCGCTGCGGCAAACCGCGCCGCAGCTGAACCCGCCCGACCTGTGGCTGGTCTTTGCCCCGATCAAGAAGGCGCGCACCGATTTCATCGTGGAAAAGGCGGCCGAGATGGGCGCCGCCCGCATCCTGCCCGTCCAGACCGACCATACCAATTCGGAACGCATCCGCCAGGACCGCCTGCAAGCCCATGCCGTCGAGGCGGCCGAGCAATGCGGCGGCACCTATGTCCCCGAGGTCTGCGACCTGGTGCCGCTGTCGCGGCTGCTGGACGGCTGGGACGCCGGGCGGCGCATCCTGTGGGCGGACGAGGCGCTGGCGGGGCCGGCGCAGGTGCTGTCCGGCCTGCCGCGCGGTCCCTGGGCGATTCTCATCGGCCCCGAAGGCGGCTGGTCCGAATCGGAGCGCAGGCGGCTTTCGGCGATGGATTGCGTCACGCCCGTCGCCCTGGGGCCGCGAATCCTGCGCGCCGATACGGCTGCCGTCGCGTCACTGGCGCTTTGGCAGGCGGCCCTGGGCGACTGGCGCTGAACGATCCGGTCTGAAACGCGCAATCTTCCCGCTGGAAACCGCCTGCCCGCGGGAGAATATTGCACCGCAGCATGATTTCCGGAGCCTTGCCGCAAAAAGTCAGGAATTCCGGTCTCTTATGCACAAGCTGCATGGCAGAGATGCCGGTTTGTCCGTGGTTTTCGCAAACTGCCCGGCCTATATGCTGATGCATCAACGAAGCGCCCGATGAGCGGGCAATGATCTCAAGGTGAAAAACTATGTCGGCGATTGACACGAACCGCATCCATGGCGGGGCGGGCTCTATCGGTATTGGCTCGAAAATCTGGGCGACGCTGTCGGCCTGGAACGATGCGCGGGTGACACGGAACGCGCTGAGCCGTCTTTCGGATCGCGAGCTGGACGATATCGGTCTGTGCCGCGGCGATATCGAACGGATTGCGCGCGCCCGCTAAGCAGCGGTTGAAGACGCGAAAACGGCTGCGGCAAGCCCGCAGGCCCTTTCCCGGCCCGGATGGGCAAGACGAACAGGCGGCCCCGCAAGGCCGCCTTCAGTATTTTCGGCCGGGCGCTCGCGGCGATCAGCCGCGCCGGACGACCAGGGTGGACCATTCGCCCAGGTCGTCGCGCCGCTCCAGCGCCAACCCGCCCGCCGCATAGGCCGCGATCACCTCATCCGCCTGGGTGGCGAGGATGCCCGACAGGATCGCCCTGCCGCCCGGCGCGACATGGCGCGCCATGTCCGGCACCAGATCGATCAGCGGCTGCTTCAGGATATTGGCAAAGACCAGGTCGAAGGGCGCCGCACTCTCGATCAGCGGATGGTCGAAGCCCACCGCCTCGACGCATTCGACGCGCCCGTCCAGCCCGTTGGCGATGACATTGGCGCGGGCCACGTCCACCGCCTGCGGGTCGATGTCGCCGGCCAGCACGATCATCGGGAACGCCCGCGCCGCCGCCATGGCCAGGACCGCCGTGCCGCAGCCGACATCGACGATGCGCCGCGGCGCGGCGCCCTCGGCGATCATGCGGTCCAGCGCCAGCAGGCAGCCCTTGGTCGTGGCGTGATGGCCGGTGCCGAAGGCCATGGCCGCCTCGATCAGCAGCGCCTCGGCGCCCTCGGGCACCTTGTCGGCGTCATGGCCGCCATGGACGAAGAAGCGCCCGGCCTCGACCGGCGTGAGTTCGCGCCGGACATGGGCGACCCAGTCCACCTCGGGCAGTTCCGAGACCGCGAAGGGCGGCGCGTCCCAGGCGGCGGCCAGCAGCGCCAGCCCCACCTCGTCCGGGGCCTCGGTGAAGTAAAGCCCCACCTCCCAGCGGTCCGAGCCATCCTCGATCTCGAAGACGCCGCTGCCGACGGGCTCGGGGGTCAGATCCTCGCCCGCCTCGGCAAGTGCCTCGGCCGCCTCGCGGCCTTTGGTATGGGTCAGCGCGGTCCAGGTCGCCATTCAATATCCCTCGGCTGTATCGGTCAGCGGGGCTTTGACACCCGTGCCGCGCAAGCCGCAATAGCCATTCGGATAGCGGTCCAGATATTGCTGGTGGTCGTCCTCGGCCCGCCAGAAGGGACCGGCGGGGATGATCTGCGTGGTGATGTCGGGATAGCCCTGCACCGCCAGCCGGTTGCCGTAATCGGCCTTGGACAGTTCCGCCGCCGCCTTCTGGCTGTCGTTGAACACCATGACGAGCGAGCGGTATTGCGAACCCACGTCGTTGCCCTGGCGGTTGCCCTGGGTCGGGTCGTGGTTTTCCCAGAAGATCTGCAACAGCCGCTCATAGCTGACGCGCGAGCTGTCATAGACCACGCGCACCACCTCGGCATGGCCGGTGCCGCCGGCGCAGACCTGCTTGTAGCTCGGGTTCTCGGCCGTGCCGCCGGCAAAGCCGGCCTCGGTCAGCCAGACGCCCTCCTGCTGCCAGAACAGCCGCTCGACGCCCCAGTAACAGCCCATGCCGAAGATCGCCTGGTCATAGCCTTTCGGCATTTCGGCATCCAGCGGCCGGCCGAAGATCCTGTGGATGGGGGCGCTCATGGTGCAGTCCTTTCGCATGTCCTGCCGCATTAGGTAGGCGCGGCGGTCCGACCGTGCAACGCCGGAATGCGGGCGCGGGTTGCGGCCGGGGGCGCGCGTCGTGCAGATTGCAGGTCGATCCCCCTCGCAGGAGACCCCGATGCGACCCGGACCGCGAAACCTGATCACCGATGTGCCCGGCCTGCGGGTCGGCAATGCCCGCGACGACGCCCTGCGCTCGGGTGCGACGGTGCTGCTTGGCGAGGCGCCCTTCGCCTGCGGCTTCAACGTCATGGGCGGCGCCCCCGGCACGCGCGAGACCGAACTGCTGGCCCCCGACAAGCTGGTGCAGGGGGTGGACGCGCTGGTGCTGTCGGGCGGCTCGGCCTTTGGCCTGGCCGCCTGCGACGGCGTCTCGGACGGGTTGCGCGCCATGGGCCGCGGCTTCGAGATCGGGCCGGTGCGGGTGCCCATCGTGCCCGGCGCCATCGTCTTCGACCTGCTGAACGGCGGCGACAAGGATTGGGGCGCCAACCCCTATCCCGGACTGGGCCGTGCGGCGCTGGAGGCCGCCGGGGCCGATTTCGCCCTGGGCAGCGAGGGTGCGGGCACCGGCGCGATGACGCATCGCTGGAAGGGCGGGCTCGGCTCGGCCTCGGCAATGCTGGAGGGCGGCATCACCGTCGGCGCGCTGGTGGTGGTGAACGCGCTAGGATCGGTGACGGCGGGCGAGTCCCGGCAGTTCTGGGCCGCGCCCTGGGAGCTGGGGGACGAATTCGGCGGGCTGGGCCTAGCCGGCCCCTACCCGGCCGGGCATGAGCCAAGCCCGGCGAAACGGCTGGGCGAGGCCACGACCATCGCCATCGTCGCCACCGATGCGGCGCTCGACAAGGCCGGGCTGACGCGGCTGGCGACGGCGGCGCAGGACGGCATGGCCCGCGCCATCGTGCCCAGCCACACGCCCTTCGACGGCGACCTGGTCTTTGCCGTCTCGACGGGGGCCAGGCCCCTGCCCGAGCCGGCGCTGACGCCGTTCCTGCTGGGCCATGCCGCCGCCTGCACGCTGGCCCGCGCCATCGCGCGCGGCGTCCATGCGGCAAGCCCGCGGCCGGGCGACCTGCAACCCTGCTGGCGCGAGGGGTAATTCCGCCAGCAGGGCGAATCGAAGGGATCAACCCGCCGGGCGCCTGGTCGCGCCCGCGCCGGTCAGAACCAGATGCGGTCGCTGAAGACGTATTGCACGATCCGGTCGCGGGTCAGGCCCATCTTGGCCAGTTCGGCGTCGGATTTCGCCTTCAGAACCTCGATCTCGGCGCGGCGCGACTGCTGGCGGATATAGGCCTCGGTCCCGCGCGCCAGCCAGTCGCGAAAGCCGGAATACAGCGCCGCGAGACCGATCCGAGGACGATTGCTTGCAATGATAGCCATGGGAAACCCTTTCGGTATTGGCGAATGGTTTCCTCCCCTGCCGTTCAATCTAGGGCGGTTTCGCCCAGCCCGCCATGGCATCTTTTGCAACGCTGCATTGCAGCATGGGCGTGGCCGGCCGCGCGACGCAAAGGCGGTCGGCCCGGCATGGCCGGCGCCGCCCGGCGCAAGGTCTGCGCCAGACCCAGGGCGGCCCCGGCGGAATCCGTCGGCCGAACGGAATGCGCTTTCCCCCAAGGGCTTCGGCCATTATACGGTTCGCGGCATTCATGACCGCAAGGGGTAAGCACAATGGCCAATGTGGTGGTCGTCGGCGCGCAATGGGGCGACGAAGGCAAGGGCAAAATCGTCGACTGGCTGTCGGAACGCGCCGATGTGATCGCGCGCTTCCAGGGCGGCCACAACGCCGGCCACACGCTGGTCATCGGCAACCAGGTCTTCAAGCTGTCGCTCCTGCCCTCGGGCATCGTGCGCAAGGGCAAGATGGCGGTCATCGGCAATGGCGTGGTGCTGGACCCCTGGGCGCTGTTTTCGGAAATCGACAAGCTCGCCGCGCAGGGGGTCGAGATCTCGCCCGCCAACCTGATGATCGCCGAGAATACGCCGCTGATCCTGCCGCTGCACCAGGATCTCGACAAGCTGCGCGAAGAGGCCGCGGGCGCCAGCAAGATCGGCACCACCGGCCGCGGCATCGGCCCGGCCTATGAGGACAAGGTCGGCCGCCGCACCATCCGCGTCGCCGACCTGGGCGACGAAGAGACGCTGGATTCGCGCCTCGACCGCCTGCTGGCCCATCACGACGCGCTGCGCCAGGGCCTGGACGCCGCGCCCATCGACCGGGCGGAACTGCGCGCAAAGCTGCTGGAGATCGCGCCGAAGCTGCTGCAATACGCCCAGCCGGTGTGGAAGGTGATGAACGACTACCGCAAGGCCGGCAAGCGCATCCTGTTCGAGGGCGCGCAGGGCAGCCTTCTGGACATCGACTTCGGCACCTACCCCTATGTGACCAGCTCGACCACCATGTCGGGCATGGCGGCCAGCGGCACCGGGCTCGGCCCCTCGGCGATCGGCTTCGTGCTGGGCATCGTCAAGGCCTATACCACCCGCGTCGGCGAAGGCCCGTTCCCGACCGAGCTCGACGATGCCGACGGCCAGCGCCTGGGCGAGCGCGGCCATGAATTCGGCACCGTCACCGGCCGCAAGCGCCGCTGCGGCTGGTTCGACGCGGTGCTGGTGCGCCAGACCTGCGCCATTTCCGGCGTGGACGGCATCGCGCTGACCAAGCTCGACGTGCTGGACGGGTTCCAGACGCTCAAGATCTGTACCGGCTATCAGGTGGATGGCCAGCATTACGACCACCTGCCCACCGCCGCCTCGCTGCAGGCCAGGGCGACCCCCGTCTACGAGGAGATGGAGGGCTGGCAGGAATCGACGCAGGGCGCGCGCAGCTGGGCCGACCTGCCCGCCAATGCGATCAAATACGTCCGCCGCATCGAAGAGCTGATCCAGTGCCCCGTCGCGCTGCTCTCGACCTCGCCCGAGCGCGACGATACCATCCTCGTGACCGACCCCTTCGCGGACTGACCCGGACAGGACATGGACCTCAAGACGCGCAAACGCTGGTCGCTGGTGATCCTGCTGGTCGGGCTGCCGCTCTATATCGTGGTGGCGGTCAGCCTGGTGAACTGGATGGACCGCACTTGGGGCCGCCAGCCGATCCTGGTCGAGCTTGCGGTCTATGTCGCCCTGGGCATCCTCTGGGCCCTGCCCTTCCGCAAGGTCTTCACCGGCATCGGCAAGGGCGAATGAGGCTCAGCAGCGCCCGCCCAGTCACGCTGATCGGCGGGGCGCCGGTCGGCCGCGCCGACCTCGACCTGGCGCTGCGGCTCGCGCCGGTGGTGGCCGCCGCCGACAGCGGCGCCGATACCGCGCTCAGTCACGGGCTGATGCCGGCGGCGGTCTGGGGCGATTTCGACAGCATCTCGGCCCGCGCGCGGTCCGAGATCCCCCTGGCGAACCAGCACCCCATCGCCGAGCAGGACAGCACCGATTTCGAGAAATGCCTGTCCAACCTCGACGCGCCCTTCGTCGTCGCGCTCGGCTTCTCCGGCGCGCGCCACGACCATTTCCTGTCGGCCCTCGGCGTCATCGCCCGCCGCATCGGCCCGCCCTGCCTGCTGGTCGCCGGCGAGGACGTGATCACGCTCGCGCCCCCGCGCCTCGCGCTGGACCTCGCGCCCGGCACGCGGGTCTCGCTCTTCGCGATGGCCCCGGCCAGCGGCCGCTCCTCCGGGCTCAAATGGCCCCTAGACGGGCTCGCCTTCGCCCCCACCGGCCTCAGCGGCACCTCGAACGAGGCCACGGGCCCGGTCACGCTGGAATGCGAGGGCCCGATGCTGCTGATCCTGCCGCGCTCGGAACTGCCGACGCTCGCGCGCGCGCTCTGACGGCTTTCACCGTTTCCCAAATACCCGTTCCCAGGCGCCAGGCGGGTGCTTCTCTGTTCCCCAAATACTCCTGCGACCGCGCCGTTGGGCGCCCCCGGATCCGCGGGTCCATGGCCTCGCGCAACCCGTCGCCGACAGGGGCCACCGCGCATCTGGGCCGCTTCGTCAAGACGGGCAGCCGCCGGCAGGTCTTCAAGAACCCGCAGCACCCCCATAGCCGCGGCTGATCGCGGCCCATCTCCTCGCCGATCCGTCCCGCCGGACACCTGCCGCCGCTCCGGTCCATCGCGAGGTGGGGCCATCTGGTGCCGGCCGGGCCGGCAACGCCTGGTTGAACGCCCTGTTGCGGGATTGTCACAAGCCGACACAAGCCCTTGCCGGCCGCCGACTCTGCTTGATCGCCGGCCCTCGCGGCGGGAATAGCGGGCATATCAGCCAGCCATGCGCCAGTCAGCACCCGAACCCTATCGGATGGCTTGCCATGACACATCGACCCCTGATCCCCTTCGCCGCGCATGCGCGGCTGACGACGGCGCTTTCCGCCGGCATCCTGGCGCTTCTGGCCAGCCCGGCCATGGCGCAGGAGACCGAGGAAGGCACCGCCGGCACCGTCACCCTGGACGAGGTGACGATCACCGCCGCCCCCGGCACCCAGACCGAGGGCACCGAAAGCTGGACCACGGAATGGATGCGCTCGGCCACCGGCCTGGTGCTGAGCCAGAAGGAGACGCCGCAATCCACCAGCGTCATCACCGACGCGCAGATGAAGGACCGCAACATCACCACCGTCGCCGAGACGATGGACGCGGCGACCGGCATCACCGTGCAGGCGTTCGAAAGCGACCGCATCAACTACTATTCGCGCGGCTTCTACATCGACGCCTACCAATATGACGGCGTGCCGGCACCGCGCAACGGCGCCTGGACCTTTGGCGACAACAACACCGACATGGCGCTTTACGACCATGTCGAAATCGTGCGCGGCGCCACCGGGCTGATGCAGGGCGCGGGCGAGCCGGGCGCCTCGATCAACTTCATCCGCAAGCGCCCGACCGAGGAGTTCCAGAACCAGGCCGCCGTCTCGCTGGCCTATCCCAAGGGCGCGCGCGCCGAATCCGACGTGTCGGGGCCGCTGAACGAAACCGGCAGCGTGCGCGGCCGGCTGGTCAGCGTCGTGGACAGCCGCGACGGCATGCTGGACGGCTATCACAAGGACAAATATGTCCTGTTCGGCGCGCTGGACGTGGACCTGGGCGAAAGCACGCTGCTGAGCACCGGCCTTACCTATCAGAAGTCCAAGGCCGACAACGTGACCTGGGGCGGCCTGCCGCCCTATTATGCCGATGGCGGGCTGATCGACTGGGACTGGGGATCGACCCTGGGCGCGGACTGGACCTATGTCGATACCGAGCGGACCGAGGCCTTCGCCTCGCTCGAGCACGAATTCCAGAACGGCTGGACTGCGCGCGTGGTCGCCACCCATATCCGCAGCGAGGCGGATATGGAGCTGGCCTGGATCACCGGCGCGCCCGACCGGGAAACCGGCCTTGGCCTCAGCCCCTGGGCGGCGAAATACAATGGCACCACCAAGGTCTCGTCGCTGAACGCGGTGCTGAACGGCGACTTCCAGGCCTTTGGCCGCGACCACCAGTTCGTCGTCGGCGCCATGGCTTCGGATTTCAAGAGCAACTACTACGGCCACGCGGTCGATCTGGACACGCTGGCTCCGGTCGGCAATGTCTTCGACTGGGACGGAAGCTATCCCCGACCCGGCTTCTCGGACGAGGTGACCAGCAGCTGGACCAGCAAGCAGCGGCAATACGGGCTCTATGCCACCACCAAGATCCAGGTCGCCGAGCCGTTCTCGGTCATCGCCGGCGCCCGCGCCAACTGGTGGAAGGGCACCGAGGGCTCGCTGGGCAGCCCGACACATGAATACAGCTATAGCGGCGAGATCACGCCCTATCTCGGCTTCACCTACGACCTGAACCCGACCTATACCGCCTACGGCAGCGTCACCAGCATCTACAAGCCGCAGATCGCCCAGGACATCAACGGCGACTACCTCGACCCGACCTATGGCTGGAACTACGAACTGGGCGTCAAGGCCGACCTGATGGGCGGGGCGATGTATGCCTCGGCGGCGATCTTCAAGACCGACCAGAAGGACGTGGCGAACTGGGTGGGCTATGACGAGACCCGGTTGCGCGACATCTACGAAAGCATCGACGGCACCACCACCCGCGGCTTCGAGCTTGAGGCGGCGGGGGCGATCAACGACCGCTGGAACGTCTCGGCCGGCTACACCTTCCGCACCTCGAAGGACAAGGACGGCAACCGCTTCGCCGCCGACCAGCCCAAGCATACGCTGAAGCTGGCGACCGACTATCGACTGGCGGGCATGTTCGACGACAAGCTGACGGTGGGCGGGGCGATGCGCTGGCAAAGCGGCACCGACAGCATGGATTTCGACACGGATGTCAACGTCAACGTGCATCAGGGGTCCTATGCCGTCTTCGACCTGAACGCCTCTTACCAGGTGACGGACAGGACCGAGCTGACGCTCAGCGTGAACAACATCCTCAACGAGAAATACTATGCCACGACCGGCTTCTACGACACCGTGGTCTATGGCGACGAACGCAGCGCCGAGCTGACGCTGCGGGCGAAGTTCTGAACGGGGCGGCCGGCTCTCCGGCCGTCACCCCCCGGATATGGCCGTCATGGCGAAAACCCCGGCAGGTGCCGGGGTTTTTTCGTTTCCTCCCCGGCGCGCGCGGGGCGCGGGCGCCCGCACGGCCTTGCGGCGCTTGGCGAAAGGCGTAACCTGCGGGCCGAAGGAGATCGTCCATGCCCGTCAAGAACCGCTTTGCCGAATTGCTGCCCGAGATCACCGCCTGGCGCCGCGACTTTCACCAGAACCCCGAACTCGACTACCAGGTCCACCGCACCGCCGGCCGCGTGGCCGAGCTGCTGCGCAGCTTCGGCCTGGACGAGGTCGCCGAGGGCGTCGGCCGCACCGGCGTGGTCGGCGTCATCCGGGGCCGCAGCAATGCCAGCGGCCGGGTGATCGGGCTGCGCGCCGACATGGACGCGCTGCCGATCAACGAGCAGACCGGGGCGGAATACGCCTCGAAGACGCCGGGGGTCATGCATGCCTGCGGCCATGACGGCCATACCGCCATGCTGCTGGGCGCGGCGAAATACCTGGCCGAGACGCGCAATTTCGACGGCACCGCCGTGGTGATCTTCCAGCCCGCCGAAGAGGGGGGTGCGGGCGGCCTCGCCATGGTCCGGGACGGGCTGGTCGAGCGCTGGGGCATCCAGGAATTCTACGGCATGCACAACATGCCCGGCTATCCGGTGGGCAGCTTCGCCATCCGCGAGGGCGCGATGATGGCGGCCGCCGACCAGTTCGACATCGTCATCACCGGCAAGGGCGGCCATGCCGCCAAGCCGCATGAGGCGGTCGACACCATGCTGGTCGCGGCGCAGGTCATCGTCTCGCTGCAATCCGTCGTCGCGCGCAATGTCGATCCGCTGAAGAGCGGCGTCGTCTCGGTCTGCGTGGTGCAGAGCGATTCGACCGCGCATAACGTCATCCCGCAGGTGGTGAAGCTGAAGGGGACCGCCCGCAGCCTAGCCCCCGAGGTGCGCGACCAGCTGGAAGAGGGCATCAGCCGCGTCGCCACCCATACCGCCGCCGCCTTCGGCGCCATGGCCGAGGTCACCTATGAGCGCGGCTATCCGGTGACGATGAACCATCCCGAAGCGACGGGTTTCGCGGCCGAGGTCGCACGGCAGGTGGCGGGCGCGGTGGACATGGAAATGGAGCCGCTGATGGCCGGCGAGGATTTCAGCTACATGCTGAACGAACGCCCCGGCGCCTATATCTTCGTCGGCAACGGCGACACGGCGATGGTGCATCACCCGGCCTATGATTTCGACGACAATGCGATCCCGGCCGGGTCGAGCTGGTATGCCGGGATGATCGAGGCGCGGATGCCGCTGCCGGCGTGATCGTCGCGCCGGGGGTTTCACACCCCCGGACCCCCGTGGGATATTTGGGCACGAAAGAAGCGGGGGCCGTGAGGCCCCCTTGCCGTTTCAGAAGTGGATGGCGCGGCCATAGGCCGAGAGCGTGGCCTCGTGCAGCATCTCGGACAGCGTCGGGTGCGGGAAGACCGTCTCCATCAGCTCGGCCTCGGTGGTCTCCAGCGTGCGGCCGACGACATAGCCCTGGATCAGCTCGGTCACTTCCGCGCCGACCATGTGGGCGCCCAGCAACTCGCCGGTCTTGGCGTCGAAGACGGTCTTGATCAGGCCCTCGGGCTCGCCCAGAGCGATGGCCTTGCCATTGCCGATGAAGGGGAAGCGGCCGACCTTGACCTCATGGCCCGCGGCCTTGGCCTTTTCCTCGGTCAGGCCGACCGAGGCCACCTGCGGGTTGCAGTAGGTGCAGCCGGGGATCGAGTTCGGCTTGATCGGATGCGGGTGCCCGCCGGCGATCAGTTCCGCCACCATGACGCCTTCGTGGCTGGCCTTGTGGGCGAGCCAGGGCGCGCCGGCCACGTCGCCGATGGCATAGAGCCCCTCGACGCCGGTGCGGCAATATTCGTCGGTGACGACATGGGTGCGGTCGATCTTGGCGCCCAGTTTTTCAAGGCCGAGGTTTTCCACGTTGCCGACGATACCGACCGCCGAGATCACCGTGTCGAATTCATGCGTCTCGGTCTTGCCGCCGGTCTCGATATGGGCGGTGACCTTGCCCTTTGCGCGGTCGAGCTTCTTGACCGCCGCCTTTTCCAGGATCTTCATGCCCTGCTTGACGAATTGCTTCTTCGCCAGGGCCGAGATTTCCGCATCCTCGACCGGCAGCACGCGGTCCATCACCTCGACCACGGTGGTGTCGGCCCCCAGCGTGTTGAAGAAGCTGGCGAATTCGATGCCGATGGCGCCCGAGCCGATCACCAGGAGCTTCTTGGGCATGCGCGGCGGCTGCAGGGCGTGCTTGTAGTTCCAGACCAGGTCGCCGTCGGGTTCCAGCCCCGGCAGTTCGCGGGCGCGGGCGCCGGTGGCCAGCACGATGGATTTCGCGGTCACTTCCTCGGCGCCCTTGTCGGTCTTGACGCTGATCTTGCCGGGGGCGATCAGGCTGGCCTCGCCCATGATGACGGTGACCTTGTTCTTTTTCAGCAGGTGGCCGACGCCGCCGGCGAGCTGCTTGGCCACGCCGCGCGAACGCTGCACCACGGCACTGAGGTCATAGCCGATCTTGTCGGCGGAAAGGCCGAATTCCTTGGCGCGGTGCATGAGGTGAAAGACCTCGGCCGAGCGCAACAGCGCCTTGGTCGGGATGCAGCCCCAGTTCAGGCAGATGCCGCCCAGATGCTCGCGCTCGATACAGGCCACCTTGAGGCCCAGTTGCGCGCCGCGGATGGCGCAGACATAGCCGCCAGGGCCGGAACCGATCACCACCATGTCGAAGCTTTGCGCCATGGGAATCCCCCTCTCAGAAAAGATAGTTCAGCGTTAAACCAATTTTCAGACGTCAGCAAGCGACAGCTTGCCCGCGACCAGCGCGCCATAGCCGCCGGCCTCCATGACGCGGATTTCCGCCGGCGTGGGCACGCGATTCAGCGCCGCGTTGCGCCAGGGGAAGCGGCCGAATTTCGCGATGGTGTCGCGGTGCAGCTCGGCATGGCGCAGGTTCTCGCCCGGCATGAACTCGGCGAACAGGGCCACCGCGCGCTCCTGGTCCGCCGGATCCTCGGAATGTTCGAAAGGCAGGTAGACGAACTGCCGGGCGGGCGGTTCGATGCGCAGGTGCAGGCCGCTGTCCACCGCCTCGCGGGCCAGGTTGCGGGCCAGGGGATCGGTGGCGAAGGCGCGGGCGTCCTCGCGGAACATGTTGCGGGGGAACTGGTCGGTCAGGATCAGCCCTGCCAGCATCCCCTCGGGCGTGGCGGCCCAGCCGGGCACCAGGTCGGCGGCGCGTTCCCAGGCCGGCCGGAAGCGCCGGCGGACGGTTTCGTCCAGCGCGTCCGAGCGCTCATACCAGCCCTTCTCGCCGACCTCCTCGAGCCAGAAGCGGTTGATCTCCTCGGGTGTCGCGGTGTCGGTCATGGCCTTGCCCTCCGTTTTGACCGATGGTCGCAGAGCCGGGGGCGGGTCGCAAGCCGTTCAGGCGGGTTTGTCGCCGTCGTCGGAACTGGCGGTTTCCAGCGCCGCCTCGACCGCGACGGGGGTGGCCGAGGGGGCGATGACGGCGAAGCTCTGGTCCAGGACCGGGGTCGGGCGGCGGGTGCGGCGCCAGCCGGCATAGAAGGCCAGCATCGCCAGGAGCAGGCCGATATAGACCCAGAACCCGTCCGGGCCCAGCAGAGACATCAGCCAGCCGGTGATCAGCGGCCCGGCCATGGCGCCGACGCCGTTGATGAACAGCAGGCCCGCCGATGCGGCGGCCATGTCGCTTTGGTCCAGGAAGTCGTTGGTATAGGCCAGAAGCAGCGAATAGACCGGATTGGCCACGCCGCCGATCAGCGCCGCGGCCAGCAGCAGGCCCCAGATCCCCGGTTGCAGCGTCACCGTGGCCAGGCTGACCACCGCGCCCAGCACCGACAGCCCCAGCACGATGAAGCGCCGGTCGCCATGGTCCGAAAGCCAGCCGATCGGATATTGCAGCAACAGCCCGCCGGCATAGATCGCCGCCACGAAGGCCGAGATCTCGCGCACCGAGAGCCCCTTGGTCGAGCCCCAGACCGAGGCCATGCCGAACAGCGCCGAGAACACCCCGCCCATCAGGAAGATGCCGATGCAGCCCAGCGGCGAGGCGCGGAACAGGCTGCCGAAGCTCATCCGCTTCAGCGTCGAGAATTGCGGCGCGGGCTGGGTCGAAAGCAGGATCGGCAGGAAGGAGAAGCTGACCAGCACCGAGGGGATCACGAACAGCAGGTAGCCCGCCGGGTCGGCCGTATTCATCAGGAACTGCGCCGTGATGATGCCCAGCATCTGCATGATCATATAGGCCGACATGGCCTGGCCGCGGTTCTCGTTGGTGGTGCCGGCGTTCAGCCAGCTTTCCGCGGTGATGTAGACCCCCGAGAAGCAGAAGCCGATCAGCAGCCGCATCAGCGCCCAGGCGATCCAGTGCGGCGCCGCGGCATAGAGGATCAGCACCGACGAGATCAGCGAGCCGAGCGCGGCGAAGACCCGGACATGGCCGACCTTGCGGATCAGTTCGGGCACCACGCGCGAGCCCAGCAGGAAGCCGCCGAAATAGGCGGCCATCACCACCGACATCTGGGTGGTCGAGATGTCCTCGATCTTGCCGCGGATGCCCAGCAGCGTGCCCTGCATCCCGTTCCCGACCATCAAGAGCAGGATGCCCAGAAGCAGCGGCCAGGTGGTGCGCAGGACGGTCAGCATCACGGATCCTTCGGAATCAGCAGGGAGGCGTCGCCATAGCTGAAGAAGCGATAGCCCGATTCCACCGCGTGATGATAGATGCCGCGGATGCGGTCCTGGCCCATCAGGGCGCTGACCAGCATCAGCAGCGTCGATTTCGGCAGGTGGAAATTGGTCATCAGCGCATCCGTCACGCGAAAGCGATAGCCGGGATAGATGAAGATTTCGGTAACGCCCTGGAACGGATGCACGATTCCGTCCTGGTCGGCGGCCGATTCGATCAGCCGCAGCGCCGTGGTGCCGACCGGGATCACCCGCCCGCCCTGGGCGCGGGTGGCGTTGATCGCGGCGGCCGCCTCGGGCGTGACCTCGCCCCATTCGCCGTGCATCTTGTGCGTCGTCACGTCCTCGACCTTGACCGGCAGGAAGGTGCCGGCGCCGACATGCAGGGTGACATGGGCGAAGCGCACGCCGCGCGCCGCCAGCTGACCGAGCAGGGCGTCGTCGAAATGCAGGCTGGCGGTCGGCGCGGCAACGGCGCCCGAGCGCCGCGCCCAGACGGTCTGGTAATCCTGGCGGTCGGCATCGTCCGGGGCGCGCAGCGCGGCGATATAGGGCGGCAGCGGCATGGCGCCGACCTGGGCCAGCGCGGCGTCGAACGCCGCGCCCGTCGCGTCGAAGCGCAGGGTCAGCTCGCCTTCGGAAATCCCGGCCACCTCGGCCGACAGCGCCTCGCCAAAGCGGATCACCTCGCCGGGCTTCAGCTTGCGCAGCGGCTTGGCCAGCGCCTTCCAGCCATCGGCCGCGGGCTCCAGCAGCGTGACCTCGACCTTCGCCACCGCCTTGCCCTGCGGGGTCGGGCGCGCGCGGGTTCCGGTCAGCCGCGCCGGGATGACCTTGGTGTCGTTCAGCACCAGCAGGTCGCCCGGCCCCAGCAGGTCGGCAAGGTCGCGCACGTGCAGGTCGCGAATCGAATCGCCCTGGGCCAGCAGCAGCCGCGCGGCGGTGCGCGGCCGCGCCGGGCGGGTCGCGATCAGCCCTTCGGGCAGGTGAAAGTCGAAATCGTCCAGCTTCATGGGCTTAGGTTCTGTCCGGGCCGCCGAGGGGCGTCAAGGCAGGCGGTCATCACAAAGTGAAAAACTCGGGCTTTACTTATCCGAGGGAATGAGTAAGTTTTGGCCAACCGAGGTGAGTAAATGATCGTCTGCCACTGCACCCAGATTTCCGACCACGACATCAAGGCCGCGATTGACTGGATGCGTGCCGCCGACCCCGAGACGATCATCACCCCTGGCAAGATCTACCACGCACTCGGCAAGCGGGCCGATTGCGGGGGCTGTATGCCATTGTTTCTGGACACCATGCGCGGATGCGATAATCTGGCTGTGCCCCCGATCCTGCGGGGGCTGAAAGCCAACCGCACAGGGGTAAGCCATGAAGGGCGACGCAAAGGTCATCGAGTATCTCAACGCAGCGCTACGGTCTGAACTCACCGCGGTCAGCCAGTACTGGTTGCATTATCGCCTGCAAGAGGACTGGGGTTACGGCAAGATCGCCGACAAGTCCCGTGGCGAATCCATCGAGGAAATGCATCATGCGGACCGCCTGATCCAGCGAATCATCTTCCTGGAAGGCCATCCCAACCTGCAAAAGCTGGATCCCCTGCGGATCGGCCAGAACCTCAAGGAAACGCTGGAATCCGACCTGGCGGCCGAATACGACGCCCGCACGCTTTACATCGAGGCGCGGGAATATTGCGACAAGGTCGGGGATTACGTCAGCAAGAACCTGTTCGATTCGCTGCTGACCGACGAAGAGGGGCATATCGACTTCCTCGAAACCCAGCTGGGCCTCTACGAAGAGATCGGCGCGCAGAACTACGGCCAACTCAACGCCAAATCCGCCGACGAGGCGGAATAGGGCCCTGGACCGGGGGGTCTTTGCGGCCCCCTTCGATCCCGGCTCAGCCCAGCCAATCGGCGGCCAGCCCCGGCAGGTCGTCGAAATGCGCCAGCATCGCCTCGGGCGCCAGCCGGCGCAGCGCCTCGCCCTCGGGACCGAAGGCGACCAGGGCCACCCGCACGCCGGCGGCGGCGGCGGTCCTGCGGTCGGTTTCGGTGTCGCCGACCAGGAAGGATTGCGCCACCATGCCGCCCGCGGCCTCGACCGCTGCGGCATAGGGTCGCGGGTCGGGCTTGCGCACCGGCAGCGTGTCGGCGCCGATCATCGCGGCAAAGCGGTCGCGGATGCCCAGTTCGCGCAGCAATGTCTCGGCCAGGGCCTCGGGCTTGTTGGTGCAGACCGCAAGCCGGTGGCCCGCCGCGGCCAGCCGGTCCAGCGCCGCCTCGGCGCCGGGGTAAAGCCGGGTATGGACGGCGATCGCCTCGCCGTAATGGGCCAGCAGGCACGGATAATCCTCGTCCTCGGCGCCGGGCGGCAGCAGCCTGTCGCCGGGCAAGCGGCCATAGCCGGCGCGCAGCATGGCCCGACCGCCGTGAAAGGCGATCAGCGCATCCTCGACCGGGTCCAGCAGCGCGCCCAGGCCGCGCGCCGCAAAGCAGGCATTGGCCGCCGCGATCAGGTCGCCCGAGGTATCGGCCAGCGTGCCGTCCAGATCGAAGACCACCGTTCCCGCCATGCTGTAACCTTCCGTCAAGATGTTTGATCTGCCGGGGTCTTTCCCGGCTGCCGCCCTCTAGGTAGAACGCCCGGCAAGGATAAGGAACAGGCAAGAGGGCAGAGATGACCGAGAAACCCGTCGCGCTGATCGTGCTGGCCGCCGGACAGGGCAGCCGCATGCAGTCGGACCTGCCCAAGGTGCTGCACCGGCTGGGCGGCCTGCCGCTGGTCGCCCATGCGCTTGCCGCCGGCCGGACGCTGGAACCCGAGGCGGTGGTCGTCGTCGCCGGCCATGGCGCCGAGGCGGTGGCCAAGGCCGTGGCCAAGCTCGACCCCGAGGCGCAGATCGCCCTGCAGCAGGAACAGCTGGGCACCGCCCATGCCGTCAGCCAGGCCCTGCCGGCGCTGGAGGGCTTCGAGGGCCGGGTGATCGTGCTTTACGGCGACACCCCCTTCATCGGGCAGGAAACGCTGGCAAGCCTTGCCGCCCATTCCGCCGATGTGGTGGTGCTGGGCTTCGAGGCTGCCGACCCCGGCCGCTACGGCCGCCTCGTCACCGGCCCCGAGGGGCTGGAGCGGATCGTCGAATACAAGGATGCCGACGAGGCGACGCGGGCGATCCGCCTGGTCAATTCCGGCGTGCTGGCGGCGGATGCGGCCTTGTTGCGCGAATTCCTGCCCCGGATCGGCAACCGCAATGCGGCGGGCGAATATTACCTGACCGACATCCCCGGACTGGCCCGCGCCGCCGGCCACCGGGTCGAGGTCGTGACCTGCGACGAAGCCGAGACGCTGGGCATCAACACCCGCGCCGAACTGGCGCAGGCCGAGGCCGCCTTCCAGGCCCGCGCCCGCGCCCAGGCGCTGGAGGACGGCGTGACGCTGAGCGACCCCGCAACGGTCTGGTTCGCGCTGGACACCTGCATCGGCCGCGACGCGGTGATCGGGCAGAACGTGGTCTTCGGCCCCGGCGTGACCGTGGAAAGCGGCGCCGAGATCCTGCCCTTCTGCCACCTGGAGGGCTGCCATGTCAGCGCCGGCGCCACGGTCGGCCCCTTTGCCCGGCTGCGCCCCGGCGCGGAACTGGGCGGCGACGTGCATGTCGGCAATTTCGTCGAGATCAAGAATTCGGTGCTGGACGAAGGCGTCAAGGTCGGCCACCTGACCTATCTGGGCGATGCCCATGTCGGCGAAGCGACGAATATCGGCGCCGGCACCGTGACCTGCAATTACGACGGCGTCGGCAAGCATCGGACCGAGATCGGCGCCCATGCCTTCATCGGCTCGGACACCATGCTGGTCGCGCCGGTCCGGGTGGGCGCGCGGGCGATGACCGGCTCGGGCTCGGTCATCACCCAGGACGTGCCGGACGACGCGCTGGCGCTGGGACGCGCCAAGCAGGTGGTGAAGCCGGGCCTCGCCACGCGGCTGATGCAGGCCTTGCGCCAGAAAAAGGGGAACTGACATGTGCGGCATCATCGGAATCCTGGGCGATCACGAGGTTTCGCCGCAACTGGTCGAGGCGCTGAAACGGCTGGAATACCGGGGCTATGACAGCGCCGGGGTGGCGACGGTGGACGCCTCGGGGCGGCTGGACCGCCGCCGCGCCGTGGGCAAGCTGGTGAACCTGTCCGACCGGCTGGTGCATGAGCCGCTGACCGGGCATGCCGGGATCGGCCATACCCGCTGGGCCACCCATGGCGCCGCGACCGAGGCCAATGCCCATCCCCATCGCCGCGGCCCGGTCGCCGTGGTCCATAACGGCATCATCGAGAACTTCCGCGAGCTGCGCGACGAGGTCACGCGGCTGGGGATGCAGCCGGAATCGCAGACCGATACCGAGACCGTGGCGCTGCTGACCGCCTGGCACATGGACCAGGGCCTTGCGCCCGTCGAGGCGGCGCGGGCCACGCTGGCGCGCCTGCACGGCGCCTTTGCGCTGGCCTTCCTGTTCGAGGGCGAGCCCGACCTGATGATCGCCGCCCGCAAGGGCAGCCCGCTGGCCGTGGGCCATGGCACGGGCGAGATGTTCCTTGGCTCGGACGCGGTGGCGCTGGCGCCCTTCACCGACCGCATCACCTATCTGGAAGACGGCGACCACGCCATCATCCGCCGCGCGGGGGCCGAGATCTTCGACGCCGAAGGCCGCCCCGCCAATCGCGAGATCCAGCAGATCGACGTGGGCGCGACCCAGATCGACAAGGCCGGCTACCGGCATTTCATGGCCAAGGAGATCGCCGAGCAGCCGGTGGTGCTGGGCGACGCGCTGAACCACTACATCAAGGGCGACCGGATCGTGCTGCCCGAGGCGCTGGATTTCCGCGACGTGGACCGGCTGGTGCTGGTCGGCTGCGGCACCGCCTTCTATGCCGCCCATGTCGCCCGCTATTGGTTCGAGGGGCTGGCCGGCCTGCCCTGCGACCTCGACGTGGCCTCCGAGTTCCGCTATCGCGAGCCGCCGCTTTCGCCACAAAGCTGGGCGCTCTTCGTCAGCCAGTCGGGCGAGACGGCGGACACGCTGGCCGCGCTGCATTACGCCCGCGACAAGGTGGCGCGCACCGTGGGGGTGGTGAACGTGGGCACCTCGGCCATCGCGCGCGATGCCGACATCGCCCTGCCGACGCTGGCCGGGATCGAGGTCGGCGTCGCCTCGTCCAAGGCCTTCACCTGCCAGCTTGCCGTGCTGGCGGTGCTGGCCTTGAAGGCGGCGCGGGATCGCGGCCGCATCTCGGAGGCCGAGCTGGCCGCGCATCTGGCGGACCTGCGCGCGCTGCCGGGGCTGCTGAACCAGGCGCTGGCGGTCAGCGACGAATGCCGCCGCCTGGCCGGCTGGCTCGGCGAGGCGCAGGACGTGCTGTATCTGGGCCGCGGCGCGCTTTACCCGGTGGCGCTGGAGGGGGCGCTGAAGCTCAAGGAGCTCAGCTATATCCATGCCGAGGGCTATGCCTCGGGCGAGCTGAAGCACGGGCCGATCGCGCTGGTCGACCGCAACGTGCCGGTGGTGGTGCTGGCGCCGCGCGACGCCCTGTTCGAAAAGACCGTCTCGAACATGCAGGAGGTGATGGCGCGCCACGGGCAGGTGCTCCTGATCTCGGATGCCGAGGGGCTGGAGACCGGTGGCCATGGCATGCGGGCCGGGCTGGCGATGCCCGCGGGCGGCGGGCTGTTCCAGCCCATCCTTTACGCGGTGCCGATGCAATATCTGGCCTATCATACCGCGGTGGCGAAGGGCACCGACGTAGATCAGCCCCGCAACCTGGCGAAATCGGTGACGGTGGAATAGGGCGGGTCGGCAGTCGGGGTATATGGGAAGTTACTTTTAGGTCAGGACCCATTGATCTGTCATAGCCAGAAGATGACGGTTGCAGCGAGGGCGATGGCTGAGAGAAATACCTTTGGAGATCCGTCGTATCGGATGGCGACCCTGCGCCAGTCTTTCAGGCGACCGAACATGATCTTGATGCGGTTGCGGCGTTTGTAGCGCGTAACCGGTGCAAAGCTCCCCGAAATGCACCTTTCCCGAAAGTTTTTTTTGGCAGGCATCTTAAGCGGGAGCGCGTGATACGCCCCGGCGGGAGAACCGATTCGGCACGAGAGGTAGCTGCCCGGTGTGTTGTGCGGCACCCCAGGCGCGCGTACGGCGGTCTTCCTGCATGGCGGGCCGGGCGGCAGGGGCAATCCCGATCAGAGGCGCTTCTTCGATCCCGCGCGTTACGACCTGCTCCTGTTCGATCAGCGGGGCTGCCGCACATGTCGCCCCATCGCTTCCAGCGATTGTAGAGCCTTTCGGGAACTTACGCGGCCCCACTGGGGTCACGGTTTCCCTCAAGTCGGCGGTCCGTATTCCTTCGGTGCGTTCCGCCAACCTAATCCATTGTTATTGATGAATATTATGCCGCTGACAACACTTGGGTCATCCACACACGGCCCGCCATGGCTCTTTGGAAAGAACGGCCGTAGCCGCGCCATCTGCGCATCCGTCAGCCAGAAAAGATTGCTCATCGATGAGTCTCCTTAACGAGGCTGAATCACGAGAAAACGGCAAAATCAATGGGTCCTGACCCTAGCGGCGACGCATCCGCAGGGATCGCCGCAGATAGCGCGAAAATGCTCAGCTCTTTCGAGAATACGGCCGATGCCGGCAATACGCCGGGTTTCTATCACCTCACGCAGATGGACGCCGCAGCCGATGCGAATGGCAACCACAGTCGACGCCGCGGAGGCCTGCAAGTTCGCCTCGCGGCCAGCGGTGCGTCGCTTGCGCGAGGCTGCTCGCCCTGCGCGACCAGCTGGCGCAGATGAACGCTGGGAACATTCTCGTTGGCAGGCCAAGGCCAGGACCGGTGTGCCCATGGCCCATGCCCTCCGAGCGCCCGAAAGGGCATGCGTCACCTGGCGGCAACGTGAGGGCCCAGAGGGCACGACGGGATCTCATGAAAGAGATACCCGGACGCTGTGCCACGGGTGACGCCCAAGCCGTATGCTTCCGACCCTGCCGTTCGGCATCGGCCTGGCGCTTGCCGACTTTGCGCGCCCCGGCGCTGCGCAGGGGATCTCCTGCATGCCGATCGAGAAGATCGAAACCCGCGGCGCGAAATGCCTGCCTGCGTCCAGCATCAGACAGGCGGGCACCCCTTTAAAGGGTAGCTGCCACGGCTTGGCGGAGTTCAACGGCACCCTATAGGGTCGTGACCGAACTCTATATCGAGGCTCTATCAAGGCGGGGGCTGATCACATCGCGCGTCTATCTGCCCGCATAGGGCCGGCGCAGCGGCATGTTGCAACTAGCCGCGGTCGAAGGCGGGATCGAAGCCGCGGGGTTCCGCAACTGTCAGGGCGTGAAGATGACGCTGAGCGGCCTCACGCCGTGCGAATGCATCGGCAACCCCTGGAGGTCGGACCCACATGGATTCATCGGTGATTCGATCCACCAAATGCGGTGACTAAACCGGCTAAGCCGGGTTTTCCTCGACGATGACAAGATCGCGCTCGGCCGCCTCTCGGGCGTGGTCCAGCGCCGCCTGATACTCGGCCGAACGATAGCAGGCCACCGCATCCTCGACGCTGGGAAAGCGCGCCACCACGTTGCGGGCGCGGTCCTTGCCTTCAAGCTGCACATAGCGCGAGCCGCGGGCAAGAAAGACCCCGCCATGCGCGGCGATCGCCGGACCCGCCAGCCGGGCATATTCGCCATAGGCCTCGGGGTCGGTCACGTTGACATGGGCGATCCACAGCGCGGTCATGCTTTCTCTCCGATCAGGGTTTCGACGGCAGCGATCGCGCTGTCGGCAGCGGCAAGGCTGGGCGCCCCGCCCTGGGCGCGGTCGGGCCGGCCGCCGCCGCCCTTGCCGCCAAGCGCAACCGTCGCGGCCTGCACCAGTTCGATGGCGCTGATCCGGCCGGTCAGGTCAGGGGTCACGCCCGCCGCCACCGTCGCCTTGCCGTCCGCCTCGGCCAGCACCACCACTGCGCCCGAACCAAGCCGCGACTTCATCTCATCGACCAGCGGGCCAAGCTCCTTGCCGCTCACCCCCTCGACGCGGCGGGCGATCAGCTTGACGCCGTTGATCTCGCGCGGCTTGTCCTCGGAGCCGCCGCCCATGGCCAGCTGGCGCTTGAGCTGCGCAACCTCGTTGGCCAGCGCCTTGCGCTCATCGGCCAGGGCGCGAACCTTGTTCACCACGTCGCCGGTCTGCGCCTTGAGGATGCCGGCGATTTCATTGAGTTCGCCATCCACGCGGCGCAACTCGTCCATCGCCGCCTGGCCGGTCAGCGCCTCGATGCGGCGGATGCCGGCGGCGGATGCGGTTTCCGAGGTCAGCGCGAACATGCCGATGTCGCCGGTGCGCGCGACATGCGTGCCGCCGCAAAGCTCCAGCGAATAGGTCTGGCCGCCGGTGCCCTTGCCCGAGCCCGGCAGATCGCCCATCGAGACCACGCGCACCTCGTCGCCATATTTCTCGCCGAACAACGCCTGCGCCCCCAGGGCGCGGGCGTCGTCCGGGGTCATGATCCGGGTCTCGACCGGGCTGTTCTGGCGGATGAAGTCGTTCACCTCGCGCTCGACCCGCACCAGTTCCTCGGGCGTCATCGCCTTGGCATGGCTGAAGTCGAAACGCAGCCGGTCGGGCGCGTTCAGGCTGCCGCGCTGCGCGACATGTTCGCCCAGGGCGCGGCGCAGCGCCTCGTGCAGCAGATGCGTGGCCGAGTGATTGGCGCGAATGGCGCTGCGGCGGTCGTGGTCGACGGAAAGCTGCGCGCCCTGGCCGCGCTGGATCGTGCCCAGCGTCACCTCGGCGATATGGATGAAGACGCCGCCGGTCTTTTTCGTGTCGGTCACGCGCGCGGCACCGGTCTCGGTCTTGATCAGCCCGGTATCGCCGACCTGGCCGCCGGATTCGGCATAGAAGGGCGTCTGGTTCACGACGATCTGCACCGCCTGGCCCTCGCCCGCCTCCTCGACGGCGGCACCGTCCTGCACCAGTGCCAGGATCTGGCCTTCGCTGATCTCGGTGTCATAGCCCAGGAACTCGGTCGCGCCATGTTCTTCGGCGATGTCGAACCAGATCGTGGCGTCCTTGGTCTCGCCCGAGCCGGCCCAGGCGGCGCGGGCCTTGGCCTTCTGCTCGGCCATCGCCGAATCGAAGCCGGCCGTGTCGACCGCGCGGCCCTTTTCGCGCAACGCGTCCTGGGTCAGGTCCAGCGGGAAGCCATAGGTATCGTAAAGCTTGAAGGCCGCCTCGCCCGGCAGGTTCGCCCCCTCGGGCAGCTTCGCCAACTCGTCGTCCAGCAGCCGCAAGCCGCGGTCCAGCGTCTGCTTGAAGCGGGTCTCCTCCAGCTTCAGCGTCTCCTCGATCAGCGCCTGTGCGCGGCCAAGCTCTGGATAGGCGGCGCCCATCTCGCGCACCAGCGCCGGGACCAGGCGGTGCATCACCGGATCCTTGGCACCCAGCATATGCGCGTGGCGCATGGCGCGGCGCATGATGCGGCGCAGCACATAGCCGCGCCCCTCGTTCGAGGGCATGACCCCGTCGGCGATCAGGAAGCTGGTCGAGCGCAGATGGTCGGCGATGACGCGGTGATGCACCTTGCCGGGGCCATCCGGGTCGGCGCTGGTCGCATGCGCACTGGCCTCGATCAGGCTGCGCATCAGATCGGTGTCGTAATTGTCATGCTTGCCCTGCAAGAGCGCACCGATCCGCTCCAGCCCCATGCCGGTGTCGATGGACTGCATGTCCAGCGCCCGCATCGAGCCGTCCTCGAACTGCTCGTTCTGCATGAAGACGAGGTTCCAGATCTCGATGAAGCGGTCGCCGTCTTCCTCGGCCGAGCCGGGCGGGCCGCCCCAGATCTGCTCGCCATGGTCATAGAAGATCTCGGTGCAGGGGCCGCAGGGGCCGGTCGGGCCCATCTGCCAGAAATTGTCGCTGGTGGGGATGCGGATGATGCGGTCGTCGGAAAGCCCCGCGACCTTCTTCCAGATGTCCGCCGCCTCGTCATCGGTGTGATAGACCGTGACCAGCAGCTTGTCCCTGGGAATGCCGAAATCCTTGGTCAGCAACTCCCAGGCAAAGGGAATCGCGCCTTCCTTGAAATAATCGCCGAAGCTGAAATTCCCCAGCATCTCGAAGAAGGTATGGTGGCGCGCGGTATAGCCGACATTGTCGAGGTCGTTGTGCTTGCCGCCGGCGCGCACGCATTTCTGCGCGGTGGTGGCGCGCTTGTAGTCGCGGGTCTCGACCCCGGTGAACAGGTTCTTGAACTGCACCATGCCCGAGTTGGTGAACATCAGGGTCGGGTCGTTTCGCGGCACCAGGGGACTCGACTCGACGACCCTGTGGCCGTTGCGTTCGAAATAGTTCAGGAAGGTCGAGCGGATGTCATTCAAGCTGGGCATATCGGGCCTTCATCGCAAAGCGGTCTTTCCGGCCAGAACCGGTGTGCCGCCCGGTCTAGCCCCAGCCATGGCGGCTGTCCAGCAATCCTGCATGGCCTGGCGCCGACGGCAATTTCTTCCTTGTGCAAATATCCTGGGGGAACGCTTCCTGCACCCCATCCAGGGGCGCAGGAAGCGTGGGGGCAAAGCCCCCCGTGCTTCGTCCCGAACACCGACCCGATCCGGGGGTGTCAGTCTTCGGCCATCACCTCGTCCCCGTCATCCTTGACGCCGAAGTCCAGCCCATGGCTGGCGCGGATCTTGTCCTCGATCGCATAGGCCATGTCGGGATGGTCGCGCAGGAACTGCTTGGCATTTTCACGACCCTGGCCGATGCGCTCGTCGCCATAGGAATACCAGGATCCCGATTTCTCGACCACGCCGGCCTTGACGCCCAGGTCGATCAACTCGCCGACCTTCGAGATGCCCTCGCCATACATGATGTCGAATTCGACCTCGCGGAAGGGGGGCGCGACCTTGTTCTTCACCACCTTGACCCGGGTGGCATTGCCGGTCACCTCGTCCCGGTCCTTGATCGAGCCGGTGCGGCGGATGTCCAGGCGCACCGAGGCATAGAACTTCAGCGCATTGCCGCCGGTGGTCGTCTCGGGGCTGCCGAACATCACCCCGATCTTCATGCGAATCTGGTTGATGAAGATCACCATGCAGTTCGACCGCCCGATGCTGGCGGTCAGCTTGCGCATCGCCTGGCTCATCAGCCGGGCCTGGCTGCCCATCTGCATGTCGCCCATGTCGCCCTCGATCTCGGATTTCGGCGTCAGCGCCGCCACCGAATCGACCACGACCAGGCTGACCGCGCCCGAGCGCACCAGCGTATCGACGATCTCCAGCGCCTGCTCGCCCGTGTCGGGCTGGCTGATCAGCAGCTCGTCCAGGTTGACGCCCAGCCTCTTGGCGTATTGCGGGTCCAGCGCGTGTTCGGCATCGACGAAGGCGCAGACGCCGCCCTTCTTCTGCTCCTCGGCCACGACATGCAGCGTCAGCGTGGTCTTGCCCGAGCTTTCCGGCCCGAAGATCTCGATGATCCGGCCCTTGGGCAGGCCGCCGATCCCCAGCGCGATGTCGAGCCCCAGCGAACCGGTCGAAGTGGCCTCGATCTCGGCCACCGGGTTGTCGGCGCCCAGCTTCATGATCGAGCCCTTGCCGAACTGCCGTTCGATCTGGGCCAGCGCGCTGTCCAGCGCCTTCTGCTTGTCTGCGGATCGCTTGTCGTTCATGTCGAAAAGTGTTGCCCCTGCCATGCGGTCCTCATGCTTATTTCACACCCCGCCATCCGGGGCAATCAGCGCCCGCCCGCCCTTTTGTTCACGGGATGTTCCTATTTGCGCATCATTGCGCGGAAATGCAAGTCCTGCTTCGCGAATCGGAAGATCTCTCTTCTTCCTGGGCCAGGATGCCGCAAAAGGATTAAGAAACGGTTTACACTCCCAGGGCGAATGGCTATCCCGCGCCATGCCGCAATGGCTGAAAGCTTGCAGGAAATGCTGATATTCTGGGAAAGACGGCTGGTTTTCCTGGCCACGCCGAAAGCAGGGTCAACCGCGGTCGAGACCGCGCTCGAGCCCCTCGCCAATGTCGCCGTCCAGCGCCCGGCCGAGCTGAAGCACGCCGATCTGCGCACCTATCGCCGCCATATCGAGCCCTGGCTGCATTCCGTCACCGGCGAGAAATTCACCACCATCGCCCTGATGCGCGAACCGATCGGATGGCTGCGCAGCTGGTATCGGTTTCGCCTGCGCGACGACGGCGAAGACCCGAACCACGCCATGATCGGCCTCAACTTCGCGGATTTCGCGCAGGCCTATGCCGATCCCGCAGGGCCCGACATCGCCCGCGTCGGCGCCCAGGCGGATTTCCTGACCGCGGAAGCGGATCGCATCGATCGCATCTTTCGCTACGAGGATATGGAGGCCTTCACCCATTTCCTCGAGGATCGGCTGGATTGCGCGATCAGCCTGCCCCGCGTCAACGTGCCTCCGGCGGTCGATGTCAGCCTGAATGCCCAGCAGGAATCCCTGCTGCGCAAGGTCATGGCGCGGGATTTCGCGCTTTACGATACGCTTTGATTCCCCCGCACCCGAGGTGGTCTAGTTGCCACCCTCCAATTGTCGCGCCACCAGCGCGGTCAGGTCCGAAAGCGAGAACGGCTTTGCAAGGAAGGCCGCACCCGGCACCGGCGGCCGTCCCTCGGAAAAGATGTCCTCGGCATAGCCCGACATGAAGATGACCTTCGTGCCGGGCCGGTCGCGCAGCGCGGTGCGCACCCAGGCCGGCCCGTCCATGCCGGGCATCACCACGTCGGTCACGAAGACGTCGACCACAAGCCGCCGGTCGGCCAGCAGCGACAAGGCATCTTCGGCACAGGCGGCCTCGAGCACGTCGAAGCCCTGCAACTTGAGCGCCCGGCTGGCAAAGGCCCGCACCGGCGCCTCGTCCTCGACCAGCAGGACCGTCGCCTCGACGTCGCGGCGCGCGCGAATCGGCCCGGAGGGGGCCGGGGCCTGCACCTCTTCGGAGTTGCCGCGGTCATGGGCCGGGAAGAACAGGGAAAAGCAGCTGCCCTCGCCCGGCGTGCTGTCGCAGAAGATATAGCCGCCGGTCTGCTTCACGATGCCATAGGCGGTGGACAGGCCAAGCCCCGTCCCCTCGCCGGTGCGCTTGGTGGTGAAGAAGGGCTCGAAGATCTTGGCCAGGTCGTCGGCGGCGATGCCGCAGCCCTGGTCGCAGACCTGGACGCGGACATAGTCCCCGGCCGGCAGGGTGGCGCGGCCGAATTCGGTCCTGGTCTCCAGCCGGAGATTGTCGGTGCAGATGGCGATGTCGCCGCCCTCGGGCATGGCATCGCGGGCATTCACCACCAGGTTCATGATCACCTGTTCCAGCTGGCGGCGGTCGGCATGGATCATCCGCAGGGCCGGATCATGGTCGAAGGTCAGCACGATCCGCTCGCCCACCAGCCGGTTGAGCAAATGCGTCAGCTCCGAAAGCGTGTCGCGCAGGTCCATGATCTGCGGCTTGAGCGTCTGCTTGCGCGAAAACGCCAGCAATTGCCGGACCAGGGCCGCCGCCCGGTTCGCGTTCTGGCTGATCTGGTCCAGGTCGGCATAATCGGGATCGGCCTTGTCGTGGCGCAGCATCAGCAGGTCGCAATGCCCGGTGATCGCGGTCAACAGGTTGTTGAAATCATGGGCGATGCCGCCGGCAAGCTGGCCGATGGCCTGCATTTTCTGGCTTTGCACGAATTGCGCCTCGAGCGTCTTGAGCGCGCTGGCATCGGAAAGCACGGCGGTCACATGTTCGTCCCGGCCGCGGGTCAGCGAAAGCTGCACGAAACGGTCCGGGCCCTCGGCCCTGACATGCAGCACCTCGCTGCCGCCGACCGTGCGGCCGGCGCTGACATCCGAGATCCAGCCCGCCAGTTCCCGCCCCAGCCCGTCCAGCAGCGTCGCCAGGTTCTGGCCCAGCACCGGCCCCCCCAGCAAGGCGCAGGCGGCGGCATTGGCGCGAACGATATTGGCGGCCGGATCGAGGATCAGCAGCGAGACGGGAAGCAGGTCGAAATCGTCCCCATCCGCCCGCGGCGGCGGGGCGGGGGGCGGTGCCGGGCGCTCGGGCGCGGCCGCCTGCCACAGCTGGATGGCCGAGCCGGCCCGCCGCGTCACCAGATATTCGCCGGCATCGCCCAGATCAGCGCGCACCTTGCCACTGCGCGCCAGCCCAAGGCCAAGGTCGCTCCAAAGCGTCTTCGGATCGGCATGGCGCCGGCCCAGCGCATCCTGCACATGCCGGCCGACCAGGTCGCCGATCCTGTCCAGCCCCACCTGGTTCTGCGCCAGGACCAGGCCGTCAGGCCCGACGGCAAAGGCCGGCAGGTCATGGTCCAGGACGGCCGGCAGCACCTGGTTCAGGTCACGCCGCACCGCCAGCCCGCGCCAGAGATGGCGGACCGAGAGCGCGCCCCCCAGCAGATACCAGGCGGTCACGGCCGCCCCCACCGCCAGGAAGGTCGCGCCCCCCGCGGCATGCTGGGGCTGCAAGGCCAGCCAAAGCGCCCCGACCACCGCAGGCAGCGTCAGGAAAGGCAACAGGATTTGCGCCGCACGCAGGGATTCCGCCCGTTCCGAATTCATCCAGCCCCTCGCAACCCGCATTTTTCCGCTGCATAGCGCATGCGCGTTAACAGAGGGTTAACGGCGGCGCATCAGCGCCAGATAAAAGCCGTCCGAGGCCGAAAGCGGGGAAAAATGCCGCGCCAGGATCTGCTCGAACCGGGGATCGCGCGCCAGGAAACCCTGCACCTGCTCGTCGTTTTCGACGGCCAGGACTGAGCAGGTCATATAGGCCAGGTGCCCGCCTTCGGCGACGAAGCCCGCCGCCTGCTCCAGGATCAAGGCTTGCCGGCTTGCAAGCCGATCCAGATCGTCGCGGGTCAGGCGCCATTTGGCATCCGGGCTGCGCCGCCAGGTTCCGCTGCCCGAACAGGGCACGTCCGCGACGACCGTGTCGAAGCGGCCCGCCACCTGGCCGGGCGCCGCCAGACGGATGCGCACCCCCGCCCGTTCGGCGCGCGCGGGCAGGTCGGCCATGCGCGCCGCGTCGATGTCATGCGCGACGACCGGGCTTGCGCCCCGCGCCGCCAGCGCCAGCGCCTTGCCGCCGCCGCCGGCGCAGAAATCCAGCAGGCTGCCCCGCGCCGGCAGGGCCGCGCAGGCCATCTGCGGCGACAGATCCTGCAACTCGACCAGCCCTTCGCGATAGGCGCGGCTGGCGGCCAGGCGCCGGGCGCCCTTGGTGATGCGCAGCGCCGTCGGCAGGTCGGGATGGGGCACGGCCGCGATGCCCTCCCCGGCCAACGCGGCGACGGCTCGGGCGGGATCGGCGCGGCGCAGGTTGACCCGCAGCCAGACCGGCGCACGCTCGCGCATGGCCAGCGCCACGGGCTCGGCATCCGGGCCAAGCGCCTTGCGCCACAGCGGCAGCAGCCAGTCGGGCAGGTCCAGCGCCTCGTCCGGCGTGGGCGCGTGCCCCGCCGCCCGCTCGGCATCCGAAAGCGGAGGCGGCCCGTGGCCTTCGCCGGTGAAAAGCGCGTCCGGGTCCAGCCCCTCGTCGCGGCACATGCCAAGCAGCAGCCCGCGCCCGGACAGCGCCCCGCCCAGGGCGGCGCGCGACCGCAGCCGGCGCAGGGCGTCGAAGACCAGATCCCGCACCGCGGCGCGGTCGCCCGAGCCGGCAAAGCGGCTGGCGCGCGCCCAGCGGATCAGCGCCGCTTCGGCGGCCTGCCCGTCAAGGATGCGGTCAAGGATGGCGATGGCCGCGGCGGCACGGGCGGCGGGCGTCATGTCAGGCAGCGTCCCAGGCGCGGCAGGTGGCGGATGGGGTCCAGAAAAGGTGCCGGCGAGGCTTTGTCAATCCCGCCGGGCCACCGCCCCCGGCTGCCAGAGCAAGGCGCCTTCGTCATCGGCCCCGGCCAGGCGGATCGCAATCATCGGCCCACCCCCCGCCGCCAGGGGCGAACGTCCCGCGGCCAGCACCGCCAACGAGCCGGGCCGCCCCGTCACATCGCTGCCAAGGGGCGCGCCAAGCAGCATCACCCGCTCGCGCACCCGGCTGCGACGGGCGGTGCCGATCGCGGCGAAGCTGTTATAGGTCTCGGGCGAATCCGCCATGCCCGAAAATCCCCGTTCGCGCAGCATCTGAAGCAGCGTGTCGAAACGGGCCAGGTAGCGCTGCGCATGGACCGGGGTGCGGGAATGGAACGCCCCCGCCGCCTGCCGCCAATCGCCCATCTCGTCATGCAGCTGGCGCAGGAAGCGGGCGGCATAGCGGGCGTTTTCCAGCGGATCGAACATCTGCGCCACCGACGAGAAATGCGCGCCGTGCCAGCGATAGTTCAGCTGGAAGCAGCCGATGTCGAGATTGGTGCGCCCCTGCGCCAGACGATCCTGGGCAAAGGCGACGGCGCTGGCGGGATCGTCGAACCAGGTGCCCTCGCCCTCGGCATTGGCGCTCCAGGCCCAGGGGCGCACCAGCCCGTCCAGGCGGCGCCCGGTCTCGGTCAGCGTCAGCGCGCCCAGGATGTCGGCGGGAACCCCGCTTTCCGCCGCGGCTTGCTGCGCGGCCCATTCGCACACATCGGCCGAGGGCAGCGCCAGCGCGCGGATGGGCGCCAGGACCAGCGCCAGAACATATAGAATTGCAACAAGACGGAACATGAAACGGCCACAGACAAGGACTCTCTGGCCGTCTCTAGCGCGGGGCGGTTAAGATTCGGTAAGCGGGGCCCTTGGCCGGCCCCGCCGCAGGCCGGATCAGCCCAGCCGGTAGTTCGGGCTTTCGCGGGTGATCTGCACGTCGTGGACGTGGCTTTCCTTCAACCCGGCGCCGGTGATGCGCACGAACTGGCAGCCGCCGCGCATCTCGGCCACGGTGGCGTTGCCGGTATAGCCCATGGCGGCGCGCAGGCCGCCGACCAGCTGATGGATCACCGCGGCGGCCGAACCCTTGTAGGGCACCTGCCCCTCGATCCCCTCGGGCACCAGCTTGTCGCTGGCCGCGTCCTTCTGGAAATAGCGGTCGGCCGAGCCGCGGGCCATGGCGCCCAGCGAGCCCATGCCGCGATAGGACTTGAAGCTGCGGCCCTGGTACAGGATCACCTCGCCGGGGCTTTCGTCGGTGCCGGCGATGGCCGAGCCGACCATGGCGCAGGACGCCCCCGCCGCGATGGCCTTGGCGAAATCGCCCGAGAACTTGATGCCGCCATCCGCGATCACCGGCACCTCGCCCGCGCCGCGCGCCGCGTCCATGATCGCGGTCAGCTGCGGCACGCCGACGCCCGCGACGATGCGCGTGGTGCAGATCGAGCCCGGCCCGATGCCGACCTTGATCGCATCCGCCCCGGCATCGACCAGCGCCCGCGCGGCATCGGCCGTCGCCACGTTGCCGGCGATGACCTGCACCGCGTTCGAATGCGCCTTGATGCGGGAAACGGCGCGCGCCACGCCTTCGGAATGGCCATGCGCGGTGTCGATCACCACCAGGTCCACCCCGGCCTCGACCAGCGCCAGGCTGCGCTCGTAGCCCTCGTCGCCGACGGTCGAGGCGGCGGCGACGCGCAGCCGGCCCAGTTCGTCCTTGCAGGCCAGGGGGTTCAGCACCGATTTCTCGGTATCCTTCAGCGTCAGCAGGCCGGTCAGCTTGCCTTCGGCATTGGTGATCAGCAGCTTCTCGATGCGGCGGGCCTTCATCAGGTCGATGGCCTCGGCCCGGTCGGCCGGCTCGCGCAGGATGGCGAGGTTGCCCGAGGTCATCACCGCCCGCACCGGCATGTCGTCGCTGTTGGCAAAGCGCATGTCGCGGTTGGTGATGATGCCGACCACGCGCCCTGCCGCGTCCACCACCGGAAAGCCGGTGACGTTGTAGCGCTCCTGCAGGGCCTTGGCATCGGCGATGGTCTGGTCGGGGGTCAGGGTGATCGGGTCGTAGACGATACCCGATTCGAAACGCTTCACCCGGCGGACCTCGTCGGCCTGCTGCTCGGCGGTCAGGTTGCGGTGGATCACGCCGATGCCGCCGGCCTGAGCCATGGCGATGGCCATGCGGCTTTCGGTGACGGTATCCATGGCGCTGGACAGCAGCGGGATGTTCATGCGGATCTGCTTGGTGACATAGGTCGTCACGTCGGCGGTCGAGGGCATCACCGAGGACGCCGCAGGAACGAGGAGAACATCGTCGAAGGTCAAAGCCTCACGAATCTGCATGGGAGCATCCTTGTCAGGGGTTCGTTTGGCAGTTTCCCATTTCACGCGTCGGCGGGAATGTCCAGACCGTCAGGCGATGGCCGCGTTGGTTTTCATGGCCAGCCCGCCGCTGGCCCAGGCGCGCCAGACCCGGAACAGGATCGGCAGCACCACCAGGCTTGCCGTCACCAGCAGGATCTGCGCCGGCAGCGCCCAGCCCGGCGCAAGGCCCGAGACCGCGGTCCACAGCCCCGCCGTCGCCGCCAGCGGGAATGTGAAGGCGCCCCAAAGCGGCGAGAACCCCGCCTCGACCAGCCAGCGCAGGCGCAGGGCGGCCAGGACCAGCGCCGCGGCCGCGGCCCAGGCCAGCCCCAGCGCCACCTGCTGCCAGCCAAGCGCGGCGGCGACATTGCCCAGCATGGCGATGGGGGCCAGGTGGATCATCAGCAGCGGGCGCAAAGGCGCCGGCAGCCGCTCGGTCAGGGCCTGATACAGGCTGACGGCCCAGACAAAGCCCGCCATGGCCGCCATCGGCCACCACAGCGCCTGGGCCAGCGCCGTCCAGCCGAAGCCGGCGGCCGCCTGCGCGGCGACGATGGGCCCGACGAAGGTCAGCTGCCAGACCGGCGTCACCCGCCCCTGACCCGGCGTGCGGGCCATGACCGGGATCGCCACGGCCCAGAAGGCCAGATGCGCCGCCATGCCGGCGACCAGCACCCCCTGGGCCAGGGCCGGCGCAAAGGGGGCAAGCAGCTGCGCCGCGACATAGATGCCGACCAGCGCCGCCGCGATGCCGGCGCGGCCGGGCAGGACGCGCAATTCCTCGACCAGCACGGCGGGGCGGCGAAACAGCTTGCTGCCATAGGCCAGGACCGCAAAGCCCCAGGCGGCGACGACCATGCCCACCATCATCCCCGAAAGCCCCGGCGGCAGGCCGAAGCGCGCCGTCGCCGCGCGCCAGGCCAGGGCAAGCCCCAGCGCGCCCAGCAGCGGCGGAAAGATCGCGGGCGGAACCCGGCGCCAGAGGCCGGGCGGGTTGAGCCGGGGTGGGGCAAAGCGCATGACGGACCTCCCTTGATCCTTCATGTCATAGCGTTGCCGGCAGGCCACGCCAGAGCGGCCGGATGCGTCAGAACGCCGCGTTACCGGGCGCCGGCGATTGACGCAAGCGGGCAGGCTGCCGCAGGTTGAACCAAGGGGTTCGTCACGAACCTGGCTAGGGAGGAAAACCATGAAAAGGATCGTCACCGGCATCGGCGCCCTGCTGGCAAGCGCCGCGCCCGTTCTGGCCGGCGGGATCGAGCGCGCGCCGCAATCGCTGGCGCCGCTGTTCGAGCAGGGAAACTACGCCGAACTGAGCTTCGGCGGGGTGAACCCGGACGTGCAGGGCACGGATGCCGCGGGCTTCGGGACGGGTGACGTGGCGCAGGGCTACGGCTTCTTCGGTCTCGCCTACAAGCACCAGTTCACCGACAACCTGTCCGGCGCGATCATCGTCGAGCAGCCCTTCGGCGCGGATGTGCGCTATCCCATGCTCGCCGCTCCATCGCCGTTGATGGATGTGCTGGACGGCACGGCGGTCGAGGTCAATTCGACCACCTACACCGCGCTGCTGCGCTACAAGTTCGACAACAACTTTTCGGTGCATGGCGGCATTCGCGGTTCGCACGCCGACGGTAAGGTTCGGCTGCGCGGCACGGGATATGGCGGCGCCCCGCCGGCAGGCGTAAGCGGATATGATCTCGACCTGGACGGCGCCTGGGGCATGGGCTGGGTCGCGGGGGTGGCTTATGAGATGCCAGAGATCGCCGCGCGGGTCTCGCTGACCTATAATTCGCCGATCACCCACGACTTCAAGATGCACGAGGGGTTCAGCGGCACCGAAATCGCGGCCGACGATTATGAAGTGAAGACTCCGCGCAGCTGGACGCTGGAGGGCCAGACGGGAATTGCTGCCGACACGTTGCTGTTCGGCTCGATCCGCTGGGTGAAGTGGTCCGAGTTCAAGGTGGAGAACCTGGTTTTCCCGCGGCCCACCCCGCTGGGCGACGTGCCGCTGGTCGAGGTCGAGGACACGACCACCTACACCATCGGCGTGGGACGCAAGTTCACCGAGAACTGGTCGGGGTCGATCTCGTTCCTGTATGAGCCGAGCGAAGGCGACACCGTGTCGCCGTTGGCCCCGGTCAACGGCCGCAAGGGCGTGACGCTGGCGGCGGTCTATACCATGGACAACATCAAGATCACCACCGGCATCAACTATACCAAGCTGGGCGACGCGACCCTTGGCGTCGGGCCCAGCGGCAACAAGCGCGAGGTCGCCAGGATGGATGACGGCGACGCCTGGGGCATCGGGGTCCGCATCGGCTATTCCTTCTGAAGATTGGCGAAAGCTTGAAGGCCCCGGCTCGCGCCGGGGCCATTTTCACAGCTTCTTCGTTGCTTAAATACCCATGGAACAGCGCCGGCGGGCGCCGTCGCATGAGTATTTGCAGAACAAAGAAGATCGGAGAGAAGATCAGCCCCGCAACGCCTGGACCAGGGCCGTGAAATGCTCGCCGCGCTTTTCGAAATTCGGGTATTGGTCGAAGCTGGCGGCGGCGGGGGCAAGCAGCACCGTCTCGCCCGGCTGGGCCTCGGCCGCGGCGCGGGCGACGGCCTGCTCCATGGTCTCGGCGATCTCATGCGGGGTCTGGCCGATCTGGAGCGCGAAGTCGCGCGCGGAATGGCCGATCAGATAGGCCTTGGTGACATTGCCGAGGAAGGGGGCCAGCGCCTCGATGCCGCCGTCCTTGCCCATGCCGCCGGCGATCCAGCGGATGCGCGGGAAGGCGGCCAGCGCCTTGGCGGCGGCATCGACATTGGTGGCCTTGCTGTCGTTGACCCAGGCCACGCCGCCGATCTCGGCCACGGTCTGGCTGCGATGCGGCAGGCCCTGGAAGCTGTGGAAGGCGCGCTCGATCTCGCGCGGGGCGATGCCGACGGCGCGGGTCGCGGCATAGGCGGCGCAGGCGTTCTGGTGGTTGTGCTCGCCCGGCAGCCCCTTGACCTCGCGCAAGTCGATCGAACCGGCCTGGCGGCCCTTGCGGTATTCCGAAAGGAAGCCCTTGCGGGCAAAGACCGACCAGCCGAAATGGTCGAGCTTCTGCCCCGAGGAGATGCGGATCACCCGGTCGTCCGAAGGGGCCATGGCAAGCTGGCCGGCAAGATAGCAGCCCTCGGGCTCGTCGACGCCGATCACGGCGCGGTCCGGCCCGCCCTCGGCGAAAAGCCGGCGCTTGGCGGCGAAATAGCCGCCCAGGCCGCCGTGGCGGTCGAGATGGTCGGGCGAAAGATTGGTGAAGACGGCGACATCCGGGGTCAGGGCGCGGGCCAGGTCGGTCTGGTAGCTGGAGAGTTCCAGCACCACCACCTCGCCGTCATGGGCGGGTTCCAGCGACAGCACGCCGGTGCCGATATTGCCGCCGATCTGGGTCGGGCGGCCGGCTTCCTTCAGGATATGGTGGATCAGCGCGGTGGTGGTGGATTTGCCGTTCGAGCCGGTCACGGCGATGACGCGCGGGGTGGTGTCGAACCGCTCCCATTCCGCCGTGGCGAAGCTGCGGAAGAACAGGCCGATGTCGTTGTCGACCGGCACGCCGAGTTCATAGGCTTTCGCGATGACCGGGTGCGGCTTGGGGTAGAGATGCGGGATGCCGGGGCTGGTGATCAGCGCCGAGATGCCGTCCCAGTTGGCGTCGCGGGTCAGGTCGAGGACGATCATGCCGTCGGCCGCCGCCTGTTCGCGGGTGTCCAGGCCGTCGTCCCAGACCACGACCCGAGCGCCGCCCGCGGCGAGCGCGGCGGCGGTGGCGCGGCCCGAGCGGCCGAGGCCGAGCACGGCGATGGTCTGGTTCTGGACGCCCTGGACCGGGATCATGCTGTTTCCTTCGCTGTTGCAGGCCGGGGGCGCTTCGCCCCCCGGACCCCCCGAGAGTATTTGCAAAACGGAGAAAGCCTGTCAGCGCAGCTTCAGGGTAGCAAGCCCGATCAGCGCCAGGATCAGCGCGATGATCCAGAAGCGGATCACGATCTGCGCCTCGCCCCAGCCCTTCTTTTCGAAATGGTGGTGGATCGGGGCCATCAGGAACACCCGCTTGCCGGTGCGCTTGAAATAGAGCACCTGGATGATGACCGACAGCGCCTCGACCACGAAGAGACCGCCGACGATGGCCAGGACGATCTCGTGCTTGGTGACGACCGCGATGGCGCCCAGGGCACCGCCGAGCGCGAGGCTGCCGGTATCGCCCATGAAGACGGCGGCGGGGGGCGCGTTATACCACAGGAAGCCCAGGCCGCCGCCGATCAGCGCCGCGACGAAGACCGCAAGCTCCCCGGTGCCGGGCACGAAATGCACGCCGAGGTAATTGGCGAAATTCGCGTTGCCGACCATATAGGCGATCACCGCGAAGCTGCCGGCCGCGATCATCACCGGCATGATCGCCAGCCCGTCGAGCCCGTCGGTCAGGTTCACCGCATTGGCCGCGCCCAGGATCACCAGCACGGCGAAGGGCACGTAGAGCAGGCCCAGGTTGATCAGCGCATCCTTGAAGAAGGGCAGCGCCAGCTCGCCGCTGAGCGCCGCCGGGTGCAGCCAGGCGGCCGCGGCGCCGGCGGCGGCGGCGATGCAGAGCCCGATCAGCAGCCGCACCTTGCCCGAGAGCCCCGCGTGATGCTGCTTCGTGACCTTGGCATAGTCGTCGGCAAAGCCGATGGCGGCGAAGCCCAGCGTGACCAAAAGCACGATCCAGACATAGCCGTTGTCGAGCCGCGCCCAGAGCAGCGTGCCGATGCTGAGCGCGGCGAGGATCAGCAGCCCGCCCATGGTCGGGGTGCCGGCCTTGGAGAAATGGTTCTGCGGCCCGTCGTCGCGGATCGGCTGGCCCTTTTTCTGCTTGCGGCGCAGCAGGTCGATCAGCGGCCGGCCGAAGAAGAAGCCGAAGAGCAGCGCGGTGAAGAAGGCGCCCCCGGCCCGGAAGGTGATATATCGGAAAAGGTTGAAGAAATCCCCGCCGTCGGAGAGGTTCGTGAGCCAATAGAGCATTACGCTGTCCTTTCGCCAGGGGGCGTGCTTTGGCGCGTCCGCCGCAGCGCGTCAACCACCGTCGAGACCCTGGAGGACTTCGAACCCTTCACGAGCACGATATCGCCGGGCGCGACCAGTTCGGCCACGCTCTCGGCCAGTTCTGCGGCGGTTTCGGCATGGCGCCCGCGGCGGGCCTGGGGCAGCGCCTCGTGCAGGGCGCGCATGCGCGGGCCGGCGGTATGGACCAGGTCGACGGCCGGCATCGCGGGATCGGCAGCCATGCCGGCATGGAGCGCGATCTCGTCCGGGCCGAGTTCCAGCATGTCGCCCAGGATCGCCACCCGGCGCCCGCCGGTCAGCCGCGCCAGCGTCGCAAGCCCGGCCGAAAGCGAGGTGGGGTTGGAGTTATAGGCATCGTCGATCAGCCGGATGCCGCCCAGATCCTCGACCGCGCCGCGGCCCAGCGGCGGGCGCCAGTCGGAAAGGCGCGCAGCTGCCTGGGCCACGTCGGCCCCCGCGGCCGACAGTGCCGCCAGCACGCCGACCGCGTTCATGACGAAATGCGTGCCCGGAGTCGCCAGGGTGAAATCCACCACATCGCCCAGCACGCGGGCGCGGACCTGGGTGATGCCGTCCACCGTCTCGGCCTTCAGCGGCCGGGCCATGCCCTGCTGGCCGAAGCCGATGACGATGGCGCCGGCCTCGTCGGCGCAGTCGCGCAGCAATTGCGTGACCGGCAGATCCTCGGGCAGGATGGCGGTGCCGGGCTGCATGAGACCGCGAAAGATCGCGCCCTTTTCGCGGGCGATGCCCTCGATGGCGCCGAAAGCCTCCAGGTGGGCGGCGGCGACGGTGGTGATCATGGCCACATGCGGGCGGGCGAGGCGGGCCAGCGGCTCGATCTCGCCCGGATGGTTCATGCCGATCTCGATGATGGCGAAATCGGTGTCCTGGGGCATGCGCGCCAGCG
The DNA here is from genome assembly GCF_018499825.1 of Paracoccus sp. pheM1. Lineage (NCBI taxonomy): Bacteria > Pseudomonadati > Pseudomonadota > Alphaproteobacteria > Rhodobacterales > Paracoccaceae > Paracoccus > Paracoccus sp. pheM1. Next base: position 2,013,215 of record NZ_JAGXCX010000001.1, read on the forward strand.
TCAGGGGCACGCCCCAATGGTTGTTGTAGCTGGCCTCGGCCGCATGGATGCTGCCCTGCCCGGCAAGCGCGATGCGCGCCATCTCCTTGGTCGAGGTCTTGCCGACCGAGCCGGTGATGGCGATGACCTTGCCGCCCATCCGGGCGCGGCCGGCGCGGCCAAGCGCCTCCAGCGCCGGCAGGACGTCGGGGACGACCAGCAGCGGCGCATCCGGGGCCACGCCCTCGGGGATGCGGCTGACCAGCGCGGCGCCGGCGCCCTTTTCCAGGGCCTGGGCGACGAAGTCGTGGCCGTCGCGGGCGGCCTGCAGGGCCACGAACAGGTCGCCCGGCCGGATGGTGCGGGTGTCGATGGAGACGCCGCCGACGGCAAAGTCACCGGTGGCGCGGCCGCCGGTCGCGGCGGCGGCATCCTGCGAGGTCCACAGCGTCATATCTTGCCATCCAGCGCCGCGACGGCCACCGAGGCCTGCTCGGCATCGTCGAAGGGGTAAACGTCGTTGCCGATGATCTGGCCGGTCTCGTGGCCCTTGCCGGCGATCAGCAGCGCATCGCCCGGCTGCAAGGCATCGACGGCGCGCAGGATCGCCTCGGCGCGGTCGCCGACCTCGATGGCCTCGGGGCCGGCGCCGGCCAGCACTTCGGCGCGGATCGCGGCCGGGTCTTCGCTGCGCGGGTTGTCGTCGGTCACATAGACCAGGTCGGCGAATTGCCGCGCCGCCTCGCCCATCAGCGGGCGCTTGAGCCGGTCGCGGTCGCCGCCGGCGCCAAAGACCACGACGATGCGGCCCATGACATGCGGGCGCAGGCTTTGCAGGGCCGAGGCCAGCGCGCCCGGCTTGTGGCTGTAGTCGACGAAGACCGCAGCACCGTTTTCCCGCATCGCCGCCAGTTCCATGCGGCCGCGCACGGTGGTCAGCCCCGGCAGGGTCTCGATCACGCGGGGCGCCTCGTCGCCGGCGGCAATGGCCAGGCCGGCGGCGGCCAGCACGTTTTCCGCCTGGAAGCCGCCGATCAGCGCCAACCGCACCAGATGCGCCTGGCCATGCAGGCTGAAGCGCAAATCCTGCCCGGTCGCGTCATAGCGCTGGCCCAGGATGCGCAGGTCGGCCGCCGCATCCTTGCCGATGGTCGTCAGATCGAGGCCGCGTTCGCGCGCGATCCCCGCCATCTGCCGGCCGCGCGGGTCGTCGATATTGACGACCGCCCCGGCGCCCTCGTCCAGCAGATGATCGAAAAGCAGCGCCTTGGCGGCGAAATATTCGTCGAAGTCCTTGTGATAATCCAGGTGGTCCTGGCTGAAATTGGTGAAGGCGCCGGCCTTCAGCCGCACCCCGTCCAGCCGGCGCTGGTCGAGCCCGTGCGAGCTGGCCTCCATCGCCGCATGGGTGACGCCAGCAGCCGCCGCCTCGGCCAGCACCCGGTGCAGGGTGATCGGCTCGGGCGTGGTATGGGCCAGCTTGGCCTGGTAGTCGCCCTGCACGCCCATGGTGCCCAGGCTGATCGCCTTGTGGCCCAACGCCTGCCAGATCTGCCGGGTGAAGGTGGCGACCGAGGTCTTGCCCGAGGTGCCGGTGACGGCGACCATCGTCTCGGGCTGGGCGGCGAACCACAGGGCGCTCGCGCCCGCCAGCGCGGCGCGGGGATCTTCGGCCACCACCAGCGCGGCATCGGCGCCGGCCAGCACCTCGGCGGCGATCTCGGCGCCCTTGCGGTCGGTCAGGATCGCGGCCGCGCCCTGGCGCAGCGCATATTGGATGAACTCGCCCCCATGCGCGGCCGAACCCGGCAGCGCCGCGAACAGATGGCCGGGCCTGACCTGCCGCGAATCCACGGCAAGGCCCGTTATCTCGGGGTCGCGCCCCTTGTCCCCCCTCAGCCCCAGAAGGGACAGCCGCATCGCCCGCTCGGTCACGAAGCCTCCGCTCATCAGTTCGAGACGAGCTTTAGCCCATCGGGCAAAGGCCGTTCAACCATCGGCAATTGCGATTCGGTGGCCGGGCGCAGGCCCAAGAGCGGCGCGACGCGGCGGATCACCTCGGCCGCCACCGGCGCCGATGTCGCGCCCGCGGTGCGGCTTTCGCCGCCGGGGCCGATGGTCGAGGGCTCGTCCAGCGACAGCACCAGCACATATTGCGGATCGCTGGCCGGAAAGACCGAGGCGAAGGTCGAGACCACCTTGTTGCCGTAATAGCCCCCCGTCGGGCGCGGCTTGTCGGCGGTGCCGGTCTTGCCCGCGACCTCGTAGCCCTCGACATTGGCGCTGCGGCCGCTGCCGCGGACCACCACCTGGCGCAGCATCTGCACGGCGATCTGCGCGGCCTGGGGCGACAGCACCTGCTCGCCGCCGCGCGGGCGGCGGTCGTGGATCAGCGTCGGCATCACCCGTTTTCCGCCGTTCGCGACGGTCGCATAGGCCGCGGCCAAATGCAGCGGGCTGGCCGCCAGCCCGTGCCCGAAGGCCACGGTGGCCGAGGTCACGGCGGGCCAGCGCTTGGGCACCAGCGGCTTGCCGGTCGGCGCCTCGCTCATCTCGATCGGCGTCGGCTCGAAGAAGCCCAGCTTCTGCAGGAAATCCCTCTGCCGCTCGGCGCCCAGCAGCTGGGCCACCCGGACGGTGCCGACGTTCGACGACTTCACGATGATGTCCGTCACCGAAAGCGTGCCGTAATTGTGGCCCCGGAACTCGTTGATCAGGTATTTGCCGATCTTCATCGGCGCCTTGGCGTTGATCATCGTGGCCGGGCTGACCAGCTTGAGGTCGATGGCCTGCGCCACCGGGAAGATCTTGAAGGTCGAGCCCAATTCATACTGTCCCTGCACCGCGCGGTTGAACAGCGGGCTGTCCGAGGGATCGCCCTTGAGCAGCGGCCGCGGCCGGTCGTTGGGGTCGAAATCGGGCAGGCTGGCCATGGCCAGGATCTCGCCGGTCTTGACCTCCATCAGGATGCCGGTGGCGCCTTTGGCGTTCATGACCTTCATGCCGTTGCCCAGCACCTCCTCCATGGCGGCCTGGACGGTCAGGTCCAGCGAAAGCGCCAGCGGCGCGCCGTCATTGGCCGGATCGCGCAGCCAGTGGTCGAAGGCCTTTTCGACGCCGGCGACGCCGACGACCTCGGCGCTGGCCACGTCTTCCTTGCCGAAGGTGGCGCCGCCCAGGATATGCGCGGCGATATGGCCGTTCGGGTAAAGCCGCATCTCGCGCGGGCCGAACAGCAGCCCCGGCTCGCCGATGTCATGCACGGCCTGCATCTGTTCGGGGCTGATCTTCTTCTTGATCCAGACGAAGGTGCGCTTGCCGGTAAAGTCCTTTTGCAGCCGCTCGATCTCCAGGTCGGGGAAGATGCGGACCAGTTCGCGCGCCGCGCGCTCGGGCTCGACCATCTGCTGGGGATGGGCGTAAAGCGAATGGGTCAGCAGGTTGGTGGCCAGCACCCGCCCCTGCCGGTCGGTGATGTCGGCGCGCTGCGAGATGATCTGCGCGCCGGTGGTCTGCACCCGCGGCTCGCTGGGCTGGCTGGCGGCCAGCACGCCCATCTTGGCGCCCACGGTGCCAAAGGCCAGCGCAAAGGCGCAGGACATGAAGAACAGCCGGGTCCGGGCGCTGCCGCGCGCCCTTTCCTGGATTGCGGCATGCCTTTGGGCGCGGTTCTCGGCCTCGATGGCATCGGGGTTCTCGCCTGTTTCGCGGGCGCGAAGGATGCGGGCCAGCGGGCGCAGCGGGGTGCGGATCATGGCGTGCTCTCCTGTGGTCTGCGGGGCGGGAAGCCGGCGGGACGTTCGACCGGCAGATCGGCATCGGCAGCGGAACCGGGGGCGGGCTCGGGCGACCGGGGTGCCGGGAAGGCCACCTGCCCCACGTCCACGAACTGGTCGGAACCGAAGGGCACCAGCTTCAGCCGCTCGAAATTCAGATCGACCAGCTGGCGCAGGCGCTCGGGGCGGTTCAGATAGGCCCATTCCGCGCGCAGAACGCCCAGATCTTCGCGCAGGCGGCCGATCTGGCGCTGGATGTCGCTCATCTCGCTGATGGCGGCCTGGGTGCGGTAATTCTCGCGATAGGCCCAGAAGGCCAGGCCCATCACCGAAAGCGCGGTCAGAAGGTAAAGCACCGAACGCATCACGCCCCCCTTTCCGACAGCAGCGGCAGGCCCAGCCCCGCCGGATCGACCCGGCCGGCCGGCGCCGCGGTGCGGATGCCGACGCGCAGCAGCGCCGAGCGGGCGCGCGGATTCGCCGCCAGCTCGGCCTCGTCCGCGCCGATGGCGCGGCGGAAGGGCAGCGTGAAGGCCGGCTCCTCGCGCGCGGCCTCGGGCGCATAGCGGCTGCCGCCGCCGGCGCTGTTCGAGCGCGCCTGCATGAACCGCTTGACGATCCGGTCCTCGAGCGAATGGAAGCTGACCACGGCCAGCTTGCCGCCCGGCCGCAGCGCCCGTTCGGCCGCCGCAAGCCCGGCGACCAGCTGGCCGAATTCGTCGTTCACCCAGATGCGGATCGCCTGGAAGGCGCGGGTCGAGGGATGGCTCTGCCCCGGCTTCGCGCGCGGCAGGCAGCCGGCGACGATGTCCGAAAGCTGGCCGGTGCGGCTCAGCGGCCGGGCGGCGACGATGGCCTTGGCGATGCGGCGCGAGGCGCGCTCCTCGCCGTAGAGATAGAGCACGTCGGCGATGACCGATTCGGGGGCGCTGTTCAGCAGGTCGGCCGCCGTCGGCCCCTCGCCGCCCATGCGCATGTCCAAGGGCCCGTCGCGCAAAAAGGAAAAGCCGCGCTCGGGCTGGTCGAGCTGCATCGAGCTGACGCCAAGGTCCAGCACCACGCCGTCGACCGGCCCGCCGGCCAGCCTGTCGAGGTCCGAGAACGTGCCCTGGACCAGCCGCAGCCGGTCGCCATATTCGCCCGCCCAGGCTTCGGCCATGCGAAAGACCGCCGGGTCGCGGTCGATGCCGATCACCCGGTCGGCGCCCTGCTCCAGCAGGCCGCGGGCATAGCCGCCGGCGCCGAAGGTGCCGTCGACCCAGGTGCCCGTCACAGGCTGAACGGCCCGCAACAGCGGGCCAAGCAGGACGGGGATATGCGGAGCCTCGGCCATGCCCTAGCCCTCGTCCTTCGCCGCGGCGGGGGCCAGCAGCGACAGCGGATCGGCGCCCGGCTCAAGTTCCGGCACGCGGGCTTCCAGCGCGCGCTCTTCCTCGGCATAGGCCTCGGGGGTCCAGACCTTCAGGCTGTCGCCGGCCGAGATGAAGAAGGCGCTGTCGGTCAGGCCGATCTTCTCGCGCAGCTTCTGCGGCAGGACCAGGCGGCCGTCGCCGTCGATCTCGGCCTCGTCGGCATGGCCCTGATAGATGTTTTCCAGAAGGTTGCGGGCGGCCGAGCCGCGCGGCATGCGGGCGATGCCGTCCTCGATCTCTTCCATCGCCTCAATGGTGAAAAGCTGCAGCCAATTCCAGTCGCGGGTGCCGTAGACGATGACCAGCTGCGCGCGCTTGCCGGCCTGCCAGTCGGGATCGGAGGCTTCAAAGACCCGGCGGAACTTGGCCGGGATGGAAACGCGACCCTTCGCGTCCACCTTGACCTCTTCCGACCCTCTGAAACGGCGTGCCAACGGCGCGCCCTCCTTTCACTGTCCCGACCTTTCCGGTTTGCCCGAAAAGGAAAGGCGGACCGGGCTGCTGCCACTGCCCGATCCGCCGCCCTCGTTCCCATCTCTGGGCCCCGTAGTTTCGGGGATCGCGCCCTGCGTTTCGCGCCACCTGGGGGAGGTGCTGCTCGCGCGCCGCAGAGGTCATTCGGAAACGGGTTGCCTGTATGAAAGCTGCTTGTCGCCTTTTGGGGTCTTGGCGCCCCTCGAGCCCGTTCCGTGAGCCAAGGGATGCCATGGGAATTCATGGGACGCAATGGATTTGTTTGGTCGGAACCTGGGCGCAGGCGGGCTATTGCCGGCGAACGCGGCGCGAACAAATTCACACCGGCGCGATCACAGGGGAAGGTATCGGATGCAGGGATAGAACAGCCACTAGATGTAGTATGGAGCGCCGATGTGGCAAATAAATCCCACCATTTCCCAGAATCGTCCCACGCGACCGGGTGGAGGGGCGATTCTTCCGTCGAAAAAGGGGAAAGCTTGCCGATTCGACCGGCCTTCACGGGCAATCACGCCGCGGTGATTCGGAATCCAGGGGCCGTTCCCATGATTTCCCGGACCCGTTTCCCGTGTTTTCCCGGCCGGGTGCGAAAGGCCAGGTCAGGCCATGCCGCCGGCGATCAGCCGCTCGGCCAGCCGGACGAAGGATTGCGCCACCGGCCCGTCGCCGGCCGCGATCGGCGTGCCGGCATCGCCCGCAAGCCGCAGGTCCAGGTTCAACGGGATCTCGCCCAGGAAGGGCAGGTCCAGCGCCGCGGCCTCGGCGGCGACGCCGCCATGGCCGAACAGATGCGCCTCGTGGCCGCAATTGGGGCAGATATAGGTGGACATGTTCTCGACCAGCCCCAGCACCGGGGTCTTGAGCTTGTCGAACATGTCGATGGCGCGGCGGGCGTCGATCAGCGCCACGTCCTGCGGGGTCGAGACGATGATCGCCCCGCTGACCTGCGCCTTCTGGCACAGCGACAGCTGCACGTCGCCCGTGCCGGGCGGCAGGTCGACCAGCAGCACGTCCAGCTCGCCCCATTTCACCTGGTTCAGCATCTGCTGCAGCGCGCCCATCAGCATCGGGCCGCGCCAGACCACCGCCTCGCCTTCCTTCATCATCAGGCCCAGCGACATGACGGTGACGCCATGGGCGTGCAGCGGCTCGATCATCTGGCCGTCGCTGGTGGGGCGCTGCCCGGTCAGGCCCAGCATGCGCGGCTGCGAGGGACCGTATATGTCGGCGTCCAGCAAGCCGACCCGCCGCCCCTTGCGCGCCAGCGCCACCGCCAGGTTCGAGGTCAGCGTCGATTTCCCGACCCCGCCCTTGCCCGAGCCGATGGCCAGGATCCGCGCCACGCCGCTGACCGGCGCGGGGCCGGCCTGGGGCGTGGGGTGGCGGCCGATCTTCAGGCTGGGCGGCGCCTCGCCGCCCGAACGGGCCGCGACCTGCGGGGCACCGCCGCGCGGCGCGGTCGGGGCGGTGGTGACGATCTGCACCTTCTCCACCCCCGGCAGGGCGGACAGCCGGCGCTGCACCTCGGCCTCGACCGGAGCCAGCGCGCGGGCAGAGGCCGCATCGGCCGCCTCGATGACGAATCGCACCGCGCCCGATTCGACGTTGAGCGCGCGCACCAGATCGGCCGAAACCAGGTTGCCGCCCCCCGGAACCGCGATCTGGGCAAGTTCCTGAAGCACACGTTCCCGTGAGATGGTCATGGCTACCCCCGCATCAAAGCGCCCGCAGCATCGCAATTCGCGCGGGGATGGGCAAGCCGGGCTTGCGGGCTGATACCGCTAACCCCCTGTGACCCCGCGTAAAATACGACCGATCTGCTAGGGAAACTTGATCCAGCTTGTAAAAAGGCTGAAAAATTCACGGATTATTAACGCTTTGTAACAGTGTCCCAGAAACAGCCATGTAGATTCTGCATAGCAGCATCTCGCCCGCGGCCATTGTGCAGATGCAGAAAAGGGACCATGTTCGTCTCAACAGCGCGACAGGGAAAACCGACCGCGCCATCCGCAAGACGAAAGAGTGAATGAAATGGCTGTTCTCGATCTGATCCATGGCGGTATGCACCGCAACGACATCGCCGGCAACGGCGCGATCGCGAAATTCGTGGCCAATGTCCGTGACCATATGGCCCGCCGGGCGGTCTATCGCCAGACCCTGCGCGAACTGGGCGACCTGTCCAACCGCGAACTGGCCGACCTGGGCCTGAACCGCGGCAACATCCGCAGCGTGGCTTACGAAGCCGCCTGGGGCACGAAGTAAACGAATAGAACACCCGACCCACTCCTCCTCCCTTGGGTCCGGGTTCAGGCGGCATCCTCCCTCCTCCTCCCTGAGGATGCCGCCGCTCAGATACGGTGAAGCCCCTCCTCCTCCCTGGGCTTCACGGTTCCGGCGGCTCCCCCTCCTCCTCCCTGGGGATGCCGCCACCCCATACGGCGAGACCCCTCCTCCTCCCTGGGTCTCGCGGTCCGGCGGCAGCCTCTTTCCTCCTCCCGGAGGCGCCGCCAAACCGACACGGCGAAGCCCCTCCTCCTCCCTGGGCTTCCCGTTCTGCGCGGCGCCCTCCCCTCCTCCTCCCTGGAGGGCGCCGCCAAAACACCGCCGCAAGGCGGAACGGAATGCGACGGTCCTCTCCTCCTCCCTGGGACTGTCAGCTAGCGGTAATGGCCTCCTCCTCCCTGCCATTGCCGCACCCCATACGCGGCCCCTCCTCCTCCCTGGGCCAGCGTTGCGCGGCGGTGCCCCCTCCTCCTCCCTGGGCGCCGCCGCTTTTCATTTCCGGGCCATCGGGTTAATCGCGGGACATGTTGTCCTATCAGCACGCCTATCACGCCGGGAACCTGGCCGACCTGCACAAGCACGCGCTGCTGGCTTGGGTGCTGGCCTATCTGACCGCCAAGCCGAAGCCGCTGAGCTACCTGGAAACCCATGCCGGGCGCGGCCTCTACGACCTGTCGGCGCCCGAGGCGGAAAAGACCGGCGAGGCGGCCGCCGGCATCACCCGCGCGCTTTCCGAAAACTGGCTGCCCACGGATCACCCGCTGCGCCTTGCGCTGGAGGCGGTGCGCGCCCGTCATGGCGCGACCGCCTATCCCGGCTCGCCGCTGATCGCGCGGCATTTCCTGCGCCCTGGCGACGTGGCGCATCTGGCCGAGCTGCACCCGGCCGAGCACCAGGCGCTGGCCGAGGTCGCAGGCTTTGCGCATCTGCACCGGCAGGACGGGTTCCAGATGGCGCAGGCGATCTGCCCGCCCACGCCGCGGCGCGGATTGCTGCTGATCGACCCCAGCTATGAGGTCAAGGCCGATTACGACGCCATCCCGCGCCATGTCGCCAAGCTGGCGCGCAAGTGGAACGTCGGCGTGATCGCGCTGTGGTATCCGATCCTGGCCGACGGCCGCCATGCGCCCATGGTCGAGGCGCTGCGCCGCAACCATCCCGAGGCGCTGGTCTCGGAGGTGCGATTCCCGCCGGCGCGGCCCGGCCATGGCATGGTCGGCTCGGGCATGGTGGTGCTGAATGCGCCCTATGGGCTGGAGACCGAGGCCCGGCGAATCGAGGCGCTTTTCTAGGACCGCTTGTTGGATCGTTGCGGGGGGACTTCGCGTCCCCCGTCCGCCGCTGCCGCGGCGGCCTCCCCCTGCGGGATACTTGGGCACGAAAGAAGCCCGCGATAAGCCAGTGCCGCGGCCAGCCGGCGGTCGGTTTCGTCCTCGGGGCCATCGGCCCAGGGGCGGAAGCGCAGGCGGAAGGCGGCGAGGCGCGCCGGATCCTCGGGATAGCCGATGCGGGCCAGGCTGTCGGCCAGCGGCAGGTCGGGGCCCGTCCCCTCGGGCCAGACCGCAAGCCCCTGCAGGGCCAGCCGGCGCCAGTCGAAACGCGGGCCGGGGTCGATCTTGCGCCCCGGCGCCATGTCGGAATGGGCGATCACGCCCTGGGGCGGGATGGACCAGCGCGCCATGATGGCGCCGAGCAGCGCCTCGAGCGCCGCCATCTGCGGCTCGGGGAAGGGCCGGTCGCCGGGATTGACCAGTTCGATGCCGATGCTGCGCGAATTCACGTCCTCGCGCCCTTGCCACGCACCGGCGCCCGCGTGCCAGGCGCGGCGGTCCTCGGGCACCAGCGCCTCGGTCGTCCCGTCCTCGTGGACCAGCCAATGCGCGCTGACCTCGGCGCCGGGATCGCAGAGCCGGGCCCGGGCCGAGGGGCCGTCCGCCATGCCGGTGTAATGGATCACGACCAGCGACGGCTGTTGCCCGCGCCGGTCGCCGTGATTGGGCGAAGGGCTCAAAGCCCGGATTGGCGCAGCGGGCGCGGATCCCAGCCGCAGGCGAAACCGTCGCCGTCCGGGTCGAGCCCGCGCGGGTCGATCACCGGCCCGCCCGCCGCGAGGAAGGCGCTTTGCGCCACATCCGCGCTGGCATAGCTGCGGCAGGCCCGCGCCGCCGCCGATTCGGAACTGCCGCTGCGCTGGTATTTCCGCGTGCCCGGCGCCTGGGTTTCCTGCTGCGCATAACGCACCAGCGAGGGCGTCGCGGCCTGCGTCGCCGCCGGTGCCCCGGCCGGGGGCGCTGCTGCGGCGGGGGCAGGCGCGGCTTGGGCGGCTGCCTGGGCGCGCGGCTTTGCCGCCGTGCCGGCGATCTGGGCTGCGGTGGGCGCCTGCGCCGGCAGGGCGATCGGGATCACCTTGGGCACCGGGCCCTTGCCATGCAGCGCGACCTCGCGCGCTTGCAGGTATTCCGCATAGGGCGAACCATTGTGCATGGCGCTGTAATTCGGGTTCCAGCCCGTATTCTCGCCGCAGCCGGCCAGGGCAAGAACGGGGCCAAGCAGGGCCAGGATCGCCAGGTTCCGCATCATTCTCTCCGGTTTGAGGCCGCTCACCACCAGCGCGAGGGTTTCGCCGCAAATCCTGCCGCAGATTCGAGGCTCTGCGCAAGGTTCAAGAGCCCGCCTTCGTCCCAGGGCCGGCCAATCAGCTGCATTCCCAGCGGCAGGCCCTGCCGATCCAGCCCCACCGGCACCGAAATCCCCGGCAGCCCGGCCAGGTTCACCGTGACGGTAAAGACGTCGTTGAGATACATCTCGACCGGATCCTTGCCCGACATCTCGCCCAGGCCAAAGGCGGCGCTGGGGGTGGCCGGCGTCAGGATCGCGTCGATGCCATCGGCAAAGACCTGGTCGAAGTCGCGCTTGATCAGCGCGCGGACCTTGCGGGCGCGGTTGTAATAGGCGTCGTAGAAGCCCGCCGACAGCACATAGGTGCCGATCATCACCCGGCGCTGCACCTCGGGGCCGAAGCCCTCGGCGCGGGTCTTTTCATACATCTCGACCACGCCGTCGCCGGCGCCCAGCCTGGCGCGGCGGCCATAGCGCACCCCGTCATAGCGCGCGAGGTTCGACGACGCTTCGGCCGGCGCGATCACGTAATAGGCCGGCAGCGCGTATTTCGTATGCGGCAGGGTGATGTCCACCACCTCGGCGCCGGCGTCGCGCAGCATCTCGGCCGCCTTGTGCCAGAGCGCGTCGATCTCGTCCGACATGCCCTCCATGCGGTATTCGCGCGGAATGCCGATGCGACGGCCGCGGATGTCGCCGTTCAGCGCGGCCTCGTAATCCGGCACCGGGCGTTCGGCGCTGGTCGAATCCTTGGCATCGACCGAGGCCATGGCGCCCAGCATGATCGCGGCGTCGCGGACCGACTTGGTCATCGGCCCGGCCTGGTCCAGCGAGCTGGCAAAGGCGATCACCCCCCAGCGGCTGACCCGGCCATAGGTCGGCTTCAGCCCCACGGTGCCGGTAAAGGCCGCCGGCTGGCGGATCGAGCCGCCGGTATCGGTGCCGGTCGCGGCCAGGCACAGGTCCGCCGCCACCGCCGCCGCCGAGCCGCCCGAGGAGCCGCCGGGCGTCAGCTGCCGGTCGTCCACCTTCCAGGGGTTGACCACCGGGCCATAGCAGGCGCTTTCGTTGGACGAGCCCATGGCGAATTCGTCCATGCTGAGCTTGCCCAGCATGACCGCACCCGCATCCCACAGGTTCTGCGTCACCGTCGATTCATATTGCGGCAGGAAGCCTTCCAGGATCCGGCTCGCGGCCTGGGACGGCACGTCGCGGGTGCAGAACAGGTCCTTGATGCCCAGCGGGATGCCGCACATGGCGGGCGCGTCGCCCGCGGCGATGCGCTTGTCGGCCGCCACCGCCATTTCGCGGGCCTTTTCCGGGGTCTTGTGAGAATAGGCGTTCAGCGCGCCGGCGGCGTCGATGGCACCCAGGCAGGCCTCGGTCAGCTCGGTGCTGGTGAAATCGCCCTTGCGCAGCCCGTCGCGGGCCTGGGCGATGGTCAGTTTGTTCAGGTCGCTCATTCCACCACCTTCGGCACGGCAAAGAAGCCCTCGCGCGCATCGGGCGCGTTCTTCAGGATCAGATCCTGCATCTCGCCATCGGTGACGACGTCCTGGCGGCGCTTGAGGCGCATCGGCTCGACCCCGGTCATCGGCTCGACGCCCTCGACATCGACTTCGTTCAGCTGTTCCATGAAATGCAGGATGCCGTTCAGCTCCTGCGCCAGCGCGGGCAGGTCGGCGTCCTTGACCGCAATCCGCGCCAGATGCGCGACCTTGCGGGCTTCGTCCTCGGTGATCGCCATGGGAGGCTCCTTTCGCTTGCGCCGGGTTTTACCGGGGCGGCCGGGGCGGGGCAAGCACCCGCGCAGGCGGAACCTTGCGGCGGAACTTTACGGGCGCCGCACGGCTTGGCAGGATGCGGCAGCGCAAGAAAAGGAGCCCTTCCATGAAACTGACCTGGCTTGGCCATTCCGGCTTCCGGCTGGAGATCGAACAGGCGGTGATCCTGATCGACCCCTGGCTTTCGGGCAATCCGATGTTTCCCGAGGACAGCCGCGACGAGGCCATCGCCGGCGCCACCCATATCCTGGTGACGCATGGCCACGGCGACCATACCGGCGACACCGTCTCGATCGCCAAGGAACGGGGGATTCCCGCCGTCGGCATCTACGACATGGTCTCGACCTGGATGAAGCACGAGGGCATCGAGGGCATCGGCTTCAACAAGGGCGGCACGGTCGATCTGGGCGGGGCCAGGGTGACGATGGTGAATGCCAGCCATTCCTCGTCCTTCGAGGGCGCCGAGGGGCCGGTCTATGCCGGCCACGAGTCGGGGTTCATGATCGCGGGCGAGGGCCATGTGATCTATGTCTCGGGCGATACCGACATCATGGCCGACATGGCGTGGATGGGCGAATATCACCGGCCCGACATCGGCATCCTCTGCACCGGCGGGCATTTCACCATGGACATGGACCGCGCGGCCTGGGCGGCGCGGAAGTATTTCGACTTCAAGACCGTGATCCCCTGCCATTACAAGACCTTCCCGCTGCTGGCGCAGGATGCCGAGGTGCTGAAGGCCGGCCTGCCGGGCGTGCAGGTGATCGAGCCCGAGGTGATGCGGCCGATCTCGCTTTAGGGCCAGCGATAGGCGCTCGGCCCCGGCTCTGCCCGTCCCGCGGGCCGGGCCGGCGCGAAGATCTCGACCAGCAGCGGATGGCAGGCGGCGGCGTCGCTGGAATGCGCGCTGCCGCAATCGCCGCCCGGACAGGCCGAAAGCCCGCCGATCAGGTCGATCTCGGCAAAGAACTCGATATGGTCGCCGGGGCGCACCGGGCTTGCCTTCATGAAATATTCCCCGGTGTCGCGAGTGAAGCCCGTGCACATGAAGACGTTCAGCACGTCATGCACCAGGGGCTCGGCCGCCTCGCGCGACAGGCCCATCTCGGCCATCAGCGCGTTGACCAGGTTGGAATGGCAGCAATGGTGATAGTCCTGCCCGCTCAGCAGGCGATGGGTATAGGGGTCGCAACGCGTGCCGATCACGTCATGGACCGAGCCGCCGTATTCGTCGATGCCATACCATTCCAGCGTATCCTCGGTCACGGTGGCCATCGGGCGCAGATGCGGAAAGCTGGACCACATGCGATGGCCGCGCGTCAGATGGGTGCCGTGCAGCGCGCGGGTCTTGCCGGAATAGAACCGTTCGCGCGGATCGGCGGCGGACCACAGGTTCAGGTCGCCGACCTGCGGCCCCTCGACGCTGGTGATGCGAAAGAAATGCCCGGCCGGCACGTGAAAGCAACGCGCCTCGCGCGGAGGCACCAGGCATTCCCCGGATTTGCGCGCCGTCAGGCGAACGGCCTGCAAGCCGGGCAGGTCGGGATCGGGAAGGGTATGGTTCGGATAGCAGATGACCGGGCGAATGGCCCGGCGCTCGGCGGCATCTTCGGGAATGGTTCGGATCATGGCGCGATGCTATGCGCGCGTCCCCGGCATCGCAAGGCTTGCGCACACCTTGCACAGCGCGCCTGCCGGCCCTGCCGCATGGGTGTTTGGGAAACGGAAAAACGGCCAGCCTTTCACCGCTTCCCAAATACCCGAAAAACAAGAGCGCGGCCGGGAAGCCGCGCTGGAAGGCCCGCGCGTGCGGACAAGGTGGCCGCGCTTCAGGCGGCCTGGCGAATGTCGGCTTCCATCGGCATCGGATCGAAGCTGAAATAGCCGTACATCTGCTCCAGCACGGCCAGGGCCGCGCGGTCTGCCGACTTGGCCGGCTTCAGCACGGCCAGGTTGGCGCTGGGTTTTTGGGTCTCGGCAAGGGTTTTCATCCGAAGGTCTCCGGGTCGAAGTGATGCTCTTCCCCGCCGAAAAAGATAATGCCGCGCCGCAGAAAAATCTACCTCTGCGACGCGGCGTCAAACGGTATATCACGGCATACCGGCCATGACGGCCGTGCAAATCAAACGATACGGTCCACCATCATGTGCTTGATCGAGGCGATGGCCTTGGCCGGGTTCAGCCCCTTGGGGCAGGTATTGGTGCAGTTCATGATCGTGTGGCAGCGATACAGCTTGAACGGGTCTTCCAGCGCATCCAGGCGTTCGCCCGTGGCCTCGTCGCGCGAATCGATGATCCAGCGATAGGCGTGCAGCAGGGCCGCCGGGCCCAGGTAGCGGTCGCCGTTCCACCAATAGCTCGGGCAGGCGGTCGAGCAGCTGGCGCACATCACGCATTCGTAAAGCCCGTCCAGCTTCTTGCGATCCTCGATCGACTGGCGCCATTCCTTGTCGGGGGTCGGCGTCTCGGTGATGAGATAGGGGTTCACCGAGGCGTGCTGGGCATAGAAATGCGTCAGGTCGGGGATCAGGTCCTTGACCACCGGCATGTGCGGCAGCGGATAGATGTTCACGTCGCCCTTGATCTCGTCCATGCCGTAGATGCAGGCAAGATGGTTGCCGCCGTCGATGTTCATCGCGCAGGAGCCGCAGATCCCCTCGCGGCAGGAGCGGCGGAAGGTCAGCGTCGGGTCGATCTCGTTCTTGATCTTGATCAGCGCGTCCAGCACCATCGGCCCGCATTTATCCATGTCGACGAAATAGGTGTCGATGCGCGGGTTCTCGCCGGTATCGGGATCCCAGCGGTAGATGTTGAAGCGGCGGACGTTCGTCGCGCCTTCGGGTTTCGGCCAGGTCTTGCCGACCCGCATGCGGCTGTTCTTGGGAAGGGTAAGTTGGACCATTGGGTAACTCCTGGTGGTCAGACCGTCGTCTTGCGACTAGGCCGTCATGCGGTGGCTTGGGCGGAGGGCGTCAATGCACCCTCCAGCCCGGCTGTTCGTAAAGCGGCCGCGTGGGCTTCTGCCCCGAGCGGCGCTGGACGCATTGGTCGAAGACCTGGGACGGATCGCGCCCAAGGATCTGGTCCGAGGACAGGTCGACGCTGACGAAGCCGCCGCGATAACCGTGCGAGCCGACGCCGATGCCGACCTGGGTGCGCGGCGCGCGGGCGTCGAGCGCCTGGACCATGCAGACGCGCTCGGCCTCTGCGACCGGGATCTGCACCGGCGCGGGCGCGCAGGCCGCCAGCCCCAGCAGCGCCGGGGCAAGGCGCAGGCCAAGCGCGCCGCGCCCGGCCATCAGGCGGCCTGCTTGGCCGCCGCCGCGGCGCTGGCGATGCATTGCGTGGTGGACGGACGACCGACGATGGCGGCCACCGCATCCCCCGCCCCGGCCGCGCCGGCAGCGGCGATGCTGGACAGTTCCGCCGTGGTGGCGTTCTGCATCACGCAATCGGTATAGGGCGCGACATTGGCGCCGGGCAGGCGCCGGGCCATCTCGCGGTTGACGATGACGCGGGCCGAGGACCGCATCGCCGCATCCGGCGCGGGGGCCGCGACCGGCGGCAGCGGCGCCGGCGCCATGCCGGGGTTCTGGACCACGCAGCCCGAAAGGGTCAGCGCGGCGGCGGTCAGGGCCATGGGCAGGATCAGGGGAAGACGCATCAATAAACCCTCGCTTTGGGTGCGATCTTTTTCAGGTCGATCCCGCCCTCGTCCTGGGTAGTCAGGGGTTCAAGATGAACGGGCCGATAGGCCAGTTTAACATCGTTGCCTTCGACCCAGGCAAGCGAGTGCTTGCGCCAGTTGGCATCATCCCGCTCGGGGTAGTCTTCATGGGCATGGGCGCCGCGGCTTTCCTTGCGCGCCTCGGCACCGACGATGGTCGCCAGCGCGTTGGGCATCAGGTTGGTCAGCTCCAGCGTCTCCATCAGGTCGCTGTTCCAGATCAGGCTGCGGTCGGTGACCTTCAGGTCGTCCATCTTGGCCGCGATCGCCTGCATCTTCTCGACGCCCTCGGCCAGGGTCTTGTCGGTGCGGAACACCGCGGCATCGGCCTGCATGGTGCGCTGCATCTCAAGCCGCAGCTCGGCCGTCGGCACCGAGCCGTTGGCGTTGCGGATGCGGTCGAAGCGGTCCAGCGCCTTGTCCACCTGTTCCTTGTTGGTGGTGGGGATCGCCGCCTTGCGGTCGATCACCTGCCCGGCGCGGATCGCGGCAGCGCGGCCAAAGACCACCAGGTCGATCAGCGAGTTCGATCCCAGCCGGTTCGCGCCATGGACCGAGGCGCAGCCGGCCTCGCCCACCGCCATCAGGCCGGGGAAGACCCGATCCGGGCTTTCGGCGGTCGGGTCCAGCACCTCGCCCCAGTAGTTGGTGGGGATGCCGCCCATGTTGTAATGCACCGTCGGCAGGATCGGGATCGGCTCGCGCGTCACGTCCACGCCGGCAAAGATCTTGGCCGATTCCGAGATGCCCGGCAGCCGCTCGGCCAGGCTTTCCGGCGGCAGGTGCATCAGGTTCAGGAACATGTGATCCTTGTGCGGGCCGACGCCGCGGCCCTCGCGGATCTCGATGGTGATGCAGCGCGAGACCACGTCGCGGCTGGCCAGATCCTTGTAGGTCGGCGCGTAACGCTCCATGAAGCGCTCGCCCTCGCTGTTGGTCAGGTAGCCGCCCTCGCCGCGCGCGCCCTCGGTGATCAGGCAGCCCGAGCCGTAGATGCCGGTCGGGTGGAACTGCACGAATTCCATGTCCTGAAGCGGCAGGCCGGCACGGGCCACCATGCCGCCGCCGTCGCCGGTGCAGGTATGGGCCGAGGTGGCGCTGAAATAGGCACGGCCATAGCCGCCGGTCGCCAGCACCACCATCTTGGCGTTGAAGACGTGGATCGAGCCGTCATCCAGCTTCCAGCACACCACGCCGGTGCAGGCGCCGTCGGTGATGATCAGGTCCAGCGCGAAATATTCGATGAAGAACTCGGCCTTTTCCTTCAGCGACCGGCCATAGAGCGTGTGCAGGATGGCGTGGCCGGTGCGGTCGGCGGCGGCGCAGGTGCGCTGCACCGGCGGGCCTTCGCCGAATTCGGTGGTGTGGCCGCCGAAGGGGCGCTGGTAGATCTTGCCCTCCTCGGTCCGGCTGAAGGGCACGCCGTAGTGTTCCAGCTCGTAGACCGCCTTGGGGGCCTCGCGCGCCAGGTATTCCATGGCGTCGGTGTCGCCCAGCCAGTCCGAGCCCTTGACGGTGTCATACATGTGCCACTGCCAATTGTCCGGGCCCATGTTCGACAGGCTGGCGGCGATGCCGCCCTGGGCCGCGACCGTGTGCGAGCGGGTCGGAAAGACCTTGGTCACGCAGGCGGTGCGCAGGCCCTGTTCGGCCATGCCCAGCGTCGCGCGCAGGCCCGCGCCACCGGCACCGACGACCACGACATCATATTCGTGCGTTTCGTATTTGTAAGCAGCCATGGCGGAACCTCAGAGGACGACGATCGCGCCAAGGCCCATCCGGGCCAGCGCATAGACGGCGGCGGCGATGACCGCCCAGCCGAAGATCACGGAAAAGATGATGGCGGCCTTGCGCACGCCACCCTGGAAATAGTCGTCGATCATGATCCGCGTGCCCTTGATGAAGTGGACCATGCCCACGATCACGAACAGAGCGGTGATGAGCGCCGGGAAGGGCCGGCCGAAATAGGCCAGCAGCTGTTCCTGCGACAGGCCGATGGCGCGGGCGACCACGATCATGAACAGCGGCGTCAGCACGGTCAGCGCGACGGCCGAGACGGTCATGGCCCAGTGGTGCTGGGTGCCCTCGTGCGCCGAGCCCAGGCCTTCGGCAGCTTTGCGGGGGGTGATGTAACGCATGATCCTGCCCTTTCCTCAGAACGCGAAGAAGATGATCAGCGTCAGCACGGCCAGGACGACCGAACCCGCGATCAGCGCCTGGCTGGATTTGCGCGCTTCCTCGATCTCCAGCCCGTAGCCCGCGTCATAGGCCAGGTGGCGCAGCCCGGCGAGCAGGTGATACCACAGCGACCACATCGAGCCGGTCAGGATGATGAAGCCCAGCCAGGACCGCATCACCCAGTCCGCGCAGGCGAAGGCGCCCGGCGAGGTGACGGCGGCGACCAGCCACCAGGTGATCAGCACGATCCCGGCGACCAGCGCGTGCCCGGTGATGCGGGTCATGATCGAGGTGATTGCGGCGATGGGCAGGCGATAGACCTGCAAATGCGGTGACAATGGCCGGTTGCCCCGGTTGACGTCAGCCATGATGCGCTCTCCTGCGTTCAGGCCCCGCACGCGACGGCTGGCGGCGAGGGCTGGCCGAAATTGGGTTTGCTTTTAGCCGCCTTGTCGCATCTGTCACGGGTGGATGCCAGACGTAAGGCGGATATGCGACAGATTTTCCGTTTTTGTGATCACGCAAACGCCAGCTGTGATCACGGGCAGGCTCCGACCCTTTCGAATGATTGCGGTATCAGGACGGACTCGGCGGATTTCCCCGGATAACCGAGGGATTCGGTCATGTTCAACCCCGGCGCGGCCGCGAGTCGCGGGCCGGCCGCGCCGGGGCGCAGGGCGGTCATTTCGGCATCAGGGCCCAGTAATCCAGGTCCAGCAGCACCTGCGGGGCATATTTTCCATCCTCGCCGCGCAGGGCGTGATCACCGGCCGCGCCCTTGTGCGCCACCAGCCGCAGCCGGATCGCGCCGACGCCCGGCGCATGGGTGTCGGCCTTGTCCAGCACCTCGGACCAGGCGCGGATGGTGTCCCCGGCAAAGCAGGGATTGGCATGGGCCCCGCCGTTCAGCGCCACGATCATCTGCGCATTGGCCAGCCCGTTGAAGCTGAGCGCGCGGGCCATGCTGATGACATGGCCGCCATAGATCAGCCGCTTGCCGTCCTCGCGGAAGGTGGCGTCGAAATGCACCTTGGCGGTGTTCTGCCACAGCCGGGTGGCCAGCATATGCTCGGCCTCCTCGATGGTGACGCCGTCCACATGGTCGATGACCTCGCCGACCTCATAATCGCCCCAGCGGTGCGTCTCGCCGGCCAGGCCGAAGTCGTATTGCAGGAAATCCAGCCCCTCGGGCAGCACCAGATCGGAGGGCGCGACCGATTTCGCCAGTTCCGGCACCACCGGCTCGGGCGCCGGCGCCGCGTCGTCGCCCTTGCGCACCATGACCCAGCGCACATAGTCCAGCACCACCTCGTCCATCTGGTTCAGGCCGCGGGTGCGTACCCAGACCACGCCGGACTTGCCGTTGGAGTTCTCCTTGAGCCCGATCACCTCGGATTCGGAGCGCAGCGTGTCGCCCGGCCAGACCGGCTTCAGCCAGCGGCCCTCGGCATAGCCCAGGTTCGCCACCGCGTTCAGGCTGATGTCGGGGACCGACTTGCCGAAGACGATGTGAAAGGCGATCAGGTCGTCCAGCGGGCTGCCGTCCAGACCCGAGGCGGCCGCGAACTCGTCCGAGGAATAAAGCGCGTGCCGCGCCGGGTAGAGCGCATGGTAAAGCGCGCGCTCGCCCTCGGCCACGGTGCGGGGCACGGCGTGGCGGATCACCTGGCAGACGCGGTAATCCTCGAAGAAGCGGCCCGGATTGGTCTTGCTCATGGTGGTTTCCTATTGCTGGCCCAGTTTCATGTCCGGGTGATAATCCGCCTCGATCTGCTTGGTGACCGCCTGGGCGCAGCGCATCACGCCGCGCGCCGCGTCGAAGGCATAGGCGGGGTCGCCATGCAGCTCCCAGCCCTTCGACAACGCCTCGCTGACCTTGTGGCAGAAGGCCGAGGTGTCGTCCTCGGTCAGCAGGCGATAGATCTTGGGCATGTCAGCCTCCAAAGGGGTTATAGCCCAGCCAGGCGTGGACCAGCGCCACGACCCCGAACAGGACCACGGTGCCGACCGCGGCCATCGCCTCCTTGCGGACCGGGAACGGCCCGGCGGGCGGGGTCCAGCCCGGCTGCGCGCGGTTGATCACGGCCATCTCGACCAGCGACCAGAGCAGCAGCCCGCCGAACAGCACGAAACTGGGCAGGTCGCCATTGGGCAGCAGATGCGCAAGGGCCCAGAGCGCAAAGCCGGTCAGCTGCGGGTGGCGGATATGGCGGGCCAGGCGGGTCTTCATGCCGGCGACGGCGAAAAGATAGAAGCCCAGCAGCACCAGCAGGTTGTTGACGCCCTTCAGCGGTGCGGTCGCGCCCCACCAATGGGGACCGTCCGCCATGCGATAGCCGATCACCATCAGCACCACCGAGACCGCCAGCGCCCCCGCCACGCCGCCCCGGCCCAGCCGGTCGCGCGGCCCCGGTGCCAGCCGCTTGAGAAGATGCGCCGCCCACCAAAGCGCCACGCCAAGGATCAGGATCAACATCTGGCTTTGTCCTTTCGCTGGATGTAAATGGCGCTTACTTTGCCATCACCCTGCCAGCGCGGCAATCGCCGCGGCCTTGGCCAAAGTGACGCGGGCGGTCTCGACATGCAGGTTCTCGACGATCCTGCCGTCCACCACCGCGACGCCCTTGCCCTGGGCCTGCGCCTCGTCGAAGGCCTCGATCTGGCGGCGGGCCAGATCGACCTCGGCTTCCGACGGCGCAAAGACCTCGTTGGCAATGGCCAGCTGCGCCGGGTGGATCAGGGTCTTGCCGTCGAAGCCCATGTCGCGGCCCTGCTCGCATTCGGCGCGCAACCCCTCGTCGTCCTTGAAGGCGTTGAACACGCCGTCCACGATGACCCGGCCATGCGCCCGCGCGGCCAGCAGGCACAGGCCCAGCCCCGCCATCATCGGCAGCCGGTCGGCGCGAAAGCGGCTGTTCAGCTCCTTGGCCAGGTCGTTGGTGCCCATCACCATGCCCTGCAGGCGCGGATGGGCGGCGATCTCGGCGGCGTTCAGCATGCCCTCGGCCGTCTCCATCATCGCCCAGAGCGGCGTGTCGGGCACCAGCGCCGCCACCCGGTCCAGGTCGGCGCCGCGGCTGACCTTGGGCACCAGCACCGCATCGGCGCCCGAGGCAAAGGCGCGGGCGTCGCCCTCGCCCCATTCGGTGTCCATGCCGTTGATGCGCACGATCCGCACCCGGCCGCCGTAATCGGCCTGCAGCGCCTTGGCCAGCAAGTCCCGCGCCGCCACCTTCTCGGCGGGCGCCACCGCATCCTCGAGATCGAAGATGATCGCATCGGCGGCCAGCGCCTGGGCCTTTTCCATGGCCCGCACATTGGCGGCCGGAATATAGAGGACGGAACGATAGGGACGGGTCATCGGGGCCTCGCGTAATAATCTTGCGCGAACCTGCCCCGAAAGGAAGCGAATCGCAAGCACCGATTTGCCGCACTGCGGCATCAGATCCCGTCCCAGATCAGCTTGGCCGAAACCAGCATCAGCGCCCAGGTGATGAAGCCATAGAAGACCTGCGCAGACATCCGCCGCACCAGCCACAGTCCCGCCAGCACGCCCAGCACGCCGGGCACCATCAGCACGGCGGCCACCGACAGGTTATGCGCCGACAGCTGGCCCAGCATGGCATAGGGAATCAGCTTCACCGCATTGCAGATGGCAAAGAAGATCGTCGTGGTGCCGGCATAGGTCATCGGCGTCATGCGCAGGGGCTGGGCATAGACCTGATAGGGCGCCGCGCCCGAATGCGACACGAAGCTGGTATAGCCCGAGATCGTGCCCCAGAAGCTGCCCGCCCCCCAGCGCGGCGGCCGGGCGCTGGCGCTGACCCGGCTGCGCAGCAGGGCGTTCAGCGCAAAGGCCAGGCCGATCACGCCGACGATCAGCCCGACCTGCGCGTCGTCGACGTGATGCGCGGTGGCCCAGCCCAGGGCGATGCCGGTGATCGCGCCCGGCACCAGCGTCCGCAGCACCCGCGCGTCGAAATCGCGGCGAAAGGCGATCAGCCCGCCGATGTCCGAGATGATATAGACCGGCAGCAGGATGCCCGCCGCCTGCACCGGCGACATGACCAGCGCCAGCAGCGGCACCGAGATGGTGCCGACCATGGACAGCCCTCCCTTGGCCAGCCCGATCGAAAAGGCGGCGATCACCGCCAGCACCCAGCCCAGCATCTCCATCCGCACGCCCCCGTGTCCCGCCCCTCCCGAGTAATCCAGCGGCGCAACCGCGGCAATACGCCGCCGCCTTTTCCATGTTAGCGGTTGACAACAGCGGTTTTCGCGCCGGACCCGCAGCCAAGGCTTGCGATTCTCATCCCGAGGGACTAGGCCACCGCGCGAACCATCATGGAAATCGGAGGTTAACATGGCCCGACCCAAGATCGCACTCATCGGTGCGGGACAGATCGGCGGCACGCTGGCGCATCTGGCCGCGATGAAGGAACTGGGCGACGTCGTCCTGTTCGACATCGCCGAGGGCACGCCCCAGGGCAAGGCGCTCGACATCGCGCAATCGGGCCCGTCCGAGGGTTTCGACGCCGTCATGAAGGGCGCCAACGATTATGCCGACATCGCCGGCGCCGATGTGTGCATCGTCACCGCCGGCGTGCCCCGCAAGCCGGGCATGAGCCGCGACGACCTGCTGGGCATCAACCTCAAGGTCATGAAATCCGTGGGCGAGGGCATCAAGCAGCATGCCCCGAACGCCTTCGTGATCTGCATCACCAACCCGCTGGACGCCATGGTCTGGGCGCTGCGCGAGTTCAGCGGCCTGCCGCATGAAAAGGTCGTCGGCATGGCCGGCGTGCTCGATTCGGCCCGCTTCCGCCACTTCCTGTCGCTGGAATTCGGCGTCTCGATGCGCGACGTGACCGCCTTCGTGCTGGGCGGCCATGGCGACACCATGGTGCCGCTGACCCGCTATTCGACCGTGGCCGGCATCCCGCTGCCCGACCTGGTCAAGATGGGCTGGACCACCCAGGACAAGCTGGACGCCATCGTGCAGCGCACCCGCGACGGCGGCGCCGAGATCGTCGGCCTGCTGAAGACCGGCTCGGCCTTCTATGCGCCCGCGACCTCGGCCATCGAGATGGCGGAAGCCTATCTCAAGGACCAGAAGCGCGTGCTGCCCTGCGCGGCCTATGTGAAGGGCGCCTATGGGCTGGACGGGCTCTATGTCGGCGTGCCGACCGTGATCGGCGCCGGCGGCATCGAGCGCGTCATCGACATCACCCTGGACAAGGACGAGCAGGCGATGTTCGACAAGTCCGTGGATGCGGTGAAGGGGCTGGTCGCGGCCTGCAAGGGCATCGACGCCACCCTGGCCTGATCGCCGGCCAGCAACGGCAAGGACAGGCCCCGCCGGCTGCGGCGGGGCTTTTTCATGGCGCGGAGGCGCGGCCCGCGCAGGATAAGACAGGCCAGCGCCGCGGCGGACGAACCGCTGGCCGTGCGGACCTCCTGGGCCCCGCCTGACCCCCGGCGCGCCCTGATCCGGGACGCGAAAGCGCCGGCCCAGGCCGGGGATTCCCGCCCCGCCGTCCCGGCAGCCGGGGATTTGCGATCACAGCCTCGAAAACTGTGATCACAAAAGGCGGATTACCGCCAGTTTTAGGGATTTCGCCCTTCATGGGGCTTTGGCGCCGGCTTGGAATGTGGCACAAGCCCCGCCAACCGACAACTGCGGGGGAAGACGATGAACATCCATGAATACCAGGCCAAGGCGTTGCTGCGCCAATACGGCGCGCCGGTCTCGGACGGGCGGGTGGTGATGAAGGCCGACGAGGCCAAGGCGGCGGCGGGGGAACTCGACGGGCCGCTCTGGGTCGTCAAGGCCCAGATCCACGCCGGCGGCCGTGGCAAGGGTCACTTCAAGGAAAAGGAAGCCGGTGAAAAAGGCGGCGTCCGCCTGGCCAAATCGGTGGAAGAGGCCGAGGAGCTGACCCGCCAGATGCTGGGCCGCACCCTCGTCACCCACCAGACGGGCGAGACCGGCAAGCAGGTCAACCGCATCTATATCGAGGACGGCAGCGACATCGAGCGCGAGCTGTATCTGGCGCTGCTGGTCGACCGCGGCACCTCGCGCGTCAGCTTCGTCGCCTCGACCGAAGGCGGCATGGACATCGAGGAAGTCGCCGCCTCGACCCCGGAAAAGATCGTGACCTTCAGCGTCGATCCGGCCTCGGGGCTTTCGGATTTCCACGGCCGCCGCGTGGCCTTCGCCCTGGGTCTTTCGGGCCCGCAGGTCAAGCAATGCGTGGCGCTGGTCAAGAACCTGTATCGCATGTTCATCGAGAAGGACATGGAGATGCTGGAGATCAACCCGCTGATCGTGATGAAGGACGGCAACCTCAAGGCGCTGGACGCGAAGATGGGCTTCGACAACAACGCCCTTTATCGCCAGCCCGACATCCTGGCGCTGCGCGACGAGACCGAGGAAGACCCCAAGGAACTCGCCGCCTCGAAATTCGACCTGAACTATATCGCGCTGGACGGCGAGATCGGCTGCATGGTCAACGGCGCCGGCCTGGCGATGGCGACGATGGACATCATCAAGCTGTTCGGCGCCGAGCCCGCGAACTTCCTGGACGTCGGCGGCGGCGCCACCAAGGAGAAAGTGACCGAGGCGTTCAAGATCATCACCTCGG
This sequence comes from Paracoccus sp. pheM1, assembly GCF_018499825.1. Classification (NCBI taxonomy): domain Bacteria; kingdom Pseudomonadati; phylum Pseudomonadota; class Alphaproteobacteria; order Rhodobacterales; family Paracoccaceae; genus Paracoccus; species Paracoccus sp. pheM1. Next base: position 2,038,091 of record NZ_JAGXCX010000001.1, read on the forward strand.
ACCCGAACGTCAAAGGCATCTTGGTCAACATCTTCGGCGGCATCATGCGCTGCGACATCATCGCGGAAGGCATCATCGCCGCGGTGAAGGAAGTTGGTCTGCAAGTCCCGCTGGTCGTGCGGCTTGAGGGCACCAACGTGGAGCTGGGCAAGCAGATCATCGGCGAGTCGGGCCTGAACGTGATCGCGGCCGACGACCTGTCGGATGCGGCGCAGAAGATCGTGAAGGCGGTCAAGGGCTAATGCGGATCGCGGTGATTTGTATGCTGAGCGCGGCCAGTCTTTCTGCCTGCACGAACTACGAAGGCATTCCGGCCGGTGCTGAAAATGCGCCTGAAGTCGTGCCGGCTGCGGCTCAAGCACCGTTTGACAGGGCTGAACAGCTACGAATTGCCACGCGAGCCTGTCTTGCAAGCGAATTGCAGGGGCCACAAACCCTGCAATCACTGCTTGGACAGGGCTATACGATCACGCGGGAATGGACGGGCGCCTACTCCTATACCCGAATGGAACCTGTTGCGGGCAAAGGCCTGTTCGAGAAGGTCGACATCATAAAGGTCAGCGACCCTAATGGACCAATCCCATGTGACATCGACGTCAGGCGTGACGTGGGATATTCGTCATTCCGCACGGTCCATTCGGAAATGATTGCCCAAGGCTACCAGCCGGTGGCCGACAATGGAGGGCGTTCGACCTTTACGAAAGGCGATATCAGTTTCAGCCTCTCCGGCAGATACAGCCATTCCGAGCCGCTGGCGACCATCACGCTAAGCCGAGATACGAAATGATGCGGGCATAGGCCCGCATGAACTTGATTTTTGCAGGAGGCTTGAATGGCCGTTCTCGTCAACAAAGACACCAAAGTCATCTGCCAGGGGATCACCGGATCCCAGGGCACCTTCCACACCGAGCAGGCGATCGCCTATGGCACGCAGATGGTCGGCGGCGTGACCCCCGGCAAAGGCGGGTCCGAACACTTGGACCTGCCAGTCTTCAACTCGGTCCACGAGGCCGTGGAGAAAACCGGCGCCAATGCGACCGTGATCTATGTCCCGCCGCCCTTCGCGGCCGATTCGATCCTGGAAGCCATCGACGCCGAGATCCCGCTGATCGTCGCCATCACCGAGGGCATCCCGGTCCTCGACATGATGCGGGTCAAGCGCGCGCTGATCGACAGCAAATCCACGCTGATCGGCCCGAACTGCCCCGGCATCCTGACGCCGGGCGAATGCAAGATCGGCATCATGCCGGGCTCGATCTTCTCGCGCGGGTCGGTGGGCGTCGTGTCGCGCTCGGGCACGCTGACCTATGAGGCGGTGAAGCAGACCACCGACGTCGGCCTGGGCCAGTCCACCGCGGTCGGCATCGGCGGCGACCCGATCAAGGGCATGGAGCATATCGACGTGCTGCGCATGTTCCTGGACGACCCCGAAACCGAGTCGATCATCATGATCGGCGAGATCGGCGGTTCCGCCGAGGAAGAGGCCGCCGAATTCCTGGCCGAGCAGAAGCGCAAGGGCAAGTGGAAGCCGACCGCCGGCTTCATCGCCGGGCGCACCGCGCCGAAGGGCCGCCGCATGGGCCATGCCGGCGCCATCGTCTCGGGCGGCAAGGGCGACGCGGAATCCAAGATCGAGGCCATGAAATCGGCCGGGATCATCGTCGCCGACAGCCCCGCGGGCCTGGGCGAGGCGGTGCTGAAAGCGCTCGGCCGGTAACTTTGCCGCAAGGCTTTTGACTTGGGCGCGGCCCCTGCCTACCTTTACCGGGGCCGCGCCAGACCTTACCAGCAGGTGCCAGATTGGACCGCCGTCGTCGCCAGATCGTCGCCAGAACCGCCGGGGCAGCGCCCTGCCCGGCCTGCGGCCCTGCCCCGCTGCCCAATCGAGGCGCGGCATGATCCCGCAGCCCCAACCGCCGGCGGAACGCCCCGCCTCGCCCGTGGCGGCGCAGGACTGGGCGCTTTGCGTCTCGACCTATCAGCGCGGCAAGCTGCTTTGCGACTGCGTGCGTGCCGCGCTGGCCTCGACCGAGCGGCCGGCCGAGATCGTCATCGTCGATGCCAGCGCCGACTGGGCGCAGAACCGTGAAGGGGTCGAGGCGGTGATCGCCGCGGCCGGCGGCTGTCCGCTGACCTATGTGCCGGCCCGGCGCAAATCGCTGACCGTGCAGCGCAACCAGGCGGTCGCGCTGGCCCGTGCCGACATCCTGTTCATGATCGACGACGACGCGCTGCTGCATTCGGGTTGCGCCGCGCAGATCATGGCGCATTACCGCGCCGACACGCAGGGCCGGATCGTCGCCATCTCGGCCCGCAATGCGCCGCTGGCCGGCGCGGAGACCGGGGACGAACGCAAGCAGACCAACCGCGCCGGCGCGCTGGCCAGGGGTCGGGCGGGGCCGGTGCAGCGCGGAATCGACCTTGCCCTGCACCACCTGCTGATGATCCCGGCCGAGCAGCGCTTCCTGGGCTACGACCGCCCCGAGCGGCGCTGGCAGGGCGACGCCACCCTGCCGCAGGGGCTGCTGCGCGTCGATTTCATCGTCGGCTTCGCCATGACCCTGCGCCGCCACCTGGCGCTGCGCGAACCCTTCGACGAAGGGTTGGCCGGCAGTTCGATCGCCGAGGATCTGGACGCCAGCTATCGCTTTGGCCGGCACGGGATGCTGGCCATCGCGCCGGATGCGCATATCCACCATTTCGAGGCAGCGGCAGGCCGCGACCGGCGCCGGATCAGCACCATGCTGGCCATGCTCAACATCGCCTATTTCGTCCGCCGCAATTCCGAGCGGCAGGGCCGCGACCTGGCCCGCTATGCGCTGTGGTACCTGCGCATGACGCTGGCCGAACTGCCCAAGGACATCGCCGGAGGCCGCTGGGATCTGCCGCAATTCCGTGGCGCCCTGCTGGCCGGCCGCAACCTGCCCGCCCTGCTGCGCCAGCCGCGCGCCGGGCTGCCGGCATGGTATCAGGATCTTCAGACCAGGCTGATGGCCGGGACCACCCCCGGACATGGCCCGAACAATACGACCGCCCCTGATCAAGGCGCGAACGGATAGGATTTCCCGGAGGCAAGCCAATGAACGATCAATCCCCAAACTCGGCCTTCCACGATTCGAGCTTCCTGCAGGGCCATAACGCGGCCTATGTCGAGCAGCTTTACGGCCAATGGGCCCAGAACCCGGCGGCGGTGGATCAGGCGTGGGACGCCTTCTTCCGCAGCCTGGGCGACGAGGAGACCGTCGTCACCCGCGAGGCCAAGGGCGCAAGCTGGCAGCGCGCCGACTGGCCGCCGGTGCCCGCCGACGACACCACCGCGGCGCTGACCGGCGAATGGCCGATGCTGCCCAAGTCCGAGGCCAAGGCGGCGCTGGACAAGATCGCCGCCAAGGCCGGCGAAAAGGGCGTGAACCTGACCGACGAGCAGCTCAAGCGCGCCGTGCTGGACAGCGTCCGCGCCATCATGCTGATCCGCGCCTTCCGCATCCGCGGCCACCTGCATGCCGACCTGGATCCGCTGGGCATGCGCGAGATCCCCGACCACGGCGAGCTGGACCCCAAGACCTACGGCTTCACCGAGGCCGACCTGGACCGGCCGATCTTCATCGACAACGTGCTTGGCCTGCAGATCGCCACGATCCGCCAGATCGTCGACCTGATGAGCCGCACCTATTGCGGCACCTTCGCGCTGCAGTTCATGCATATCTCGAACCCCGAGGAGGCCGGCTGGCTCAAGGAGCGGATCGAGGGCTACGGCAAGGAGATCGCCTTCACCCGCGAGGGGCGCCGCGCCATCCTCAACAAGCTGGTCGAGGCCGAGGGCTTCGAGAAGTTCCTGCATGTCAAGTATATGGGCACCAAGCGCTTCGGCCTTGACGGCGGCGAGGCGCTGATCCCGGCCATGGAGCAGATCATCAAGCGCGGCGGCGCGCTTGGCGTCAAGGACGTGGTGATCGGCATGCCGCACCGCGGCCGCCTGTCGGTCCTGGCCAATGTGATGGGCAAGCCCTATCGCGCCATCTTCCACGAATTCCAGGGCGGCAGCTACAAGCCCGACGACGTGGACGGCTCGGGCGACGTGAAATATCACCTCGGCGCCTCGTCGGACCGCACCTTCGACGACAACACCGTCCACCTGTCGCTGACCGCGAACCCCTCGCACCTCGAGGCGGTGAACCCGGTGGTGCTGGGCAAGGTCCGCGCCAAGCAGGACCAGCTGTCCGACCAGACCTATCGCACGGCGGTGCTGCCGATCCTGCTGCATGGCGACGCGGCCTTTGCCGGCCAGGGCATCGTGGCGGAATGCTTCCAGCTTTCCGGCATCAAGGGCCACCGCACCGGCGGCTGCATCCATATCGTGGTGAACAACCAGATCGGCTTCACCACCGCGCCGCATTTCAGCCGCACCTCGCCCTATCCGACCGACATCGCGCTGATGGTCGAGGCGCCGATCTTCCACGTCAACGGCGACGACCCCGAGGCGGTGGTCCATGCCGCCAAGGTCGCGACCGAGTTCCGGCAGAAATTCCACAAGGACGTGGTCATCGACATCTTCTGCTATCGCCGCTTCGGTCACAACGAAGGCGACGAGCCGATGTTCACCAACCCGGTGATGTACAAGAAGATCAAGGGCCAGAAGACCACGCTGCAACGCTATACCGAGCGGCTGGTCGCCGACGGCCTGGTCCCCGAGGGCGAGATCGAGGAGATGAAGGCCGCCTTCCAGGCCCATCTGAACGAGGAGTTCGAGGTCGGCAAGAACTTCAAGCCGAACAAGGCCGACTGGCTGGACGGCAAATGGTCGGGGCTCGAGGCCGAGCATGCCGAGGAGAACCTGGGCCAGACCGGCATCGCGCCCGAGACCATGGCCGAGATCGGCGGCGCGCTGACCCGCGTGCCCGAAGGGTTCGACCTGCACAGGACCGTCGGCCGCCTGCTGGAATCCAAGAAGCAGATGTTCGAGACCGGCCAGGGCTTCGACTGGGCCACGGGCGAGGCGCTGGCCTTCGGCTCGCTGCTGCTGGAGGGGCATCCGGTGCGCCTCGCCGGGCAGGATTCGACCCGCGGCACCTTCTCGCAGCGCCATTCGGCCTTCGTCGACCAGGCGACCGAGGAACGCTACTACCCGCTGAACCACATCCGCGGCGGGCAGGCGCGCTACGAGGCCATCGACTCGATGCTGTCGGAATATGCGGTGCTGGGCTTCGAATACGGCTATTCGCTGGCCGAGCCGAACAGCCTGGTCATGTGGGAGGCCCAGTTCGGCGATTTCGCCAACGGCGCCCAGATCATGTTCGACCAGTTCATCACCTCGGGCGAAAAGAAATGGCTGCGCATGTCCGGCCTCGTCATGCTGATGCCGCATGGCTATGAGGGCCAGGGCCCGGAACACAGCTCGGCCCGGCTGGAGCGCTGGCTGCAGATGTGCGCCGAGGACAACTGGATCGTGGCGAACTGCACCACGCCGGCGAACTATTTCCACATCCTGCGCCGGCAGCTGAAGCGGCCCTTCCGCAAGCCGCTGGTGCTGATGACGCCGAAATCGCTGCTGCGCCACCCGCTGGCGGTGTCCACGGCGGACGAGTTCCTGGCCGGCTCGACCTTCAACCGCGTGCTGGTGGACGATGCCGACCGCGGCAAGTCCGAGTTCAAGCTGGCCCCGGACGACAAGATCCGCCGCGTGGTGATCTGCTCGGGCAAGGTCTATTACGACCTCGCGCAGGCCCGCGACGCCGCCGGTGCCGAGGATGTGCATATCCTGCGGCTGGAGCAGTTCTATCCCTTCCCGGCCCAGAGCATGTCCAAGGAGCTGGAACGCTTCAAGGATGCCGAGATCGTCTGGTGCCAGGAAGAACCCAAGAACCAGGGCGGCTGGAGCTTCGTCGAGCCCAATATCGAATGGGTGCTGTCGCGCATCGGCGCCAAGCACGGCCGGCCGCGCTATGTCGGCCGCCATGCCGCGGCCTCGCCGGCCACCGGGCTTGCCTCGCGCCACAAGGCCGAGCAGGAGGCCCTGGTCCACGAAGCGATCACCATCGGGGCCTGACATGGCAGTGGAACTACGCGTCCCCACGCTTGGGGAATCGGTATCCGAGGCGACGGTGGCCACCTGGTTCAAGAAACCGGGCGACCGCGTCGCCGTGGATGAAATGCTGTGCGAGCTGGAAACCGACAAGGTGACGGTCGAGGTGCCCTCGCCCGTCGCCGGCAAGCTGGCCGAGATCGTCGCGCCCGAGGGCACGGTGGTCGCGCCGAACGCGCTGCTCGCGCAGATCATGGAACAGGGCGATGCCGGCCCGGAAGAAATGTTGCCCAAGGCTGATGCGGGCACCAAGGCTCAGGAAGGACAGAGGAAGATGAGCGGAAAATCCGTCGACGTGATGGTGCCCACCCTGGGCGAAAGCGTGACCGAAGCGACGGTCGCGACCTGGTTCAAGAAGGTCGGCGACGCGGTCGCGCAGGACGAGATGCTGTGCGAGCTTGAGACCGACAAGGTCTCGGTCGAGGTGCCGGCCCCCGCCGCGGGCGTGCTGGCCGAGATCCTCGCCCCCGAGGGCGCGACGGTCGAGGCCAGCGCCAGGCTGGCCATCATCACCGAAGGCGCGACCGCGGCCCCCAAGGCCGAGGCCCCCGCGGCCGCCGCAGCCGCCGTGCAATCGCCCGGCGCCGGCCCGGAAACGCCCGCGCCGCGCAAGGATGTCGAGGACGCCCCTTCGGCCAAGAAGGCCATGGCCGAGGCCGGGGTCAGCCGCGATGCCGTCACCGGCACCGGCCGCGACGGCCGGGTGATGAAGGAAGACGTGGCCCGCGCGGCTACCGCCCCTGCTGCCGCCTCGCCCGCCCCGGCCCCGGCCCAGGCGCCGCGCGCGCCGAGTTCCGCCGAGGACGCCGCCCGCGAGGAGCGCGTCAAGATGACCCGCCTGCGCGCCACCATCGCCCGCCGGCTCAAGGACGCGCAGAACACCGCCGCGATGCTGACCACCTATAACGAGGTGGACATGAAGGGCATCATGGACCTGCGCAACACCTACAAGGACCAGTTCGAGAAGAAGCACAAGGTCAAGCTGGGCTTCATGTCCTTCTTCGTGAAGGCCTGCTGCCACGCGCTGAAGGAAGTGCCCGAGGTCAATGCCGAGATCGACGGCGGCGACGTGGTCTACAAGAACTTCGTCCACATGGGCGTGGCGGTGGGCACGCCGAACGGCCTGGTGGTCCCGGTGGTGCGCGACGCCGACCAGAAGAGCTTCGCCCGGATCGAGAAGGAGATCGCCGAGCTGGGCCTGCGCGCCCGCGACGGCAAGCTGACCATGGCGGAAATGCAGGGCGGCACCTTCACCATCTCGAACGGCGGCGTCTATGGCTCGCTGATGTCCTCGCCGATCCTGAACCCGCCGCAATCGGGCATCCTGGGCATGCACAAGATCCAGGACCGCCCCGTGGTGGTGGACGGGCAGATCGTCATCCGGCCGATGATGTATCTGGCGCTGAGCTACGACCACCGCATCGTCGACGGCAAGGGCGCCGTGACCTTCCTGGTCCGCGTCAAGGAAGCGCTGGAGGATCCGCGCCGCCTGCTGATGGATCTGTGATCCCTGCCTTCCGGGGGCGGCAGGCCCGCCCCCGGCCAGCCCAAGGCGCCGCGCAACTCTTTCCGGCCTGTTTCCGTTGACCCGCACGGGGCCGCCTTGCCGCTCATCCCGACGGGAAGCCGGGCCGAAACGGAGGAGTCTTCCATGACCCAGATGATCGCCCATTACAGCATCGCCGATTACGCCCGCTTCCGCGCCGCCTTCGACGCGGATGCCGAGGATCGCGGCAATAACGGCCTGTCGCTGCTGCAACTGTGGCGCGAAAGCGACCAGAGCGCCTGGGCGCTGTTCCAGGTCGGGGACGCGGCCGCCGCCAAGGCTTACCTGGAAGGCGCCGCGGGCGTCTTCAACAGCCAGGCCGGCGTCTCGGCCACCGCATTCCATTTCGTCGAGACCGCCTGATGGCCGCCGAGACCACCGCCCTGGCGCTGGCCGCGCTGCTGCAGGCCGTGCAGATCGGCCTGGCCGCCGCCTCGATGAACCGCGATGTCGGCGCGAAGTGGAACGCCAGCCCGCGCGACCGCCAGCCCGAGTTTTCCGCCCTGACCGGCCGGCTGCGCCGCGCGGTGGACAACCATTTCGAGGGGCTGATCCTCTTTACCATCGCCGTCGTGCTGGTGGTGCTTTCGGATGCCGGCTCGGCCCTGACCGTGCTTTGCGCCTGGAGCTACCTGCTGGCGCGGCTGCTTTATGTTCCCGCCTATGCCTATGGCTGGTCGCCCTGGCGCTCGGTCATCTGGGGGGTGGGGTTCGTCGCCACGCTGACGATGATCCTGATCGCCTTATTCACCTGAATCGAACGGGCGGCACCGCGAAAGGCGCCGCGAACTGCAAGGAGACCTGAATGTCCACCTATGACCTGATCGTGATCGGCGCCGGTCCCGGCGGCTATGTCTGTGCGATCCGCGCCGCCCAGCTGGGCCTGAAGGTCGCCTGCGTCGAGGGGCGCGAGACGCTGGGCGGAACCTGCCTGAACGTCGGCTGCATCCCCTCCAAGGCGCTGCTGCATGCCAGCCACATGCTGCACGAAACCCACGAGAATTTCGAAAAGATGGGCCTGATGGGCGCCAAACCCAAGGTCGATTGGGAAAAGATGCAGGGCTACAAGGCCGAGACGGTCGCCGGCAACACCAAGGGCATCGAGTTCCTGTTCAAGAAGAACAAGATCGACTGGCTCAAGGGCTGGGCCAGCATCGAGGCGCCCGGCAAGGTCAAGGTCGGCGACCAGATCCATGAGACGAAGAACATCGTCATCGCCTCGGGCTCGGAACCGGCCAGCCTGAAGGGGGTCGAGGTCGACAACGCCGCCGGCGTGGTGGTCGATTCGACCGGCGCCCTGTCCCTGCCCAAGATTCCCAAGTCGATGGTGGTGATCGGCGCCGGGGTGATCGGGCTGGAGCTGGGCTCGGCCTATGCCCGCCTGGGGGCCGAGGTGACGGTGGTCGAGTTCCTGGACGCCATCACCCCCGGCATGGACGGCGAGGTGCAAAAGCAGTTCCAGAAGATCCTGGCGAAGCAGGGGCTGAAATTCGTCCTCGGCGCCGCGGTGTCCGAGGTCGAGGTCGAAAAGGGCAAGGCCGAGGTCACCTACAAGCTGCGCAAGGACGACAGCGAGCATGAGATCAAGGCCGAATGCGTGCTGGTCGCCACCGGCCGCCGCCCCTATGTCGCGGGGCTTGGCCTCGACAAGGTCGGCGTCGCGCTGACCGACCGCGGCTTCGTCCAGATCGACGAACATTGGCAGACCAGCGTCAAGGGCATCTATGCCATCGGCGACGCGGTGCCCGGCCCGATGCTGGCCCACAAGGCCGAGGACGAGGGCATGGCGGTGGCCGAGGTCATCGCCGGCAAGCATGGCCATGTGAACTACGACGTGATCCCCGGCGTGATCTATACCACGCCCGAGGTCGCCTCGGTCGGCCTGACCGAGGAAGCCGCAAAGGAAAGCGGCCGCAAGGTCAAGGTCGGCAAGTTCCCCTTCATGGGCAATGCCCGCGCCAAGGCCCTGTTCCAGGCCGAAGGCTTCGTCAAGATGATCGCCGATGCCGAGACCGACCGGATCCTGGGCTGCCACATCATCGGCCCGAACGCCGGCGAGATGATCCACGAGGTCTGCGTGGCGATGGAATTCGGCGCCTCGGCCCAGGACATCGCGCTGACCTGCCACGCGCATCCGACCTGCTCGGAAGCGGTGCGCGAGGCCGCCCTGGCCTGCGGCGACGGCGCAATCCACGCCTGATCGGCGGATCGCCACCGAAACCGCCGCTGCGTTGCGGCGGGTTTCCGCCGATGGACCGCCCCTGAACCGGGCGGTCCTTTCTTTTGATTTCCCCGACTCTGGCAGCTGCGGCTAATCCCTTGGTCAATGAAAAGACAAGGGGCAGTCATGAAATCCATTATCGGACTGTTGGCGCTGGCCGGCACGCTGGCCGTCGGCGCCTGCGGCGACAACCGGGTCGATCCCGACCGCCGCTATCTGGTCGAACCCCGCGCCTCGGCGGCCCAGGTCGCCGCGCTGCACCCCAACGAGACGCCGGAACTGCGCCGGCTGATCAACAAATACGCCGCGGAATACGACGTGCCGGTGGACCTGGTGCATCGCGTCATCATCCGCGAATCGACCCATCGGCCGGGCGCCCGCAACGGCCCCTATTACGGGCTGATGCAGATCCTGCCCGCCACCGCGCGCGGCATGGGCTATCGCGGCCAGCCCGCCGGGCTGCTGGATGCCGAGACGAACCTGAAATACGGCGTCAAATACCTCCGCGGCGCCTATATGGTCGCCGACGGCAACAAGGACGCCGCGGTGAAATGGTATTCCCGCGGCTATTACTACGAGGCCAAGCGCAAGGGCCTGCTGCAAGCCACCGGCCTGCGCTGAGGCGAGGGACAGAAGATCGCGGGGGCGCCCTTCGGGCCGCCCCTTGCATTACAGCTTGCGGTTGTAGCGAATGAAGGGCGACTTCTGCCCCACCCGGTCATAGAGCATCCGCCCCGGATAATTGTCCTCGGCCGTCAGCCAGTAGACGGCGGGGATGCCGGCGCGATCGGCCTCGGCATAGACGCCTTCGATCATGGCGCGGGCGATGCCGCGGCCGCGGGCCTCGGGGGCGGTGAACAGATCCTGCAGATAGCAGACCCCCTCGTCGCGCCACAGGTTCGGGTGAAAGACGTAATGCGTCAGGCCCAGCAGCCGGCCGTCCGCCTCGGCCACCAGCCCGTGAAAGTCGTGCGGATTGCGCACCATCAGCCTGCCAAAGGCGCGGTCGTAAAACGAGGGCGGCCGGTCCGCGAAACCATAGAAGGCCTGGTAGCCCTCATAAAGCCGCTGCCAGCCCTTGCGGTCCTCGGGACGCAGGGCGCGGATCATCGCTGCCGCCGCGCCATGAAGGCCAGCCGCTCGAACAGCGCCACGTCCTGCTCGTTCTTCAGCAGCGCGCCATGCAGCTTGGGCAGCATCTCGCCGGCGGGGCGGCGCAGATCCTCGGGCGCCAGATCCTCGGCCAGGATCAGCTTGAGCCAGTCCAGGAGTTCGCTGGTCGAGGGCTTCTTCTTCAGCCCCTGCACCTCGCGCAGTTCCAGGAACTGGCTCAGCGCCTCATCGAGCAGCCGCGGCTTCAGCCCCGGATAATGCACCTCGACGATGCGCTTCAGCGTCTCGGCGTCGGGAAAGCGGATGTAGTGGAAGAAGCAGCGGCGCAGGAAGGCGTCCGGCAGCTCCTTTTCGTTGTTCGAGGTGATGATGACAACGGGCCGGTGCCGCGCCCGCACCATCTCGCCGGTCTCGTAGACATGGAACTCCATGCGGTCGAGTTCCTGCAGCAGGTCGTTCGGAAACTCGATGTCGGCCTTGTCGATCTCGTCGATCAGCAGCACCACCTTGCCGGGCGCCTCGAAGGCCTGCCACAGCTTGCCCTTGCGGATGTAGTTCGCAATGTCGTGAACCCGCGCCTCGCCCAGCTGGCTGTCGCGCAGCCGCGACACGGCGTCGTATTCGTAAAGCCCCTGCTGCGCGCGGGTGGTCGATTTCACGTTCCATTCGACGATGGGCAGGTCCAGGCTGGCCGCGACCTGGCGCGCCAGTTCGGTCTTGCCGGTGCCCGGCTCGCCCTTGACCAGCAGCGGGCGCTCCAGCGTGATCGCCGCGTTCACGGCCATGGCCAGGTCGGCAGGAGCCACATAGGTTTCGGTCGATGAAAACTGCATTCGCCTGTCCTTTGCGCAATCTGCGCGACCCTAGCCAGCACCCGCCGGCTTCGCAAGCCGCCGAGGAAAACCTGTCGGAATGGGCTAGTGACAATTGGTCTGCCATACTTTATGCGGGCGCCAAGGATCGGGCATCCAGTCGCCCGGCTCCCGGAGGAACGATGAAAGCCCAGACCTTTCTGCCCGAAGATTATCGCCCCGCCGAAGACGAACCTTTCATGAATGAACGGCAACTGGAGTATTTCCGCCGCAAGCTGATCGCATGGAAGCAGGAACTTCTGGACCAATCCGCGGAAACGCTGGAAGGTCTTCAGGACAGCGCCCGCAACGTGCCGGACCTGGCCGACCGCGCCTCCGAGGAAACCGACCGCTCGCTGGAACTGCGCACCCGCGACCGCCAGCGCAAGCTGGTGACCAAGATCGACGCGGCCCTGCGCCGCATCGAGACCGGCGAATACGGCTATTGCGAAATGACCGGCGAGCCGATCAGCCTCAAGCGGCTGGACGCACGCCCCATCGCCACCATGACGCTGGAAGCGCAGGAACGCCACGAACGGCGCGAGCGCGTGCATCGCGACGACTGACCCGCCGGCCCCTTCGGGGGCCGCTTTCGCAGCCAAGGGCGCCATGTCTGGCCTGAAGCATCACCCCGTCACCATCATCGGCGCAGGCGTGGCCGGCCTGACCGCGGCCTGCGCCCTGGCGCAGCGCGGGGCAGAGGTCACGGTGCTGGAACGCGCCGGCGCCCTGCGCGAGGTGGGCGCAGGCTTGCAGATCTCGCCCAATGCGTGCCGGGTCCTTGCGGCGCTGGGGCTCGAATCCCGGTTCCGGGCGATCTCGCTGCCCTCCGAACGGGTCGAGCTGCGCGATTCGACCGGCCGCATGGTGGCGCGGCTGGACCTGGCGCGGCATCGCCCCGGAGATCCGTTCCGCCTCGTGCATCGCGCGCGGCTGGTCGCCCTGCTGGAAGAGGCCGCGCGCGAAGCCGGCGCCCGCATCGAACTGGGCCATGACGTCGCCGAACTGCCCGAGGTGCCGCTGCTGATCGGCGCGGACGGGGTGAAAAGCCGCCTGCGCGCGGTGCTGAACGGCCCCGAGACCCCCTTCTTCACCGGCCAGACCGCCTGGCGCGCGCTGATCCCGGCCGAACCCGATGCCGCGCCGGTGGCGCAGGTCTTCATGGGACCGGGCCGGCACCTGGTCAGCTATCCGCTGGGCCAGGGCCAGCGCAATATCGTCGCCGTGGTCGAACGGCCGGACTGGCAGGAGGAAGGCTGGTCCATCCCTGGCGAGCCCTCCGAGCTGCGCGCCGCCTTCGCCCGCTTCGGCGGCCCGGTGCCCGGCTGGCTGGACCGGGTCGAGCAGGTCGGCATCTGGGGCCTCTTCCGCCACCCGGTCGCCGCGCATTGGCAGGACGGCCGGCGGGCGCTGATCGGCGACGCGGCCCATCCCACCCTGCCCTTCATGGCGCAGGGCGCGGTCATGGCAGTCGAGGATGCCTGGGTGCTGGCCGCCTGCCTCGAGGCGGGCCCGGACCAAGAAGCCGCGCTGGCGCGGTTCCAGACGCTGCGCCAGCCGCGCTGCCGACGCATCGTCGAGGCGGCCAATGCCAATGCCCGCAACTACCACCTGCGCGGCCCGACCCGCGCGGTCGCCCATGCCGGGCTGCGCGCCGTCTCGCGCCTCGCCCCGACCCGGCTGATCGAGCGCTTCGCCTGGCTCTACGACCACGACCCGACAGCCCTCTAGCCGGGCGCCCGAACTTCTCTGTTCCCCAAATACCCATACGGCAGCGACGCCGGCACGGTCGCATGGGTATTTGGGGAACAGAGAAAATGCCGGGCCGCGCCCCCATGGCGCGCCCAGGCCTGTTTCACGGTTTCTCGAATACTCCCGCCGACGCCGCCACCAACGCGATGGCGCAGACGGTCAGGCGGCCCTCTCGACCGCCGCGACGATGTTCTCGACCACCTCGCGCAGCACCGTCTCGTCCTCGGCCTCGGCCATGACTCGGATCAAGGGCTCGGTGCCGGACTTGCGGATCAGCACCCGGCCGCAGCCGTTCAGCCGCGCCTCGGCCCGCGCGATCTCGGCCTGCACGCTATCCTGGGACAGCGGATCGGCGCCCTGGGCATAGCGCACGTTCTTGAGGAGTTGCGGCACCGGCTCGAACTGCGCCACCAGGTCCGAGGCGCATCGGCCGCTGTCCGCCAGCGCCGCCAGGAATTGCAGGCTGGCGATCAGCCCGTCGCCGGTGGTGGCGTAGTCGGTCATCACGATATGGCCCGATTGCTCGCCGCCCAGGTTGAAGCCTGCGCCGCGCATCCGCTCGACCACGTAGCGGTCGCCGACGGCGGTGCGCTCCAGCCGCAGCCCGCGGCTTTGCAGGAAGCGTTCCAGCCCCAGGTTCGACATCACCGTCGCCACCAGCGCGCCGCCGCGCAGCCGGCCCTGCGCCGCCCAGCGGTCGGCCAGCAGCGCCATGATCTGGTCGCCATCCGCCACCTGGCCCTTTTCGTCCACGATCATCACCCGGTCGGCATCGCCGTCCAGGCTGATGCCCATGTCGGCGCCATGTTCCAGCACCGCGCGGGCGCAGGCCTCGGGATGGGTCGAGCCCAGCCCGTCGTTGATATTGTGCCCGTTCGGGGAAACCCCCAGCGGGATCACCTCGGCGCCCAGTTCCCACAGCACGTCCGGCGCGGCGCGATAGGCGGCACCGTTGGCGCAATCCACCACCACCTTCAGCCCCTCCAGCCGCTGGCCCGAGGGGAAGGTGGTCTTGGCATATTCGACATAGCGCCCGCGCCCGTCGTCGATGCGCTTGGCGCGGCCGATGTTCTGCGGCTGGGCCGGGACGATCTCGCCCGCGACGATGGATTCGATCTCGGCCTCGGCCTCGTCGGACAGCTTGAACCCGTCGGGGCCGAAGAACTTGATGCCGTTGTCCTGCGCCGGGTTGTGGCTGGCCGAGATCATGATGCCGACATCCGCCCGCATGGACCGCGTCAGGTAGCCCACTGCCGGCGTCGGCACCGGGCCCAGGAGCAGCACGTTCATGCCGGTCGAGGTCAGCCCCGCCGTCAGCGCGTTTTCCAGCATGTAGCCCGACAGGCGCGTGTCCTTGCCGATGACGACGCGGTGGTGATCCTCGCCGTTGCGGCGGAAATAGCGGCCGGCGGCGGCACCCAGGCGCAGCGCCATCTCGGCCGTCATCGGATGGGTATTGGCGCGGCCCCTCACGCCGTCGGTGCCGAAAAGTTTCCTGCTCATCTTGCCCCGCTCATCTTGTCTATATGGTCACGGCCCGCCAGAGGGCGAGGCCCTGCCTTGTTTCTGCCACGTCATGGACGCGGTGGATCTGTATGCCCTGCGCGATCCCGTAGAGTGTCACCGCCAGCGTCCCCGGCACCCGGTCCGCCGGCCGCTCGGCCCCGCCGATGCCGCCGATGAACCGCTTGCGCGACACCCCCAGCAGCACGGCGCAGCCCAGCCCGTGATAGACCGAGATCCGCCGCAGGATGGCCAGATTATGCTCTTGCGTCTTGCCGAAACCAATGCCCGGATCGATCACGATCCTGTCGCGCGGGATGCCCGCCGCCTCGGCCCGCGCGATGCGCTCGGCCAGCGCGTCATAGACGTCCAGCAGCACGTCGCCATAGCTCGGGTTGTCCTGCATCGTCTCGGGGATGCCCTGGGCGTGCATCAGGCAGACCGGCACGCCCGCCGCGGCCACCGTCCCGGCCATGGCCGGGTCGAAGTCGAAGCCCGAGACATCGTTGACCAGCCCCGCCCCGGCTGCGATGGCGGCCCGCGCCACCTCGGCCTTGCGGGTATCGACCGAGATCGCCGCCAGGCCACGGCCCGCGGCGATGGCGGGGGCAAGGCGGGCGATTTCCTCGGCCACCGGCACCTCGCGCGCGCCGGGCCGGGTCGATTCGCCGCCGATGTCCAGGATCTCGGCCCCCTGTGCGGCCAGCAACCGCGCCTGCTCGGCCCCGTCATAGGCGCCACCGTCCGAGAAGCTGTCGGGCGTGGCATTGACGATGCCCATGATGCGCGGCCGGTCCAGGGACAGGCCCAGCAGCGGCGCGCGGGGCGCGGTCAGCGCCGCCAGCACCGCATCGGGGGCGCTGTCCACCACGCGCGGCGCCTCGCCGCGGCGCAAAAGCTCGCATTGCGAGAAACGCACCCAGCCGCCGGCCAGCTGCCAGCGGCCCGTCTCAGATGGAATGGGGCGGAAGTAATCGGTCATGCCTTGCGTCTCTACGCCGGCGCACGGCCGATTCAAGCACGAAGATCAAAGACGTGCGGTCGGAATGCAAAAACCTGCCGGCACCGCCGGCTGGGCGGCGCCCTCGGGCAGCGCCCAGTCGAGGCGGCTTGCCCCCAGCCGCTCGGCCAGCCACAGCGCCAGCGCCTGCGGCTCGGCCGCCAGCCCGGCCACGTCGCGCACCATGCGCGCGGGCGCCCAGACCACGGCGCGGCCTTCGGTCGCGGCCCAGTCCAGCTCGGTGCGGCTGTCGGCCACGGTCAGCCCCAGGCGGCCGGCCAAGGCCCAGGCGGCCTGGTCCAGCGCCAGCAGCGCGATCTCGCGCAGGTTGCCGCCCTGCGGCAGCGGCAGGCCCGGCGCATCGGGAACCAGCGCCACCGCGCCCTCGGGCAGGGCCAGGTCGCAGCCGTGAAAGACCACCCGGATCGGCGCCCGGACCTGGTCGGCCTCGACCCGCGCCTGGCGGCGCACCAGCGTCACCCCCAGCGCGCCGGGGATGCGGTCCAGCTTCTCGACCGTGACCGAGACCTGCGCCGCGCGCGGATGCGCCAGGATCTGCGCCGCGATCTTCTCGGCCAGCGTCTCGAGCAGGTCATAGCGGCGATCCGCCAGCCCGGCCGCCACGGCGCCGGTCAGGATGTCATAGGAAAGGATCCGGTCCACCTCGTCGTTGACGCCGACGACATGGGTCGCCAGTTCCACGTCGATGTTGAAGCGCAGGCGCTGCGGCTGGCCGCGTTCGGTCTGGAACGCGCCGATCTCGGCCGAAAGGATATAGTCGCGCAGGTGGATACGGTCAGGCTGGTCCATGCCGCCCGTGTTTTCAGGAAAACGGCCCCGCCGCAAGGGACAGGGCCGCGCATGGCATGGCAGATTTGCGTCGCCGCCCTGGGTCGCCGCCTCAGTTCGAGGCCAGCCGGCGATCCGAACGGTAGAAGGTATGGCTGCCGATCCGAATCGTGCGCTCGAACCGCTTGGACCAGGAGGGGCTGACGCCGCGGGCGTGGAAATAGGTCGCGCCGTTGGTCAGGGTGCGCGGCGCACCGGCCAGGGCCGCCATGGCCACCCGTTGCACCCTGGCGTAGGTGCCCTTTTCGCGGATGCGGGCGTTCTTGTTATAGGTGAACTGGCCGCGCTGGTTCACCACGCCGCAGACGGTCTTGGGAAACCGCGGATGATCGACGCGGTTCAGGATCACCTCGGCCACGGCCTGCTGGCCCTGCACGCCCTCGCCGCGGGCCTCGAAATACAGCGCCTCGGACAGGCATTGCAGATCGGCGGGATTGATCTGGACGGTCGCCTGGCGCGTCGCGCGGCCGGACTTGGTTTCATAAGCGACCTGGTGCTTGCCGTCGGCCATGGCCGGAGTGGTTGCGACAGGGGAAAGGGCGACAGCCACACACACGGAAACGCGCGCCAGCCATGACTTGCTAATCGACATGTTGGTCCTGTTTTCGGTCCGGGCCCGGCCCGGTCTGGTTCGTCGGAAGGTCCGCCCGAGGGGTGCCCCGTGGGCGGCGGTCTGGCGTTAAAGGCCCGAAACAGGGCGGGCCGATCCAGCCCACATGGACGTGAGGGATGCGATTCGCTTGAAATCAAACGATTTTGGCGGAAACCCGCCGACGACAAAACGGCCAACGGGCAGATTCCGGCCAAAACCGGCTGGTCCTAGGACTCCGTCCCGGCCGCCGATTCCGCCTCTTCCCGGCCCATGAGAATCGATTCCTGCGCCGCGGCGAGCCGCGCCACCGGCACCCGGAAGGGCGAGCAGGAAACGTAGTTCACCCCGGCCCGCAGGCAGAAGGCGATGGATTCGGGGTTGCCGCCATGTTCGCCGCAGACCGAAATGGTGATGTCGGGCTTGTGGCTGCGGGCGCGCTCGGTGCCGATGGCGACCAGTTCGCCCACCCCGTCGCGGTCGAGGATGTGGAACGGATCCTCGGAATAGACGCCCTGGTTGACATAGGTGCCCATGAAGCGGCCGGCGTCGTCGCGCGACAGCCCATAGGTCATCTGCGTCAAGTCGTTGGTGCCAAAGGACAAGAAGGCCGAATGTTCCGCGATGTCGCCGGCGCGCAGCGCGGCGCGCGGCGTCTCGACCATCACGCCCAGGCGATAGGTGAAATCCTTGCGCGTCTCGTTCCTGACGGCGGCGGCGACCGCGTCGATGCGGTTCTTGACCAGCTCGACCTCGCGCCGGGCGCTGACCAGCGGGATCATGATCTCGGGCACCACCGGGTCGCCGTTGTGGCTGGCCTCGATGGTGGCCTCGAAGATGGCGCGGGCCTGCATGTCATAGATCTCGGGCACGGTGATGCCCAGCCGCACGCCGCGCATGCCCAGCATCGGGTTGAATTCCGACAGCGCCTCGACCCGGCGGGTCACGTCCGACAAGGGCAGGTCCAGCGATTCGGCAAGTTCCCGCATGCCTTCGCGGTCATGTGGCAAAAATTCGTGCAGCGGCGGGTCGAACAGGCGGATGGTGACGGGCAGCCCGGCCATGATCTCGAACAGCGCCGCGAAATCGCTGCGCTGCATCGGCAACAGCCGTTCCAGCGACAGGCGCCGGTCCTCGGGCTTGCCGGCGAAGATCATCTCGCGCATGGCCGGTAGGCGCTCGTCGTCGAAGAACATGTGCTCGGTGCGGCACAGGCCGATGCCCTGGGCGTTGAACATGCGGGCGGTGCGGGCGTCCTCGGGCGTGTCGGCATTGGCGCGGATCCTGATGCGGCAATGCGCGTCGGCCCATTCCAGAAGCTGGGTGAAGCTTTCGTCCAGCGCCGGCTCCAGCATCTCGGCGGCGCCAGCCAGCACCTCGCCCGAGGTGCCGTCGATGGTGATCTCCTCGCCCTCGTGGAACAGCCTTCCGCCGACCAGCATGGTGCGGGCGCGGGTGTCGATCGAGATGCCGCTGGCGCCGACGATGCAGGGCAGGCCGATGCCGCGGGCGATCACCGCGGCATGGCTGGTCATGCCGCCGCGCTCGGTCAGCACGGCGACGGCGGCATGCATGCCGCGGATGTCCTCGGGCACGGTCTCGCGGCGCACCAGCACGCAGCGCTCGCCCCGCGCCTCGGAGGCCTGGGCGGCGGCGGCGGTAAAGACCATGCGCCCGGTGGCGGCGCCGGGGCTGGCATTGATGCCGCGGGCGATCACGTCGCGGGGTGCGCGCGGATCGACCTGGTGGTGCAGCAGGTCCGACAACGCCCGCGGCTCGACCCGCATCACCGCCTCTTCGGCCGGAATGATGCCATCGCGGGCCAGCGCCACGGCGATGCGCACGCTGGCGCGCGAGCTGCGGCTGACCCGCACCGCGTCGATGATCGCAAGCCGACTGTCCGAGACGACGAATTCGATCTGCATCTCTTCGCGCAGGCGTTCGCGGGCGGCGACGCCGAAGCGGACCAGGTCGGCAAAGACCTCGGGCGCGGCCTCTTCCAGCGAGGGGCCGCGCGGGTCGCGGGTCAGGTAGAGCGTTTCCGCCCCCTCGCCCTTGGAGCGGCCCTGGGTCTGGCCGCGGAACCGGCCGGTCAGGCGCGGCGCGCCGGTCACGCTGTCGATGAACTGGATGGTGCCCGAGCCGGTGACGCCCGGCCCGATGGCCAGCGCCATGTCCTGCACCACCAGCCCCAGCGGCGCATTGGCCGGCGCGCCCTTGGCCTGGCGCAGAAGCCGCGCAGTCGGCCCGTCCCAGGCGCGCGCCATGCTGCGCAGCACCTCGGCCAGCTGCCGGGCCGGGTCCTGGGGGAATTCCTCGTCGGTCTCGTCCTCATAGGCGCGCAGGGCGGCGGCAAGCCCGCCCTCGCTGTCCGAGAACATGTCGGGGTCCAGCCTTGCGACATGGATGGCATAGGATTGCACGAAGCCCAGGTAGATCGCATCCGCCGCCGCCTGGCCGCGGCTTTTCACCAGCCGGGCGTGGCATTCGTGGTTGATGCCCACGTTCAGCACCGTGCCCGGCCCGCCCCAGGCCGGGTTCATCGCCGAGGGCCGCACGCTGACCAGCCCGTCGGCGCGCTCGATGATGGCGGCAAGGCGGGCGCGGTCGGGCATCTGGCCGGCGGCGATGGCGCGCACCGCCTCGGCCGACAGCGCGAAGCTGGTCGGCACAGGCAGTTCCATGCGGATCAGGCGCTGCAGGCATTTCGCGCGCCAGCCGTGGCGTGCGGTCTGGATCCCCGCCGAGGGGGTGATTTCAACGATGGCACCTGGGTCTGTCAGCGCGGTCATGATGCCGTCACATTAGGCATGGCCGGCGCATTGCTGCAAGTGCGAAGAACAGCGGGTGGTGCGGCGGGCCGGGGGGCTCTGCCCCCCGCGCCTCCTGCGCCCCTCGACGGGGCGCCGGAGGCGCTCCCCCCGGAGTATTTTTGCAACGGAGAAAAGCGGGTCAGCCCTCGATCCGGCCGAAATCCGCGACCAGCCGGCCGGCTTCGCGGATGCGCGAGAGCAGGTTCAGCCGGTTGCGGCGGGTGATCTGGTTGTCGGTGTTGATCTGCACCGCCTCGAAGAAGGCATCGATGGGCGCGCGCAGGCTGGCGATGCCCTGGGTCGCGGCCTGGAAATCCTCGAGCCGCACCGCCTCGCGGATCGCCGGTTCCGCCTTGTCGAGAGCGGCGAACAGGCTGCGTTCCTCGTCGGTCTCGGCGAATTTCGGATCGGCGCCGAAGCTGTATTCGACGCCGTCCTTCTCTTCGGCCTGGGCGAGGATGTTGCCGGCGCGCTTGAGCCCCTGCAGCAGGTTGGTGCCGTCCGCGGTCTGGAGCACGTCGTTCAGCGCGGTGGCACGGTTGACCAGCAGCACCAAGTCGTCGCTGCCGGGCATGTTCAGCACCGCGTCGATGATGTCGTGGCGGATGCCCTGGTCGCGCAGGTGGACTTTCAGGCGGTCGTGGAAGAAGGCGAGGAGGTCCGTCGCATCGGCATCGGGCCGGGCCTTGGCGAAGGTCTGGCCAAGATTGGCGCGCACCCCATTCACCAGCACCAGCCGGATCACCCCCAGCGCGGCGCGGCGCAGCGCGAAGGGGTCTTTCGAGCCGGTGGGCTTTTCGTCGATGGCCCAGAAGCCGGTCAGCGTGTCGAGCTTGTCGGCCAGCGCCACCGCCACCGACACCGGCGCCGAGGGCACCGCGTCCGAGGGGCCGAGCGGCGAGTAATGGTCGCGGGCGGCGTCGGCCACCGGCTCGGGCAGGCCGGCCGCCAGCGCGTAATAGCGGCCCATGGTGCCCTGCAGTTCCGGGAACTCGCCCACCATGGCCGAGCGCAGGTCGAGCTTGGCCACCCTGGCCGCCTGTTCCGCCTGGTCCGGGTCGGCACCGACCAGCGGCGCGATCTCGCGCGCCAGCGCCGCGATGCGGGCGATGCGGTCGGCCTGGCTACCGAGCTTGCTCTGGAACGTCACCGAACGCAGCCCCTCGGCCCAGTCCTGCATGCCCGCTTTCGCCTCGCGCAGGTCGTTGTCCCAGAAGAAGGCCGCGTCCGACAGGCGCGCCGCCAGCACGCGCTGGTTGCCTTTCAGGATCGTCTCGCCATGGTCGGGGTTCTCGATATTCGCCACGGTGACGAAGCCCTCGATGCGGCCGGTCCTGGGATTGCGGGCCGAGAAGAACTTCTGGTGTTCCTTCATCGAGGTTTGCAGCACCTCGGGCGGCAGGGACAGGAAACGGTCCTCGATGGCGCCCATCAGGGCCACCGGCCATTCGACCAGGCCCGCGACCTCGGAAAGCAGGCCCTCGTCCGGCACGATCTCCCAGCCGCGGGCGAAGGCGAGGTTCGCCGCCTCCTGCCGGATCGCCGCCTCGCGTTCGGCGGGGTCCAGCATGATGCGGGCGCGGCGCAGCTTGGCGGCGTAGTCCTCGAAGCCCGAGACGGTGATCTGATCAGGCGCCATGAAGCGGTGGCCGCGGGTGGTGGCACCGGCGCGGATGCCCTCGATCTCCAGCGGCACCACGCTGGCGCCGGATTCGTCCGAGAGCAGGCAGATGATCGAATGCAGCGGCCGCACCCAGCGCAGGGATCCCGAGCCCCAGCGCATCGACTTGGGCCAGGGGAAATCGCGGATCGTGCGCTCCAGCACCTCGGCCACGATCTCGGCGGCGGGGCGGCCGGGCTTGGCGACCACCGCGAACCAGACCTGGCCCTTCTTGTCGTCGCGCGCCTCCAGCTGCTCGCGGGTCAGGCCGGTCGAGCGCAGGAAGCCCTCCAGCGCCGCCTGGGGCGCGTCGGTGCGGGGGCCCTTGCGTTCCTCGCGCGTGGTCGGGCTTTCCGCGGTCAGCCCCTCGACGGCCAGCGCCAGCCGGCGCGGGGTCGAGAAGGCGCCGGCCGAGCGATAGGTCAGCCCCGCCTCGACCAGACCGTCGGTGACGCGCTTCTTCAGATCCTCGCGGGCGCGGGCCTGCATCCGCGCCGGGATCTCCTCCGAGAAAAGCTCGATCAGAAGGTCGGGCATCAGTCCATCACTCCGCGTTCGGGGGTCTTGTCGTTGAATTGGTGCCAGGCAAAGGCGCGGCCGTCGGGATAGACCACGATCACCCGGTCCACGTCGGGGCGGATCTCGGCCTGGCCCAGCACGGCGCGGGCCGCGCCCGATTCCAGGTCGGCGGTCAGCGCCCTGGCGGAATAGCACTTGAACCAGCCCGGCCCGTTCAGCGGCGTCGCACCGGCATAGGGCGCGGCATCGGCCAGTTCAGCCGGGTCCAGCGTGAAGCAGGCGCGATAGCGGATGGGCGAGCTTGTGGCGTCGATCGCCTTGAAATCCGCGACCGCGACCGGATGGGTGGCGCCCTGCGCATCGGTGACGACGATGTCCTGCGCGCCGCTGATCTCGTCCACCTGGTCGTAGAAGCCATAGACCTGCAGATACCAGACGGCCAGGCCGGCCATGACGGCCACCAGCACCAGCATCGAGGCGACGATCTTGCCCGAACTCATGCCGCCCCTCCCCCTACCGCGCCCGCCGCCTCGGTGGTCACGAACAGGTCGGCGCAGCGTTTCGCCAGCGCCCGGACGCGGCCGATATAGGCCTGGCGCTCCGTGACCGAGATCACGCCGCGCGCATCGAGCAGGTTGAACAGGTGGCTGGCCTTGATCGCCTGGTCATAGGCCGGATGCGCCATCGGGATGCGCCGCCCGGCGCCGTCCGTGTCCGCGGCGGCCAGGATGCGGTCGCATTCCGCCTCGGCATCCTTGAAATGCTGCAGCAGCATGTCCGTATCGGCCTGTTCGAAGTTCCAGCGGGAATATTCGCGCTCGGCCTGGCGGAAAACGTCGCCATAGCTCAGCGGGATCGGGCTGCCGGGCGGGTTGAAGGGCATGTCCATCACATGCTCGACCCCCAGCACATACATGGCCAGCCGCTCCAGGCCATAGGTCAGCTCGCCCGAGACCGGGCGGCAGTCATGCCCGCCGACCTGCTGGAAATAGGTGAACTGGCTGACCTCCATGCCGTCGCACCAGACCTCCCAGCCCAGGCCCCAGGCGCCCAGCGTCGGGCTTTCCCAGTCGTCCTCGACGAAGCGCACGTCGTGGATCATCGGGTCCAGGCCGATGGCGGCCAGGCTGCCCAGGTAAAGCTCCTGCAGGTTCGGCGGCGAGGGTTTGATGATGACCTGATACTGGTAGTAATGCTGCAGGCGGTTCGGGTTCTCGCCATAGCGGCCGTCGGTCGGCCGGCGCGAGGGCTGGACATAGGCCGCGGCCCAGGGCCGGGCGCCAAGGCTGCGCAGCGTGGTCGCCGGGTGGAAGGTGCCGGCGCCGACCTCCATGTCATAGGGTTGCAGCACCGCGCAGCCCTGTGCAGCCCAATAGGATTGCAGGCGCAGGATCACGTCCTGGAAGCAGACGGGTTTCGCCGTCTGATTGTCCTTTGGGCTGGTCATCGGGGCTTCCTTCGGCATAACTGGCAGGAAATGTCTGCCGCCTTCTAGGCAGAGGGCGGCGCAGGGTCAATGAGAGGGACATGCCCATGCGGCGCTTTGCATTCGTCATCGGTGCGGCTCTGCCGCTGTCTCTGGGCTTTGCGGCGCAGGCCGAGGACGTAGTGATCCGCATCGAGGCCAAGCGCGGCACGGAAGCCGCGGCCGCCACCGCCCGGAACTGGGGCGCGGAGTTCCCCGATGTCGTGACGTTCCCGCTGGCTGACGGCTGGGTCGGGATCGCGCTTGGCCCGATGCCGCGCGAAGAGGCGGCGGCGCGGCTGGAACAGCTGAAGCAGCAGCGCAAGGTGCCGGGCGACAGCTTCCTGGCCGCCGCCGAGGGGCGCGAGCTGACCCGGATCGGCGACGCAGCGCCCGCCGAACCCCCCGCCGATCCCCAGGCGACGACGCCCGGCGGCAATGCCTCGACCTTCCCCCAGGCCCAGCCCGCGGCCGCAGGGGACGAGCCCGTCCCCGGCGAGGATGCGGCCCCGACCGCCGATGCCGGCGCCTTGGCAGAGCCCGAACCCGCGCCCGAGCAGTTCTTCCTGCGCCTCGAATCCACCACCGACCGCGCGCGGGCCGAGGAATTGCTGGCGAAATGGCGCGAGACCCTGCCCGAGGCCGGGCTGTGGACCCTGCCGGGCGGCCGGCTGACCATCGGCTTTGGCCCGATGGACCGGGCGACCGGCACCGCCTGGCTTCAGGCGTTCCGGGATGCGGGCGCGGTGCCCAAGGACGCCTTCCTCGCGCCGGGCGAGGAGATGGGCGAGATCGCGATCATCGGCAAGGTGCCGGACCTGGGCGCCCCCCCTGCCCCGGACGCGGCGCCGGTGCCCATGCCGCCGCTAGAGGAGATCCAGCGCGCCCTGCGTTGGGCAGGCCATTACGACGGGGGCATCGACGGCAAGGACGGCCCCAAGACCCGCGCCGCCATCGCCGAGGAAATCGTGCGCCTGCGCGCCTCGCCCGATACCGCGACCGCCATGGCCGAGCTGATCCGCCGCCGCGAAGCCTGGCGGGCCGAGATGGGCCTGGCCGAGCTGCGCGACGCCCATACCGGCCTGATGCTGCCCGCGCCGATGGAGAAGCTGCAATTCGACCGGGCCGAGCGCGCGCTGTCGATCTATGGGCCCAAGGACGGCTCGGGCGCGGCGCTGATCCTGTTCTCGCAGCCCGGCGGCCAGCAGGAGATGCTGGACCTCGCCGGCCTCGTCACCGCGCTCGGCTGGGTGCCGGCGCCCGAGCGCAAGGTGGAACGCGGCAGCGTCACGCTGGACGGGCGCAACCAGACCCATATCGGCCATGCCGAAGGCCGGGTGGTCGACGGCCGGGTGCAGGGCTTCGTGCTGATCTGGCCGATCTCGGACCCCGAGGACCAGCACCGGCTGGCGGCCGAGATCTCGGACAACCTGGCCCGCTTCGCCCCCGGCGCCACCGAGGCCCGGCCCGAGGCGCCCGCCATCGCCCCGGCGATCGCGCAGGACTAGCCGCGCCAGAACCGCGGCAGCAGCAGCACCAGCACCGAGATCAGCTCCAGCCGGCCCAGATACATCCCCCAGATCATCAGCCATTTCGAGGCGGTGGGAAAATTCGTCACCGCCCCCTCGGGCGTCAGCTCCGGCCCCCAGACCACGCCGACATTGGCGATGGCGGTCCAGGCCGCGGTCAGCGCCGTGCGCGGATGCAGCCCGGTCAGCGCCAGCCCGACGATCAGCAGGCCGAAGCTGAGGATGAACAGGGTAAAGAAGGCCATCACCGAATCGACCACGTCCTCTTCCAGCGGGCGGCCGCCATAAAGCAGCGGAAACACCCGGTGCGGCGACTGCATGCGCTTGAGCTGCGCCCTGACCGCCTGGAACAGCACCAGATAGCGGAACACCTTGACCGAACACGAGGTCGAGCCGGTGCAGCCGCCGATCAGCCCGACCACGATCAGCACGACAAAGGGGAAATGCCCCCATTGCGTCACGTCGGTCGAGGCGAAGCCGGTGCCCGAAAAGGTCGAGACGACGTTGAACGTGGTCTCGCGGATCACGTCGAAGGGGTTCTTCGCCTCGAGCCACAACAGCCGGTACAGCACCACCAGCGCGATGGCATAGAAGGTCCAGCGCAGATAGGCGCGGACCTGGATGTCGCGCCAGATCGGCTCGGCCGAGCCGCGGATCAGCTGCACCATGCGGATAAAGGGGATCGAGGCCAGGATCATGAAGAAGGCGGCGGCATATTCCGCCGGCCCGATGAAGGGCGCGAAACTGGCGTCGTAATTGGAAAAGCCCCCTGTGGAACAGGTGGACAGCGCCAGCACCAGCGCATCGAAGCCCTTCATGCCCAGCAGGATATAGACCACCATGCAGCTTGCGGTCATGGCGATGTAGACCCCGGTCATCTCGCGCGCGATGTCGAAGGCGCGGGGCAGGATCTTGCCCAGCGTGTCGAAGCCTTCCGAGCGAAAGAACTGCATGCCGCCGACCTTCATCACCGGCAGGAAGATCATGGCGACGACGATGATCCCCAGCCCCCCCGCCCAGTTCAGGAAGGCCCGCCACAGGTTGGTGCCCTTGGGCAGGTTGTCGAGGTCGGGGAATGCGGTGGTGCCGGTGGTGGTGACGCCCGACATGGCCTCGAAATAGGCGTCGGTGAAGCCGGCCTGCGGCGCGCCCAGCATGAAGGGCAGCGCACCGGCCACCGGCACCACCAGCCACAGCATCGCGGTCAGCAGGAACACCTGCTGGATGGTCAGCGACTTGTCCTTTTGCCGCGTGGACAGCGCCACCAGCCCGCCGGCCAGCATGGTCAGGATGCCGCATTCCAGGAAGATCAGCCAATGCGGGTCTCCATGCCACCAATCGACCAGCATGGGCAGCGCCATCGCCGTCCCCAGCGTGACGACGACCTTGCCGACGATATTGGCCACGGGACGGATATCGATCATGCCGCCCTGCTTGCCCCGCCGCCCCGCAGGCGTCAAGCGCGCGACGCTTGCACGAACCCGCGCCACCCCCTATAGAAAGGCGCGACGCGGGTGTAGCTCAATGGTAGAGCAGCAGCCTTCCAAGCTGAATACGTGGGTTCGATTCCCATCACCCGCTCCACCCCTTCCCCGCATGCCGCACCGCCCGCCCGAAACCGGCTTTCTCCGTTTTCCAAATACTCCGGGGGGAGCGCCTCACGCGCCCCATCGAGGGGCGCATGAGGCGCGGGGGGCAGAGCCCCCCGACCGCCGCGCCCTTCCGTTCCCGCCCGCAAGGCCCTATATCCTGCGGGCAACATTGCCCGACGCGCCGAAAGGAAGCCCATGTCCCGGAAAGCCATGCAGCGCCTGTCCTTCTTTCTGCTGATGGGCCTGACGCTCTATGCCTCCTTCCTGGGCGCGGGCTGAGGGCGCGGCGATGGCAAGGCGTTTCGGCGGCCGCTTCTCGCCGCAGCCCCGGCCGGACGGCACCGGCCCGCGCCCGCCCGCGCGCCCCGCACCGGGCGAGATCCGGCATCCGCTGGAATCGCGCACGCGCTGGGTCACGATCATGGCGGCCCCCTTTCTCATCAGCGCCTTCTGGCAGGATCCGGCCGGGCTTGCCCTGCACCTGATCGCCTTCGG
Source organism: Paracoccus sp. pheM1 (assembly GCF_018499825.1). Taxonomy (NCBI): domain Bacteria; kingdom Pseudomonadati; phylum Pseudomonadota; class Alphaproteobacteria; order Rhodobacterales; family Paracoccaceae; genus Paracoccus; species Paracoccus sp. pheM1. Next base: position 2,065,670 of record NZ_JAGXCX010000001.1, read on the forward strand.
CACCATCGCCTCGGGCATGTGGATGACACGCCAGGGGCTGCAGGCCGAGGCCGCCTATGACGCCCGCCGCATCGCCCGCCGCCCGGCGATCCCGCGCAAGCTCTTCGGCGGCATCCTGACCGGGCTCGGCCTTGCCCTGGGCGCCTATGTGCCGGGGGCCGAGGCCGGCGCCGGGGTGATCGGCGTCGCCGGGGCCATGCTGCACTGGCTCGCCTTCGGCGGCGACCCGATGCGCGACAAGGGCATGGAGGGCATCGACGGCGTCCGCCAGGACCGCGCCCAACGCATCGTCGCCGAGGGCGAGGCGCATCTGAAGGCCATGCAGGACGCCATCCTGCGCAGCGGCGACCGCCGGCTCGAGGCCCGCGTCGGCATGTTCGCCGCCACCGCGCGCGAACTCTTCGCCCATGTCGAGGACAATCCCGACACCATCGCCGCCCTGCGCCGCTATCTCAGCGTCTACCTGCAAGGCGCGCGCGACGCGACGGTCAAGTTCGCCGACCTCTACGCCCAGACCCGCGACCCGCGCGCGCGCCGGGATTACGAGACGCTGCTGGACGACCTGGAAACCGAGTTCGCCGCCCGCAGCGCCAAGCTGCTGGAAGGCGGCCGCAGCGACCTGGACATCGAGATCGGCGTGTTGCGCGACCGGCTGGCACGGGAAGGCGTGCGGCCCCGGCCCGCGCCCGCCGAACCGGCCGAGCCCGCCGAATTGCCGCGCTCGATGACGCTCGACGACCTGCTGATCCCGCGCGAATCCGACAAGCCGCGCCGCTAGCCATGCCCCGTTTCGCCCTGTTGATCGAATATGACGGCAGCCCCTTTGCCGGCTGGCAGGCCCAGGCCGACCGGCCCAGCGTGCAGGGCGCCATCGAGGCGGCGCTCGGCCGGCTCGATCCCGGTTTCACGGCCGGGGCGCGGATCGCCGCGGCGGGGCGCACCGATGCCGGGGTCCATGCCACCGGCCAGGTCGCGCATGCCGACCTGCAGCGCGACTGGGATCCCTTCCGGCTGTCCGAGGCGCTGAACTGGCACCTGAAGCCCGCCCCCGTCGCCGTGCTGGCCGCGGCACGGGTGGCGGACGACTTCCACGCCCGCTTCTCGGCGCATGAGCGGCGCTACCTGTTCCGGCTGGTCGCGCGCCGCGCGCCGCTGACCCATGACCGCGGCCGCGCCTGGCAGGTGCAGCACCCCCTGGACCTGGCCGCCATGCGCGCGGGCGCGGCGCATCTGCTGGGCCGGCACGACTTCACCACCTTCCGCTCGACCATGTGCCAGGCGCAGAGCCCGGTGAAGACGCTGGACGAGCTGACCATCCAGGAAACCCCGATCCCGCAGGGCCGCGAATACCGCTTCACCCTGCGGGCGCGGTCCTTCCTGCACAACCAGGTGCGCTCGATCGTCGGCACGCTGGAGCGGGTCGGCGCCGGCGCCTGGCCGCCCGGACGCGTGGCCGAGGCGCTGGTCGCCCGCGACCGCGCCGCCTGCGGGCCGGTCTGCCCGCCGCAGGGGCTTTACCTGACCGGGGTCGGCTATGGCACCCCGCCCTTCCCCGAGGCGCTGAACCAAGCCGGCGCCTTCATTTAGGAAACCATGCGATTGCGCCGGCGCTGTCGGGGAATGCCTTTGACGAGGCGACGGTTTCCTCGCAGCGGGGCGCGATGCGGCGGAAGGGTTTGATCCGGTTTAAGAAAACATGCCACCGTGCGGCGCTTCTTACGGAGACTCCGGCCGGGGGGTGCCTTCCGGCCCGGCTGCGGTGGCGCGCAGATCGCCAAAAATGAACCGGCGCAGGAATCCCTGCCGCATCCGGCAAATCCCTGCCGCATCCGGCATCGGCGATGGCTTGGCAGGGGCCGGCCAGGCCGCAGAGCAATCCCTTGGCCTGCGGGCTACCGGCGCCATGCCCAGGCGTCACTGGGAACCTTGCCGGGCAGGGTGCATCCACCGCGGCATGAACTCTCGTGGTCAGCCCGCCACGGCACCATCTGCGAGATCGCATCGGCATGGACCCTTGAGATCGGGGCATCGATCGACGGAGATCGGCTTTCAACTCCTTGAAAAGACAACCCCACACCCTGGCGCGAGGCCCGCGGCGGAATCGGGGCAAGCACCCCTCCAGCGCCCCGGCTCCGGCGGCAGGTCACGCCGCGCCACGTGACGCGCCAGCCGCAGAACCGCGTCGATGCGGGAGCCGGTTGTCAGCCCCGCTGCCGGCCCGGTCACCCGCCTTGCCCGGCAGAGGTGGTTCAATCCGCCCCCCATTGCCCATCGATCAAGGCTCGCCTGCTCAAGATCGCACCGTTTCTCGATCCTGAAACAGAGTTCGGGCAAGGTGGGCATCCTCAGATGCAGATGCCCTCTAGCCAGCCGGACCCAGCCTGTCCCAAAGCATGTCCAGCCCCGATCGCATGTCCGTGGCGGCGACGAAGCCCAGCCGGTCGCGCGCGGCCTGCGGACAGCCGCAAGAGGCGCGGATGTCGCCGGGGGGCGCCGGCGCGTGTTCGATGGCGCTGGCCCCCCGCCCCGCGACCGCGTCGATCTGGCGCACCAGATCCAGCAGCGTGGTTTCGACCCCGGTGCAGAGGTTGAAGACCTGGGCGCCCGGCGCCCTCCCGGCCAGGTCGCGGGCGCAAAGCAGGCCCTCGACCACATCGGCGACATAGATGAAATCCCGGCTCTGCTGCCCGTCGCCAAAGATCACATGCGGCCGGTCCGCCAGCCGGTTGGCGCAGAATCGCGAAATCACCCCGGCATAGGGCGAGGCCGCGTCCTGGCGCGGGCCATAGACGTTGAAGAACCGCAGCCCGACCGAAGAAAGACCGTTCACCGCCGCCATGGCGCCGGCCTGATGCTCGGCGGCCAGCTTGTCGGCGGCATAGGGCGAAATCGGCAGGGGCAGGTCGCTTTCGCGGCAGGTGGCGCCGGCGCGGTTGCCATAGACCGCCGCGGACGAGGCATGGACCACGGGAATGTTGCCGGCCCGGTGCGCGGCGTGCAGCACGGCCATGGTGCCGCCCAGGTTGACGCGATGCGCGGCCATCCAGTCGGTGATGCAAAGCTGCACCGAAACCCGCGCGGCAAGGTGAAAGATGCAGTCCACCCCGGCCAGCAGCCTGCCGACCAGATCGGCATCGCAGACGTCGCCCCGGACCAGCCGCACCTCCGCGGGCAGATTGTCCATCCTGCCGCTGGAGAGATCGTCCAGGACGACGACCTCCTCTCCGGCGGCCAGCAGCCGGTCGACGAGGTGGCTGCCGATGAACCCTGCCCCTCCGGTGACGAGAGCCTTACGCTGCAAGCATTTCCCTTTCCGTTTCCGCGCCGGTGGCGTCAGAATCCTGTAGGCCTAGGATGGATATACCGCCATAACGCCCGGCGGGGGCGGGGGATCCGCGCGCATCGGAAAAATCGCCGGGGGCCTTACTTGCGGCCGCGGCGGCGAGGCCGCTCGTCCTTGTAAAGCACGATCAGCACGGTGCGCCAGATGATCCAAAGGTCCAGCGCCAGCGTCCGGTTCTTCTGGTAGATCAGGTCGATCTTGAGCTTGGTCGGCAGGCAGCGCCGGGCATAGGCGGCCTCGGTTGCCTCGGCGCTCTTGCAGCGGCGCAGGATGCGGTCCTCGTGCCGGTGATAGATCAGCGTCGCCAGCCCGGTGACGCCGGGCCGGCTTTTCAGCACCTGGCCATAGACCGCGGGATAGCGTTCGACATATTCGCGGATGGTCGGGCGCGGACCGACAAAGCTCATGTCGCCCTTGAGGATGTTGAACAGCTGCGGCAATTCGTCGATGCGGGTGCGGCGCATGAAATGGCCGAGCGGCGTGATGCGCCAGGCCTTGTGCGCGCCGGTGACGCCGAAATCGTCCTGCTGGCACAGCATGGTGCGGAACTTGAGATGGGTGAAGGTCCGCCCCGGCGCCGCCATCCGCGGCGCCGCATAAAAGATCGGCCGCCCCTGCAAGACCAGCAGGATCAGGGCAAAGACCGCCATGACGATGGACAGCGGCACCAGGGCCACCAGCGCCAGGGTGATGTCGAAGACCCGCTTCGACAGGGGCATGGTGGCCATGGCGGGCGCATGCGCCTGGTCCTTGAACCACGACATCTCGGCTTGGGCCACTGTGGCGAGCCGTGCGATATCGGCTTTTTCCCAGTCCTGGTGAATCGTCACAATTCCGTCCCGCGTTTTGGCGCTGTGGCTACTTCTCCCGCCTACCATAGCACTCGTTAATTTTGAATGAGCGCAAGGGCGAAAACTGTGCCGGACTTGCGCAAGCGTGTCCTTTCGGCCAGTCTTTGCTCATTCCAAGGCAACCGGGGCGGGATTCATGCGGAAATTTCTGGTGGTTCTGGACGATTCCCGCGAATGCCTGAACGCCATCCGCTATGCCGCCCTGCGCGCGGCAAAGACCGGAGGCGGGGTGCAGGTGCTGGCGGTCATCCCCACCACGGCCATCCAGCACGGCATGGGCGTCGCCGACGTGATGCGCGCCGAAGCCTATGAGCGGATCGAGGCGCATTACGAGGTCTTCGCCAAATGGATGCGCGACCGCCCCGGCATCGAGCCCGAGCTGGTGGTGCGCGAGGGCGAGCCGGGCGCCGAGCTTCTGGCCCAGATCCACGACGACCCCGAGATCGGCGTGGTGGTGCTGGCCGCCTCGACCGAAAGCGCGGGGCCGGGGCCGCTGGTCACGCGGCTGATGCGCGAGGTGGCGAACCTGCCCTGCCCCGTCACCATCGTGCCCGGCGACATCTCGCGCGAGCGGCTGGAACAGATCACCTGAGCCGCCTGCTGCGGCGGATGGTCGCGGCACCTGGCGAATGCCGCCGCCCCCCCGGCCGCGGCCCTGGGTCATGCGCCGATGGTTTGCGCCGCATTTTCAAGGCCGCCCGGCGGGGATGGGGGCGGCCTCCGACTTGACTTGTCCGCCCTTCGATCCCCATATCCGCCTCAAAGGAGCCCCGCGCCATGTTCATCCAGACCGAAACCACCCCGAACCCCGCGACGCTGAAATTCCTGCCGGGCGAAACCGTCCTGGGCAGCGGCACCGCCGATTTCCCCGCAGCCGAAGCCGCGGCCACCAGCCCGCTGGCGCGCCGCATCTTTGCCGTGCCGGGCGTGACCGGGGTCTTCCTCGGCTCGGATTTCGTGACCGTGACCAAGGCCGACGACGCGGTCTGGGACCACCTGAAGCCCTCGGTCCTGGGCGCGATCATGGAGCATTACCAGTCCGGCGCCCCGGCCATCGAGGGCGCATCCGCCGGCGGCCATAACGACCAGGACGGACCGGATGCGGAAATCGTCAGCCAGATCAAGGAGCTGCTGGATACCCGCGTGCGCCCGGCCGTGGCACAGGACGGCGGCGACATCACCTTCCACGGCTTCGACCGCGGCGTGGTCTACCTGCACATGCAAGGCGCCTGCGCCGGCTGCCCCTCGTCCACGCTGACGCTGAAGATGGGGATCGAGAACCTGCTGCGCCACTACATCCCGGAAGTGACCGAGGTCCGTCCCGTTGGCTGAGCCGCTCTCGCTGGGCTTCGACACATCGGCCGCGCATTGCGCGGCCGCTTTGCTGCAAGGCGACCGCCTGCTGGTCCAGCGTCACGAGGACATGGCCCGCGGCCAGGCCGAGCGGCTGTTTCCGCTGCTTGGCCAGGTGCTGGCCGAGGCGGGCGTCGGCTGGCGCGACCTTTCCGTCATCGGCTGCGGCATCGGGCCGGGCAATTTCACCGGCATCCGCATATCGGTGGCGGCGGCGCGCGGGCTGGCTCTGTCGCTGGGCATCCCCGCCGTCGGCGTCAGCGTGACCGAGGCGGCCGCGCATGGCCTGCCCCGCCCCTGCCGCGTCGCCGTGCCCTCGCGCATGGGCGAGGTGATCTGGCAGGATTTCGGCACCGGCGCCGCCACCCGGCCGCAACAGGCCCCCGCGCATGAATTGCCGCCCGGCCCCGCGCCGCTGCCCGCGGCCATGCCGCTGGCCGAAGCCATCGCCCGCATCGCCGCCGCACGGCGCGACCAGCCGGACCTGCCGCGCCCGGCGCCGATCTATCTGCGCCCGGCCGATGCCGCGCCGGCGCGCGACCGCGGCCCGCTGATCCTGTCATGACGCCCGAGGATCTGGCAGCGCTGCATGGCCGCTGCTTTGCCGCGCATCCGCGGCCCTGGACGGCGGCCGAGTTCCAGGCGCTGCTGGCCGGCCCGCCGAATTTCCTGCTGACCCGGCCGCAGGGCTTCCTGCTGGGCCGTGCCATCGCCGACGAGGCCGAGCTGCTGACGCTGGCCATCGCGCCCGAGGCGCGCCGCCGCGGGCTGGCCTCGGCGCTGCTGGCCGAATTCGCCGCGACGTCACGGACGCGGGGCGCGCGCGAAGCCTTCCTGGAAGTCGCCGCGGACAACGCGGCCGCCATCGCGCTTTATGCCGGCGCGGGCTGGGAAACCCTTGGAAAGCGGCGGAATTATTACGCCCCCGGACTGGATGCGGTGCTGATGCGGCAGGCGCTCTGACCCCAGACAAGATTGTTGACGGATTCCGGCCCATGCGCCCTAATCCGACAATCCTGGGCCGACTCGCCCGCAAACCGTCCTGAGGTCCGACATGTCCCTGATGAAATCCCTGCTCGCCGGCGCCTGCCTGACCCTGCTGCCCGTCGCGGCCCTGGCCGATCCGGCGCTGATCTTCGACCTCGGCGGCAAGTTCGACAAATCCTTCAACGAGGCCGCCTATAACGGGGCCGAGCGCTGGAAGGCCGAGACCGGCGGCACCTACAAGGAACTGGAGATGCAATCCGAGGCGCAGCGCGAACAGGCCCTGCGCCGGCTGGCCCAATCCGGGGCCAATCCCATCGTGATGACCGGCTTTGCCTTTGGCGAGGTGCTGGCCAAGATCGCGCCGGACTATCCCGACACGAAATTCGTCATCATCGACATGGTGGTCGAGCAGCCCAACGTGCAATCCGTGGTCTTTACCGAAGAGCAGGGCTCGTACCTGGCCGGCGTCGCGGCGGCGCTGGCGTCGAAATCGGGCACGGTCGGCTTCATCGGCGGCATGGACATCCCGCTGATCCACAAGTTCGAATGCGGCTATGCCCAGGGCTTCAAGGCCACCCGGCCGGACGGCACGCTGATCATCAACTATACCGGCACCACGCCGGCGGCCTGGAACGACCCGGTGAAGGGCAGCGAGTTGCTGAAGGCGCAGGTCTCGCAAGGCGCGGACGTGGTCTATGCCGCGGCGGGCGGCACCGGCATCGGCGTGTTGCAGGCGGCGGCGGATGCCGGCGTGCTGTCGATCGGCGTGGACAGCAACCAGAACCACCTGCATCCGGGCAAGGTGCTGACCTCGATGGTCAAGGGCGTGGACAATTCCGTCTACGAGGCCTTCAAGGCCGGGACCGAGGTCGAGCCGGGCGTGAGGGTCATGGACCTGGCCTCGGGCGGGGTGTCGCTGGCCATGGACGAGAACAACAAGCCGCTGATCTCGGACGAGATCGCCGGCGCCATCGATACCGCCGCCAAGGCCATCGAGGCGGGCGAGATCACGGTTCACGACTACATGGCCGACAACACCTGCCCGGTGCAGTGAATGACGGCCACGCCCGCCCCGGCGATCGAATTGCGCGGGATCTCCAAGGCTTTCGGGCCGGTGCAGGCCAACAAGGGCATCGACCTGGTGGTGCCGCGCGGCACCATCCACGGCATCATCGGCGAGAACGGCGCCGGCAAGTCGACGCTGATGTCGATCCTCTACGGCTTCTATCGCCCGGATGCGGGCGAGATCCTGGTCGGCGGCAAGCCCGTCGCCATCGCCGACAGCCAGGCCGCGATCCGCGCCGGCATCGGCATGGTGTTCCAGCATTTCAAGCTGGTGCAGAACTTCACCGTGCTGGAAAACGTGGTCCTGGGCGCCGAGGACGGCCGCCTGCTGCGCCCCTCGCTGTCGCGGGCGCGCGGCGAGCTGAAGCGGCTGGCGGCCGAATACGGCTTGCAGGTCGATCCCGACGCGCTGGTCGAGGAGTTGTCGGTCGGCCACCAGCAGCGGGTCGAGATCCTGAAGGCGCTGTATCGCCGGGCCGACATCCTGATCCTGGACGAGCCGACGGGCGTGCTGACCCCCGCCGAGGCCGACCACCTGTTTCGCATCCTGCGCGGGCTCAAGGACGAGGGCAAGACCATCATCCTGATCACCCACAAGCTGCGCGAGATCATGGAGATCACCGACAATGTCTCGGTCATGCGGCGGGGCGAGATGGTGGCCTCGGTCAGGACCGCCGAGACCGGCCCGGCCGAGCTGGCCGAGCTGATGGTGGGCCGCAAGGTGCTGCTGCGGGTGGACAAGCCCCCCGCCCGGCCCGGCGCCCCGGTCCTGGAAGTGCGGGGCCTGCGCATGGTCGATGCCGAGGGCGTCGAGCGGCTGCGCGGCATCGACCTGGAGATCCGCGCCGGCGAGATCCTGGGCATCGCCGGCGTCGCCGGCAACGGCCAGACGCAGCTGCTGGAGATCCTGGGCGGCTTTCCCGAGGCGGGGGCAAGGCTGCAGGGCGAGATCCGGCTTGGCGGCCGGCCCCTGCCGCTGCAGGGTCCGGGGGCCGACGGCCGCGCCCGCCGCCGCGCCGGCATCGGCCATGTCCCCGAGGACCGGCAGGCCGAGGGGCTGATCATGGATTTCACCGCCTGGGAAAACATCGCCTTCGGCTATCACCATGCGCCGGAGTTCCAGCGCGGCCCGTTGATGGACAATGCCGCCATCCGCGCCGATGCGATGGGCAAGATCCAGCGTTTCGACATCCGCCCGCCGAACCCGGACCTTGCGGCAAAAAGCTTCTCGGGCGGCAACCAGCAGAAGATCGTGGTGGCACGCGAGGTCGAGCGCAACCCCGAGCTGCTGCTGATCGGCCAGCCGACGCGCGGGGTGGACATCGGCGCCATCGAATTCATCCACAAGCGCATCGTCGCCTTGCGCGACGCCGGCCGCGCGATGCTGCTGGTCTCGGTCGAGCTGGACGAGATCATGGCGCTGTCCGACCGCATCCTGGTGATGTTCGACGGCCGCATCATGGGCGAGCGGCTGCCCGCCGAGGCGACGACCGGCGACCTGGGCTGCCTGATGGCCGGGGTGGAACCGGCGCGCGCCGATGCCGGCGGCGGTGCGGGATGAGGCGTCGCATGCCTCCGGCGGGGGTATTTGGAAAACGGAGAAAGCCGGGAGAGGCAGGCTGATGGAGCGAATGCCGAAATGGGCGGATGTGATCCTGACGCCGCTGATCTCGCTGGTGCTGGCCTTTGCCATCTCGGCGCTGGTGATCCTGGCCATCGGCGAAAGCCCGGCCGAGGCGCTGAAGGTGATGGTGCAGGGCGCGCTGGGGTCCAGCTATGGCTGGGGCTTCACCCTGTATTACACGACGAATTTCGTCTTTACCGGCCTGGCGGTGATGGTTGCCTATCATGCGGGGCTGTTCAACATCGGCGGCGAGGGGCAGGCCGCCATGGGGGGCTTGGGCGTGGCGCTGGTGGTACTGGCGCTGCCCTGGCCGCATTGGGCGCTGGCGCTGCCGGCGGCGGCCATGGGGGCAGCGCTGTTCGGCGCGCTTTGGGCGCTGGTCCCGGCCTGGTTGCAGGCCCGGCGCGGCAGCCATATCGTCATCACCACCATCATGTTCAACTTCATCGCCGCCGCGGCCCTGAACTATATGCTGGTGAACGTGCTGCGGCCGGTGGGCAGCATGGATCCGGCCTCGGCCCGTTTCCCCGAGGCGGCGCATCTGCCGAAGCTTTCCGAGATGGCGCTGGGGCTGGGCGTCGAATGGGGCCGCAACACCCCCGCCAACGTCACCTTCTTTCTGGCCATCGCCGCCTGCCTGCTGGTCTGGCTGCTGATCTGGCGCACGCGGCTGGGCTATGAGATCCGCGCCTTCGGCAAGTCCGAGCCCGCCGCGCTTTACGCCGGCATCTCGCCCGTGCGCATCACCGTGCTGGCCATGCTGGTCTCGGGCGCGCTGGCCGGGCTGATGGCGGTGAACAACGTCATGGGCGAGGCCGAGCGGCTGGTGCTGAACGCGGTCGAGGGCGCCGGCTTCATCGGCATCGCCGTGGCGCTGATGGGGCGCAACCATCCCCTTGGCGTGCTGCTGGCGGCGCTGCTCTTCGGTTTCCTCTACCAGGGCGGGGGCGAGCTGGCGCTGTGGACCTCGATCCCGCGCGAGCTGATCGTGGTCATCCAGGCGCTGGTGATCCTGTTCACCGGAGCGCTCGACAACATGGTGCGCATGCCGCTGGAGCGGATGTTCGCGGCGCTGCGCCGAAAGGGGGCGTGATGGATTTCGCGACGCTGATCCAGATCCTCGATTCGGCGGTGCGGCTGATGACGCCCCTGCTGCTGGCCTGCCTGGCCGGGCTTTATTCGGAACGCGCAGGGGTCTTCGACATCGGGCTCGAGGGCAAGATGCTGATGGCGGCCTTTGCCTCGGCCTCGGTCGCCTATGCCACCGGCAGCGCCTGGCTGGGGCTGCTGGCGGGCATCGCCGGCGCGGCGGCCATGGCCGGGCTGCACGGGGTGGCCTCGATCGGCTTTCGCGGCAACCAGCTGATCTCGGGCGTGGCGATCAACTTCCTCGCCTCGGGGCTGACGGTGCTGCTGGGACAGAAGATCTTCGGGCTGGGCGGGCGCACGCCCTCGCTTTCCGGCGCGGCGCGCTTCGGCGAGATCACCCTGCCCTTCGCCGACAGCCTGCGCCCGGTGCCGGTGATCGGGCCGATCTATGCCGAGCTGGTCTCGGGCCACACCGTCCTGGTCTATGTCGCCTTCGCCATGGTGCCGCTGACCTGGTGGGTGCTTTACCGCACCCGCTTCGGCTTGCGGCTGCGCGCCGTGGGCGAGAACCCGGCCTCGGTCGATACCGCCGGCGTCTCGGTCGTCCGGCTGCGCTTTGCCGCGGTGATGATCTGCGGGGTGCTTTGCGGCATCGCCGGGGCCTATCTCGCCACCGGCATCTCGGCCGGTTTCGTCAAGGAAATGACCGCCGGGCGCGGCTTCATCGCGCTGGCGGCGCTGATCTTTGCCAAGTGGCGGCCCTGGGGGGCGCTGGGGGCGACCTTCCTCTTCGGCCTGCTCGAGGCGGTGGCGAACCGTTTTCCGAACCTGGATCTGGGTTTCGTCACCGTGCCTTCGATGTTCATGAACGCCCTGCCCTATATCCTGACCGTCGTCATCCTGGCCGGTTTCGTCGGCCGCGCCATACCGCCGCGTGCGGGAGGAGAGCCCTATGTCAAGGAACGCTGAACTCGCCCGCCTGATCCGCGACCGCGCCGGCGCGGCGCCGCCGGAATACGGGCTGGTCCTCGGCTCCGGCCTCGGGCATCTGGCGGCAGCGGTCGAGGGCGTGGCCATTCCCTATTCCGACCTGCCGGGCTTTCCCCATGCCGGGGTGTCGGGCCATGTGCCGCAACTGGTCGTCGGAGCGCTGGAGGGCCGGCGCGTCGCGGTCCTCGGCGGGCGGGCGCATTACTACGAATCCGGCCGCGCCGATGTCATGCGCCCCGCGCTCGAGGTGCTCAAGGCGCTCGGCACAGAACGGTTGATCCTGACCAATGCGGCCGGCAGCCTGCGCGCCGCGATGCCGCCGGGCTCGCTGATGCTGCTGTCGGACCACATCGCCTTCGCCGGTACCAACCCACTGATCGGCGAGCCGTCCGAGGCGCGCTTCGTGCCGATGACCGAAGCCCATGACCCAGGCATCCGCGCCGGGCTGAAAGCCGCCGCCGAGGCCGAGGGGATCGCGCTGCCCGAGGGGGTCTATTGCTGGTTCTCGGGGCCTTCGTTCGAAACCCCGGCCGAAATCCGCGCCGCCCGCATCCTGGGCGCCGATGCGGTCGGCATGTCCACCGTGCCCGAGGTGATCCTGGCGCGCTTCCTCGGCCTGCGCTGCGCCGCCGTCTCGGTCATCACCAATATGGGCGCGGGGCTCTCGGACGAATCGATCAGCCATGAACACACCAAGGCCATGGCCCCCCTGGGCGCGGCCAAGCTGGAACGCATCCTGCGCCGCTTTCTCGCCCAGGGCACCTGACCCCGGCTTCTTTCGTGTTCAAATATCCCCGCCGGAGGCCGCCGGCCGCGCCACCGGCGCCGGCATGGCAGGGTCAAGCCCGGCCAGCGCCGCCTCGACCGCCGAAGCGGCGGCTTCCAGGTCTTCCAGCCCGTCCAGCGCCACCACCGGCCCGCGCCCGTCGTCATGACGCGCGCGGTGCTTTTCATAGCGCGGGTCGTAATGGTCGCGCATCAGCCCCTCGGCCAACCCGCTCCAGTCGGCCGCGTCGATCATGCGCAGCCAGCCCTCGATCCGGTCGGCCGGGTGCAGCGGGCGCAACAGGCCCACGATCCGTGCCACCGCCTCGGGGTCGGCGCAGGTCTCGGCATAGGCGCGGGCGGTATAGGCGGCGCGGGCCTCGACCGGCACGGCCAGGCGGATGCGCGGCGCCGCGGTGATCGCCTGCCAGATGCCGCGCGGCAGGTTCAGATCGCCGATGCGCGAGCTTTCGGCCTCGACCAGCAGCGGCCGGGCGGGGTCCAGCGCCTCCAGCGCCATGGCAAGGCGGCTTTCGAAGCGCTTCTGCGACGGCTGGCCGCCCGGCATGGCGCCGAACAGGCTGCCGCGGTGGTTCGCCAGCCCCTCCAGGTCGACGACCTGATGGCCGCGCGCGGCAAGGCGCGCCAGGATCTCGGTCTTGGCGCTGCCGGTATTGCCGTCCAGCACCAGCACCGGCGCGGCGACGGGCGCCGCCACGCCCGCCACCACCAGCGCCCGCCAGGCCTTGTAGCCGCCCTCGAGCCGCCCGACGCGCCAGCCGATCTGCGACAGGATGCCGGCAAAGGCGCCCGAGCGCTGGCCGCCGCGCCAGCAATAGACCAGCGGCCGCCAGGCGCCGCCCAGCCCCGCCAGCGGCCCGGCGATATGGCGCGCGGCATTGGCGGCGACCATGGCGCCGCCCAGCTTGCGGGCGTCGAAGGGCGAGACCTGCTTGTAGATCGTGCCGACCTGCGCGCGCTCCTCGTCGGACAGCACCGGCAGGTTGATCGCGCCCGGCAGGTGATCCTCGGCATATTCCGAGGGCGAGCGCGTATCGATGACGGTATCGAACCCGGACAGCGCCGGGTCCGACAGCGATGTCAGGCGGATGTCCACTTAGTAGACGTAGACGGGGGTTCCGATCGGCACCTGCTCGAACAGGTCCATCACCGCCTCGTTGCGCATGCGGATGCAGCCGTTCGAGACGGCGCGGCCGATCGAATTGGGCTCGGTCGTGCCGTGGATGCGGATCGAGGTGTCGTTGCCCTTGGCGTCGTAAAGATACAGCGCCCGCGCGCCCAGCGGGTTGCCGGGGCCGCCCGGCATGCCGTCGGCCCAGCGGGCATATTGGCCGGGATTGCGCTTGATCATCGCCGGCGTCGGCGTCCAGCTGGGCCATTCGGTCTTGCGCCCGACGGTGGCGCGGCCCTTCCAGACCAGCTCGGCCTTGCCGACGGCGACGCCATAGCGCACCGCCCGGCCCGGAGCGACGACGTGGTAGAGGAAGAAGTCCTTCGAGACCACGACGATGCTGCCGACCTCGAAATCGTTGCGGATCGAGACCTCGGTCGGGGCATAGGGGTCGCGCTTGGGCTCGGCCTGGGTGGTCAGCGCCGCCGGCTGCGCCTGTCCCTGTGCGAAAACCAGCGAAGGCGCGGCCACCAGCGGCAAGGCAGCCATCAGCATCTGTCTGCGGTTCATCTGTCCGTCCTGAATCCTTGCGTTTCTTGACCATGCGCCTAACCGCTTGGGCGTCCGGGATCAACTCAAAGCGCCGTGACGCGGTTGAAACGCGCGGCAAACGTGCCTAGCTTGCATCGGGAAAGGACCGCCCCGCCATGACCTGCGCGACCTGTGCCTCCATCCGCCGCCCGCCGCGCCGCGCGCCCACGCGCGCCCCGCATCTGTGCCGGGGCCGGGGCGGTCGCGGTTGCCGCTGCCATGTCGCGGCCCGTCCGCGCCTGGCCCGCCCCGTGCTGGCGGGCGACGGCCACCCGCTGCGCTGGCGCCCCGCGCCGGGCGAGGGGCCGCCCCGGCAGCCCGGCCTGAACCACGTGCCGCAACATCCGCAGGCCCCGCCCCATCCTGTCTGAATCGCGTCTTTTCCGCCATTCTGACAGGACAAAACGATGAAACATCACCCAAACGATGCCGAGCTGACCGTCTCGGGCATGAGCTGCGCCTCTTGCGTGACCCGCGTCGAAAAGGCGCTGGCCGCCGTGCCGGGCGTCGAGGAGCCGCGGGTCAACCTGGCCACCGGCCGGGCGCATTTCCGCCTGGCTGCGCCGGAGGCCCTGCCCCGCGCCGTCGAGGCGCTGGCAAGCGCCGGCTACCCGGCCGAGCCGCTTGAAACCCGCCTGAGCATCGAGGGCATGAGCTGCGCCTCTTGCGTGGGCCGGGTCGAAAAGGCGCTGGCCGCGCTGCCCGGCGTGGATTCGGCGCAGGTGAACCTGGCCACCGCCAGCGCCACCATCCGCCATTCCCCCGCCGTCGCGCCGCAGGCGCTGGCCGATACCGTGACCGCCAAGGGCTATCCGGCGCAGGTGCAGGCCGAGGCCGGCCATCACATGCACGACCATGGCGGCGACGCGGCGGCGCTGAAGCGCAACTTCCTGATCGCCCTTGCGCTGACCCTGCCGGTCTTTGTCGCCGAGATGGGCGGCCATGCCTTCCCGGCCTTCCACCATTGGCTGCACATGGCGCTTGGCCAGCGCACGCTGTGGGTGCTGGAGTTCCTGCTGACCACGGCGGTCCTGGCCGGGCCGGGGCGGATGTTCTTCCGCATCGGCTTTCCGGCGCTGATGCGCCGCGCGCCCGAGATGAACAGCCTGGTCGCGCTTGGCGCCTCGGCGGCCTGGCTCTATTCGACGGTGGCGACCTTTGCGCCGGGCGTGCTGCCGCCGGATTCGGTGCATGTCTATTTCGAGGCCGCCGCCGTCATCGTGACGCTGATCCTGCTGGGCCGCTGGCTCGAGGCGCGCGCCAAGGGCCAGGCCGGCGACGCCATCCGCCGGCTGATCGAACTTGCGCCCGACAGCGCCCATGTGGAACGCGGCGGCCAGATCGTGGAAGTCCCGGTGGCCGAGCTGCGCCCCGGCGACATCGTGCATCTGCGCCCCGGCGAGCGGGTGGCGGTGGACGGCGTGCTGACCGAGGGCAGCGGCGCGGTGGACGAATCCATGCTGACGGGCGAGCCGGTGCCGGTCGCCAAGCAGCCCGGCGATCCCGTGACCGGCGGCACGGTGAACGGCAATGCGGCGCTGGCCTATCGCGTGACCGCGACCGGCGGCGACACGGTGCTCGCCCGCATCATCCGCATGGTCGAGGACGCGCAGGCCACCAAGCTGCCGGTGCAGGCACTGGTCGACCGCATCACCGCGGTCTTCGTGCCGCTGGTGATGGGGCTGGCGCTGCTGACCTTCGTGCTGTGGATGATCTTCACCGGCGCGCTGGGACAGGCACTGGTTGCGGCGATCTCGGTCCTGATCATCGCCTGCCCCTGCGCCATGGGGCTGGCGGTGCCGGTCTCGATCATGGTCGGCACCGGGCGCGGGGCCGAGCTGGGCGTGCTGTTCCGGCGCGGCGACGCGCTGCAAAGGCTGGCCGAGGCGCGCATCGTCGGCTTCGACAAGACCGGCACGCTGACCCAGGGCGCCCCCGCCCTGACCGCCATCGAGGCCGAGGACATCGGCCCCCTGGACGCCCTGCGCCTTGCCGCCGCGGCCGAGTCGCGTTCCGAGCATCCGCTGGCCGCCGCCATCGTCGGCGCCGCGCGGGACAAGGGGCTGGACCTGCCCCCGGCCGAGGCGGTCGCGGCCAATGCCGGGCGCGGGCTTTCGGCGCGGGTCGAGGGGCGCGCGCTGCTGATCGGCAATGCCGCCGCGCTGGCCGAGGCGGGCATTCCCGCCGCCCCCGCCCTGATCGCCGCAGCCGAGGGCTGGGCGGCGAATGGCGCGACCCCGGTGCATCTGGCCGTGGACGGCCGGCACGCCGCCGCCATGGCGCTGGCCGATCCGATCCGCCCCGAGGCGGCCCAGACCGTGGCCGAGCTGCACGCGCTCGGCCTGCAAACCGAGATGATCTCGGGCGACGTGCAGGCCACGGCCGAGGCGGTGGGCCGCAAGCTGGGCATCGACCGCGTGACTGCGGGCGTGCTGCCCGAGGGCAAGCTGGCCGCCATCCGCGAGATGGGGCCGGGCACGGTCTTTGTCGGCGACGGCATCAACGACGCCCCGGCGCTGGCCGCGGCCGAAACCGGCATCGCCATCGGCACCGGCACCGACGTCGCCATCGAATCGGCCGAGGTGGTGCTGGTCGGCGGCGATCCGATGGGCGTGGCGCGGGCCATCCGCCTGTCACGCAGCGTCATGCGCAATATCCGGCAGAATCTGTTCTGGGCCTTCGGTTACAATGTGGCCCTGATTCCCGTGGCCATGGGGGCGCTGGTGCCCTTTGGCGGGCCGCAGATGTCACCCATGCTGGGGGCCGGGGCGATGGCGCTGTCCTCGGTCTTCGTGGTCAGTAACGCGTTGCGATTGAGGCGTGCCGCATGAAGCTGAAAGCCCTTGTCCTGATCCTGGCCCTTGCGGCCGCACCGATGGCGGCGGCGACGCCGCTGCGCATCCTGGCCTTCGGCGACAGCCTGACCGAGGGCTACGGCCTGCCGCGCAAGCACGGGCTGGTGCCGCAATTGCAGGACTGGCTAAGGGCGCGCGGCCATGACGTTCTGGTGCTGAACGGCGGGCTTTCGGGCGACACCACCGCCGGCGGGCGGGTGCGGATCGGCTATTCGCTGGCCCGCCACAAGCCCGACGCGGTGATCGTCGAGCTGGGCGGCAACGACCTGCTGATGGGCTTTTCCCCCGCCATGGTCGAGGACAACCTGGATTCGATCCTGGGCCAGGCCGGCAAGACCGGCCGGCCGCTGCTGCTGGTCGGCATCGCCTCGCCCGACCATGACGAGCCGCTGAGCCGCGACTGGGCCGGGATCTGGCCGCGCATGGCCGCGCAGCACGACGCGCTGCTGATGGAGAACCTGTATCAGCCGCTTTTCGACCTGCCGGACGAAGGCTACAGGACCATGCTGCAAGCCGACGGGCTGCATGCCTCGGCCGAAGGCGTCGGGCTGATCGTGCAATCGCTGGGCCCCAAGGTCGAGGCGCTGATCGAAAAGGCCGAAGGCCGGCGCTAATGCCCCGCAGCGGGGGCCGGCATGCGCCCGTTATCCACCGGCAGGCGGGTTTCGACCCTGCCGCAGGGGCCGAAATCCAGCGTCAGCGCCAGCTGGTCGCCATCCGCAAGCGGTTGCTTCAACCCCATCAGCATCACATGATCGCCACCCCGCGCCAGCGCGTGCCACTCGCCGGCGGGAATGCGGATCGGATCCGCCTTGACCATCCGCATCACGCCGCCCTCGTCGCGATGGGTATGCAATTCGACCCGCTCGGCCGCGTCCGAGGCGACCGAGGAAAGCGTGCAGGCCTCGGTGCCGCGATTCTCGATCACCATGAAGGCGGCGCCGGAGCGCGGATTGGCGGCGCGGGCATAGCCGTCGCGGACGACCAGCGCCGCATCCTGGGCCGGCGCGGCAAGGGGGATCAGGGCCAGGCAAAGGGCGGGCAGCAGCGGTTTCATCTCGTCTCCTTGCGCATCGGGCAAAGCCTGGCGCCGGATGCGCCCCGCCGCAACCCGATTCCGCCCGCCATGGAAAAGGCCCGCCGAACGGGGCGGGCCTTGATGCGGCGTCTTGCCGGGGTCAGAGGCGCGAGGCCACGTTTTCCCAGTTCACCAGCTTGTCGAGGAAGTTTTCCAGGTATTTCGGCCGCGCGTTGCGGAAGTCGATGTAATAGCTGTGTTCCCACACGTCGCAGCCCAGCAGCGCGGTCTGGCCGAAGCAGAGCGGGTTCACCCCGTTCTCGGTCTTCGTGACCTTGAGGCTGCCGTCCTTGTCCTTGACCAGCCAGGCCCAGCCCGAGCCGAACTGGCCGACGCCGGCCTCGGCGAATTTCTTCTTGAACTCGTCCACCGAACCGAAGGCTTCGGCCAGGGCCTTTTCCAGCTCGCCCGGAATGGCGCCGGGGTTCGGACCCATCATTTCCCAGAACTGGGCATGGTTCCAATGCTGGCTGGCGTTGTTGAAGATGCCGTTCTGCGCCACGGCCCCCGACTGGTAGGTGCCCTTGACGATGTCCTCGAGGCTCTTGCCTTCCCATTCGGTGCCGGCGATCAGCTCGTTCAGCTTGTCGACATAGGCCTTGTGGTGCTTGTCGTGGTGGTATTCCAGCGTCTCCTTGGACATGCCGCCAGCGGCCAGCGCGTCGTGAGCATAGGGAAGATCGGGAAGCGTGAAGGCCATTTTCGATTTCCTTTCCAACGGTTTCGGATTGTGTTCTGGCACAGGAGCCAGTCGGGGAAAAGCCCTGTCGGCCGCTAAACGCCTTCAAGGCGGCGCGGGTTCCTGCCCTATCCCCCGCCGGGCGAGCCGCAGGCCCCGGTCCCGGTCATGACATTGTCATAGCCAAGCGCCGTCGCCGTCACCCGCGCGCTGCCATCGGCCTTTTGCACCGTCAGCCGGTAGTCCAGCCGCTCGGTCCGCTGCCCCGAGGCATTGCGCACCCCGGCCAGCGCCCAGCCATAGGTGCGGCTGGTGCGGTCGTCGGCGGTGATCCTGGCCTCGATCGGCTGGCCGAGGATGCGTTGCAGGATCGGGTCGAAAACCTCGATCCGGCCCTGGCGCGGGCCGGAGGTCTGGCGGGTCATCATGATGAACTCGGGCACCCAGCCGGTGCCGCTGTGGTCGATGATCTGGCACATCATCACCACCGGCGGCTCTTGCCCCCAGTCCTGCGCCATGGCGGCGGGAACCGGCAAAATCAGGCCGGCCAGAAGAATGGGCAGAGGCAGGGCGGGGCGCATGGAATCAACCGGGTGGCTTTCACCCCATCCATACGCCGCCCGGCCGCGGCTACAAGTCCTAGCGCGGGCTAAGCTGCGTGCCCGGCGCCGCCGCGCCGGTCAGGATGCCGCGCAGATAGTCGGTGACCGAGCGGAAGCCGATCAGCACATAGCCGCCCGGCTCGCGCCAGATGCCGCAGGCGACCTGGGCCGCGCGGGTGCGGCGCAGCCCGTCCGCGGGCATGGCCGCCAGGTCGGTCGGGCACAGCTTCATCAGCACGTCCAGCGCGCGGGCGCCCTGGATGCGGAACACCGCGCGCATGTCGCTGACATCCAGCGCCAGCGCGTGCTCGGTCGCAAGCGCGTCCTGCAACGCGGCCAGCGCCTCGGCCGTCTCGGCCCGCGGCAGGATCAGCAGCAGCTCGTCCGGCGACATCCAGCCAAGCGAACGGCTGCCGTCGGTGGTGATGCGGCCCTGTTCGGGCAGCGCGACCCCTGCCGCCCCGGCGATGGCATCGCCCGCCCGCGCCAGGTCGGCGCGGATCTGGATCATGCCCCAGTCCTGCACCTGAGAGATCTTCGCCAGTGCCTCAGCCATTCGCCCGGCTCCCTTCCTTGTCATAGAAGACCGGATCGACGATCCGCGCCTTGTAGCTTTCCTGACCCGCGACGGGGAATTCCAGCACCTCGCCCATGCGGTCCGGCCCCTGCCGCACCAGGCCCATGGCGATGGGCCGGTCGAGCGTCGGCGACATGTAGGTCGAGGTCACGCGGCCCTGGGTGTTGCGCTGCCCGTTCGGGTTCACCCCGTCGGCCACCGCATAGACCCCGTCGGGCAGCACCCGCCCGTCCACGCTTTCCAGGCCCACCAGCTTCCAGCGGCCGGGATCGGTCATGAAGCTGCGCTCTTGCGCGCGCTTGCCGATATAATCGGTCTTTTTCTTGCTGATCGCCCAGGACATGCCCAGATCCTGCGGGATCACCGTGCCGTCGGTTTCGTCGCCGATCATGATGAAGCCCTTTTCGGCGCGCATGACGTGCATGGCCTCGGTGCCGTAGGGGGTGATGTTCAGGTCGCGCCCGGCCTCATGCAGCTTTTCCCAAAGCTCCAGGCCGCGGTTCGCGGGCACCGCCACCTCGAAGGAAAGCTCGCCCGAGAAGCTGATGCGATAGACCCGCGCCGGGATGCCGGCGATCTCGCCCTCGATCCAGCCCATGAAGGGCAGCGCCTCGGGCGACAGGTCGATCTGGCCGCCCAGCCGTTCCAGCAGCACGCGGGCCTTGGGACCGACCACGGCGACCTGCGCCCATTGCTCGGTGACGTTGGCGGTATAGACCTTCCAGTCCCACCATTCGCATTGCAGCCAGTCCTCGAAATGACCGTGCATGCGGTCGGCGCCGCCGGTGGTGGTGTGGACCAGCCAGGTGTCCTCGCTGAGCCGCGCGGCCACGCCGTCGTCGATGAGGAAGCCGTTCTCGTTGCAGATCAGGCCATAGCGGCACTTGCCGACCGGCAGGGTGGACATCATGCCGGTATACATCATGTCGAGGAACTTGCCCGCATCCGGCCCCTTGACGATGATCTTGCCCAGGGTCGAGGCGTCGAGCGTGCCGACCGAGGCGCGCACCGCGCGGATCTCGCGCGCCACCGCGTCGCCATGGCTTTCGCCGCCCTTGGGGTAGCAATAGGGGCGGCGCCAATGGCCCACCGGCTCGAAGAAGGCGCCCTGCGCCTCGTGCCAGCCATGCATCGGCGTCTTGCGCAAGGGCTGGAAGATCTCGCCCCGCGCCTCGCCGGCGATGGTGCCCAGCGTCAGCGGCGTATAGGGCGGGCGGAAGGTCGTCGTGCCCGTGGCCGGGATCGGCTGGTTCAGCGCATTGGACAGCACGGCCAAGCCGTTGATGTTGCTGACCTTGCCCTGGTCGGTCGCCATGCCCAGCGTGGTATAGCGCTTGGTATGCTCGACGCTGTGATAGCCTTCCTGCGCGGCCAGTTCGACATCCGAGACCTTCACGTCGTTCTGGAAGTCGAGCCACATCTTGAACTTCATCTTGCGCGTGGCGTGGGCCGGCATGACCCAGACCGGCATGGTCGCCGCCTCGGCCTGCGCCCCGGTCAACTCCGAGACCAGCAGGTCGCCTGCCGCCGCCCCCACGCAACTGGCCATCGCCTTGCCGTCGGCCCCGGTCGGGGGGCGGTTCGGATCGGGCGCGAACATCGACTGCGCGTCGGACCAGTTCAGCTTGCCGCCGCAATGGCTCCACAGGTGGACCACCGGCGACCAGCCGCCGGACATGGCGACGCAATCGGCATCCACGGTCTCGGTCACTTGGCCCGAACCGGAATGGGCGCAGATCTTGACCGCCTCGACCGCCTGGCCGCCCTTGATGCCGGCAACGGCGCTGCCGGTCAGGACGCGCACGCCGCGGGCGCGGACCGCCGCGGGCAGCGCGCCCTCGGCCGTGCTGCGCGCGTCGATCACCACGGCGACTTCCAGCCCCGCATCCAGCGCCACCAGCGCGGTGCGATAGGCATCGTCGTTATTGGTGACGACGACGATCCGGCGGCCCGGCGCCACGCCGTAATTGTCGATGTAATCCCGCACGGCCGAGGCCAGGATCACGCCCGGCACATCGTTGCCGGCAAAGCTCAGCGGCCGCTCCAGCGCGCCGGTGGCGACGATCACATGGCCCGCGCGGAGGCGCCACAGGCGCTGGCGCGGAATGCCGGCGTTCGGGTCGTGGTCGGCCAGCGATTCCCGCACCAGCAGATAACCATGGTCGTAAAGCCCGGTCGCCTGGGTCGAGCGGCGCAGGGTGACATTGGCCATCCCCCGCAGCTCGGCCAGCAGCGCCTCGACGCGGGCCTGGCCCTCGGCATGGTCGGTGGGGGTGCGGCCGCCGAAATGCGGCGTCTGCTCGACCAGCCAGACCGATTTGCCCTCGCGGCCCGCGTCGCGGGCGGCGGTCAGCCCGGCGATGCCGCCGCCGACGACCACCACGTCCACATGGGCATAGGCCTGTTCGTACTTGTCCGGGTCGGCCTCGGTCGGCGCCTTGCCCAGGCCGGCCGAGCGGCGGATGATCGGCTCGAACACATGCTTCCAGAACGGGCGCGGATGCATGAAGGTCTTGTAATAGAAGCCCGCCGGGAAAAAGCGATACATCCAGTTGTTGATCGCGCCGATGTCGGCGTTCAGGCTGGGCCAGCAGTTCTGGCTGGTGGTGGCCATGCCGCCGACCAGCGGCGTGGTGGTGGCGCGCTGGTTCGGCTCGAACCGGCCGCCCTGGCCAAGGCCCAGCAGCGCGTTCGGCTCTTCCGCGCCCGAGGCGATCGGGCCGCGCGGGCGGTGATACTTGAAGCTGCGGCCCATCATCAGCTGGCCGTTCGCCAGCAGGGCGGACGCCAGCGTGTCGCCCGCGACCCCGCGCATCTGGCGGCCGTCGAAGCGGAAGGGCAGTTGATAGGCGCGGTCGATCAGGCGGCCGCCGCGCGGCAGGCGGAAGGGTCCGGTCTGGGTCATGCGTTCAGGCTTTCGGCGGGGGTTTCGGCGGTGGCGGGCGTCCAGTCGGGCTGCCAATCCGGGCGGGCGGCCTGGACTGCGGCGACGATCTCGGGCGTGGGATGCGGGGTCTGGGCGCTGTAGGTGCCAAAGACCTGCAGCGTGGCGGTGTCACGCGCCGCCATGAACCACTTGCCGCAGCCATAGGCATGGCGCCAGCGCTCGAAATGCACGCCCTTGGGGTTCTTGCGGGCGAACAGATAGGCCTCGAACTCGGCATCGGACGAGCCGGGGCCGAAGCGCTTCAGATGCGCCTCGCCGCCGGGCTGCAGCTCGGTTTCCTCGGCCGCGACGCCGCAATAGGGACAGGTCAGGGTCAGCATGGATCACTCCTTGGGCGGCAGGACGCGCAGGCGGGCCGGCGCCCAGGGGGTCGGCCGGGCGCGCATGGCGGCAATGGAAAGCGAAAGGTCGATGAAGGGCGCGCAGCCGGCAATGCCCGGCGCGGCGGCGCGGGCTTTGCGGCTTGCAGAGAGGGGGCGCGGGTGCGCCGCGCTTGGGCGCAGCAGGCCATCGCCGGGGCAGCCCGCGCGGCCGCCGAACACGGCATGGCCAGAAGCCGAGGGGCAAATCGCCCCCCGGCCCTGGAGAGAGAGGGCGCCCGAAGGCGCCGAAAGGGGCGCCTTAGTTGGCCGGAGCCGGGGTGGCAGGCTCGGCCGGGGCGGGAGCAGCGGGATCGGCCGGAGCAGCATCGGCCGGCGGCTCGACCGAGACGGCGCCGTCATCGACCGGTGCGGGTTCGGACGAGACGGCCGGTGCGGTCGGCGGCTCGGTCGCGGTTGGCTCGGTGCCTGAAGACACGAACCAGTAAATGACGACCAGCACGACGACGACGACGCCGACGATGAGCCAGAGGTTGCTCTTGTTCTGTTCGGCCATGAAGAAAACTCCTTGGTCATGGTGACGTAATCCAACAATTCACCAGACGAGGAACAGTTTCCCAACCCTTGCGAAAAATTTTCCGCCGCAACCGGCACTTGGGCAAAAATCGGCCCAAAAACCGCATGCGCCGGCAGGATCATGCCCGCGCTGCGCATCAATGCGCCACCCCCGCGGCGACGCTTTCGTCGATGAAGCGGCCCTGGACGAAGCGGTTCAGCCCGAAATCGGCGGCCAGCGGGCCCGGCTGGCCCTTGGCCACCAGTTCCGCCATGGCCCAGCCCGAGCCGGGGATGGCCTTGAAGCCGCCGGTGCCCCAGCCGCAGTTGACGAAGATGTTGCCGACCGGCGTGGCCGACAGGATGGGCGAGCGGTCGCCGGTCATGTCGACGATCCCGCCCCATTGCCGCAGCATCTTGAGCCGCGACAGCATCGGGAAGGTCTCGATCAGCGCGCGGACGGTTTCCTCGACATGGTGCCAGGAGCCGCGCTGGGTGTAGTTGTTGAAGCCGTCGGTGCCGCCGCCGATCACCATCTCGCCCTTGTCGGATTGCGACAGGTAGCCGTGGACGGTGTTGGCCATGATGACCAGGTCGCAGCAGGGCTTGATCGGCTCGCTCACCAGCGCCTGCAGCGCCAGCGATTCGATGGGCAGGCGGAAGCCCGCCATCTCGGCCAGGACCGAGCTGTGGCCGGCGGCGATCAGCGCCAGCTTGTCGCATTCGATCCGGCCCTTGCCGGTGTTCACCGCCCTGACCTGGCCGTTTTCGGTCTCGATGCCGGTCACTTCGCAGTTCTGGATGATATGCATGCCCATGGCCGAGCAGGCGCGGGCATAGCCCCAGGCCACGGCGTCGTGGCGGGCGGTGCCGCCGCGTTCCTGGTAAAGCCCGCCCAGGACCGGATAGCGCGGCCCCTCGATATTGATGATCGGCAGCATGTCCTTGATGCGCTTGGGGCTGACCCATTCGGTCGCCACGCCCTGCAGCTGGTTGGCATAGACGGTGCGCTTGTAGCCGCGCACCTCATGCTCGGTCTGCGCCAGCATCAGAAGGCCGCGCGGGCTGAACATGATGTTGTAGTTCAGATCCTGCGACAGGTTTTCATAAAGCTTCAGCGCCTTGTCATAGATCGCCGCCGACGGGTCTTGCAGGTAGTTCGACCGGATGATGGTGGTGTTGCGGCCGGTGTTGCCGCCGCCCAGCCAGCCCTTTTCGATCACCGCGACATCGGTGATGCCGAAATTCTTGCCCAGGTAATAGGCGGTGGCCAGGCCGTGGCCGCCGGCGCCGACGATGACGACCTGGTATTTCTTCCTGGGCTCGGGGCTGGCCCAGGCGCGTTTCCAGCCGGTATGCAGCCGCATCGCCTCTTTCGCGATGGCAAAGACCGAATAGCGGCCGGTGCTGGAACTTGCAGATGCGGGCATGGGGGAACCTCTTGCGACTCGATCCATGCAGAGTGAAGCGAGGGCGGTTTTCGGGCAAGCCGCGTTGCGACGGGGCGATTGTCGAATTGCGTCAGGGGTCGGCGCAGATGTCCCGCGGTCCAGTTCGCGATTTGTCGCAGGGCTTTGACTTTCTCGGCCAGCGGAAAACCGCTATCACCGGACCAGCCAAAGAGAGGAAGCCGATGTTCTGGATCATCTGCGCCGCGCTGGCGGGGGTGGTGGCCGTGGCCATCGCCGCGCCGCTTCTGCGCCGGCAGGGCGAGGCGGCCGAGCCCGCCGCCGCCTATGACCTGCGAATCTATCGCGACCAGCTGCGCGAGGTCGAGCGCGATCTGGAGCGCGGCGTGATCGACGCGGCGGATGCCGAGCGGCTGCGGGTCGAGATCGGGCGCAAGGTGCTGGCCGCCGACCGCGCGCTGGAACGCGCCGGAACCACCCGGCGCAGCGCCGGCGGCTGGGCGGCGCTGGCGTTGCTGGCCGTGCTGCTGGGCGGGGCCTTCCTGACCTACCAGCGCCTG
This sequence comes from Paracoccus sp. pheM1, assembly GCF_018499825.1. Classification (NCBI taxonomy): domain Bacteria; kingdom Pseudomonadati; phylum Pseudomonadota; class Alphaproteobacteria; order Rhodobacterales; family Paracoccaceae; genus Paracoccus; species Paracoccus sp. pheM1. The sequence goes on from NZ_JAGXCX010000001.1 coordinate 2,091,042, forward strand.
GGCCAGCCCGACCGGCCCGACGCCCCCATCGCGCAGCGCATCGCCCAGGCGCAGGAGCTTTACGACACCCGCCCCAGCCAGGCCGAGGCCGAGGCGCAGGCCCCCCGCCCCGCCCGCCCCGAGCCCGATGCCGACTATGTCGCCTTGATCGAGCGGCTGCGCGAGGCGGTCATGAAGAACCCCAACGACCCGCGCGGGCTGGAGCTTCTGGCCGAGCACGAGGAGCGGCTGGGCAACCTCGTCGCCGCCAAGGATGCGCAGCGCCGGCTGGTTGCCCTGCGCGGCGACAAGGCCAGCGCCGAGGATCTGGCGCGGCTGGCCGGGCTGACGATCGAGGCGGCGGGCGGCATCATCACCCGCGAGGCCGAGGATACCGTGGCCCAAGCCCTGGCGCGCGATGCCCGCAATCCGCAGGCGCGCTTCATGGCCGGGCTGCTGCACCTGCAGAACGGCCGGCCCGACCAGGCGTTTCCGGTCTGGGCCCGGCTGCTGGCCGAAGGCCCCGAGGACGCGCCCTGGATCGCGCCGATCCGCGGCTCGATCCAGGATCTGGCCTGGTTTGCCGGCCACCCGGACTATACCCCGCCGGAACCCGCCGCCTCGGGCACGCCGGGCATGCCCAGCCTGCCCGCGATGCCCGGCCCGGATGCCGACACCATGGCCGCGGCCGAGGAAATGACCGCCGAAGAGCGCCAGCAGATGGTCGAGGGCATGGTCAAGGGGCTGGAGACCCGACTGGCGACCCAGGGCGGCACGCCCGAGGAATGGGCGCGGCTGATCTCGTCCCTGCCGGTGATCGGGCAAAAGGACCATGCCGGCGACATCCTGGGCGAGGCGCGCAAGCAGTTCGCCGGCGATGCCGCGGCGCTGGAGGTGATCGAGGCGGCGGCAAAACAGGCCGGGCTGGAATGATCTGCGAGAACGTCGAGAGCTTCGCCGCAGCCCTGCCCCGCACCGGCGCCGTCGCCGGGCTGGACCTGGGCACCAAGACCATCGGCGTCGCGGTCAGCGACGGGCTGCGCAGCGTCGCCTCGCCGCTGACGGTGATCCGGCGCACGAAGTTCACCGTCGATGCGCAGGCGCTGCTGCAGATCGCCGCCGACCGGGCGCTGGTCGGGCTGGTGCTGGGCCTGCCGCGCAACATGGACGGCAGCGAGGGGCCGCGGGCGCAATCGACCCGCGCCTTTGCCCGCAACCTGGAACGGCTGACACCGCTGCCGATCACCTTCTGGGACGAGCGGCTGTCGACCGTCGCCGCCGAACGCGCGCTGCTCGAGGGCGACACCTCGCGCAAGCGCCGCGCCGAGGTCATCGACCAGGTCGCGGCCGGCTATATCCTGCAAGGCGCGCTGGATCGGCTGCGCTTCCTGGGGGCCGGCGGATGAAGCCCTCGACGCCTTGCGTCAACATCTGCCGGATCGAGCCGGCAAGCCGGCTTTGCACCGGCTGCCTGCGCAGCATCGACGAGATCGCCGGCTGGGGCCGCATGACCGAGGCCGAGCGGCTGGCGATCATGGCCGAGCTGCCCTCCCGCGCCCTGCCCGCCTGCGGCAGGGCGGACTAGCGCGTCACCACCCGCACCTCGCGGATCGCGGCCTTGAGCCGCACCCGCGTCTCGACCGGCTCGCGCGCCACCGCGTCCAGGATCGCCCGCATGTCGCCCCTGAGCCCGTGCAACTGGTCGACCAGCGACAGCACCAGGGCCAGCGCCTCTTCGTCCAGGTGATAGCCCTCGGCCAGGTCGACGACCAGGCTCAGCCGCGCCAGGTCGATGTCGCGAAACAGCGGACCCTGTTCGGATTGCACCGGCACGACCACGCCGGCGCGGATATAGCGCTCCAGCTGCTCGGGCGTCAGGTCGCTGATCGCCTCCAGCGTCTCGGCCAGGGTATGATGGGGCTGGGTCATTTTCCCCTCCTCGGATCATAGGCATGGTTCTGGCGCCACTCTTCGATGAAGCGGGCCAATTCGTCGTCGACCCTGGGCGGCATCACGATCTTCAGCACGACATGCTGGTCGCCGCGCCGCCCGTCCGCGCCCCTGATGCCGCGGCCCTTCAGCCGCAGCTTCTGGCCGGAGCTGGCGCCGCGCGGGACGGTCAGCATCACCGGGCCGTCGATGGTCTGCGCCTCGACCTTGCCGCCCAGCACGGCCTCGTCGATGGTGATGGGCAGCGTGGTCTCGACGTCGTTGCCGTCGCGCTTCCAGTCGGGATCCTCGGCCACGATCAGCGTGAGCAGCGCGTCGCCCGGCTCGCCATTGCCCATGCCGGGACCGCCCTTGCCGCGCAGGCGGATGACCTGGCCGTCATGCGCGCCCTCGGGGATCTTGACCTCCAGCACGCTGCCGTCGGGCATGGTGATCCGGGTCGAACCGCCGCGGGCCGCGGTCATGAAGTCGATCTCCAGGGTGAAACGCTGGTCGGGGCCGCGCATGTCGAAGCTGCGCGCCCCGCCGCGCCGGCCGCCGCCGCCGCCGGCACGGCCGCCGAACAGGTCCGAGAACACGTCCGACAGATCGTCGAACCCATGCGGCTGGCGATAGGGGTTGTCGCCCGATTCGGCATATTCGCGATAGTAATGCCGCTGCGGCTGCTCCTGCCCCTGGGCGTCGATCTCGCCGCGGTCGAAGCGGGCGCGCTGCTCGGGGTCTTTCAGCAGGTCATAGGCGGAAGAGGCGGCCTTGAAGCGTTCATGCGCGGCAGGATCGGGATTGAGGTCCGGGTGGTCGGTCTTGGCGATCCGGCGATAGGCCCGCTTGATGTCGTCCTGGCTGGCGTTCTTGCCCAGCCCCAGCGCCTTGTATGGATCGTCGGCCATGGCCGCGGCTTCCTTTCTTCACCTGTCGTCACGGGAACGCGCAGGCGCACCCTGGGTTTCATGCCCGTTCCGGCCCGGCCGCGGGGCCGAGAAACTGCCGCCCGGCAAGAAGCCCGCCCCCAGCGGCAGCGCGGCCGCCCCCAGCGTGCGGGCCCGGCGGCCCAGGGTTCCGGCGCGCACCTCGGGCAGGGTGACGCCGTGGTGGCGCATCCCGACCAGGCTGGCCGCGGTCGCCTGCACCAGCCCGGCCCGCAGCGCGGCCGGCATGGCGCCGTCGATCACCACCAGCGGCAGGTCCAGCACCGCCACCGCCCCCAGAGCCGCATGGGACAGCACCCGCGCCGATTCGTCCAGCCATTCCCGGACGATACCGGCCGGCAGATCCCAGGCCGCATCGTCCAGCGGCAGGTCGCCCCCCAGGGCCGATTCCAGCACGGAAATCGAGGCCACGTCCAGCACCTGCCGCCCCCCCGGCACCGGATAGGAGCCCATCGCCCCCGCGTTGCGCGACGGCCCCAGCCGCAGCCGCCCGTCCAGCACCACGCCGCCGCCGGCGAAATGCGCGACATAGAAATACAGGAAATCCTGCGGCAATTCCTGGGTGCCGAACATCATCTCGGCCCCGCAGGCGCAGGAGCCATCATTCTCCAGCCAGACCGGCAGGTCCAGCGCCTGCGCCAGTTCGGCGCGCAGGTCGCGGCCGCGCCAGGGGGCCATCTCCTCGGCCCAGTCCCACAGGTAGAAGGGGCTGGCGATGCCCATGCCCGAAAGCCGCGCGCGCTGCGCTTGGGTCAATTCGGCCAGGATCTCGGCCGCGCCGGCGACGGCGAAGTCGCGAATCGCGTCGGGCTGCGGATAGGCATGGGGCAGCACCCGGATCTGCCGGATGCCCCCGGCGAAATCGACCAGCACCAGCTCGGCCACCCGGCGCCCGACCTTGAGGCCCAGAAACAGCGCCCCCTCCGGCGCCAGGGCCAGCGGCAGTAGCGGCTGGCCGACCTTGCCGCGCCGCCGCTCGCCCCCCGCATCCAGCAGGCCCGCGGCGATCAGCTCGCGCGTGATGTTGGTGACGGCCTGCGCAGACAGGCCCGTGGCCTGGGCCAGCGCGGCGCGCGGCATCGGTCCGTTGCGGCGAATCAGCCACAGGATCAGCCGCTCGTTCTGGCTGCGGACCCCCTGCGGCGTCGCCGCCGGATTGGTGTTCGGCATGGTCGCTTCCTCCCTCCCCTATTAAATCAACGAAATTGATTTATTGACAAGCCCCCGTTTCTTCGGCAGCCTTTTACAGGAGGCGGCGGTCAGACCCGCCCAGAGGAGGAAGGACATCATGACCAAGACCAAACTGCTGCGCGCGGCGCTGGCGGGCACGGCCCTGACCCTGATCGCCGGCATGGCGCAGGCCGACAGCGCCTGCCTGATCACCAAGACCGACACCAACCCCTTCTTCGTGAAGATGAAGGAAGGCGCGCAGGCCAAGGCCGCCGAGCTGGGGCTTGAGCTGAAATCCTATGCCGGCCGCATCGACGGCGACCACGAAAGCCAGGTCTCGGCGGTCGAGGCCTGCATCGCGGACGGCGCCAAGGGCATCCTGATCACCGCCTCGGACACCAAGGCCATCGTCGATTCCCTCCAGGCGGCGCGCGATGCCGGGCTGCTGGTCATCGCGCTGGACACGCCGCTGGACCCGGTCGATGCGGCGGACGCGACCTTCGCCACCGACAATTTCAAGGCCGGCGAGCTGATCGGCCAATGGGCCAAGGCCACCATGGGCGATGCGGCGGCCGAGGCCAAGATCGCACTTCTGGACCTGGCGATCTCGCAGCCCTCGGTCGACGTGCTGCGCGACCAGGGCTTCCTGCAGGGCTTCGGCATCGAGCTGGGCGACCCCGAGAAATGGGGCGACGAGACCGACCCGCGCATCGTCGGCCACGAAGTCACCTCGGGCAACGAGGAAGGCGGGCTGAAGGCGATGGAGACGCTGCTGGCCAAGGATCCCGACATCAACCTGGTCTATACCATCAACGAACCGGCCGCCGCCGGCGCCTATGAGGCGCTGAAGGCCGTCGGGCGCGAAGGCGACGTGCTGATCGTCTCGGTCGATGGCGGCTGTCCCGGCGTGCAGAACGTCAAGGACGGCGTGATCGGCGCCACCTCGCAGCAATATCCGCTGGACATGGCGTCGCAGGGCATCGAGGCCATCGCCGCCTTCGCCAAGGACGGCACCAAGCCCGTGCCGACCGAGGGCAAGGATTTCACCGATACCGGCGTGCAACTGGTGACCGACAAGCCGGCCGAGGGCATCGAATCCATCGACTCGGCCCGCGGCGCCGAGCTTTGCTGGGGCTGAGCCTCGACTGAACCGCAGGGCGGGGGAAACCTCGCCCTGACCACAGGCAGCGGCGCCCTGCACGGCGTCTTGCAAGGGGGGAGACCGTCCATGTCATCCGACACCAAGACGGCCGCCGGCTACGAGGAGGGCCTGCAAGGCGCCTCGGACAAGGTTGCCGAGTTCCACGAACAGAAAACCGCCCTGAAGCGCCTGCAGCACTGGCTGCACATGACGCCCTCGGCCGTGCCGATGATCGTGCTGGTCGCGGCGATCATCGTCTTTGGCCTGCTGTCGCCGAACTTCTTCAAGGCAGTGACGCTGTCCACCATCCTGCAGCAGATCGCCATCGTCGGCATCCTGGGCTGCGCGCAGTCGCTGGTGGTGCTGACCGCCGGGATCGACCTGTCGGTCGGCGCCATCGCGGTGTTTTCCTCGGTGCTGATGGGGCAGTTCACATTCCGCTATGGCATCCCGGCGCCGGTCGCGATCGCGCTGGGGCTGGCGGCGGGCACCGCCATGGGCTTTGCCAACGGCTGGCTGGTCGCCCGCATCAAGCTGCCGCCCTTCATCGTGACGCTGGGCACCTGGCAGATCATCCTGGCGGCGAACTACATCTATTCCGCGAACGAGACCATCCGCTCGTCGGCCATCGCCGCCGAGGCGCCGGCGCTGCAATTCTGGGGCTATTCCATCCAGCCCGGCGGGGTGAAGATCCTTTACGCGGTGTTCCTGATGGTCGCGCTGGTCGCCATCCTGGCCTACGTCCTGCGCCATACCGCCTGGGGCCGGCATGTCTATGCGGTGGGCGACGACCCGGATGCGGCGGAACTGGCCGGCGTGCGCACCCGGCGGGTGCTGATCCAGGTCTATGCGCTGGCCGGGTTCTTCTGCGCCATCGCGGGCTGGGTGATGATCGGCCGCTTCGGTTCGGTCTCGCCCTCGGCCTCGACCGGGCAGCTGGGCAATATCCAGTCCATCACCGCGGTGGTGATCGGGGGGATCAGCCTCTTCGGCGGCCGCGGATCCATCGTCGGCATGTTCTTCGGCGCGCTGATCGTCGGCGTGTTCGAGATGGGGCTGAAGATGGTCGGCACCGATCCGCAATGGACCTTCTTCCTCATCGGCCTGCTCATCATCCTCGCCGTGGCGGTGGATCAATGGATCAGAAAGGCATCGGCATGAACGCGAACATTTCCGGGGAACCGCTTCTGAAAGCCCGCGGGCTGGTGAAACGCTACGGCAAGGTCACCGCGCTGGACCATTGCGACTTCGACCTGATGCCGGGCGAGATCCTGGCCGTCATCGGCGACAACGGCGCGGGCAAGTCCTCGCTGATCAAGGCGCTGTCGGGCGCGGTCCAGCCCGACGAGGGCGAGATCACGCTGGAGGGCAAGCCGGTGCGCTTTGCCAGCCCGCTGGATGCGCGCGGCTATGGCATCGAATGCGTCTACCAGACGCTGGCCATGTCGCCGGCCCTGTCCATCGCCGACAACATGTTCATGGGGCGCGAGCTGCGCAAGCCCGGCATCATGGGCAAGTGGCTGCGCAAGCTGGACCGGCCGGCGATGGAGAAATTCGCCCGCGAGAAGCTGACCGAGCTGGGGCTGATGACGATCCAGAACATCAACCAGGCGGTCGAGACGCTGTCGGGCGGCCAGCGCCAGGGCGTGGCGGTGGCGCGCGCCGCCGCCTTCGGCTCCAAGGTGGTGATCCTGGACGAGCCGACGGCAGCGCTTGGCGTCAAGGAAAGCCGGCGCGTGCTGGAGCTGATCCGCGACGTGCGCTCGCGCGGGATCCCGATCATCCTGATCTCGCACAACATGCCGCATGTCTTCGAGGTGGCGGACCGCATCCATATCCACCGGCTGGGCCGGCGGCTTTGCGTGATCCGGCCGGACGACTATTCCATGTCGGACGCGGTGGCCTTCATGACCGGGGCGAAGGTGCCGGACGAGGTGGCGACGGCGGCCTGAACGGCGCGGCTGCGGGGGGCTTTGCCCCCCGTCCTTCGGACTCCCCCCAGGATATTTTTGCATGGAAGAAATACTGGACCTTGTGGCAAGGCTGGGCCCTGGCCGGCGGATCGTGGCCATCCTGGGTGCGCCCGGATCGGGGAAATCGACCCTGGCCGCGCAGCTGGTGGCCGGGCTGGACGATGCGGTTCTGGTGCCGATGGACGGGTTCCACCTGGACAACCGGCTGCTGGAGGCGGGCGGGCTGCGCGGATGCAAGGGCGCGCCCGAGACCTTTGACGCGGCGGGTTTCGTCGCGCTGGTGCGGCGACTGAAGGCGGGGGGCGAGGTGGTCCATCCGGTCTTCGACCGCGGCCTGGACCTGGCCATCGCCGGCGCCGGCCGCGTCGAGGCGGGGCATCGGCTGGTGGTGGTCGAGGGCAACTACCTGCTGCTGGACCGCGCGCCCTGGCGCGAACTGGCCGGGCTTTGGGATCTGTCGGTCATGCTGGACGTGCCGATCGAGGAGCTGCGCCGGCGCCTGACCGCGCGCTGGCAGGGGCTGGGGCGTTCGCCCGCCGAGGTGATGGCGCATCTGGAGAACGACCTTGGCAATGCCGAACTGGTGCTGCGCGAATCGCTGCCCGCCGATCTGCGGGTCCGGCCCGAGCCTATTTCTTAGGCCGGAACGCCTTGATGCGGCCGGGGTCGGTTTCGATCCAGGCCGCGCCGATCAGGTCGAGGCAATAGGGCACCGCCGCGAAAACCGCGTCGAGGCAGGTGGCGATGGCCGAGGGCTTGCCCGGCAGGGTGATCATGAGCGAGGCGCCGCGGATGCCCGCGGTCTGGCGCGACAGGATGGCGGTCGGCACCTCGCGCAGGCTGGCGCGGCGCATTTCCTCGCCAAAGCCGGGCAATTCCTTTTCGATCACGTCGGCCATGGCCTCGGGCGTCTGGTCGCGCGGCGCGGGGCCAGTGCCGCCGGTGATCAGGATCAGGTCGGCGCCCTGGTCGTCGGCCAGGTCGCGCAGGCATTCGGCGACGATCTCGCGCCCGTCGGGGATGATGCGGCGCGTGATGTCCATGGGCGAGGTGATGGTGGCGCGCAGCCAGTCCTCGGCCCCCGGACCGCCCTTGTCCTCGTATTCGCCGCTGGCGGCGCGATCCGAGACGGTGACGATGGCGATATGGGCGGGACGGGACATGGCGGGCCTCATGAAAAAGGCCGCGGGGGGCTGCCCGCGGCCGGTGGGTCTTACTTGAACCTGGCGTTGCGGTTCGCCACCAGCTTCAGCCGCAGCGCATTGAGCCGGATGAAGCCCGCCGCGTCCTTCTGGTCATAGGCGCCGGCATCGTCCTCGAAGGTGACGTGCTTTTCGCTGTAGAGCGAATGGTCCGACCAGCGGCCGACCGTGTGGACGCTGCCCTTGTAGAGCTTCAGCCGCACGGTGCCGGTCACATGTTCCTGGCTCTTGTCGATCAGCGCCTGCAGCATCTCGCGCTCGGGGCTGAACCAGAAGCCGTTGTAGATCAGTTCGGCATAGCGCGGCATGATCGAATCCTTGAGATGGCCGGCGCCGCTGTCCAGCGTGATCTGTTCGATGCCGCGATGCGCCTCGAGCAGGATGGTGCCGCCGGGGGTCTCGTAGATGCCGCGCGACTTCATGCCGACGAAGCGGTTTTCCACGAAGTCGAGCCGGCCGATGCCGTGCCTGCGGCCGTATTCGTTCAGCGCGGTCAGGATGGTGGCGGGCGACAGCGCCTCGCCGTTGATCGAGACCGCGTCGCCCCGCTCGAAGCCGATCTCGATGTATTCGGGCTGGTCGGGCGCGTCCTCGGGGCTGACGGTGCGCTGGTAGACGTAGTCGGGCGCTTCCTCGGCGGGGTTTTCCAGCGCCTTGCCCTCGCTGCTGGTGTGCAGCAGGTTGGCATCGACCGAGAAGGGCGCCTCGCCGCGCTTGTCCCTGGCGATCGGGATCTGGTGTTCTTCGGCGAATTCGATCAGCCGGGTGCGCGAGGTCAGATCCCATTCCCGCCAGGGCGCGATCACCTTGATCGAGGGGTCGAGCGCATAGGCCGACAGTTCGAACCGGACCTGGTCGTTACCCTTGCCGGTGGCGCCATGGGCCACGGCATCGGCACCGTGGCGATGCGCGATTTCCACCAGGTGCTTGGAGATCAGCGGGCGGGCGATCGAGGTGCCCAGCAGGTAAAGCCCCTCGTAGACCGCATTGGCGCGGAACATCGGGAAGACGAAATCGCGCACGAATTCCTCGCGCACGTCGACGATATGGATGTTTTCCGGCTTGATGCCCAGCAGTTCGGCCTTCTGGCGCGCCGGCTCCAGCTCCTCGCCCTGGCCCAGGTCGGCGGTGAAGGTGATGACCTCGCAGCCATATTCGGTCTGCAGCCATTTCAGGATGATCGAGGTGTCGAGCCCGCCCGAATAGGCAAGGACGACTTTCTTCGGCGCGTCGGACATGCGATATGGCCCCCGTTTTTTGAGTTGATGTTGCAATAGGATGTTTTCCGATGACCGACAAGAGCGGGGCGCGGCCCAACCGCAGGCAGGGCTTTTCCGGCAAACCGGGGGGATTTCGGCACGGGGCCCGGAGCAGGGTCATCCTGTGCCGGCGCAGGCTGCGGCGGGCGCGCGATGCCTTCATGGACCAGGCGGGCGCGCTGCTGCGGCGCGTCTTTCGCGATTGCTGGTGGCTCAGCGCGATCATCGCCGCGGTCCTTTTCCTGCCGCCGCTGCTGGTCGAGCCGCTGCCCGCCTGGCATGATCCCGTCGCCCTTGCCGTGCTGACGCTGGCCTTCGGCATCGCGGTGCTGGGCTGGGCCATCGCGATCATGGGCAGCCTGCAGCGCTGGCCCGGTTTCAGGCTGGGGCTGACCATCGCCATTCCGCTTGGCATGGCCATGCTTGCCCGGCTGGGCGCGCGCGACATCCTGGCGCACAGTTTCGGGGTTTCGCCCGACGCCTTTCCGATGAGCCTGGACGTGCTGACCGCGGTCATGAGCCTTTGGCTGACCTTCGCCGGGGTCGGGGCGCTGCTCATGCTGCTGCTGTTCGGGCTGTTTACCTTGCAAATGCTGACGGGGGGCGGCGGCGCAGCCCTGCGGTCGATGGCCTTTGTCTTGCCGCTCAGCGCGATGATCGCGATGCCGCTGGCATCATCGCTGGCGATCATGCCCGACCTGCCCGGCACCGTCCGCGCGCTGGATGGGCAGGAAAGCTACCGATGCGCGTTCCCTTCCATGCCGTCCCGGCCCCTTGCCGTCACCTTCCTTTCCGATACGCAGGTGCTTGCCTGGATGCCCGATACCGCGCAGCCCGTCGTCCTGCCCTGCGAGATGGACGCCGCCCGCTAGCCAGGGCGGGCGGGCATCGCCCAGGGCGGCAAGCCATCCCCACTTGCCAACCGCCGCTTTTCGCGCCATTCGCCGGTCATGGAAAACTTTGCCGCCTCTGTCCGCCAGGCCGGGATCGCGCTGCGCGACCTTTTCGAGCCGACGCCCTTGCAGAAGAACGACCACCTTTCGGCGAAATACGGTGCCGAGATCTGGCTGAAACGCGAAGACCTGACGCCGGTGCGCAGCTACAAGCTGCGCGGCGCCTTCAACGCCATGCGCAAGATCGGCGCCGGGCCGCAGGGGCATTTCGTCTGCGCCAGCGCCGGCAACCACGCGCAGGGCATGGCCTATGCCTGCCGCCATTTCGGCACCCGCGGCACGATCTTCATGCCCGTCACCACGCCCCGGCAAAAGATCGACAAGACCCGCATCTTCGGCAATGGCGCCATCGAGATCGTGCTGACCGGGGATTATTTCGACCAGACGCTGGCCGCGGCACAGGATTTCGCCCGCGCGCAGGGCGCCACCTTCCTGTCGCCCTTCGACGACCCGGACATCATCGAGGGGCAGGCCACGGTGGGGCTGGAACTGCTCGAGCAGCTGGGCGGGGCGCCGGATGTCGTCGTCCTGCCGGTCGGCGGCGGCGGGCTGGCCGCCGGCGTCACCCGGCTGCTGGCCGAACTGGGCCCCGGCACCCGCGCCGAATTCGCCGAGCCGGAGGGCGGCGCCAGCCTGCGCGAGGCGCTGCTGGCCGGCGCCCCCGTGACCCTGCCCGCCGTGGACAATTTCGTCGATGGCGCCGCCGTGGCGCGGATCGGCGACCTGCCCTTTGCCGCGCTTGCCGGTTTCGACGCCGAGCGCGTCCATACCGCGCCCGAGGATCGCATCTGCGCCACCATGCTCGAGATGCTGAACATCGAGGGCATCGTGCTGGAACCGGCCGGGGCGCTGGCGGTGGACGTGCTGCGCGACATCCCGGATCTCGCCGGCAAGCGGGTGGTCTGCATCTGCTCGGGCGGGAATTTCGACTTCGAACGCCTGCCCGAGGTCAAGGAACGCGCCCAGCGTTTCTCGGGGCTCAAGCGCTATTTCATCCTGCGCATGCCGCAGCGGCCCGGCGCGCTGCGCGACTTCCTGCAGCTGCTTGGCCCCGAGGACGATATCGCCCGCTTCGAATACCTGAAGAAATCGGCGCGCAACTTCGGCTCGGTCCTGATCGGCATCGAGACCACCGCGCCGGAAAACCTCGCCCGGCTGTGCGAAAGGCTGGAGGCGGCGGGGATCGGCTATCGCGACATCACCCGCGACCCGGTGCTGGCGGAATTCCTGATCTGACCGGCGCTCAGGCAAGGCGCGCCCGCCTGTCGGGGCGCAGCGCCGCGTCCAGTTGCCGCATCAGCGCCTGTTTCGACGCGGAATAGCTGGCCAGAAGCGATTCGACATCGACCTCGGCCGCCCGGCCGCCGGCCGCCTTGCGTTCGCCCGCGTCACAAAGATTGCCGAAATCGGTAAAGCCCAGGTTCCAGGCACATCCCTTCAGGAAATGCAGGTCGGTTTCCAGCTGCAGCACGTCCCGGCGCGACAGGCGCATGATGACGCCTTCCACCTCGTCCAGAAACAGCTCCAGGATCAGCTGGAATTCGTCATCGCCGACCTCCCCGCGCAGTTCGTTGATACGGTTCCAATCCAGCATGGACAACCCTCGGAAGAATCACCCGGCCTTCATAACAGCAATTTCATCTATGACGTGTTAATCGCGAAAATTGTCTGGATTAACGGAACATTCAGACCCCGTGGTCTAGACCCTGGCGCATGATGATCCTCGATCCCCAGGCCGCGACGACGATACCGCACAGCATGCGGCTGGTGCTGCTTGTCGACGACAGCCGGGCGCAAAGGCGGACCCTGGCGGTGCAGCTCATCCGCGCCGGCTACCAGGTGGTCGAGGCGGCCAGCGGCGACGAGGCGATGCGCATCTGCCTGGAACGGCGGCCGGACATCGTGATCTCGGACTGGATGATGCCGGGGCAAAGCGGGCTGGAATTCTGCCGCCGCTTCCGCGAGATGCAGTCGGACCGCTATGGCTATTTCATCCTGCTGACCTCGCGCAACGACAAGAAGGACATCGCCCAGGGGCTGCGCGCCGGCGCCGACGAATTCCTGACCAAGCCGGTCTCGGGCGCCGAACTGCTGGCGCGGCTTTCCGCCAGCGAACGCATTCTGCGCATGGAGGAAAGCCTGCGCAGCGCCAATGCCCAGCTCAGCGCCACCCTGGCCCAGCTGCGCGAAACCCAGGCCGCGATCGACCGCGACCTGCGCGAGGCACAGCGCCTTCAGCAGGGGCTGGTGCGGGAACGCCATGGCCGCTACGGCGATTTCGACCTCTCGCTGCTGATGCGCCCGGCCGGCCATATCGGCGGCGACCTGGTCGGCTTCTTCCCGATCAACGCCCGCCGCATCGGGCTGTTCGCGCTGGACGTGGCGGGCCATGGCGTGGCCTCGGCGCTGCTTTGCGCCCGGCTGGCGGCGCTGCTTTCGGGCGGAACGGACCAGAACATCGCGCTGCGCATCACCGATCTGGGCCTTTACGACGCCCGCCCCCCGGCCGAAGTCCTGCGCCACCTGAACACGCTGATGATCGAGGAATTGCGCATCGAATCCTATTTCACCATGGTCTATGCCGACCTGGACTTCCTGACCGGCCAACTGCGGCTGGTGCAGGCGGGCCACCCCCATCCGGTGCTGCAACACGCCGACGGCCGCATCGAGCGGATCGGCGGCGGCGGCCTGCCCGTGGGGGTCTTTCCCGATGCCGCATATGACGAGGTGCAACTGGCGCTCGGCCCCGGCGACAGGCTGTTCATCAGCTCGGACGGGCTGACCGAAAGCGAGAACGCGCGCGGCGAACCCCTGGGCGAGGAGGGACTGAACGCCATCCTGCGCACCAATGCGACGCTGCGCGGCGATGCGCTGCTGGAATCGATCTGCTGGTCGGCGGCGCATTACGCCGGCGGCCGGCGCAGCGACGACATCTCGGCCGTGCTGGTCGAGCGGCAGAGGAACGGCGACCACCCATGGGGCTGAGCAGGCGCGGCTCAGATCCGCCGCAACGCCGCCCGCACCAGGGCGCGCGAGCCCGGATCGGGCAACAGTTCCACGACCTGCCGCAGGGGCACCCAATGCGCCTCATGCCCCGGTTCGGCGGGGGCGCCCAGCCGCGCCACCGGACGCGCCAGCCAGAGGGTGCAGAGCTTTTCCGCCCAGAACCCGTAATCCGGCATATGGCAAAAGCGCCGGTAGGCGCCGAAGCGGCGCAGATTGCCGATGCTCCAGCCGGTCTCCTCGCGCACCTCGCGATGCAGCGCGGCCAGCGGCGATTCGCCGGGGTCGATGCCGCCGCCGGGCAGCTGGAACTCCGGCTGCGGCGCCTGCTGGAAGGTCAGCAGCGCCGCACCGTCGCGGATCAGCAGGCCATAGGCCCCCGGACGCAGGCGATAGGCACGACGCCCCGGCGGCGATCCGAAACGCGGTATCATGCGGCTTGCTTTCCTTTCCCCACGGCGCCCTGCCGGCACCCTTCCTGGCCGGGAAGGCCATGGCGACGCCCTTCGCGGCTCCGCATGGCTTCTTCGTTCCCCAAATACTCATGCAACCGCGCCACCGGCGGCAAGGCCCGCCCGAAAGGGCCCCTGCCGCGCAAAGCAAAAGCCGCGCAAACCCAAGGGCTTGCGCGGCTTTTGTTCATGGTGCCCAGGAGAGGACTCGAACCTCCACGCCTTGCGGCACACGGACCTGAACCGTGCGCGTCTACCAATTCCGCCACCTGGGCAGGTCGCGTGAGCCGGGTGATTAAGCCCAGCCGCAGGGGGTGTCAACGGGGGATCGACAAAAATCTGCGCCCGGCCGCAAATCTTTTTCACGCCCCCGTTTCACGCCCTCGCCCAGGCCCTCGCCCTGGCCTTGTTCTGGGCCGCAGTCCATGGGCTGGCGGCGCCGGAAAGCCGCGCCCCGGCCAGGCGGCCCCGGCCCCCTTCAGCCGGATGGCCCGGCATGAACCACCCCCTTCGCCTTATACAGACCCGCTCGATCCTCCCGCGGTCGAAGTCATCCACACAGCCCCGCCCAGGCGACCGAGAGCAGGGGCTGCCCATGTCGGTCGCCATGACCCCATGGCGACTACCTTGCGCGAGCGGCCGCGGCAGCGAGGCCGCACCTCCTCCATAGTGCAACCTGACAGGTCTTTCATGCCACCCCGTTTGCCGCCCTCGCCCGGCCGTAGAAGGGGCGCGGCGCACGCCGGGACAGGCCGGCAAGGCGGACCCGATCGTCGCAGGCCGGCGGCCACGGCTTGCCGCTGGCGGAAGGCTTGGGTATTGAACGATCAAGCACGCACGAAGGGAGCGCCGCATGTCCGCAGCCAAGCTTGTCACCATTTATGGCGGGTCTGGATTCCTGGGCCGGCAGATCGCACGGATCATGGCCGCCCAGGGCTGGCGCATCCGCGTCGCCGTCCGCCGCCCGAACGAAGCCGGCGTGGTGCGCACCTATGGCGCGCCCGGCCAGGTCGAGCCGGTGCCCTGCAACGTCCGCGACGACCTGTCCGTGACCGCCTGCATGGCCGATGCGGATGCGGTGATCAACTGCGTCGGCATCATGGTGCGCGAAGGCAGGAACACCTTCGACGCCATCCACGAAGAAGCCGCGGGCCGCATCGCCCGCATCGCCGCCGAAACCGGCGTCCGGCATTTCGTGCATGTCTCGGCCATCGGCGCGGACCCGGATTCGGACAGCCGCTATGCCGCCTCCAAGGGCCGGGGCGAGGCCGCGGTGCTGGCGCATCGCCCCGATGCGGTGATCCTGCGCCCCTCGGTCATGTTCGGGCCGGACGATCATTTCTACAACCGCATCGCCTCGATGACCCGGCTGGGACCGATCCTGCTGGTGCCGGGCGCCAGGACGCCGATGCAGCCGGTCTATGTCGAGGACGTGGCCCAGGCCGCCGCCATGGCGGCCGCGGGACAGGCCCGGCCCGGCATCTATGAGCTGGGCGGCCCCGATGTGCTGACCATGCGCGAGGTGGCGCAGCAGGTGCTGGTCGCGACCGGCCGCCGCCGCGCCATCGTCGGCCTGCCGCATTGGCTGGGCGGGGTGATGGGATCGGTGCTGGACACGGTGCAGACCGTCAGCGGCGGGCTTCTGACCAACCGCATCATGACCCGCGACCAGGCCCGGCTGCTGCGCCGGCCCAACCGGGTCTCGGAACAGGTCAAGACCTTTGCCGACCTGGGGATCGAGCCGACCGCCGCCCCCGCGATCATCGCGCAATACCTGTGGCGCTTCCGGTCCTCGGGGCAATATGAGGCGATCACCGCCTCGGCGAAGAACCTGCGCAACGGCTGATGGACCACAACACCCTCGTTGCCGCCGCCCTTGGTCTGCTGGAGGGGCTGACCGAGTTCATTCCCGTGTCCTCGACCGGCCACGTGCTGCTGGCCGGGCATTTCCTGGGCTTCGATTCGCCTGGCCGCGCCTTCGAGGTGCTGATCCAGCTGGGCGCCATCATGGCCATCCTGGGCGTCTATTCCGGGCGGCTGTGGCGGATCTTCACCAGCGCGCCGCATGACCCGCGCGCGCGGCGCTTCATCCTGGCGGTGCTGCTGGCCTTCCTGCCCGCGGTGGTGATCGGCGTGCTGGCGCATCGCATCATCAAGGAAGTGCTGTTCGAAACCCCGGCCCTGATCGCCATCATGCTGATCGTCGGCGGGGTGGTGCTGCTGTTCGTGGACCGGATGGCGACCCGGCCGCGCCATTTCTCGGCCGAGGATTTCCCGCTGCCCATGGCGCTGAAGATCGGCTTCATCCAGTGCCTGGCGATGATTCCCGGTGTCTCGCGTTCGGGGGCGACCATCGTCGGTGCCCTGCTTCTGGGCGCGGACAAGCGTTCTGCCGCGGAATTCAGCTTTTTCCTGTCCATGCCGACGATGCTGGGCGCTTTCGTCTATGACCTCTACAAGAACCGCGACATCCTGGACGCAGCGGCGACCGGGAACATCGTGCTGGGCTTCGTCTGCGCCTTCCTGGCCGCCGTGGTCGTGGTGCGGGGGCTGCTGAACTATGTCTCGACCTATGGCTACGGCTTCTTCGCCTGGTGGCGAATCGTGGTCGGGGCCGTGGTTCTGCTGGCTTTGCAGGCAGGATGGTAAATAATGCTGACCCATTTTTCGCATTTGCAGCATGAAAAAGTGAAGGTGGATCGGAAGAATCGTTAATTATGTCAACTGTGCTGACTTTTCTTTGACGGCAGCCTGTCTTATCAGGCTGTGAACACCCTCGTCATCGAAGGACGCGCAGCCATGGCCACGCAGAAGATGCTCAAATTCGTCACCATCGGGCGCGAGATGCCCGAAAAGCGTGACGCGGCATCCCGCTCGGAAGATTTCCACGAGATCTATCGCGAGTTCGCCGAAGCCAAGGCCAAGGAACAGGCCAGCCGCTGCAGCCAATGCGGCGTGCCCTATTGCCAGAGCCATTGCCCGCTGCACAACAACATCCCCGACTGGCTGCGCCTGACCGCCGAGGGCCGCACGCAGGAAGCCTATCTGCGCAGCCAGGAAACCAACACCTTCCCCGAGATCTGCGGCCGCATCTGCCCGCAGGACCGGCTGTGCGAGGGCAATTGCGTCATCGAACAGTCCGGCCACGGCACCGTCACCATCGGCGCCATCGAGAAATACATCACCGACACCGCTTGGGAACAGGGCTGGATCACCCCGGTCGTGCCGATGCAGGAACGGCCGGAATCCATCGGCATCATCGGTGCCGGGCCCGGCGGGCTTGCCGCCGCCGACCGGCTGCGCCGCATGGGCTTCCAGGTCACGGTCTATGACCGCCACGACCGCGCCGGCGGGCTGATGATCTATGGCATCCCCGGCTTCAAGCTGGAAAAGCAGGTGGTCGAGCGGCGCACGGAGCAGCTGGCCCAGGG
Organism: Paracoccus sp. pheM1; assembly: GCF_018499825.1. Taxonomy (NCBI): domain Bacteria; kingdom Pseudomonadati; phylum Pseudomonadota; class Alphaproteobacteria; order Rhodobacterales; family Paracoccaceae; genus Paracoccus; species Paracoccus sp. pheM1. Next base: position 2,108,484 of record NZ_JAGXCX010000001.1, read on the forward strand.
CGGCGTGGACTTCGTGCTGAACGTCAATGTCGGCGAGGACATCAGCTTCGACGCCATCCGCGGCAAGCATGACGCGGTGCTGATCGCGACCGGCGTCTACAAGACCCGCGACCTGGACATCGACAATGCCGCCGCCAAGGGCGTGGTGCGGGCGCTGGATTACCTGACCGCCTCGAACCGGGTGGACCTGGGCGACGAGATCCCCGATTACGAGGATGGCGAGCTGAACGCCAAGGGCAAGCGCGTCGTGGTCATCGGCGGCGGCGACACCGCGATGGATTGCGTCAGGACGGCGATCCGCCAGGGCGCGCAATCGGTGAAATGCCTTTACCGCCGCGACCGGGCCAACATGCCCGGCAGCCAGCGCGAGGTGCAGAACGCCGAGGAAGAAGGCGTCGAGTTCGTCTGGCTGTCCGCCCCCGGCGCCTTTACCGGCCATGTCACCGGCGAGGCGATGGTCGCGCAGGAACGCGACGTCGACGACACCGGCGAGATCCCGACCATCAGCGCCGTGCGGGTGCAGCGGATGCGGCTGGGCCAGCCCGATGTCTCGGGCCGGCAGTCGCCGGAACTGATCGAGGGCGCCGATTACGACGAGCCGGCCGAGCTGGTCATCAAGGCGCTGGGTTTCGAGCCCGAGGAACTGCCGCGGCTTTGGGGCGTCGATGGGCTGGAGGTCACGCGCTGGGGCACGATCAAGGCCGATTACCAGACGCACCAGACCAGCCTGCCCGGCGTCTTTGCCGTGGGCGACATCGTGCGCGGCGCCAGCCTGGTGGTCTGGGCGATCCGCGACGGCCGCGAGGCCGCCGACAGCATCGCCGGCTACCTGTCGGGTGCCGCCCGCGTCGCGGCCGAATAGGGGGCGGCCATGGCACGACAACCACGCCCCAGCCGCGCACCCGGCGCCGCGCCGATGGCGCGCGGCATGGTGCTGGCGACAGGAATGGCAGCCATGCTGACGCTTCCGGCCCTGCCCGCCGCGGCGGCGAATTTCACCCCGCCTTCCGGCTGCAAGCTGGAGATCACGGTGCAGAACCGCGGCTGCAGCGTCTCGCAGCACTATCGCTGCGGCTCGGATGCGCCGGGGGACCAGCGGGTGACCTATTTCACCCCCGAGGGCCCGACCTTCCAGTCGCGCATCGACCGCGAGACGCGCTGGATGGAAAGCACCGACCTGCGCAGCGGCCTGACCGACCTGCTGGAGGACGAGGCGCAGGACCACGCCTCGTTCAGCACGCTGCTGGAGACCGGGCGCGACGATTTCGATTTCTGGACCCACTCGAACAGCGGCGAGCGGCTGCGCCATGTCGGCCATGACGAGCTGACCGGCGAAAAGGTGCAGATCGACGGCGTGACGCTGGAGGTCACGCGCTTCGAGCTGACCACCTATGGCGAATCCGGCCAGGTGCTGATCCAGCGCCGCGGCCAGCAATTCATCAGCCGCGCGCAGGGGCGGTTCTACGGCGGGGTCGAGACCTCCGAGGACTGGACCGGCGCCGTGCAGCAGACCAACGACAGCCCGGTGACGTTCTCGTTCCCCGGACAGCCCGGCTTCGGCTCGACCAAGCCGGAATATGATTGCGACCTGCAGATGGTGGGCGGCCAGGGCGCCGACATCCTGTGGCAGCTTACGAAGGAGGCACGGACGTGAAGGACTGTGAACAGATGAGCTGGGAACAGCAGGAACAGGCCCGCCGCGACTGGATGGCGGAACATTCGCTCTACCGTGCCGAGGACGAGCATTCGTCCTGCGGGGTCGGGCTGGTCGTCAGCATCGACGGCAAGGCCAGCCGCAAGGTGGTGGAAAGCGGCATCACCGCGCTGAAGGCGATCTGGCACCGCGGCGCCGTGGACGCCGACGGCAAGACCGGCGACGGCGCCGGCATCCATGTGCAGATCCCGGTGCCCTTCTTCTACGACCAGGTGCGCCGCACCGGGCACGAGCCCGACCACGACAAGCTGATCGCCGTGGGCCAGGTCTTCCTGCCGCGCACCGATTTCGCCGCGCAGGAGCGTTGCCGGACCATCGTGGAATCCGAAGTGCTGCGCATGGGCCATTACATCTACGGCTGGCGCCACGTGCCGGTGAACACCTCGGTCCTGGGCGAAAAGGCCAACGCCACCCGCCCCGAGATCGAGCAGATCCTGATCCGCTGCGACAAGGACATCGACGACGAGCAGTTCGAGCGCGAGCTTTACATCATCCGCCGCCGGATCGAGAAGGCGGCGGTGGCGGCGCAGATCGCGGGCATGTATATCTGCACGCTGTCCTGCCGCAGCATCATCTACAAGGGCATGATGCTGGCCGAACAGGTGGCCGAGTTCTATCCCGACCTCAAGGACGAGCGCTTCGAATCCGCCTTTGCCATCTATCACCAGCGCTATTCCACCAACACCTTCCCGCAATGGTGGCTGGCGCAGCCCTTCCGCATGCTGGCCCATAACGGCGAGATCAACACGCTCAAGGGCAACTCGAACTGGATGCGCAGCCACGAGATCCGCATGGCCTCGCGGACCTTCGGCGAGATGGCCGAGGACATCAAGCCGATCATCCCCGGCGGCTCGTCCGATTCCGCGGCGCTGGACGCGGTGTTCGAGGTGCTGGTGCGCTCGGGGCGCAATGCGCCGATGACCAAGACCATCCTGGTGCCGGAGGCCTGGTCCAAGGCCACCACCGACATGCCCAAGGCCTGGGCGGACATGTATGCCTATTGCAACTCGATCATGGAGCCCTGGGACGGGCCGGCGGCGCTGGCGATGACCGACGGGCGCTGGGTCTGCGGCGGCCTGGACCGCAACGGGCTGCGGCCGCTGCGCTATGTCGTGACCGGCGACAACCTGCTGATCGCGGGCTCCGAGGCCGGCATGGTCCCGGTGAACGAGACCGCCGTGCGCGAAAAGGGCGCGCTGGGTCCGGGCCAGATGATCGCCGTCGACATGGCCGAGGGCAAGCTTTACCACGACCGCGAGATCAAGGACCACCTGGCGGCCAGCCAGCCCTTTGGCGACTGGGTGGAAAAGGTCGTCCAGCCCTCGGAGCTGATGGCAAAGCTGCCCGAGACCCCGCTGCATGTCGGCGAGGAACTGCACCGCCGCCAGATCGCCGTCGGCTATACGGTCGAGCTGGTCGAGCAGATGCTGGTCCCGATGGCCGAGGACGCCAAGGAGGCGCTGGCCTCGATGGGCGACGACACGCCGCCCGCGGTGCTGTCGCGCCAATTCCGGCCGCTGTCGCATTACTTCCGGCAGAACTTCAGCCAGGTGACGAACCCGCCCATCGACAGCCTGCGCGAAAGCCGGGTGATGAGCCTGCGCACCCGCTTCGGCAACCTCAAGAACGTGCTTGAGGAAAGCTCGACCCATGCCGAGATCACCATGCTGGAAAGCCCCTTCCTCGCCAATGGCGAGTTCGAGGAGCTGACCCGCATGTTCCGCGACCAGGCGACGCAGATCGACTGCACCTTCCCGGTCGATGGCGGCGCCGATGCCCTGGGCGAGGCGCTGGCGCGCATCCGCGCCGAGGCCGAGGATGCCGTGCGGTCCGGCAACGGCCATATCATCCTGACCGACGAGGGCATCTCGGCCAGCCGCGTCGGCGTGCCGATGATCCTGGCGACCAGCGCGGTGCATAGCTGGCTGACGCGCAAGGGGCTGCGGACCTTCTGCTCGCTGAACGTGCGCGCCTCGGAATGCGTGGACCCGCATGATTTCGCGGTGCTGATCGGCTGCGGCGCGACCACGGTGAACCCCTATCTGGCGCAGGACACCCTGGCCGAGCGGATCGAGCGCGGGCTGCTGGACGGCAACCTGATCGACATCATGACCCGCTATCGCGAGGCCATCGACGCGGGCCTGCTGAAGATCATGGCCAAGATGGGGATCTCGGTCCTGTCCTCGTATCGCGGCGGGCTGAACTTCGAGGCGGTGGGGCTTTCCCGCGCCATGGTGGCGGAATATTTCCCCGGCATGCAGTCGCGCATCTCGGGCATCGGCCTGCACGGGCTGCAAGCCAAGCTGGAAGAGGCCCATGCCAAGGGCTTCCGCGCGGCCCTGGTCGATCTGCTGCCGGTGGGCGGCTTCTACAAGGCGCGCCGCTCGGGCGAGAAGCACGCCTGGGAAGCCAATACCATGCGGCTGTTGCAGCTGGCCTGCGAAAAGGCGTCCTACGACATCTGGAAGCAGTTCACCGCCACCATGCGGGCGAACCCGCCGATCCATATCCGCGACCTCTTGGACATCAAGCCGCTGGGCAAGCCGGTGCCGCTGGAAGAGGTGGAATCGATCACCTCGATCCGCAAGCGCTTCGTGACGCCGGGCATGTCGCTGGGCGCGCTGTCGCCCGAGGCGCATATGACGCTGAACATCGCCATGAACCGCATCGGCGCGAAATCCGACTCGGGCGAGGGCGGCGAAGACCCGGCCCACAGCCACCCGCTGCCCAATGGCGACAACCCCTGCGCCAAGATCAAGCAGGTCGCCTCGGGCCGGTTCGGCGTCACCGCAGAATACCTGAACGCCTGCGAGGAGCTGGAGATCAAGGTCGCCCAGGGCGCCAAGCCCGGCGAGGGCGGCCAGCTGCCCGGCATGAAGGTGACGGACCTGATCGCCCGGCTGCGGCATTCGACCAAGGGCGTGACGCTGATCTCGCCGCCGCCGCACCACGACATCTATTCGATCGAGGATCTGGCGCAGCTGATCTATGACCTCAAGCAGATCAACCCGCGCGCCAAGATCACGGTGAAGCTGGTGGCAAGCTCGGGCGTCGGCACCATTGCGGCGGGCGTGGCCAAGGCCAAGGCCGACGTGATCCTGATCTCGGGGCACAACGGCGGCACCGGGGCCTCGCCGGCCACCTCGATCAAGTTCGCCGGCCTGCCCTGGGAGATGGGCCTGACCGAGGCGCATCAGGTGCTGGCGATGAACCGCCTGCGCGACCGGGTGACGCTGCGCACCGACGGCGGCCTGCGCACCGGGCGCGACATCGTCATGGCGGCGATGATGGGGGCCGAGGAATACGGCATCGGCACCGCCGCGCTGATCGCCATGGGCTGCATCATGGTGCGCCAGTGCCAGTCGAACACCTGCCCGGTCGGCGTCTGCACCCAGGACGAAAAGCTGCGCGCCATGTTCAACGGTTCGGCCGACAAGGTGGTGAACCTGATCACCTTCTACGCCACCGAGGTGCGCGAGATCCTGGCCAGCATCGGCGCGCGTTCGCTGGACGAGGTGATCGGCCGCGCCGACCTGCTGACCCAGGTCAGCCGCGGCGACAAGTCGCTGGACGACCTGGACCTGAACCCGCTGCTCATCACCGTCGATGGCTCGGAAAAGATCGTCTACGACCGTTCGAAGCCGCGCAACGCGGTGCCCGACACGCTGGACGCCGAGATCATCCGCGATGCCGGCCGCTTCTTCTCGGACGGCGAGAAGATGCAGCTTTCCTATGCGGTCAGGAACACGCAGCGGACGGTGGGCACGCGCACCTCGTCGATGATCGTGCAGACCTTCGGCATGCGCAACAAGCTGCAACCCGATCACCTGACCGTGCGGCTGACCGGCAGCGCGGGCCAGTCGCTGGGCGCATTCGCTGCGCCGGGGCTGAAGATCGAGGTCTCGGGCGATGCCAACGACTATGTCGGCAAGGGCCTGTCCGGCGGCACCATCGTCGTGCGCCCGCCGATGGGCAGCCCGCTGAAGGCGGCCGAGAACACCCTCATCGGCAATACGGTGCTTTACGGCGCGACCGACGGCCATCTCTTCGCCGCCGGCCGCGCGGGCGAACGCTTCGCGGTCAGGAACTCGGGCGCCAAGGTGGTGATCGAGGGCTGCGGCTCGAACGGCTGCGAATACATGACCGGCGGCGTCGCGGTGATCCTGGGCCGGATCGGCGCGAACTTCGGTGCCGGCATGACCGGGGGCATGGCCTATCTCTACGACCCCGAGGGGCTGGCGCGCGACTATATCAACGCCGAGACGCTGGTCCTGTGCCCGGTAACGCAGGCGCATTGGGAAGAGCAGCTGCGCGACCTGATCGAGCGGCACCACCAAGAGACCCACTCGCGCCGGGCCGAAGAGATCCTGCAGAACTGGGAGGACGAAAAGGCGAACTTCCTGCAAGTCTGCCCCAGGGAGATGCTGCCGCATCTGCAGTATCCCATCGCCCCGGTCGAGGATCTGGCGGCGGTGCCGGCGGAATAGGACGGATCGGGGGCCTGCGGGCCCCCTTTCCTTTAGCTGCGCCAGGGACCATCCCGGCCACCGGCACCCCCGGCCACCCGGACAAATGCCGCTCCACCCGAAACACTTCCGTTGAATCGCGCTTCGGGCATGCTATGTGAACTATACTGTTCAGTTGGTGGAGCCGACGGGGATCATGTTCACAAGCGTGCTGGCCAGCCTGGGAGCCGCAATCCTGTCGATGATCCTGGGCTTGCCCTGGTGGGTCTCGGCCCTCGGCTTCCTGGGCGCGGGCGTCTGCGCCCTTTTCGCCGCCGACGCATGGGCGGCCAGAAGGATCCCGGCCGAACCGCATCAGATCCAGCGCGGCCAGCTGGAAAAATCCTCGGATCTTTATGCCGGGGCTGCGCGTCCCCGTTCGGGCAACCCGGCGGCACGCACCTTCCGGGCCTGACCGGGGCGCCCCCTTTCCCGCAGCACGCAACTTTCCCGCAAGGCCGGTTGGCCCTGGCCGCCAACCCGGATAAAACCCCGGCGCGACGGATTCGGAAAAGGAAGCGCCCATGTCTGCGACCGAAAAGATCGCCTTCGGCAGCATCCTCGTCGGGCTGGTCGTTCTGGCGCTGAAGGCGCTTGCCTGGTGGCTGACCGGCTCGGTCGCGCTGCTGTCGGATGCGCTGGAAAGCACGGTAAACGTCGCCACCGCCGTCGCTGCGCTGATTGCGATCCGGGTCGCGGCCAAGCCCGCCGACCGCGGCCACCCCTATGGCCATCACAAGGCCGAGTTCTTCAGCGCCGTGCTGGAGGGGGTGATGATCATCGTCGCCGCGCTGCTGATCCTGCGCGAGGCATGGCACGGTTTCCAGAACCCGCGCATGCTGGATGCGCCGCTCGAAGGGCTTCTGGTCAACGGTTTGGCCAGCGTGCTGAACGCGCTGTGGTGCTGGGTGCTGATCAGCCGCGGCGGGCGGCTGAAATCGCCGGCGCTGGTCGCCGACGGACGGCACCTCCTGTCGGACGTGATCTCGTCCGTGGGCGTGGTGGCGGGCGTGACGCTGGCGGTCCTCACCGGCTGGGCGGTGCTGGACCCGGCGCTGGCGGCGCTGGTCGCGCTGAACATCCTGTGGTCGGGTTGGAAGGTCATGGCCAGCTCGCTCTCGGGCCTGATGGACGAGGCGGTTTCCGAGGACACGCTGGCCGAGATCCGCGCCACCATCTCGGACACCGCCATCGGCGCCATCGAGGCGCATGACCTGCGCACCCGCCATGCCGGGCCGCGCACCTTCATCGACTTCCACCTGGTGGTGGACGGCCAGACCACGGTCGATGCCGCCCATGACATCTGCGACCGCATCGAACAGGCGCTCAAGCGCAAGCTGCCCGGCGCGTTCATCACCATCCATGTCGAGCCGGAACACAAGGCCAAGCATTCCGGCGTCGTGGTGATCTAGCGCAGCCGCCGCCCCTCGGCGTCGAAGTGAAAGGCGCGGTTCGGCTCGAAGCCCAGCCCGACCACCTCGTCCACGGCATAGTCCTGCTCGCCGAAGAGCCGCACGGTCAAAAGGCCGTGGTCCTCGGATGCGACATAGACCAGCGTCTCGCCGCCCAGCTTCTCGACATGGCTGACGCGGCCGCCGATCTGGCCGCCGCCCGGCACCAGATGCTCGGGGCGGATGCCCAGCCGGGCCGAGCGCAGGCCCAGCTTGCCGGCGTCCAGGAAATTCATCTGCGGGCTGCCGATGAAGCCGGCGACGAAGGTGTTGTCGGGATCGTTGTAAAGGTCCATCGGCCGGCCCACCTGCTCGACCACGCCGCCGCGCAATACGACGATCTTGTCGGCCAGCGTCATCGCCTCGACCTGGTCGTGGGTCACATAGATCATCGTCGCGCCCAGTTCGCGATGCAGCCGGGCAATCTCGATCCGGGTCTGCACGCGCAGCGCGGCGTCGAGGTTCGACAGCGGCTCGTCGAACAGGAACAGCTTCGGGCGCCGCACGATGGCGCGGCCGATGGCGACGCGCTGGCGCTGGCCGCCCGACAGCTCGGCCGGGCGCCGCTCCAGCAGATGCGCCAGCGCCAGCATCTCGGCCGCCTTGCCGGTCGCCGCCTCGATCTGCGCCCTGGGCGTGCCGGCCTGCTTCAACGCCAACCCCATGTTGTCGCGCACGGTCAGGTGCGGGTAAAGCGCATAGCTCTGGAACACCATGGCGATCTCGCGCCGGGCCGGGGCCAGGTCGTTCACCCGCGCGCCGTCGATGGCCACGTCGCCCGAGGTCACGTCCTCGAGCCCGGCGATCATGCGCAGAAGCGTGGACTTGCCGCAGCCCGAGGGGCCGACGAAGACGCAGAACTCGCCATCCTCGACCGCCAGGTCCACGCCCTTGATGACCTGGGTGGTGCCGAAGGACTTGGTGACTTGGGTAAGGGTCAGGGCTCCCATCGGGGTCTCCTTGCTGCAAGACGGATCATTTGACGGCGCCGGCGGTGATGCCGCGGATCAGCTGGCGCGAGAACACCAAGTAGAGCACCAGCACCGGCAGGATGGCGAGGCTCAGCGCCGCCAGCACCGCATTCCAGTTGGTGACGAACTGGCCGATGAAGACCTGGCTGCCCAGGGTGACGGTCTTGGTCGCCTCGCTGGGCGCCAGGATCAGCGGGAACCACAGGTCGTTCCAGATCGGGATCATGGTAAAGACGGCGACGGTGGCCATGGCCGGCCGCACCAAGGGCAGCACCAGCCGGAAGAAGATGGTGTATTCCGACAGCCCGTCGATGCGGCCGGCGTTCTTCAGGTCGTCCGAGACGCCGCGCATGAACTCGGACAGGATGAACACCGCCAGCGGCAACCCTTGCGCGGTATAGACCAGCACCAGCGCCGTCAGCGTATTGACCAGCCCCGAGGCCACCATCATCTGCAGGATGGCGACGGTGCCCAGCCGGATCGGGATCATGATCCCCAAGGCCAGGTAAAGCCCCATCAGCATGTTGCCGCGAAAGCGGTATTCCGACAGGGCGAAGGCCGCCATGGCGCCGAACAGCAGCACGAAGAACAGGCTGGCCACGGTCACGACCAGCGAGTTCTGGAAGTAAAGCAGGAAATCCCCCTGCGCCAGCACCGTGCGATAGCCGACCAGGTCGAAGCTTTCCGCCGTGGGCACGGCCAGCGGATCGGCGAATATCGCGCGGCGGTTCTTGAAGCTGTTGATGACCACGACGAAGACCGGAAACAGCGCGATCACGGTATAGAGGATCAGCACCGCATGGGCAGCCAGGCTGCGGGCGGTGGAATGGCGGGCTTGGCTCATGGCTCTCCCCTCAGAACTGATAGCGGCGCAGCCGGCGCTGGATGGCGAACAGGTAGAAGCCGACGCCCAGCAGGATGATGCCGAACATGGCGGTGGCGATGGTCGCGCCCATGTGCGGGTCGCCGATCTGCAGCTGGAAGCCGAAGAAGGTCCGGTAAAGGAACGTCCCCAGGATGTCGGTCGAGAAATTCGGCCCCGCCAAGGCGCCTTGCGTGACGTAGATCAGGTCGAAGGCGTTGAAATTGCCGACGAAGGTCAGGATCGAGATGATGCCGATCGAGGGCAGGATCAGCGGCAGCTTGATCTTCCAGAACTGCGACCAGCCGGTGACGCCGTCCATCTCGGCCGCCTCGATCACCTCGTCGGGGATCGACAGCAGCGCGGCATAGATCAGCATCATCGGAATGCCGACGAATTGCCAGACCGAGATCAGCGCCAGGGTGGTCAGCGCCGTGCCCTCGCGGCCCAGCCAGGGCGCGAACAGGCTCTTCAGCCCGACGGCGTCCAGCATGCCGGGCGCAATGCCCCAGATCGGCGACAGGATCAGCTTCCAGACGAAGCCGACGATGACGAAGCTCAGGATGGTCGGGATGAAGATCGCGGTGCGATAGAAGGCCGCCCCCCGCAGCCGCGGCGAACTCAGCAGCGCCGCCAGCGCCACGCCGACCGGATTCTGCACCAGCATATGGACCAGGAAGAACCAGGCGTTGTTGCCCAGCGCGTTCCAGAAACTCGCCGACCAGCGCGGATCGCCGAACAGCGTGGCGAAATTCCGCAGGCCGACGAAGACGCGGCCCTCCTCGCCGGTGTTGAACAGCGACAGGTTCAGCGTCCCGAACAGCGGCACGATCATGATGGCGGTATAGACCAGCACCGCGGGCGCAAGAAACACCGCGATATGCCAGCGAAACGCTTTCCGCTGCGCCATGACGCCCTCCTTCTCCGTTGAAAAATACCCTCGGGGGGTGCGGGGGGCGGAAAGCCCCCCGCCACCGCCGGGCCGCCAGGCCCGGCAACATTTCACCTCGGGCCACCAGGCCCGGCCACATTTCACCTCGGGCCGCCAGGCCCGGCCACATTCACTTCCGGCCGTCAGGCCCGGCCGAGGCTCAGTTCTGCTGCGGCGCGTACCACGAGGCCAGGCCCTGTTGCAGCCGCTCGGCCGCGGCCTCGGGCGTCTCGGTGCCGGTGATGACATTGGCCGAGGCGGTCCAGGTCTCGTTCTCCAGGTTCGGCGTGCCCCGCGACAGGATCTGGTAGGTCGAGCGGATGGTGGGCTCGCAGCTCTCGCGCCAGGAGACGAATTCCTTGGCCAGCGCATCCTCCATCTCGACCGGCGCCGAATTCAGCGAGAAGAAGCCCGGCAGCGCATTGGCGTAAAGCGTGGCGAACTCGGACGAACCGACCCATTCCAGGAACTTCCGCGCCTCTTCCGGGTGCTGCGTCGCCGCGTTCATGCCCAGCGCGATGTCGGTATGGTCGCTGATATGGCAGGTGTCGCCCTCGGCCGGGACGGGGGGCGGAAAGGCGCCCATCTCGAAGGCGCCGCCGATCTGCGGGCCGAAGACGCCGATCTCCCACGACCCGGCCGGATAGATCGCGGCGCGGCCCAGCGTGAACAGGTTCTGGCTGTCGGGATAGGTCTGCGCCTCGAACCCGTCGCCCAGGTAGTCCTTCCATTTCGCCAGCTGGCGGAAGGGCGCGACCCAGCCTTCGTCGGTCAGCTTTTGCGTGCCCTCGATCAGCGCCTTGCGGCCCTCCTCGCCCTTCCAGTAGTTCGGGCCGATGTTCTGGTAGCCCATGGTCGCGGCCTCCCACTGGTCCGCGGTGCCCATGGCCATCGGGATATAGCTGCCGTCCTCCTTGATCTTGTCGAGCAGGGCAAAGAACTCGGCCTCGGTCTTCGGCGGTGTCAGCCCCAGTTCCTCGAAGGCGGTCTTGTTGTAGATGAAGCCGTGGATCACCGAGGCCATCGGCACGCAGAAGGTCTGGGCGCCGTCATCGGTCTGCCAGGCCGATTTCGCCACGTCCGAGAAATTCGCCATCGCCGCCAGGTCGCTCAGGTCGGCCAGCTTGCCCTTCTTGAACAGCTCCAGCGAGGCGTCGAAGGGCCGGCAGGTGATCAGGTCGCCGGCCGAGCCCGCATCCAGCTTGGAGTTCAGCACCGCGTTGTATTCCGGCGGCGCCGAGGGCGCGAAATTGATCTTGATGCCGGGATTGGCCGATTCGAAGGCCGGGATGATCTTTTCCTGCCAGATGGCAAGGTCGTCGTTGCGCCAGCTCTCGATGGTCAGCGTCACGTCCTGGGCCCAGGCGGCGCCGGTCAGCAATGTGCTGGCCAGCAGCGCCAGGCGGATGGTCTTGGTCATGGTCTTCTCCCTTCGGCATCGGGTCTCTCGCGGACCCTCCGGTTGCAATCAGATCAGCGGGGCCAGCAGGCCCCCGGCTTCGGCCAGCCGCGCCTGGGCCATATCAGGCGCCATGCCGCGCGCGACCAGGATCGCGGGCTTCACCGCGCCGCCGCTGCGCGACAGCGCCGTCTCGGCCGCGTCGCGCCCGACCCCCGCCACGGCGGCGACGATGCGGGCGGCGCGGTCCACCAGCTTGATGTTGTCGGCCACCAGGTTGACCATGTAGCCGTCATGGACATGGCCCAGCCGGATCGCCACCAGCACCGACAGCATGTTCAGCGCCACCTTCTGCGCCGTGGCCGCCCCCATGCGGGTCGAGCCGGAAACCACCTCGGCCCCGGTCTCGATCAGCACCGGGATGTCGGCGCGTTCCAGCAGGGCCGAGCCCGCCACATTGGCTAGGCCGGCCACGGTCACGCCCCGCTCCTGCGCCGCCGCGCAGATCGCCAGCGCATAGGGCGTGCGCCCCGAGGCCGAGAGGCACAAGAGCACATCCCCCGCCGCCAGCCCGGAACGGTCCAGGTCGGCCAGCGCAAGCCGCGGCTCGTCCTCGACGCTGCCTTGCAGGTGCAAAAGCGCCTCGGTCCCGCCGGCGAACATCATCGGCGTGCGCTCGGGCGCGATGCCGAAGGTGCCGGCCAGTTCCAGGCAATCGGCCAGCGCCATCAGCCCCGAGGAACCGGCCCCGGCATAGCCGAGCTTGCCGCCCCGGCGCAGCGTCTCTGCTGCGGCCTCGGCCGCGCGTTCCAGCGCCGGCAAGGCGGGCTGCAACGCAGCCAGCGCCGCGACCTGCGCCTCCAGCAGGATGCGCAGCACGTCGCCGCCGGGGCGCGCGTGAAGCCCTGTCGATGCCGGATGCCTTGCCTCGGTGCCGGATGCGGTCATGTGATTCCCCCTGTTCCGTTGATAATGCCAAAACAATACCACTTGTAAACCCCCTTCTTCAAACGGGCCGAAAATCGGCGTTTCTTGGGGAAATTCAAATTAGCCCTTCCCATTTGGTATTGTTTTGGTATCTTGCCTGCAAAGGGAGTCGCCATGTCATATTTCCTGGGCATAGACGGAGGAGGGACCGGCTGCCGCGCCGCCGTCGCGGACGGCTCGGGCCGGATCATCGGCCGGGGCGCGGCGGGGCCGGCGAATATCTCGGTCGAGACCGAGGGGGCCGGCGCCAATATCCTCGCCGCCGCCCGCGCCGCGCTTCAGGACGCCGGGCGGGGCCACCTGGACGAGCTGACCGCCGTGCTGGGCCTGGCCGGCGCCAATGTCACCGCCGCCGCCCGCGGCCTGCAGGCCATGCTGCCCTTTCGCCGCACGCGCATCGTCACCGATGCCGTCACCGCCGCCACCGGCGCGCTGGGGGGCGGGGACGGCATCGTCGCCGCGATGGGCACCGGCTCGGTCTTTGCGGTCCAGATCGGCGGCGAGATGCGGCAATATGGCGGGCGCGGCTTCGTCCTGGGCGACGAGGGCAGCGGCGCGGTGCTGGGCCGGGCGCTTCTGTCCGAGGCCCTGCGCGCCGAGGACGGCTTCGCACCGATGAGCCCGCTGCTGCAAGCCGTCCTGGACGAGCTGGGCGGGATCGAGGGGGTGATCTCCTTCGGCTTCCGCGCCCGGCCCGCCGAATTCGCCGCATTCGCGCCGCGCATCACCGCCGGCACCGACCCGGCGGGCGAGCGCATCTTTGCCGCGGCCGTGGCCGAGATCCGCGCCATGATCGACACCTTGCAGGCCGGCCGCCACCTGCCGGTGGTGTTCCTGGGCGGGCTTGGCGCGCATTACGCCGACCGCCTGCAGGGGCTGTGGCCCATCCAGCCGCCCAGGGGCTCGGGCCTCGACGGCGCGCTGCACCTGGCCCGGCAGGAGGCGTGATGGGCGAGCTGTTCACCCCCGAGGCTTTCGAGGAAACCGGCGGCGGCCCGCTTTACCTGCAATTGCACCGGCTGATCGCCGAGGCCATCGCCTCGGGGCGGCTGCAGCCGGGCGACAGCCTGCCGTCGGAACGCGAACTGGCGGCGATGACCGGCCTGTCGCGCGTCACCGTGCGCAAGGGGGTGGCGGAGCTGGTCGCCTCGGGGCAGCTGGTGCAAAGGCGCGGCTCGGGCACCTTCGTCGCGCCCAGGGTCGAAAAGCTGGAACAGGCGCTGTCGCTGCTGACATCCTTTACCGAGGACATGGCCCGGCGCGGCCGCAGCGTCGAAAGCCGCTGGATCGCGCGCGGCCTGCACGCCCCCGCCCCCGAAGAGGTGATGGCGCTGGGGCTGGGCGTCGGCGAAAAGGTGGCGCGGCTGGAACGGGTGCGCAGCTCGGACGGGGTGCCGCTGGCCATCGAGCGCGCCTCGCTGTCGCAGGCGATCCTGCCCGATCCCGAAGGCGTCGATGCCTCGCTTTACGCGGTGCTGCAAGGCCGCGGGCTGCGGCCGGTGCGGGCGGTGCAGCGCATCTCGGCCGCGAACCTGAACGCCAAGGACGCCGATCTGCTGGGCGTCAGCCCCGGCGTGGCCGGGCTGCGGATCGAACGCATCTCCTACCTGCCCTCGGGCAAGGTGGTCGAGTTCACCCGCTCGCTCTATCGCGGCGATGCCTATGACTTCGCCGTGGAACTGAAACTTGCCCCGGAAGGCGAAAGGAACCCGTGATGAGCCAGACGCATATGGCGCGCGAAGTGGCCGAGATCCCCGAAGCCGCCGCCCGTTTCCTTGACCGTTCGCGCGACGCGGTGCTGGATGCCGCCAGCGCCCTGCGCCGCAAGGATCCCGACCTGGTGGTGACGGTGGCGCGGGGGTCGTCCGACCATGCCGCGACCTATCTGAAATACGCCATCGAGCTGGAGGCGGGCGTGCCGGTCGCCTCGGTCGGGCCCTCCATCGCCTCGATCTATCGCCGGCCCCTGCGGCTGGGCAAGGCGGCCTGCATCGGCATCTCGCAATCCGGCCGCAGCCCGGACGGGGTCGAGATGATGCGCGCCTCGGGCCAGGGCGGCGCGCTGTCCATCGCCATCACCAATGTCCCCGACAGCCCGATGGCGCAGGTTTCGGCCCATTGCCTGCCCCTGCAGGCGGGCGAGGAGAAAAGCGTCGCCGCCACCAAGACCTTCGTCTGCTCGGTGCTGGCCGGCCTGTCGCTGCTGGCGGAATGGCGGCAGGATCACGCCTTGCAGGACGCCGTCGCCGCCCTGCCCGAAGGGCTGGCGCAGGCCGTGGCGCTGGACTGGTCGCCGCTGTCGGCGCGGCTGGCGCGGGCATCGTCGGCCTTTGTCCTCGGCCGCGGCCCCAGCTTCGCCATCGCCTGCGAAGCGGCGCTGAAGTTCAAGGAAACCTCGGGCATCCATGCCGAGGCCTATTCGGCCGCCGAGGTGCTGCACGGCCCCGCCGCCATCGTGCAGGCCGGCTTTCCGGTGCTGGCGCTGGGGATCGAGGACGCCGCCCTGCCCCAGCTGAAGGCCACGGCCGAGCGGCTGGCGGCGCAAGGCGCGGATGTCTTCGTCACCGGCACCGAGGTCGGCGGCGCCGTCACCCTGCCCTCGGTCCCCGGCCTGCATCCGCTGGTGGCGCCGCTTGTCACCATCGCCGGCTTCTACGCCTTCATCGAGGGCTTGGCGCGGCGGCGCGGCTTCGACCCCGACACGCCGCCGCATCTGCGCAAGGTGACGGAGACGGTGTGATGGCGCGCGAGGTCCTGACCGGCGCCCGCATCTTCGACGGCGCGCGTTTCCTCGACGGTCATGCGCTGGTGATCGAGGCAGGCGAGATCGCCGCCATCCTGCCCGAGCCCGAGGCCCCGGCCGAGGGGCGGCGGGCGGTCACGGGCATCCTGGCCCCGGCCTTCCTGGACCTGCAGGTGAACGGCGGCGGCGGGCTGATGCTGGACGGCACGACCGATCTGGACGGACTGCGCCGCATCTGCGCCGCGCATCGCGCGCTTGGCACCGCCGGGGTGCTGCCGACGCTGATCACCGACACGCCCGCGGCCACCGCCCATGTCATCGCACTGGGGATCGCGGCGGCCAAGGCGCAGGTGCCGGGCTTCCTGGGTCTGCATCTGGAGGGGCCGCATCTCGACCCGCGCCGCAAGGGCGCGCACGACCCGGCGCTGATCCGGCCGATGGCCGAGGACGACCTGGCCCGGCTGTGCGAGGCCGCGCGGCAATTGCCGGCGCTGATGGTGACGCTGGCACCCGAGGCGGCAAGCCCGCAGCAGATCGCCGCCCTTGCCGGGGCCGGCGCGGTGGTCAGCCTGGGCCACAGCGACTGCAGTTTCGAACAGGCGCAGGCCGGCTTTGCCGCCGGTGCCCGCTGCGCCACGCATCTGTTCAATGCCATGAGCCAGATCGGCAACCGCGCGCCGGGGCTGGTGGGCGCGGTGCTGGCCGGCGAGGCGGGCGCCGGGCTGATCGCCGACGGCATCCACGTCCATCCGGCGGTGATGCAACTGGCGCTGGGGGCGCGGCCCGAGGGCATCTTCCTGGTCAGCGACTGCATGGCCTTCGCCGGCACCGATCTGACCGAGATGGAACTGGGCGGCCGCAAGGTGCTGCGCCGCGACGGGCGGCTGACGCTGGCCGACGGCACGCTGGCCGGCGCCGACCTGACGCTGCCGCAGGCCGTCGCCGTGCTGGTCCGCCAGGTCGGCATCGCGCCCGAACGCGCGCTGCGCATGGCCTCGGCCATTCCCGCGGAACTGCTGGGCTTGCAGGACCGTCATGGCACGCTGGCACCCGGCCGGCCGGCCGAGCTGGTGCTGCTGGACTGCGATTTCGCCTTGCGCGAGCATTGGCTGTCGCCCTGATGGCCGGCAAATGCCGAGTGGAACGCACGGTCTTTTCCTCGCCCGCCGCTCGTGCGACACTCGGCCCCGCGCGAAACCAAGGATGAGGCTGCGATGAACGCCCCCCTGCCCGAGGCGGTGAAGAAATCCGTTCTGCTGAACGGGCTGGCCCCCGAAGTGCGCGACAAGCTGCTGAAGGACGCCCAGCGCCGCAGCTATCGCGAGGGCGAGACCATCTTCCTGCAAGGCGATCCGGCGCGGGCGGTGTTCATCGTGCTGAACGGCTTCATCAAGCTGTCGCGGCTGACCCCCGGCGGGTCCGAGGCGGTGGTGGCGATCCTGGGCCGCAACCGCAGCTTCGCCGAGGCGATGGCGCTGCGCGGCACGCCCTATCCCGTCTCGGCCGAGGCGGTGTCGGACTGCACGGTCCTGCAGATCGACGGGGCGCGGCTGCGCCAGCTTCTGCTGGAGAACCAGGAATTCGCCATCGGCCTGCTCGCCTCGACCTTCGTGCATCTGCAAGGGCTGGTGGACCAGATCGAAAAGCTCAAGGCCCATACCGGGGTGCAGCGGGTGGCGCAGTTCCTGGCCGACCTGTCGGATGCCGTGGCCGGCCCGGCCGAGGTCCGGCTGCCCTATAACAAGCGCCTGATCGCCGGGCACCTGGGCATGCAGCCCGAAAGCCTGTCGCGCGCCTTCGCCCGGCTGCGCCAGCATGGCGTCGAGGTCGAGGCCGACAAGGCCACCATCGCCGACATCGCCGAATTGCGCATGCTGGCCATGGACTGACCCGCCGCCCCCGGCATTGGAAATCACCGCGCGCCGCGCCGGCCCTCGCCCCATCGGGTGAAGGTCCGCCGGCGGTTGCGCGATAGCGACGGTGCATTGCTTTCCATGGAAAGGTTGAAACGCACCGCGGCTTTGCTCTTGCCAGTGCCTTGGCGCCCTTGATGCTGTTGTCGGCCTGCGACACCTCCGGGCCGGACCCCGCGACCACCGACCAGGTGAACCAGAGCGAGATGATGACGGCGGCCGTGGGCCTGCCGGCAGCGGCCTTCGGCGGGGATGCCTATCGCGACGCCGGGCTTCAGGTCGCGACCGCCAGCCCGAACGATGCCGCCCAGCGCCGTTCGGCGGCCGAGGCTGCGCCCGCCGCCACGGGATCGCCGATCCAAGGCGCAACCGCCACGCTGGACACGCCCGCAGCGGCCTCGGCAGGCGCATCCCGGCCCGGCACCGGGAAATGCGACCAGCGGCCGCAATGCCGCGCGGCAAGCAGCCGGCTTCACGACTATTCCGACCGGCTGCTTGCCCTGGGCGCACAAGGCGGCAGCTCGGTCCATGTCTCGGCCAAGATGGCATGGTGCGGCGCGAACAGGGCATGGCGGTGCTGGAGACCTGCCTGGCCGAGGCCAGGGCGGCCGGGGACGCCGAATGCGTCGCCGGCATCCCGGCCGCCTTGCAGGACACCCGCCGCCTTCCCGCCGAGGCAAGGCAGACCGCGAATCAGTCCTGTGCCTATGCCCCGGACGGGTGGATGGCCAGCTGCCCCGCGTAGCCGGCGGGGCGCGGCGCTGTTGAAAATGCGGCCAAAACATGGCCTTGCCCGGTATCGGCGCTTGACCTGGGCGGATCCGGAAATAACATCGACCCCGGCATTCCCGTCCGGGTCGGATGCACGGGCCGGACAAGGCCCGCCCCCTGCCCGCGGCAAGGGCTGCAAAGCAAGAGGCAGGCGGGGCATTTCAGGCGGTCCATGAACGGCATCGAGGAACGGCTGACCGACCTGATCTATGCGATCCTTCTGGGCGAGCGCAGCTGGCGCGACTTCCTGGCCGAGATCGAGCGCGCAACGCCGGGCGGCATGGGGGCGATGTTCTACCAGGGCGCCGACGGCAGCTGCTCCATCCTGCACAACAGCGCGCCGGAAAAGGCGCTGGCGGAATATGTGGACTACTATACCCACCGCAACCCCTGGATGGAGCGGGCGATGGCGGCCCAGTCACGCCAGTCCATGCCGGCGCATCGGCTGGTGCCGCATGACGAATTGCTGCGCACCGAATTTCACGACGGTTTCCTCAGGCCGCTGGGGCTGGACACGGCGGCGGGGCTGCTGCTGGATGCGCGGCGTTCGGGCACGGCGACACTGACGATCATGGCCCCGCTGGGCCAGTCCGCGCTGATCGAGGCATGGTCGCAAACCTTCAACCGGATTTCCGCACACCTGCACCGGGCCATGGCCTGGTGCCGCCGCGGCTCGGGGCTGGGCGCGCTGGCGGAACTGCCCGCGGTGCTGTCGCAATCGCTGGACCTTGGGGTGATGATCGTCGGCGCGGATCGCAAGATCCTGCCGGTGTCGCCGGCCGCGCAACTCTCGGACAGGGTCTGGCAGGCGGTCCGGCAATCGCCCTTTGGCACGGTCGGGCTGGTCGATCAGGCCGCCGACGACTGCCTGGGCGAGATGCTGTCGCGCAACCACGCCGGGCGCAAGCTGGCAGAGTTCAGGACGGCGCAGGCCACGATCACCATGGTCCGCATCGGCCGCGACGAATTGTCGGAACTGCTGCTTGGCCCCTGCGTGATGCTGGTGGTCGATCCGGGGCTGCACGGGCTGGACCTTGAACAAAAGCGCGACCGGCTGCGCCTGGCCCATGACCTGACCGCCGCGGAAGGCAGGGTGCTGGGCGGGTTGCTGCAGGGCTTCAACCTCAGGCAGATCGCCGAGGCGGCCGGGCTGTCGCACGAGACGGTGCGAACCCAGCAAAAGGCGCTGTTCGTCAAGACCGGGGTCAACAGCCAGACCCAGCTCGTCAACCTGGCGCATGGCCATCCGCGGCAGAACCGGAACGAACCGGGTCGCTGACCGGCAGGGTCGTCATATGACGTGCAGCCCCCAGACCAGCGCCAGCCAGATCGCCAGCGGCACGGTAAAGGCCGCGCGCCAGCCCGAGCCCCGGCCGAGATGCAGGAAGCCGCCCAGGATCGCGCGGGCCTTGAGGAACGCCACCGCCAGCAGCGCCGCCGCCGCGGCAGGGCCGGGCACGAAGGCCAGCGCCGTGGTCGCGGCGGTCAGCGCCAGCAGGGTCAGCCAGATGCGCGTCAATTCCATCCCCTAGCCCAGCAGATAGACCGGCGGCAGGATCAGCACCCAGACCAGGTCGACCATGTGCCAGAAGGCCGCGCCCGCCTGCACCTCTTCGGGGCGCAGCCGGATCGCGACCAGCGCCAGCACGCCGATGCCGAACAGCACATGCGCGGCGTGAAAGCCGGTCAGCAGGTAGTAGAAGGTGAAGAACGGATGGCTCTCCATCCCCAGGCCCGCGCGCAGGTCGCCGGCATATTCCACCGCCTTCACCGCCAGGAAGGCCGCGCCCCCCAGGGCGGCCAGCGCCAGCCCGATGCGCGCGCGGCGGCCGTCGCCGCGGTGGCAGGCGCGCTCGGCCAGGGCGGCGCAGAAGCCCGAGCTGACCAGGATCGCCGTGTTCAGCGCCGCCATCCAGCCATGCAGCTGCGCCTGCGCCGCGGCAAAGCCGGCCGGGTCGGTCAGCCGCACCCCGGCCATGGCGGTGATGCCGGCGGCAAAGACCAGCAGTTCCGAGGCGATCAGCACCCACATGATCGGCTCGCCCGGCAGATCCTGGACCCGCATCACGCCACCAGCTGGCGATAGATCACCGGCAGGGCCGCCAGCAGCCGGTCGGGATGCGGGATCAGCGAAAAGCCGCCCTGGCCGAAGATGCGGGGAAACCAGCTTTTCGCGTCGCGGTCCACGGTGATGCCATGCACGGCATGGCCGGCGCGCCGCGCCTCGCGCACCGCCATGGCGCTGTCCTCGATGCCGTGGCGACCCTCGTAATGGTCGAGGTCGTTGGGCTTGCCGTCGGTGATGACCAGCAAAAGCCGCCGGCTGCTGGCCTGCTGCGCCAGCCCGGCCGAGGCATGGCGGATGCCGGCGCCGAGCCTTGTATAGAAGCGCGGCCGCAGCCCGGCGATGCGCCGTTCGACCGCGGCGCCCATCGGCTCGTCGAACTCCTTGCAGGCGGTCAGGAACACCCGGTCGCGCTTCAGCGAGGAAAAGGCGTTGACCGCGAAACGGTCGCCGCAGGCATCCAGCCCCCAGGCCAACGCCGCCAGCGCCTCGCGCTCGATCTCGATCACCGCGCGGCCCGTCACCGCGCTTTCGGTGGAACGCGACACGTCGAGCAGGATCGACACCGCAAGGTTGCGCGCAAGCGGCCGGGACTGGCGCCAGATGCGGTCGCTGCCCTGGCCGGTGGCGCGCAGGTCGGCGGCGGCGCGGACGGTCAGCTCGGCGTCCAGTTCCTCGCCGTCGCGGTGGCCGGTGGTGGTGACGCGGCCGGGACGCAGCGCCTCGAACTGGCGGCGCACGGCGCGGATGCGGGTTTGCGCACGGGGGTCCGGGGTCAGCGCCTCGTCATGCTCGGGCGCGCGGTTTTCCAGCACGCGCACATGATCGGCAAGGTAGCGGCCGCGCCGCGCATCCCATTCGGGATAGGTGCGGATGCCGGCGACCGCCTCAAGATCCGCATCCTCGGGCGCAAGATCGAGATGCAGCCGCAAACGCGTCGCCGGTGCCTTCGACACCTGGCCAAGGCCCAGTTCTTCCTGATCCTCGGCCGCCTTCTTCGCGTCGTCCTGATCGTCATCGTCGACATGCCGGTTGAGGTTCATCAGGTCGGCCCAGCTCAGCAGGGCCTCGAACTTGTGCAGGATCAGGCTGTCGCGGCGCTGCGGCTGGTCGCTCTGCCGGCGGCGGGCGCGGAACATGCGCGCGCTGGCCGGATCGGCGGCGATGCCGTCGGGCGCATCGCCCGGCGCCGCGGCCAGCGTCGTCTCGGGCAGGGCCAGGTCGGGCCAAAGCGGCACCGGCCGCATCGGGTGATAGTCGCGCGGCGCCCTGGCCTGCGGATCGTCCAGCTCGGCCAGCCAGTCGCGGGCCAGGGGCGGCAGCGGCGCGGGATCGCCCAGAAGATGGCGCGCCAGCGCCTCGACCACCGCCTCGGCCGGGGGCAGCGGCGGGTCGGGGCGCAGGGACAGCACCAGCCTGGCCAGATCGTCGTAAAGCCCGGCCAGGCCCGGCGCATCCTCCAGCGTCGCCGCGACGGCCCGGCGCGCCGCGCCCAGCCGCGCCAGGTCGCGGCACAGCGGATCGTCCTGCGGCGGCACCGGGTTGCCATGCGCGGCGCAGGCCGCCAGCCACAGGTAAAGCGCCCCGTTCGCCTGGCGCGAGGGCAGCGCCGTCAGCCGTTCCGGCAGGCGCAGGATCTCGCCGTCGAAACTTGCGCGCGGCACCATCTCGGCCGGGGTGCCCAGCCGGCGAAGCCAGCCGATGCGATGATGCGATGCCTGGGCGGCGGCGGGCCGGATCTCGACCCCCGCGCCGCCGCCCAGGGCCCGGAACAGCACCGCGAGCCGCCCCGAGACCTCGGAAAGCGCCACCGCCTGATCCTCGAACGCCTCCGGCGCGCCGAAGCTGCTGGCCCAGACGTGCCAGAGCTTGCCGACGGTTTCCTCGGGTTCCCAGGGTTCCAGGTCCAGGCCCATGATGGCGTCCTCCCTTAGCCGAAGATCGCCGCGGCCAGGTCGCGCAACCCGCGCTTGACCTCGGCATCGTCGGTCAGGGGCTCGATCATCGCCGCCTCGATGGCGCGGTCCAGGGACATGCCCCGCGCGACCAGGCTGGCGGCATAGACCACCAGCCGGGTCGAGACCCCCTCTTCCAGATCCTGGCCCTTGAGGCCGCGGATCTTGCCCGCCAGCCGCACCAGCCCCAGGGTGCGGTCGCGGTCGAGGCCGCTTTCGCGGGCCACGATCTCGGCCTCGCGCCGGGGTTCGGGAAAGTCGAACTCCATGGCCACGAAGCGCTGCCGGGTCGAAGGCTTCAGCGTCTTGAGGATGTTCTGGTAGCCGGGGTTGTAGGAGGCGACCAGCATGAAGCCGGGCGCCGCCTCGATTTCCTCGCCGGTGCGGTCGATGGGCAGGATGCGGCGGTCGTCGGTCAGCGGGTGCAGAACGACGGTCACGTCCTTGCGCGCCTCGACCACCTCGTCGAGATAGCAGATCGCGCCCTCGCGCACGGCGCGGGTCAGGGGACCGTCGGTCCAGACCGTCTCGCCGCCCTTGAGCAGGTAGCGGCCGATCAGGTCGGCCGCCGACAGGTCGTCATGGCAGGCCACGGTGTAAAGCGGCCGGCCCAGCCGCGCCGCCATATGGGCGACGAAGCGCGTCTTGCCGCAGCCGGTCGGGCCTTTCAGCAGCACCGGCAGGTCGTTCGCGGCGGCGGCCTCGAAGACCGCGACCTCGTCGCCCTGCGGCAGGTAGAAGGGGGCGTCGGCCGCCCCGTTCCGTTCGGGTTTCGCATAGGCGTTCATGGCTTACTCCGCAGCCTCCAGATGGCCGTCCTTGTGCGCCTGCACCGGGCCGGCTGTGACCACCTCGCGGCGCGGGAACAGCACCGCATAGATGAAGAGCAGCGCGCCCAGCACCACCGCGACGCCCGAGCCGAAGCGCATCCAGTAAAACAGCGCCAGCCCGTCCTGCACGTCCATGAAGAACCCGCCCTCGACGCGCTGCAGATGGGTCTGCACCGTGCCGGCGAAGGTCAGCGTCACCGTCATGAACACCATGCCCGAGGACATCAGCCAGAACGAGGCCATGTTCAGCACCTGGTTGTAGGGGTCGCGGTTCTTCATCAGCGGCATGCAATAGGTCACCAGCGCCAGCACCAGGCAGACATAGGCGCCATAGAAGGCCAGGTGGCCATGCGCGGCGGTGATCTGCGTGCCGTGGGTATAGTAGTTCACCCCGTGCAGCGTGTGCAGGAAGCCCCAGACCCCGGCCCCGAAGAAGGCCAGCACGGTGCAGCCCAGGCTCCAGACCAGCGCCGCCTTGTTCGGGTGGTCGCGCCGGCCCTTCCAGACCATGACGAAGGCAAAGGACATCATCGCGAAGAAGGGCACGATCTCGAAGCTCGAGAAGATCGAGCCGATCCACTGCCAATAGGCCGGCAGGCCGATCCAGTAGTAATGGTGCCCGGTGCCCAGGATGCCCGAGAACAGCGCCGTGGCGACGATGACGTAAAGCCATTTCTCGACCACCTCGCGGTCCACGCCGGTCAGCTTGAGCATCAGGAAGGCGAGGATGGCGGCCATGATCAGTTCCCACACGCCCTCGACCCACAGGTGGATCACCCACCACCAGTATTGCTTGTCGAGGACCAGGTTCGCCGGGTTGTAGAAGGCAAAGAGCCACAGCAGCACCAGCCCCCACAGGCCCATCAGCAGCACGTTCGTGACCGCCGTCCGCCGGCCCTTCAGCGCGGTCATGCTGACGTTGTACATGAAGATCACCGCGGCCACGGCGATGCCGACCTTGACCCATTTCGGTTGCTCCAGGAACTCGCGCCCCTCCTTGCCCAAAAGCCAATGGCCATGGAAAAGGTCGAACAGATAGGTCACGACAACGCCCAGCGTGCCCAGCACGAAAATGCCCAGCTGGATATAGGCCAGCATCGGCGAATGGATTTCGCGCTCGGCCTCTTCGGGCAGGATGTAATAGGTCGCGCCGAAAAAGCCCAAGAGCAGCCAGACGACCAGGCTGTTGGTATGCAGCATCCGCGCGATATTAAAGGGCAGCAATTCGGACAGGAAATTCGGGCTGACATAGATCCAGCCCATGATCAGGCCGAAAATCACCTGAACGGCGAAAAGCGCCATGGCCACCAGGAAATAGGCATAGGCGATGCGTTGCGAATGGTATCTCATCGGTTTTCCCCCTCAGCCCGCGTCGTTCGGTGGCCAGTTCTGGGTGTTGATCGTGCCGGTCCACAGCAGGAAATCCGACAGCGCCCGGAATTCCTCGTCCGTCAGATCGAAGCGGGGCATCTGGCGGCGGCCCTCGATTCCGGTGGGCATGGATTCCATCCAGCCCTTCAGCGTCTCGAAGGCGGATTCGGGATCATCCTGCACGCCCCAGCGTTTCATCACATTGCCAAGCTCGGGGGCGAAATAGGCGCCCTCGCCCAGGATGGTATGGCAGTCAATGCAGGCGTTGCGTTCCCAGATATGCTTGCCCTCGGCGACCGAGGGGGTGAGCTGGCTTTCATCCACTGCCTTGGTGCGGGCATAGATATGGCTATGCACGGTTAACGCGCCAAAGATCAGGATGAAGAATATGGACCCGCCGTAGAAGACGTTCCGGGCCATGTTCTTGGTCATGATTTCGCTCATGACGCGGGTCCCCTATCTGTTGTTTTCGATACGACCTCACTGTCCGGCAAGCGTGAGTCGATCATTGATGAAAGTCAAGCGAGGCAAAAGCTTGAGGTCTTGCCGGGAAATTCCGCATGCGGCGCGGGGATCGCCAGCTCGATCCGGCAGCCCGGCAGGCGCGCCAGCGCCGCGCAGGCGGCCTCGGGCGGCATCAGGCAAAGCGCGGTCGAAAGCCCGTCGGCCAGGGCGGCGCTGTCGGCGCTGACCGAGATCGTGTCCCAAGGCGGCGCCCCGCCGTCCGGCGCCAGGATATGCGGCAGGCCGCGCGGACCGATCAGCGTGCCGCCGGGCGACGAGGTCGCCAACGCCCGGTCGCCCAGCCGGATGCGGCGGTGTTCGCGCCCTGCGGCATCGGCCAGCCCCACCCGCCAGCCCCGCGCACCCAAGGCCCGCATCTCGCCCGCGTCGATCAGCAGGTCGGTCAGGCCGTGGCGCGCGGCCGCCCCGGCCAGCCTGTCGGCGGCCCAGCCCTGCGCCAGGCCGTTGAAGGTCAGCGCCATGCCGGGGCGGGCCAGCCGCACCTCGGCCCGCGACCAGGCGACCGAATCCCAGCCGGCCAGGGCACGGGCCGCGGCCTCGTCCCCGCCCTGCGCCCGCGCCAGCCACAGCGGCTGCACGGTCGGGTCGAAAGCGCCGCCGGTGGCGCGATGCAGCCGGTCGGACAGGGCCAGCAGCTCGACCATGCCGGCGGCGGGAAAGCGCAGCCGCCCGTCGCGGTTCAGCCGCGCCAGGTCCGAATCGCGATGCAGCGAGAACAGGTTTTCGACCTGGGCCAGCAGCCGCGCCGCCTCGGCAAAGAAGCCGCGCGCCTGCGCCGGGCCTGCGCCATGCAGCCGCAGGGTGACATCGGCACCCATGGCGCGGCCCCGCCATTCCTGGGAAGGCGCGGCGGGTGCGGCGCCTGCCATGCCGGGCAGCGCGGCGCAGGCGGTCAGCAGCAGGAAGCGACGGCGGTTCATGGCGCATCTCCGGTCGGGGCGGGGCTGCGGGCGCGGCGCTTGAGCACCGGGCAGGTGCCGGGGTCGTTCATCACCACCTGGCAGCGCAGGCACAGCACGCATTCGTTGGGGTTGATCCGGCCCAGCGGGTCGATGGCGCCGACGGTGCATTTCGTCTCGCACAGCCGGCATTCGCGGCCGCATTGCGGGCGGCGCTTGAGCCAGTCGAAGATCTTCAGCTTCGCCGGGATCGCCAGCCCCGCGCCCAGGGGACACAGGTAGCGGCAATAGAACCGCTCGATGAACAGCCCGCCCGCCAGCACCGCAAGCGCGAACAGCACGAAGGGCCAGGCGCGCAGGAAGCGCATCGAGATCGCGGTCTTGAACGGCTCGACCTCGGCCAGGATCAGCGCCTGCTCCATGCTGTAGAAGCTCAGCGCGACGATGGCGACGAACAGCGTATACTTGATGACCCATAACCGCTCGTGCAGGGCCTGGGGCACGGCAATCTGCCGCACCCCCAGCCGCTGGGCGGCGGCGTTCATCAGCTCTTGCAGCGCGCCGAAGGGGCACAGCCAGCCGCAGAACACGCCGCGGCCCCAGAACAGCAGCCCCAGAGCGACGGCGGACCAGATCAGGAAGATGATCGGCTCGATCAGGAAGGTCTCCCAGCGAAAGCCGGACAGCAGCGCGTTCAGGAAGGCCACCACCTGCACCACCGAAAGCTGGCCGTTCAGCCCCCAGCCCAGCACGAAAAGCGTGGTGGCCAGAAAGCCCAGCCGCACGCGCCGCCACAGCATCGGCCGGCGCACCAGCGCCTCTTGCCCGAACAGGATCAGCGCCAGCACGAACAGCATGGCGCCGACGATGGCGATGCCGGGGATCTTCTTTTGCCAGAACTCCTGCCACAGCGGGACGGCGGGGGCCTCGGCGACGGCATAGGCCGCGGGCAGGCGGATGGTGGCGCGGATGGGCAGCGTGCCTTCGCCCCCCGCGGCCAGCGGCCGGGTCGCCGTCACCACCAGGTCGAAGGGCCGGCGCGGGTCGATGCCGCCGGCGGCGGGGTCGATGTTCAGCCGGAACAGGCTGATTTCCTTGAAGGCCGGTGCGTCGGCCAGCGCCAGCGTCTCGGCCATGACGAAATCGCCGTCGCCCGGCTCGATCCGCAGCGCGCCCTGTTCGAAAGCGATGCGCTCGAACCGGCCCGAGCGGCGCCATTCCGTGCCGCGCGGGCTGTAGAGGCCGCGCGACAGCACCGCCACCAGCGCCTGTCCCGGCTGCAAGGCGCCCACGGCGGCGGTGAAGTCCTGCGCGCCCAAGAGGTTGCGCCCGACGGTCGGCGGGTCGATCAGCCCGGCATAAAGGTCGAGGAACGGCGCCTCCGATGGCTCGACCGGCACCTTGGCGCCGGCAAAGGCCCGCGCCGCCTCGGCCATCGAGACCGAGGCATGGCCGAATGCCCCCTCGGCCAGCAGTTCGGCCCAGGTGGCGGGGCGGTAGCCCACGCGGTCGATGCCGCCGCCGCCCAGCCCCTGCGCCTGCGCCAGCACCCGGCCGCTGCGCAGGATGCCGTCGCGAATCACCCCGGTCGAGACCGTCGCGCGCGAGATCACCGGCGGCAGCCCGCGATCCCGCCCTTGGCCCTGCGACAGGTCGACGCCGCGGAACCCGTCCACATAGGCGGCGATATGCGCCTGCGAGATCCCGAGGCTCAGCACCGGCTCGGTCTGGCGCACCAGCCTGGCGCCGGCGATGACCCCCTTGGGCGTGACCGCGACCAGCACGTCCAGCGGCTTGCCGGAATAGCCGGTGGTCGCCGCGATCTCCCAGGTCGAGCCGATCATGCCCAGCGCCCGGCCGTCGCGGCTGACGCTCCAGCCCGGCACCGGGGTTTCGCGGCGGTCCAGGACCACCGGCCCGTCGGCGCCGAACAGCGCCTGCGCCAGCCGCGCGTCGGGGGCGGCGGGCGGTTCGGCCCAGGCGGGCAGAATCAGCAGGACCAGCGCCAGAAGCGCCGGCAGCAGGCGGCAGGGTGCAACAAGATATTTGACGGGCATCGCCATC
Source organism: Paracoccus sp. pheM1 (assembly GCF_018499825.1). NCBI lineage: Bacteria > Pseudomonadati > Pseudomonadota > Alphaproteobacteria > Rhodobacterales > Paracoccaceae > Paracoccus > Paracoccus sp. pheM1. The sequence continues at coordinate 2,136,440 of NZ_JAGXCX010000001.1, forward strand.
CGCATCCCAGGGTTTTCCTGCTGATCGCGCGAATGCCGCAGCCCGGCCTTAACAATGGTCAAAGCCTTGCGCGCAAATTCCGCACAGGAACGACGGGAACGCGCGCCAGCAAATAGGAAAGCCAGATGAGACAAAGGACTCCATTCGCCAGACCCGGCCTTCTGGCCTCGGCAGCCCTGGCCCTTGTCCTTGGGCCGCTTGCGGCCTCCGCACAGGAACAGGCCGCCCCGCCAAAGGATCCAGCCGCCGCGCTGGAGGACCACAAGACCCGCACCGACAACCGCTACGAGCCCTCGCTGGACAACCTTGCGCAGCAGGACGTCGCGGCGCCGGGCGCCCCCGAGGGCGTCCCCGCCCTGTCCGATGCCCAGTATAACGAGGCCAACAAGATCTATTTCGAACGCTGCGCCGGTTGCCACGGCGTCCTGCGCAAGGGCGCGACCGGCAAGGCGCTGACCCCCGACCTGACCCGCGAGCTGGGCTTCGACTACCTGCAAAGCTTCATCACCTACGGCTCGCCCGCGGGGATGCCGAACTGGGGCACCTCGGGCGACCTTTCGGCCGAGCAGGTCGACCTGATGGCAAACTACCTGCTTCTTGACCCGGCCGCGCCGCCGGAATTCGGCATGAAGGAGATGCGCGAATCCTGGAAGGTGCATGTCGCGCCCGAAGACCGCCCCACCCAGCAGGAAAACGACTGGGATCTGGAAAACCTGTTCAGCGTCACCCTGCGCGACGCCGGCCAGATCGCGCTGATCGACGGCGCCACCTACGAGATCAAGTCGGTCCTCGATACGGGTTATGCGGTCCATATCAGCCGGCTGTCCGCCTCGGGCCGCTATCTGTTCGTGATCGGCCGCGACGGCAAGGTCAACATGATCGACCTGTGGATGAAGGAGCCCACCACCGTCGCCGAGATCAAGATCGGCTCGGAGGCGCGTTCCATCGAGACCTCGAAGATGGAGGGCTGGGAGGACAAATACGCCATCGCCGGGGCCTATTGGCCGCCGCAATACGTCATCATGGACGGCGAGACGCTGGAGCCGAGAAAGATCCAGTCCACGCGCGGCATGACCTATGACGAGCAGGAATATCACCCCGAGCCGCGCGTCGCCGCGATCCTGGCCAGCCACTACCGGCCCGAGTTCATCGTGAACGTCAAGGAAACGGGCAAGATCCTGCTGGTGGACTATACCGACCTCGACAACCTCAAGACCACCGAGATCAGCGCCGAGCGCTTCCTGCACGACGGCGGCCTGGACGGTTCGCACCGCTACTTCATCACCGCGGCGAACGCCCGCAACAAGCTGGTGGTGATCGACACCAAGGAAGGCAAGCTGGTCGCGATCGAGGATACCGGCGGCCAGACCCCGCATCCGGGCCGCGGCGCGAACTTCGTCCACCCGACCTTCGGGCCGGTCTGGGCGACTTCGCACATGGGCGACGATTCGGTGGCGCTGATCGGCACCGATCCCGAGGGCCATCCCGACAATGCCTGGAAGATCCTGGACAGCTTCCCGGCACTGGGGGGCGGCTCGCTGTTCATCAAGACGCACCCGAATTCGCAATACCTCTATGTCGATGCGACCCTGAACCCCGAGGCCGAGATCTCGGGCTCGGTCGCGGTCTTCGACACCAAGGCGATGACGGGCGACGACTCGGACCCCGAGTTCACCACCCTGCCCATCGCCGAATGGGCCGGCATCACCGAGGGCCAGCCCCGCGTCGTGCAGGGCGAGTTCAACAAGGACGGCACCGAGGTCTGGTTCAGCGTCTGGAACGGCAAGGACCAGGAATCGGCGCTGGTCGTGGTGGACGACAAGACGCTGGAGCTGAAGCACGTCATCAAGGACGAGCGGCTGGTGACGCCCACCGGCAAGTTCAACGTCTACAACACCATGACCGACACCTATTGAGCGGTCACAACCCAGGTGGGGGCGTTCGCGCCCCCGCCCCGGCAGTATTTCAATGGGGTTCGACATGGCCGGCAAGACGGTGACGGGCGGCGCGGCGCCAGGCATGGCCGCGCGCAACTTGAACGATGCGGCAGCGGGCAAGGCACGGATGGGCAGGGTCGATCTGATCGGCGCCGGTCCGGGCGACGCCGAGTTGCTGACGCTGCGGGCGCTGCGGCTTTTGCAGCAGGCGGATGTGGTGGTGCATGACCGGCTGGTCTCGGACGAGGTGATGGCCTGCATCCCCGCCCATGTCCGGCGCATCCCGGTGGGCAAGGCGGCGGGCTTCCATCCCGTGCCGCAGGATGAGATCAACGCGCTTCTGGTCGAGCTGGCCCTGTCCGGCCTGGCCGTGGCGCGGCTCAAGGGCGGCGATCCGACCATCTTCGGCCGCGGCGGCGAGGAGTTCGAGGCCGTGACCCGCGCCGGCATCCCCTGCGACTATGTGCCCGGCATCACCGCGGCGCAGGGCGCGGCGGCCTCGGCCCGGTTTCCGCTGACGCATCGCGGGCTGGCGACCGGGCTGCGCCATGTCACCGGCCACCGGGCGCGGGACGCGGCGCTGGACCTCGACTGGGCCTCGCTGGCCGATCCGCAGACCACGCTGGCCGTCTACATGGGCGCGGCGAACATGGCCGAGATCGCGGCCCAGCTGATCCGCCACGGCATGCCGGCCGACCTGCCGGTGCTGGCCGTGTCGCAGGCCAGCACCCCGCAGGAACGGCGGCTGCGCGCCACGCTGTCGGGCATCGCCGCCGCCCTGGCGCGCGAGCCGCTGCCGGCGCCGGTGCTGTTCATCGTCGGCCATGTCGCGGCAATGGCCGAGGATTGCGCCCTGCCGCAGGGGCTTTACCGCCCGGAATGGCGGCTGGTGGCGCATGGCTAGGCTGGCGCTCCTGCTGGTGCTGCTGGCCGGGACCGCTGCGGCGGGCCCGCCCGATGCCGCGCGGCAGGACCAGCTGCGCCATCTGGTGCGGCAGGATTGCGGATCGTGCCACGGCTTGCGGCTGACCGGCGGGCTCGGCCGGCCGATCACCGCCCAGGCGCTGGCCGGGCGCGATGCCGAGGATCTGAGCGGCGTGATCCTGGACGGCATGCCCGGCACCGCCATGCCCGGCTGGCGCCCGCTGCTGACCGAGGACGAGGCGCGCTGGATCGCCGATTACCTTCTGACGACGGAGACGCAATGATGCTCAAGCCATTCCTGGCCGCCCTGATGATCGCCAGCCCGGCGCTGGCCGACGAGTTGCGCGGCACCGGCGACCTGGGCCTGGTGGTCGAGCGCGAGGCCGGCTCGCTGCTGGTCGTGGACCGCAGCGAGCGCGCCGCGCTCGGCCGGATCGAGGGGCTGGGCGACCTGTCCCACGCGAGCCTGGTCTATTCCCCCGACGAACGCTTCGCCTATGTCTTCGGCCGCGACGGCGGGCTGACCAAAGTCGACATCCTGACCCGGCAGGTGGTCCGCCGCGTGGTGCAGGCCGGCAATTCCATCGGCGGCGCCATCTCGGACGACGGCCGTCTGGTCGCGGTCGCGAATTACGAGCCGGGCGGCGTCAAGGTCTTCGACGCCGAGACGCTGGAGCTGGTGGCGGACGTGCCGATGGGCTCCAAGACCGTGGGCATCGCCGATGCGCCCGGCTCGCGCTTCGTGGTGGCGACCTGGGACACGGGCGAGGTCTGGATCCTCGACCATTCCGCCGATCCCACGCAGCCTGCGGTGACGACGCTGGAAGGCATCGGCGCCAACCCCTATGACGCGCTGCTGACCGGCGACGGGCGGCACTATATCGTCGGGCTCTTCGGCGAAAAGGGACTGACGCAGGTCGACCTGTGGCAAGACCCGCCCAAGATCACGCGCTTCCTGCCCGACTACGGCAAGGACCAGCCCGACCTGCCGGTCTACAAGATGCCGCATCTGCAAGGCTGGACCCTGGCCGACGGGCTTTTCGCCCTGCCTGCCGTGGGGCTGCACCAGCTGCTTTGGGTCGATGCCGACGGGCTGGCCGAGATCGGCCGCACCGAGCTGGCCGGCCAGCCGGTCTTTGCCCTGGCCCGCCCCGACCAGCGCGAGGTCTGGGTGAACTTCGCCCCGCCCGACAACGACAAGCTGCAGGTGGTGGACGTGCTGACCCACGAGGTTCTGGACACGCTGACCCCCGGCAAGGGCGTGCTGCACATGGAATTCGCCCCCCGCGGGCGCGAGGTCTGGCTGTCGGTCCGCGACGAGAACCGGGTCGAGATCCGCGACACCCGCACCCGCGAGGTTCTGGGCGAGATCGAGGCCCGCGCGCCCTCGGGCATCTTCTTCACCGATCGCGCCCATCGCACGGGGTTATGACATGGATGATCTGGACCTGCGCCTGCTGGACGGTTTCCAGCGCGACCTGCCGCTGGAGACCCGGCCCTTCGCCGCCATCGCCCACCGCCTCGACACCAGCGAGGCCGAGGTGATCGCCCGCCTGACCCGCCTGCGCGACGAGGGGCTGATCGCCCGCATCGGCGCCACCTGCCGGCCGAACACCGCCGGCGCCTCGACGCTCGCCGCGCTGCGCGTGCCGGTGCGGCGCATCGACAAGGTCGCGGCGCTGGTCGGGGCCGAGCCCGGCGTCAACCACGCCTATCTGCGCGAGGGCAGCGACTGGAACCTGTGGTTCGTCGCCACCGCCCCCGATGCCGCCGCGCTGGAGGAAAGCCTGGCCCGGATCGAGACGGCGACGGGGCTGCTGCCCTTGTCGCTGCCGCTGGTGCGGGCCTTCAACATCGACCTGGGCTTTCCGCTGCTCGGCCCGCGCCGCGCCATGGCGCTGGACCGGCCCGCCGACCTGGCCGCGCTGCGCCCGCGCGACAAGGCGCTGATGCAGGCGCTGACCACCGGGCTGGCGCTGGTGCCGCGCCCCTTCGTCGCGCTGGGACAGGCGCTGCACCGCAGCGAGGCCGAGGTGATCTCGCGCATCCGCGCGCTGGCCGAGGCCCGCATCCTGACCCGCGTCGGCGTGATCGTGCGCCATCGCGCACTCGGCTGGACCCAGAACGCCATGGTGGTCTGGCGCCTGCCCGAAGCCGCGGTCGAGGCCGCCGGCACGGCGCTGGCCGGGGTTCCCGGCGTGACGCTGTGCTATCAGCGCCGCTGCGTGCCGGGGCTGTGGAGCTGGCCGCTGTTCTGCATGATCCACGCCCGCTCGCGCGCCGAGGCGATGGAGGTGCTGGTCCAGGCCCGTGCCCTGCCCGAACTGCAAGGCGTGCCGCATCGCATCCTGTTCTCGACCCGCTGCTTTCGCCAGCGGGGCGCCGTCATCGCCGAGGTTGCCGCATGAGCCGCCAGACCCTGCCCCCCGAGGCGCTGGACGATACCGACCGCGCCATCCTGAACAGCCTGCAAGAGGGGTTTCCACTGACCCCCCGCCCCTTCGACGATGCCGGCGCGGCGCTTGGCCTGACCGGCGCCGAACTGATCGAACGGCTCGAACGCCTGCGCGCGATCGGCGCCATCACCCGCTTCGGCCCGTTCTACGACGCCGCGGCGATGGGCGGGGCCTTCTGCCTTTGCGCGCTTTCCGCGCCGCAGGCGGATTTCGACCGCATCGCCGATCTGGTCAACGCCCATCCCGAGGTGGCGCATAACTATGCCCGCGACCATGCGCTGAACATGTGGTTCGTGCTGGCCACCGCCACGCCCGAAGCCATCGCCGAGACCGCCGGGCAGATCGAGGCCGAGACCGGGCTGACCGTCTGGCGCTTTCCCAAGCTGCAGGAGTTTTTCATCGGCTTTCGGGTGGCGGCATGACGGTCCTGGACGATACCGACCGCCGGCTGATCGCCGCGACGCAAGCCGGGCTGCCGCTGGTCGAGGCGCCCTATGCCCGGATCGCCGCCGACCTGGGCCTCACCGAAACGCAGGTCATCACCCGGCTGTCGGTCTTGCATGCGCGCGGCGTGATCCGCCGCATCGCCATCGCGCCCAACCACTACGCGCTGGGAATGACCGCGAACGGCATGAGCGTCTGGGACGTCGAGGACGCGCAGGCAGCCGGCCTTGGCGAAAAGGTGGGCGCGCTGGATTTCGTGACGCATTGCTACCTGCGGCCGCGCGCGCCGGTCTGGCGCTACAACCTGTTCGCCATGCTGCACGGCCAGAGCCGCGCCGAGGTCGAGCAAAAGCGCGCCCAGGTCCGCGCGCTGCTGGGCGCCGCCTGCCGGGCCGACGACATCCTCTATTCCACCCGGATCCTGAAAAAGACCGGCCTGCGCCTGAAGGACGGCTAAGAAAGGCAAACCATGTTCCGCCTGACCCAATACATGCAGCAGCTTCTGGACCCCTCGCCGCCGCGCCGCCGCAGCCGGCCGGATGCGGTCCGCCCGGTGGTGATCTGGAACCTGACGCGCAGCTGCAACCTGAAATGCCGCCATTGCTATACCGTCTCGGCCGACCGGCCGTTTCCGGGCGAGCTTTCGCATGACCAGGCCATGGCGGTGCTGCGGGATCTGTCGGATTTCCGCATCCCGGCGCTGATCCTGTCGGGGGGCGAGCCGATGTCGCGCTTCGACTTCTGGGAACTGGCGGCCGAGGCGCGGCGGCTGGATTTCCGCCACCTGTCGCTGTCCACCAACGGCACCAAGATCAATGCGCAGAACGTGGACCGGCTGGCCGGGCTGGGCTTCGACTATGTCGGCATCTCGCTGGACGGGATCGGCGCGGTGAACGACTGGTTCCGCGGCGTCGAGGGCGCCTTCGACCAGGCGCTGGCCGGCGTGCGCGCCTGCAAGGCGCAGGGCGTCAAGGTGGGCCTGCGCTTCACCATCACCGAGGGCAATGCCCATCACCTGCCCGCCATGCTGGACCTGTGCCGCGACGAGGGCGTGGACAAGTTCTACCTGTCGCATCTGGTCTATGCCGGTCGCGGCGACAAGCACCGGGGCGAGGATACCGAGCATGCCCGCACCCGCCGCGCCATGGACCTGCTGATCGCCCGCGCCTGGCAGGCGGTCGAGCAAGGCGAGCCGCTGGAGGTCGTCACCGGCAACAACGACGCCGATGCGGTCTATTTCCTGCGTTGGGCCGAGACGCGCTTTGCGCCCGCCGCCGTCGCGCATCTGCGCGCGCATCTGGAGGCCTGGGGCGGCAATTCCTCGGGGCTCGGGGTCGGCAACATCGACCCGCAGGGCCGCGTCCATCCCGATACCTATTGGTCGGACTATACGCTTGGCTCGGTCAAGGAACGGCCGTTTTCCGCGATCTGGACCGGGGACGACCCGATCCTGGCCACGCTGCGCACCCGGCCGCGGCCGCTGAAGGGGCGCTGCGGCGCCTGCGCCTATCAGGCGGTCTGCGGCGGCAATACCCGCATCCGCGCGCTGCAACTGACCGGCGACCCATGGGCCGAAGATCCGGCCTGCTATCTCTCGGGCTCCGAGATCGGCGCCGAGGGCGCCGACCAGGGCCGCCTTGCCGTCACGCCTTTCCGGGGAAAAAGCCATGATCCGGCCCATCGTTTCCTTTAGCCTGCTGCTTGCCCTGCCGCTGATGGCGCAGGCCGACCCCGCCGCCGACTATGCCGAACATTGCGCCGCCTGCCATGGCGAGGACCGGCTGGGCGGCACCGGCCCGGCGCTGATCCCCGAGACGCTGGGGCGGGTGAAGGGCATCGACGCGGTGATCGCCCAGGGCCGGGTCTCGACCCAGATGGAGGGCTTTGCCGACCGGCTGTCGCCCGAGGCCATCGCGGCGCTGGTCGGCTATGTCACCGCGCCGCTGGACCACCGTCCGCATTGGGACGCCCAGCAGATCGCCGCCAGCCGCGAGATGAATGCCGACTACCGCCCGGCGGACAAGCCGGTCTTTGCCGCCGATCCGCTGAACATCACCCTGGTGGTGGAGACCGGCGACCATCACGTCAGCGTGCTGGACGGCGACACGTTCGAGGTCCTGGACCGCTTCGCCACCCCCTTCGCCGTGCATGGCGGGCCGAAGTTCAGCCCCGACGGGCGCTTCGTCTACATCATGTCGCGCGACGGCTGGGTGCAGAAATACGACATCTGGTCGCTGGCCGAGGTCGGCCGCATCCGCGCCGCGCTGAACAGCCGCAACATCGCCATCAGCCCGGACGGCCAGCGCATCGCGGTCGCGAACTACCTGCCCGAAAGCCTGACCATCCTGGACGCCGACCTGAATCCGCTGCGGCTGATCGAGACCGAGGTCGGCGGCACCCCCAGCCGGGTCAGCGCCGTCTACCAGGCGCCGCAGCGCCGCAGCTTCGTGCTGGCGCTGAAGGACGCACCCGAGATCTGGGAGGTGGCGACCGCCGACCTGGCCATCCGCCGCATCCCGATCGACGAGCCGCTGGACGATTTCTTCTTCTCGCCCGACTACCGCCAGCTGATCGGCGCCAACCGGGCGGGCGACAAGGGCGTGGTGATCGACCTGGACGACGGGCACAAGGTGGCGGAACTGCCTTTGCCGGGGATGCCGCACCTGGGCTCGGGCATCACGTGGGAACGGGGGGGCCGCCGCGTCATGGCCACCCCGCATCTGGGCGAGGGGGTGATCTCGGTCATCGACATGCAGGACTGGAGCCTGGTCAAGCAGATCAAGACCGACGGCCCCGGCTTCTTCCTGCGCGGCCATGCCGCCAGCCCCTATGTCTGGGCGGACGTCTTCTTCGGCCCGCACAAGGACGAGATGCATGTCATCGACAAGGAGACGCTGGAAATCGTCAAGACGCTGGCGCCCTTTCCCGGCCAGACCTTCGCCCATAGCGAATTCACCCGCGACGGCAGCCATGTCCTGGTCTCGTTGTGGGAGGACGAGGGCGCGGTCGTGGTCTATGATGCCGGGACGCTGGACGAGGTGAAACGGCTGCCGATGCGCAAGCCTTCGGGGAAATACAATGTCTGGAACAAGATCACCTTCGAGGACGGAACCAGCCACTGACGGCTGGCCGGCCTGGAAACTGGCGCTGCTGTTCTATCCCTTCGCGGCGGCGGCGGTCTGGATCAACCTGTTCATGCTGTCGCTTCTGGCCAGCTGGATCGGCCTGCCGGTGCTGCCGCCGATGCAGGCCGCCGGCGCCGCGCTGCTTCTGGGCGTGCCGGCGGGCTGGGCCTCGGGGCGCTGGATCCGCAGCCTGATGGACCGCGCCCGGCCGCGCGACTGACCCTTTTCACCGGAAAGGCGGCCCCCCTGCGCCCGGCCGGCGCAAGGGGGCGCGAAACTGCGGCACCATACATAATAAAAAGTTATTAAAACTATTAAAACTTATAAATTCCAACAATTTCGGAAGCTGCTAGAACCTGTCTCCAGAAGGTGCGTAGATTCGAAAGAGCCATCCGTCGCAGCCACAAGAAGGCCGCGATCCGCACCGGTCAACCAGCGCCGCCCCGCGGCGCGGCCCAGCAAAGGAGAGCTAGCATGGACGGCAACGATATTCCCTCGACGGGCAAATGCCCCGTCATGCATGGCGGCAACACCGCCATGGGAACCTCGAACATGGATTGGTGGCCGAATGCGCTGAACCTGGACATCCTGCACCAGCATGACCGCAAGACCAACCCGCTCCAGGACTTCACCTATCGCAACGAGGTGCGCAATCTCGACTTCGACGCGGTCAAGCGCGACCTGCATGCGCTGATGACCGACAGCCAGGACTGGTGGCCGGCCGACTGGGGCCATTACGGCGGGCTCTTCATCCGCATGTCCTGGCACGCCGCCGGCACCTATCGCATCGCCGACGGCCGCGGCGGCGGCGGCACCGGCAACCAGCGCTTCGCCCCGATCAACTCGTGGCCCGACAACGTCAGCCTGGACAAGGCGCGCCGCATCCTGTGGCCGATCAAGAAGAAATACGGCAACCGCCTGAGCTGGGCCGACCTGATCATCCTGGCCGGCACCGTCGCCTATGAGAACATGGGCCTCAAGACCTATGGCTTCGCCTTTGGCCGCGACGACATCTGGCACCCCGAGAAGGACACCTACTGGGGCGCGGAAAAGGAATGGCTGGCGCCCCAGGACGAGCGCATGGGCAATGCCGATGACGCGACCTCGATGGAAAACCCGCTGGCCGCGGTGCAGATGGGGCTGATCTATGTCAACCCCGAAGGGCCGAACGGCCAGCCCGACCCGCTGAAGACCGCCGCCCTGGTGCGCGAAACCTTCGCCCGCATGGCGATGAACGACGAGGAAACCGTGGCGCTGACCGCCGGCGGCCACACCGTCGGCAAATGCCACGGCAACGGCAAGGTCGAGCTGCTGGGCGCCGACCCGGAAGCGGCCGATGTCTGCGAACAGGGCCTGGGCTGGGCCAATTCCAACAAGTCGGGCAAGGGCCGCTATACCATGACCTCGGGCATCGAGGGCGCCTGGACCACCCATCCGACCCAATGGGACAACGGCTTCTTCTACCTGCTCTTCACCTATGACTGGGAGCTGCGGAAATCCCCCGCCGGCGCCTGGCAGTGGGAGCCGGTCAACATCAAGGAAGAAGACAAGCCGGCCGATGTCGAGGATCCCTCGATCCGCTACAACCCGATCATGACGGATGCCGACATGGCGATGAAGATGGACCCGATCTATCGCGAGATCTCGCTGCGCTTCTACAACGACCCGGACTATTTCTCGGAAGTCTTTGCGCGGGCCTGGTTCAAGCTGACCCATCGCGACATGGGGCCGAAGGTGCGCTATATCGGCCCCGAGGCGCCGACCGAAGACCTGATCTGGCAGGATCCGGTGCCCGCCGGCAACCGCGAATGGAACATCGCGGGCCTGAAGGCGCGCATCGCCGAAAGCGGGCTGACGGTGGCCGAGATGGTGGCGACCGCCTGGGACTCGGCGCGCACCTTCCGCGGCTCGGACAATCGCGGCGGCGCCAATGGCGCGCGCATCCGCCTGGCCCCGCAAAAGGACTGGGACGGCAACGAACCCGACCGGCTGGCCCGTGTGCTGGCGGTGCTGGAGCCGCTGGCGGCCGAGTTCGGCGCCAGCCTCGCCGACACCATCGTCCTGGCCGGCAATGTCGGCGTGGAACTGGCGGCCAAGGCGGCGGGCTATGAGGTCGAGGTGCCCTTCTCGCCCGGCCGCGGCGACGCCACGGATGCGATGACCGATGCCGACAGCTTCGCGGTGCTGGAGCCGATCCACGACGGCTATCGCAACTGGCTGAAAAAGGACTATATCGTCGCCCCCGAAGAGCTGATGCTGGACCGCACCCAGCTGATGGGGCTGACCGCACCCGAGATGGTGGTCCTGGTCGGCGGCATGCGGGCCATGGGCACCAATCACGGCGGCACGCGCCACGGCGTCTTCACCGACCGCGAAGGCGCGCTGACCACGGATTTCTTCGTGAACCTGACCGACATGGCCAATACCTGGGCCAAGGCCGGCGACCACTACGAGATCCGCGACCGCAAGACCGGCGTGGTGAAATGGACGGCGACGCGGCTGGATCTGGTGTTCGGCTCGAACTCGATCCTGCGCTCCTATGCCGAGGTCTATGCCCAGGACGACAACGGCGGCAAGTTCGTCGCCGATTTCATCGCCGCCTGGGTGAAGGTGATGGAGGCCGACCGCTTCGATCTGCGGTCGTAACCGGACTAAACCCCTGGGCGGCGCCCGGCGACGCTTGCCCAGGGGTTCGGTAGTGGTAACGATTGCAGCCCCAGGGACCAACGGTCCCTGGGGATTTTTCATGCCGCGATCGGTGCGACCCCCGCGCCCGCCCGGTCCGACCCATCTGGAGCCGGAGATCATGCAGGCTCGCCGGTCTTTCGCGGCCGGGCCCCGATCCGCGATCTCGGCGCTGCAGGAAAGCTCGCGGGGAGTATTTGCAGAACGAAGAAGATGCGGGCGGGGCGCTGCATCGGCCAGCCGCTTGCGCCGGTCATGCGAGCCGCCGCAGGGCCGGGGCGCGGCTTGCGCTTGCAGAAAGCTTTGCGGATCGATGTCCACCGCCAGCCGCAGATTGGCTGGGTGCTTCGGCGCCAGACCCAGCCATGCGAAGAAGATGCGGGCGGGCGCTGCATCGGCCAGCCGCTTGCTCTGGTCATGCGAAACCGCCGCAGGGCCGGGGCGCGGCTTGCGCTTGCAGAAAGCTTTGCGGATCGATGTCCACCGCCAGCCGCAGATTGGCTGGGTGCTTCGGCGCCAGACCCAGCCATGCGAAGAAGATGCGGGCGGGCGCTTTGTCGGCCAGCCGCTTGCGCTGGTCATGCGAGCCGCCGCAGGGCCGGGGCGCGGCTTGCGCTTACAGAAAGCTTTGCGGGTCGATGTCCACCGCCAGCCGCAGGTTTGTGGGCGGCTTCGGCGCCAGGCTCAGCCATTGCGAGATCGCGCCTTGCAAGGGTGCCTGCCGCGGCGCCCGGATCAGCATCCGCACCCGATAGCGCGCGCGGATGCGGGCGATGGGCGCGGGCGCGGGACCGAAAAGCTCGGCGCCGATGGTGCGCAGGGGCTCGGCGCGGCGGGCCAGCTCGCGGGCGTAATCCTCGACCACGGGCTGGTCGGGATGCGACAGGATGATCCCCGCCAGCCGGCCGAAGGGCGGCATCCCCGCCGCCTGGCGCGCCGCCGCCTCGGCATCCCAGAACGCCTCGTCCTCGCCCGACAGGATGGCGCGGATCACCGGGTGGTCGGGCTGGTAGGTCTGCAACAGCGCCAGCCCCCGCGCATCGCCGCCCTCGCGCCCGGCGCGGCCGGCGACCTGCCGCATCAGCTGGAAGCTGCGCTCGGCCGCGCGCAGGTCGGCGCCTTGCAGGCCCAGGTCGGCGTCGATCACGCCGACCAGCGTCAGGCGCGGGAAATTGTGGCCCTTGGCGACGATCTGCGTGCCGATGATGATGTCGGTGCCGCCCGCGCCGATCTCGGCGATCGCCTCCTTCAAGGCCCGCGCCGAATGGAACAGGTCCGAGGACAGCACCGTCGACCGCGCCTCGGGGAAGCGCTCGGCCACTTCCTCGGCCAGCCGTTCCACCCCCGGCCCAATGGCGGTCATCTTGCCCTCGACCCCGCAACTGGGGCAGGCCACCGGGATCGGCTTGGTCGCCCCGCATTGGTGGCAGACCAGGCGGTTCTGGAAGCGATGCTCGACCATGCGGGCGTCGCAATGGTCGCAGCCGATCTGCTGGCCGCAGGCGCGGCAGGCGGTGATCGGCGCATAGCCGCGCCGGTTCAGGAACAAGAGCGACTGCTCGCCCCTGTCGCGGCGCGCCGCGATCTCGGCGGCCAGGCGCGGGCTGATCCAGCGGCCCTTTTCCATCTCTTGCTGGCGCAGGTCGATGGTGCCCATCTCGGGCAGGTCCGCCGTGCCGTAGCGGGCGCGCAGGTCCAGGCGGCGATATTTGCCGGTGGCCGCATTCACCCAGCTTTCGACCGAGGGTGTGGCCGAAGCCAGCACCACCTGCGCCTGCTCGACGCTGGCGCGCAGCACCGCCATGTCGCGGGCGCTGTAATAGACGACATCCTCTTGCTTGTAGCTGGAATCGTGCTCCTCATCGACGACGATCAGGCCCAGGTCGGCAAAGGGCAGGAACAGCGCCGAGCGCGCGCCGACCACCAGCCCGACATGGTTCTGCGCCGCCATGGTCCAGAGCCGCCGCCGCTCGCTGCGGGTGATGCCGGAATGCCATTCGCCGGGCCGGGCGCCGAAACGCGCCTCGACCCGGTCCAGGAACTCGGCCGAAAGCGCGATCTCGGGCAGCAGGACCAGCGCCTGCCGGCCCTGGCGCAGGCATTCCGCCACGGCTTCCAGATAGACCTCGGTCTTGCCCGAGCCGGTGACGCCGCGCAGCAGCGTGGTGCCATAGGCGCGGCTGCGCAAGGCGTCGCGCAGGGCCTCGGCCGCCTCGGCCTGGTCGGCGGCCAGCGGCTTGCCCGGCAAGGCGGGGTCCAGCTGCGGATAGGGGGTGTCGCGCGGCGCCAGCACCTCGGCCAGCGTGCCGGCCTTGACCAGCCCCTGCACCACACCCGGACTGACCCCGGCCAGCTGCGCCAGCTCGCCGGGCGCAAAGCCGGCGCCGCCGTGATCCTCGATCACCCGCAGCACGGCGGCGCGGGCATCGGTCATGCGCGCGGGCACCGGCCCGGCGCGATGGATGATGCGCCGGGCCGAGGGCGGCTGGTCCAGGTCCGGCGCCCGCGTCGCCATGCGCAGAAGCGAGGGCAGCGGCGTCAGCGTGTATTCGCCCATGCGGGTCAGGAACTCGATCATCCCCGGCGCCAGCGGCGGCGCATCGACCAGCCGCGCCACCGGCCGCAGCCGCGCCGCATCGAAATCGCCGACACCCGGTCCCCAGACCGCACCCATCACCCGGCGCGGACCCAGCGGCACCACCACCAGCTGGCCCAGCCGCACGCCGCCCTCGGGCGCGAGATAGTCCAGGACCCCGACCACCTCTTGCGTCAGCACCGCGATGCGCGCGCCATGGGGATAGAAAAGCGGCGGGGACATCTCAGACCGGCAGCGAGGCCCAGCCGATCAGCAGCAGCAGCGGCCAGTTGCCCACCAGCAACGGTCCGGCGGCCAGGGCCGGCAACAGGGCGACGAGATCGGGCTGAAAGGCTTCCAAGTCATTCTCCGGTTGCATGCGGCGGGGATAGTGGCATGCAAGACCTCTGCCCCGCAAGCCGCGCGGCCCGGACTTCACGCGCGGGCTGTTATGCGCTAAACCCACGGCAAAACCGCAAGAAGGGCTTCCCCGCATGAAATTCTTTGTCGATACCGCCGACGTCGCCGCCATCCGCGAGCTGAACGACCTTGGCATGGTGGACGGCGTCACCACCAACCCGTCGCTGATCCTGAAATCGGGCCGCGACATCCTGGAAGTCACCAAGGAGATCTGCGACATCGTCGAGGGTCCGGTCAGCGCCGAGGTCGTCGCCGCCAAGGCCGAGGACATGATCCGCGAGGGCGAGCACCTGGTGAAGATCGCCCCGAACATCACCGTCAAGGTGCCGCTGACCTGGGACGGGCTGAAAGCCTGCAAGGCACTGTCCTCGCAGGGCCACAAGGTCAACGTGACGCTGTGCTTCAGCGCCGCGCAGGCGATCCTGGCCGCCAAGGCCGGCGCCACCTTCATCAGCCCCTTCATCGGCCGGCTCGACGACATCAACTTCGACGGCATGGAGCTGATCGCCCAGATCCGCGAGATCTATGACAATTACGACTTCCAGACCGAAATCCTGGCCGCCTCGATCCGCTCGGTGAACCACATCACCGACGCCGCCCGCATCGGCGCCGACGTGATCACCGCGCCGCCCGCCGTCATCAAGGCGATGGCGAATCACGTGCTGACCGACCGGGGCCTGGAACAGTTCAACGCCGACTGGGCCAAGACCGGGCAGAAGATCGTCTGATGACCGAGCAGACTGCGGCCGAACTGACCGAGGACATCCGCGCCCGGCTGCTGGCGCAGCCCGAGCTGATCCTCTCCGACCGCGACCTGATGCGCGCGCTGATCGGCGCGCGCGAGGCCGAGGTGGGCGAGAACGTCATCGACATCCGCGGCCGCGCCATGCAGGCGCTGGAGGCGCGGCTCGACCGGCTCGAGGCGGCGCATGAATCGGTGATCTCGGCCGCCTATGACAACCAGTCGGGGATGAACACCATCCACCGCGCCGTGCTGTCGCTGCTGGAGCCGACGGATTTCGAGGAGTTCCTGGAAAACCTCGACATCGCCGTCGCGCCGATCCTGCGGGTGGAAACCCTGCGGCTGGTGATGGAATCGGGCGGCGAGGTGCCCGAGCCAGAGGACGGCAGCCCGCTGGTGATCGCCCCCGCCGGCACGGTGGCGCGGCTGATCTCGGGCGGGCGGCGGATGCCGCGCGGCGACGACATCGTGCTGCGCGGCGTCGTGCGCGAGACCCTGCCCTTCCATGGCGACGCCCGCGCGCCGATCCGGTCCGAGGCGCTTCTGCCCATCGACCTCGGCCCCGGCCGCTTCCCGGCGCTGCTGCTGATGGGCTCGGCCGATGTCGGGCGCTTCAACCCGGCCCAGGGCACGGATCTGCTGCGCTTCTTCGGCCAGGCGTTCCGGCTGGCGCTGATCTCCTGGCTCAGGAAATGACCGGCGGGGCCGAGCCTTTGGCGCTGGCCCCGGCCATGGCCGACAACCTCGCGCGCTGGCTCGACAGCGAGCGCGCGACGCGCGACCGTTCGGACCACACGATCCGTGCCTATCAGGCGGACCTGCTGACCTTCCTCTCGTTCCTCGGCGGCTATCACGGCACGCCCGCACTGCCGGCGACGCTGGCCGGGCTGACGCAAACCGACATGCGCGCCTTCGCCGCCGCCGAGCGCGGCCGCGGCCTTTCGGCCCGCTCGCTGGCGCGAAGGCTCTCGGCCACGCGCAGTTTCATCCGCTGGATGGCCGACCGGCACGGCTTCGACGCCTCCAGGGCGCTGGCCTCGCGCAGCCCGAAATACACCCGCTCGCTGCCCCGCCCGCTGGCGCCCCAACAGGCGCAGGATGTGCTGAAGATCACCGCCGGCGCCCATCCCGAGGCCTGGATCGCCGCCCGCGACGCAGCGGTGCTGACGCTGCTCTGGGGCTGCGGGCTGCGCATCTCCGAGGCGCTGGGACTGAACGGCGCCGACTGGCCCCTGCGCGAGGCGCTGACCATCCGCGGCAAGGGCGGGCGCGAAAGACAGGTGCCGGTCCTGCCCATCGCGCGCGAGGCCATCGCCGAGTACCTGCGGCTCTGCCCCTATTCGCTGCAAGCCAAGGAACCGCTCTTCCGCGGCGCCCGCGGCGGCCGGCTCAACCCGACGCTGGTCGCGGCCGCGATGCGCCAGGCGCGCCAGGTGCTGGGCCTGCCGCCGACGGCGACGCCGCATGCGCTGCGCCATTCCTTCGCCACCCATCTTCTGGCGGCGGGCGGCGACCTGCGCACGATCCAGGAACTGCTGGGCCATGCCAGCCTGTCCACGACCCAGGTCTATACCGGCGTGGACGACGCGCATCTGCTGGCGGTCTATCGCGCCGCCCATCCCCGCGCCTGAGCGGCTTCACCGTTTCCCGAATACTCAAGCCGCCGGCGCAAACGGCTTCCGCATGCCCAAATGCGCATCCCGCCGCACCACCCGAGCCGGCTTTACATTTCCCGTGCGGCATCCCAAAGGGGCGGCATGTTCGAACTTTCCCTCGATCTCGTGCTGCTGCTGGCCGGTGCCGCCTTCGCCGCCGGCTTCGTCGATGCCATCGCCGGCGGAGGCGGGCTGATCACCGTCCCCGCCCTGATGCTGGCCGGCCTGCCCCCGGCGCAGGCGCTGGCGACGAACAAGGTGCAGGGTGTCTTCGGCGCGGCGACGGCGGCGATCTCCTATGCCCGTAGCGGGCTCGTGGACCTGCGCGGGCAAAGCGGGGCGGCCGCGGTCGCCTTCGCGGCGGGGCTCTGCGGCGCACTGCTGGTAAGCTGGATCCCGGCGCAGGCGCTGCGCTACGGCCTGCCGGTGGTGCTGATCGGCATCGCCGCCTTCTTCGCCCTCAGGCCGGGACTGGACGATACCGACCGCATGCGCCGCATCACCCCAGCCGCCTTCACCGCCTCGGTCGTGCCCCTCGTCGCCTTCTATGACGGGCTGGTCGGGCCAGGCACGGGATCGTTCTTCATGCTGGGCTTCGTCATGCTGGCGGGCTACGGCATCCTCAAGGCGACGGCGCATACGAAACTGCTGAACTTCGCCTCGAACCTGGGCGGGCTGGTCGCCTTTGCGGCGGTAGGAAAGCCGCTCTGGCTGGTCGGCGCCGTCATGGCCGTGGCGCAGATCGCCGGCGCCCTGCTGGGCGCAAGGCTGGCGATGCGGATCGGCGCGCGGGTCATCAAGCCGCTGCTGGTCGCGACCTCGACCCTGCTGGCGCTGCGGCTGATCTGGCAGCTTCTTTGAAGGATGGGGGCTTTGCGCCCCCACGCCCGCCGGGCAAGCCCGACGGGCTTCCCCCGCAGGATATTTGCCCACGGAAGAAACCCGGAAAAAGGCCTCGGAAAAAGGCAATGCCCGGCGCCTGGCTTCTTCCGTGTCGAAATATCCTGGGGGAGCGCGGAACGCGCGGGGGCAAAGCCCCCGATCAGCTCGGGAAGACAGCGCGCCAGAGCCGCGCCCGGATCAGCTCGGGAACCCTTCCGCCCGGCGCAATTCGCCCGTCGCCAACCCGCGCCAGTTGCGCAAGGGCGCGGTCAGGTATTTCTGCACCACCGGGTGGGCTTCCTCCAACAGGCCCAGATGCACCATCAGCGCGGTGATCGCGGCCTCGGCGCCGCGGGTGCCGCCATCCGCGATCTTCAGCGCGACCCCCAGCCCGCGTTCGGGGACGATGCCGACGAAGACCGCCTCGGCCCCGGTCTTGACCGCGGCACGGCCGTTCATGGCGCGCATCAGTTCGGTGCAGGCCCGCCCCTCGCCGGCGACCAGTTCGGGATGGGCCAGCATCGCCTCGACCAGGCGCCGCTGCGCCTGGCCGCGCTTGCCGGCCGCCGGTTGCGCAAATCCGGCCATGGCATGGGCCAGCCCCTCGACCGTGCAGGCGAAATTCGGCGCCGAGCAACCGTCGATGCCCCAGCCGGTGGCGACCTCGCCCGTCACCTCCTCGAAGGCGCGGCGCACGGCGCGCTGCACGGGGTGGTCGATCTCGACATATTCCGGCCCCGCGTTCATGTGCCGCTTGAGCGTCAGGAAGCCGGCATGCTTGCCAGAGCAGTTGTTGTGGACCTGGCAGGGGCTCTCGTCCGAGCAGACCAGCCGCTTGCGCTCGGCCGGGTCGGCCGGCAGATGCGCGCCGCAGCGCAGGTCGCTGTCATCGAGGCCCAGGCCCGACAGCCAGGCCGCGACCCGCTCGGTATGGATGCGCCCGCCGCTGTGGCTGGCGCAGGCCAGCGCCAGATGCTCGCTACCCAGCCCCGCCTGGTCGGCCGCGCCGCTTTCGACCAGCGGCAGCGCCTGGATCATCTTGCAGGACGAGCGCGGATAGATCACCGCCCCCGGATTGCCCCAGGCCTCGACGATGCCGTTCGCATCCGCGATCACCACATGGCCCAGATGGGTGCTTTCGCGCATCCCGCCCCGCCACAATTCGATGAGTCTGGCTGCGGTCATGGCTGTTTTTCCTCTGACAATCGCGCGATTTTCCGCAAACGGGGGTTTTTCACGCCTTCCTTTTCGCATTATCTTGCCGCCAGATGGTTGAAAACACCACCATCATCGGCAACAAGCCGGATCGAACCGGACCATGGCAGGAGGCCAGAGCATGTTGAAATTCGCGCCGCGCGCCGCAGCGGCAGCCGCCGCAATTGCGATCGCCGCGTCTTCGCCGGTCCTGGCCCAGGACTCGACGAATGTGATCGGGACCGAGGGCGACTGGACCGTCTTCTCGGCGACCAGCCCCAAGGAATGCTGGGCAGTGTCGGCCCCGAAATCCACCCAGAACCTGGATTCCAGCGGCAAGCCCAAGGAAGTGACGCGCGGCGACATCCGGCTTTACGTCGCCTATCGCCCCGGCCAGTCGGGCGAGGTCTCGTTCTCGGGCGGCTATCCCTTCGCGCCCGATTCGGCGGTCGAGGTGAATATCGGCGGCAATGTCTTCAAGCTGTTCACCGAGGGCGAAAGCGCATGGACCGGCTCGCCGGCCGACGACGCCAAGCTGGTCTCGGCGCTGCGTGCGGGCTCGACCGCGGTGGTGACCGGGCGCTCGGCGCGGGGCACCGTGACCAAGGACACCTTCAGCCTGTCGGGCATTACCGCCGCGACGAACAAGGCCCAGGCCGCCTGCAAATAAGCTACAGCTGCGGGAACCGCGGCGGACAGGGGCGCGAGCCCCTGTTTTCTTTTGGGCCGCCTTGCCCTATATAGGCCCATTGCCCCTTTCGCCGCCCGGACCCGCCAGCCATGAACGCCCCGTCGCCAGTCACGCCCGCCGCCCCGATCACCCAGGATCTGCTGACCATCCCGCGCAAGCTGCCCGAGACGGCGCGCCGCAACCTCGTCGGCCTGACCCGCGCGCAGCTGCACGAGGCGCTGATCGAGGCCGGCACCCCGGAACGGCAGGCCAAGATGCGCGTGGGCCAGATCTGGCAATGGATCTATCACTGGGGCGTGCGCGACTTCGCGCAGATGACCAACCTGGCCAAGGACTACCGCGCCCTGCTGGCCGAGAGATTCGAGATCGCGCTGCCCGAGATCGTCACCCGCCAGATCAGCGCCGACGGCACCCGCAAATACCTGTTGCGCATCAATGGCGGGCACGAGGTCGAGACCGTCTACATCCCCGAGGAAAACCGCGGCACGCTTTGCATCTCCAGCCAGGTGGGCTGCACGCTGACCTGTTCCTTCTGCCATACCGGCACGCAGAAGCTGGTGCGCAACCTGACCGCGGGCGAGATCGTGGGCCAGGTGCTGGTCGCCCGCGACGACCTGGGCGAATGGCCGAAGCCCGGCGCGCCCAAGGACGAGACGCGGCTGGTCTCGAACGTGGTGCTGATGGGCATGGGCGAGCCGCTGTACAACTTCGACAATGTCCGCGACGCGATGAAGGTGGTGATGGATGGCGAGGGCATCAGCCTGTCGCGCCGCCGCATCACGCTGTCGACCAGCGGCATCGTCCCCGAAATCGCCAAGACCGCCGAAGAGATCGGCTGCCTTCTGGCCGTCAGCTTCCACGCCACCACCGACGAGACCCGCGACAGGCTGGTGCCCGTGAACAAGAAGTGGAACATCGAGACGCTGCTCAACGCGCTGCGCGACTATCCGCGGCTGTCGAACTCGGAACGCATCACCTTCGAATATGTGATGCTGGACGGGGTGAACGACAGCGACGAGGATGCGCGCCGGCTGGTCCGGCTGATCCGCGGCATCCCGGCCAAGGTGAACCTGATCCCGTTCAACGAATGGCCCGGCTCGCCCTATCGCCGCTCCAGCTGGGAGCGGATCGAGGCCTTCGCCGACATCGTCCACAAGGCCGGCTATGCCTCGCCCATCCGCACCCCGCGCGGCGAGGACATCATGGCCGCCTGCGGCCAGCTGAAATCCGCGACCGAGCGCGGCCGCAAATCCGCCGCCCAGATCGCGGCCGAGGCCCGCGCCTAAGACGCCATGTCTTGCGCCTGCGGCCCGGCCGCATGGGTATTTGAACAACGAAGAAGTCTTGGGCCGGCTGCGGGCTTCTTCGTTGCATAAATACCCATGCAACAGCACCGAAAGGCGGGGCGCTTCACGAATCCGGCAAGATCCGCGGCGACCTTGCCCCGCGCGCCCCGCAGTCGTAGAAGCATCGCGACCCGCGAAAGAGGTGACGCATGAGCTGTCCGAAACCCGTCGTCCTTTGCATCCTCGATGGCTGGGGCATTTCCTCGCGCCCCGAACAGAGCGCGCCCGACCAGGCCAGGACGCCGAATTTCGACCGGTTGATGCGCAACTGCCCGCATGGGACGCTGGTGACCTTCGGCCCGGACGTCGGCCTGCCCAAGGGGCAGATGGGCAATTCCGAGGTCGGGCATACCAATATCGGCGCCGGCCGCGTCGTCGCCATGGACCTGGGCCAGATCGACCTGGCGATCGAGGACGGCAGCTTCTACGAGAATGCCGCGCTGGGTGAGTTCATCCGCAAGCTCAAGGCCAGCGGCGGCACGGCGCATCTGATGGGCGTCGTCTCGGACGGCGGCGTGCATGGCCATCTCCAGCACGTCATCGCCGCCGCCCGCGCCGTGGCCGACAAGGGCGTGCCGGTGGTGGTCCATGCCGTCACCGACGGCCGCGACGTGGCACCGACATCGGCCGCGGGCTTCGTTACCGAGCTTCAGCGCGCCCTGCCCGAGGCCGCCCGCATCGGCACCGTCATCGGCCGCTATTACGCCATGGACCGCGACAACCGCTGGGAGCGCGTCGCACGCGCCTACGGCGCCATGGTGCGCGGCGAGGGGCTGCCCGCGCCGGATGCGGCCCAGGCCGTGGCCGATGCCTATGCCCGCGACGAGACGGACGAGTTCATCCAGCCCACGGTGATCGAGGGCTATGCCGGCGCGCGGGATGGCGACGGCTTCTTCTGCCTCAATTTCCGCGCCGACCGCGCGCGCGAGATCCTGGCCGCCATCGGCCAGCCGGATTTCGCCGCCTTCGACACCGGCAGGCGGCCGCAATGGGCGGCGCTTCTGGGCATGGTCGATTACTCGGCCAGCCATGACGAATACATGCAGGCCGCCTATCCCAAGCGGCAGGTGGTCAACACCCTGGGCGCCTGGGTCGCGGCCAAGGGTCTGCGTCAGTTCCGCCTGGCCGAGACCGAGAAATATCCCCATGTCACCTTCTTCCTGAACGGCGGCAAGGAAACCCCCGAGCCGGGCGAGGACCGTTTCATGCCGGCCAGCCCCAAGGTCGCGACCTATGACCTGGCGCCCGAGATGGCCGCGCCCGAGGTCAGCGCAAAACTGGTCGAGACCATCGAGGCGGGCTACGACCTGATCGTGGTGAACTATGCCAACCCGGACATGGTGGGGCATACCGGCAGCCTGCCCGCCGCCATCCGCGCCTGCGAGGCGGTGGACAAGGGGCTGGGCATGATGCTGGCGGCGCTGGAAAAGGCCGGCGGCGCCGCGGTGGTCATCGCCGACCACGGCAATTGCGAAACCACCATCGACCCCGAGACCGGCGGCCCGCATACCGCCCACACCACCAACCCGGTTCCGGTGATCGTCTTCGGCGGGCCCGAGGGCGCGAGCCTGCGGAACGGCCGGCTGGCCGACGTGGCGCCGACGGTGCTGGACCTGATGGGCCTGGACCTGCCGCCCGAGATGACCGGCACCTCGCTGATCGGGCGGGCATGAGAGCCAGGCTGTTCTTGCCGGTGCTGGTGGCCCTTGCCATCGGCTCGATGGCCCCGGCGCAGCCGGCGACGCCCGCGCAGGACGATTCGCCCCTGGACCTGGCCGCGCAGGAGGCGGCCGAGGCCGCCGACATGCTGCGCGCCGCCGTGGGCCAGCTGGACGAGGCGCTGACCGAGGACGACCAGGTCGCCTCGCTGACCCGGATGATCCGCGCCTATGAGCAGGGCATGGCCGCGCTGCGCGAGGGTTTGCGCCGCGCCGGCATCCGCGAGCAGGAGATCCGGGCCGAGTTCGACGCCCGCCGCGAGCGGCTGGGCCGGGTGCTGGGGGTGATGACCTCGATGCAGAAATCGCCCGAGACCGTGCTGCTGCTGCATCCCTCGGGGCCGGAATCCTCGGCCCGCGCGGGGATGATCCTGTCCTCGGTCGCGCCGGGGCTGGAGGCCGAGGCCCGCGACATGCAGCAGAAGCTGGAGGAGATCCGCGCCGTGCGCGCCATCCAGCTGAACGCCGCGAACACGCTGGCGCAGGGGCTTGGGCAGGTGCAGGAGGCGCGGCGGCTTCTGGCCTCGGCGGTGACGGACCGCTCCAGCCTGCCGGTGCGCTTCGGCGAGGATCCCAGGGAACTGACCGCGCTGGTGGAATCGGCCGATACGCTGGACGCCTTCGCCTCGGGCATCGCCGGGATGGAGCAGGACGTGGGCGCGCCCATGGCCGATTTCGAAGGCGCGCAGGGCAGCCTGCCGCTGCCGGCCCTGGGCCGGGTGCTGCGCCGCTATGACGAGCCCGATGCCGCGGGGGTGCGCCGGCCGGGCATGGTCATCGCCACCGCGCCCGCCGCGCTGGTCACGTTGCCCTGGCCTGCGACAATCCGCTATCGCGGTCCGCTGCTTGATTACGGCAATGTGATGATCGTTGAGCCCGCGCGGGGGTATCTGATGATATTCGCCGGTCTGGCGCAGGTCTTCGGCGAGACGGGCGACGTCCTGACGGCAGGAGAGCCGGTGGGGCTGATGGGCGGGCAAGAGCCGCCCGCGCAGGAGTTCGGCGCCGAATTCGTCGCCGATGCCGCGGCCGGGGGCGGTGCTGGACAGAGCGAGACACTGTATGTTGAACTTCGCAAGGGCAAGGAAACACTGGACCCGGCAGAGTGGTTCGTGATGAATCCCATTGTCGGAGAGGCCGCGGACGGGACAAGCCGCAACGCAACCGGGCAGGACGGAGCTGAATGAAACATTATCTTCTGGCAGGGGCGATCGGGACGCTTGCGGGCATCACCGTCGCCACCCAATTCGCCGGCCCGCTGGTCGCGCAGGAATCGGGCAGGAACGCCTCGGTCTATGAGCAGCTGGACCTGTTCGGCAACGTGTTCGAACGGGTGCGCGCCGATTACGTCGAGCAGGTGGACGACAAGAAGCTGATCGAGGCGGCGATCAACGGCATGCTGACCTCGCTCGACCCGCACAGCTCGTTCCTGTCGGCCAAGGATTACGACGACATGCAGACCCAGACCCGCGGCAGCTTCGGCGGGCTGGGGATCGAGGTCGGGCAGGAGGACGGGCTGGTCAAGGTGATCTCGCCCATCGACGACACGCCGGCGGCCGAGGCCGGGGTCAAGGCCGGCGACTACATCACCCATGTGAACGGCGAATCGCTGATGGGCATGAACCTGGACGAGGCGGTCGAGAAGATGCGCGGCCCCGTCGGGTCCGAGATCAAGATCACCATCCTGCGCGAGGGCGAGAAGGAGCCCTTCGACCTGACCATCACCCGCGACACGATCAAGCTGACCGTGGTCAAGACCCGCATCGAGGGCCATGCCGTGGTGCTGCGCGTCACCACCTTCAACGACGAGACCTTCTCGACCCTGAAGACCGAGATGGACAAGGCGATCAAGGAGGCCGGCGGCATCGACAAGGTGACGGGCTTCGTGCTGGACCTGCGCAACAATCCGGGCGGGCTGCTGAACCAGGCCATCGAGGTCTCGGACGCCTTCCTCGACAAGGGCGAGATCGTCTCGACCCGCGGCCGCAAGCCCGAGGAAAGCGAGCGCTGGAACGCCAAGCCCGGCGACCTGGCGCAGGGCAAGCCCATGGTGACGCTGATCAACGGCGGGTCCGCCTCGGCCTCGGAGATCGTCACCGGCGCGCTGCAGGACCATCGCCGCGCCATCGTCGTGGGCACCAAGAGCTTCGGCAAGGGCTCGGTGCAGACGGTGATGCCGGTGACCTCGGACAGCGCCATCCGGCTGACCACGGCGCGCTACTACACGCCCTCGGGCCGGTCGATCCAGTCGCTGGGCATCCAGCCCGACATCATCGTCGAACAGCCCGCGCCCAAGCCCCAGGACGAGGAAGAGGCCGGCCAGCCGCGGACCGATTCGAAATTCCTGAACTCGGAAGCCGACCTGCGCGGCGCGCTGAACAACGATTCGATCAGCGACGAAGAGCGCAAGCAGATCGAGGAAGAGGCCAAGCAGGTCGAGGCCACCGCCAAGCTGCGCGAGGAGGATTACCAGCTGGCCTATGCGGTGGACATCCTCAAGGGCCTGGCGGCGGTGGACTATCACGCCCAGGCCGTGCCCGATGCCGCGAAGCCCGCCGTCACCGGCGAGGATGCGGCCCAGGGGGCGCAGGCGGAATGAGCGCGGACCTGCTGGGCCCCTCGGGCCTGCCCTATCGCCCCTGCGCGGGGGTGGTGCTGATCAACCCGGCCGGGCTGGTCTTTGCCGGGCAGCGCATCGACAACCCCGGCCCGGCCTGGCAGATGCCGCAGGGCGGCATCGACCAGGGCGAGACCCCGCGCCAGGCGGCGCTGCGCGAGCTGGTCGAGGAGACCGGCGTCACCACCGACCTGGTCGACGTGCTGATGGAAACGCCGGGATGGGTGACTTATGACCTGCCGCCCGAGCTGCTGGGCAAGGTCTGGAAGGGCCGCTATGGCGGGCAGAAGCAGAAATGGTTCGCCATGCGCTTCCTGGGCGAGGATGAGGCGGTGCGGATCGCCACCGACCATCCCGAGTTCGAGCGCTGGCAATGGATGCGGGCGGCCGATCTGATCGACGGCATCGTGCCCTTCAAGCGCGATGTCTATGCCCAGGTTCTGGGCGATTTCCGCGAGATCCTGGCCTGAACGGCCCGCGCCGCGCCGGGTGGCGCGGGCGGCATGGGTATTTGGGCAACGGAGAAATGCGCAAGGGCGGCTTTCGGGGCCGCCCTTTTGCCTTAGCTGCGCAGCATGGCCAGCAGGCGGGTGTCGGCATAGCCGTCGGGCGTCACGCCGCGCGAGCGCTGGAAGGCCCTGATCGCCTCGGCCGACTGGCTGCCGAGCTTGCCGTCCACGCCGCCGGTGTCGAAGCCGCGGGCCATCAGCAGGCGCTGGATCTCGGCCTTTTCGCTGTTCGACAGCGTGCGGTCGCCGCGCGGCCAGCTGCCCTGGATGCCGCGGCGGCCGGCGATCGCCTCGCCCAGATAGGCCACGCCGAGGGCGTAGCTGTCCGAGGCGTTGTATTTCAGGATGGCACGGAAGTTCTCGGTGATCAGGAAGGCCGGGCCCCGCGACCCGGCCGGCGCCAGGATCGAACCCGAGGGCACCGGCGCCCCGCCGATCGTGCGCACGCCCATCGCCGCCCATTGGCTGCCCGAATGCTGCACCGATTTTCCGGCTTGGTTGAAGTCGAAGCCCGGCGGCAGGATCACCTCGGTCCCCCAGGGCTGGCCGGGGCGCCAGCCGTTCTGGCGCAGGTAGCTGGCGGTCGAGGCCAGCGCGTCGGTCGGGTCGTCCGACCAGATGTCGCGGCGGCCGTCGCCGTTGAAGTCCACGGCATGGCCGAGGAAGGACGAGGGCATGAACTGCGTATGCCCCATGGCGCCGGCCCAGCTGCCGACCATATGGGCGCTGTCCACGTCGCCCGACTGGATGATGCGCAAGGCCGCCACCAGCTCGCCGGCGAAGAATTCGCCGCGCCTTCCGTCATAGGCCAGCGTCGCCAGCGCCGGGACGATCTGCGTATTGCCGCGGTTGGCGCCGAAGTTGGATTCCATGCCCCAGACGGCCAGCACGATCTCGCGCGGGACGCCGTAGCGCGCCTCGATGGCCGAAAGCGTGCTTGCATATTGCGCGGCCTTGGACCGGCCGGTCGCGCCGCGCGTGCCGATGGCGCCGTCGAGGTATTCCCAGATCGGCTTGGTGAATTCGCTCTGCTTGCGGTCCAGCGCGACGATGCTGGGCTGGTAATGCGCCCCGGCCATGGCCCGGTCGAAGGTCGCGGGCGAGACGCCCGAGGCCAGCGCGCGCGGGCGGAAGCTTTGCACCCAGTTCTGGAAACCGGCCTCGGAGCCCTGCCCCCCGGCCGTGGGCAGCCCGCCGAAATGGCCGCCGGCGGCGCCCGGTCCCTGGTTCAGCGACACGCCGCAGCCGGCCAGCGTGCCGATCAGGATGGCCATGGTCGCGATGCGCGAGATGCGTCTGGTCATTCTGCCTGTCCGTTCCGTGTTCTTGTTCTGCCTGCTCTGCTCGCAGCCAGTCTAGCCCAGGCCGGCGCGGCTGGATAGGGGCGGATCAGCCCTGCTCGTCCCAGAGCGGCTCCATCTGCGCCACGATCACCGCGTTCTCGGCCAGCGCGCGGTCCATCAGGGCGCGCTCTTCGTCGGGGATTTCGTGGCCCTCGGCCAGGCGTTCGTCGATGCTGCCGTGGCCGGTGACTTCCAGCGGCGCAAGGCCGGCCTGCTTCAGGATGGCGACGGTCTCGCGCACCGCCTCGTCCTCGGTCGTGCCGGCGGCGTAGCAGACCAGCGCCGCGCCGGTGGCGCCCTGCGGCAGGCCGTCGTCGGTGGCGCGGCCGACCTGGACCAGAAGCGTATAGACCTGTTGCATGGCTTTTCCTTCGTCGCGATTTGCCGTCATATCGCCCGAAACGGACGGAGGTGACAATGAGCAAGAGCTTGCGACGGGTGCGATCGGCGCTGGAGGCGGCGGGCCTTGCCGCCCGGATCCACGAGACCGACGACAGCGCCCGCACCGCCGCGGGCGCGGCGGCGGCGGTCGGCTGCGCGCTGGACCAGATCGCCAAGTCGATCATCTTCCGCGGCGAGGAAAGCGGCCATGTCGTGCTGTTCCTGACTGCGGGCGGCAATCGCGTCGATCCGGCCAAGGCGACCGAGGTGGCCGGGCAAAGGCTGGGCAAGGCCGATGCCGAACTGATCCGGGCCGAGACCGGCTTTGCCATCGGCGGCGTGGCCCCGGTCGGGCATCTGCGGCAGATCGAGGCCTGGCTGGACCCGCGCCTGCTGGATTTCGACCTGGTCTGGGCGGCGGCGGGCACGCCGCGCCATGTCTTTGCCATCGCGCCGGCCGACCTGCTCCGTCTCACCGGCGCGAAGGCGGCGGATTTCACCGCCTGACGGGAAGGGGCGGGAAGACCCCCGCCCGGTTCCGCTATCCGGCCACCGCGCGATAGAGCCAGATCAGGATCACCGCCCCGATCAGCCCGGCGACCCCCTGCGCCAGCCAACTGCCGGCCTGGGCGTTCAGCCCGACCAGACCCAGAAGCGCATTGCCGACGATGGCGCCGACGATGCCCAGGATGACGTTGAGGATGATCCCCGTATCCGCCTTCATGATGCTGCTGGCGATCCAGCCCGCAAGACCGCCGACGATGATCGCGGCCAGCCAACCCAAACCCTGCATGTGAAACTCCGCTTTCAGGACATTCGTGCGGGTTGAACGCAGCGGCGGCGCTTGGGTTTCACGCCGGGCTCACGCAAGGGCGAGCCCGGTGCAGGGGCGCAACGGTTCAGTCGCGCAGAAGCTCGTTGATCGAGGTCTTGGAGCGGGTCTGCGCATCGACCCGCTTGACGATCACCGCGCAATAGAGGTTCACGCCGTTCTTCGACGGCATCGAGCCGGCGACGACCACCGAACCCGCCGGAACCTCGCCATACATCACCTCGCCGGTCTCGCGGTCGACGATCTTGGTGGACTTGCCGATGAAGACGCCCATGCCGAGGACCGAGCCCTCGCGCACGATGCAGCCCTCGACCACCTCGGACCGCGCGCCGATGAAGCAATTGTCCTCGATGATGGTGGGGCCGGCCTGCATCGGCTCCAGCACGCCGCCGATGCCGACGCCGCCCGACAGGTGCACGTTCTTGCCGATCTGCGCGCAGGAGCCGACGGTGGCCCAGGTATCGACCATCGTGCCCTCGTCGACATAGGCGCCCAGGTTGACGAAGCTGGGCATCAGCACCACGCCCTTGGCGATATAGGCCGAGCGGCGTACGACGCAGTTCGGCACCGCGCGGAAACCGGCGACCTTCCATTGCGCCTCGCCCCAATGGGCGAACTTGCTGTCCACCTTGTCCCACCAGGTGCCGCCCTGCGGCCCGCCCGTCTGGACCTCCATGTCCTTCAGGCGAAAGCCCAGCAGCACGGCCTTTTTCGCCCATTGGTTGACGTGCCAGTCGCTGCCGCGCTTTTCGGCGACGCGCAGCTCGCCCTTGTCCAGCGCCTCCAGCGTGGCCTCGACGGCATCGCGGACCTCGCCCCTGGTGGCGGGGGTGATCTGGTCGCGGATCTCCCAGGCGGATTCGATGGCGGCTTCAAGGGCGTCATTCGACATGGTCTGGCCTCTCAACGGTGGAAACTCTTGCCCAAGGGCTATAAGCCGAGGGGTGCGGCCGCGCAATGCGGCGGTTTCGGCCAGAGGATTGGATGACAGAACTTGACGAGCGCAGCCACCCGTTCCGCGACAGCCATCAGGACGTGGCGGTGGCGCAGACCACGCCCGACACGGCCCAGACCCGCGCGCCGGCCTATCGGCTGGCCTTCACCGACACCGAATTCCTGCTGCGCGAAGAGCTGCGCCCGGTGCGGCTGCAGCTTGAGTTGCTGAAGCCGCAGATGATCATGGATGCGCGCGGCATCCGCTCGACCGTGGTGATGTTCGGCGGCGCCCGCATCCCCTCGCCCGAGCGGCGCGAGGGCGCGCGCACGCCGGTCCTGGCGGCGCTGTCGCATTACTATGACGAGGCGCGGCGCTTTGCCCGGCTGATGACCGAGCGCAGCCTGAAAAGCTATGGCGCCGAGAACGTGATCTGCACCGGCGGCGGGCCGGGGGTGATGGAGGCGGGCAACCTGGGCGCGCACGAGGCCGGCGGCGCCTCGATCGGGCTGTCCATCGTGCTGCCGCACGAACAGACGCCGAATGCCTATGTGACCCCGGACCTGTGCTTCAACTTCCACTATTTCGCCATCCGCAAGATGCATTTCCTGATGCGGGCCAAGGCGGTCACGGTGTTTCCGGGCGGCTTCGGCACCATGGACGAGATGTTCGAGGCGCTGACCCTGATCCAGACCGGCCGCATGAGGCGGGTGCCCTTCATCCTGTTCGGGCCGGAATTCTGGCACAAGGTCATCAACTGGCAGGCGCTGGCCGAGGCCGGCACCATCAGCCCCGAAGACCTGGAGCTGATCAGCTTCGTCGAAAGCGCCGACGAGGCGGTCGAGATCATCGACAACTGGGTCGTGCCCTGCCCCTGAAACGGGGCAGGCGCCGGCCGGGGCCAGATCCTGGGCACCCGGCTTCGCGCAGCTTTGGGCGCTGAATGGCCGGTCATGCGGCCGATCATGCGCGGTCGCGTTCCGCTGGTTGCTTCGTTTCGCTGGCTTCTTCGTTCCGCTAGCTTCTTCGTTCCGCTAGCTGCTTCGTTCCGTCGGCCCCTTCTTCCGCCGGCCCCTTCTTCGGTCGGATGCCCTTTCAGGCCGCTTTCCGTTCAGGCCGCCTTTCCGTCCCGGCGGCCTTTACTTCGATCACAGGCCTTTGGGGGTCGCGGCCGAGGCTGTGTGAAAACTCCAATTCCGAAAATTTACGAAGAACAGTTTCCTTAGAAATACATTCACGGCGGCCGGCTTTAAAGCGGTGCGCCCGAAACTTGAATCGGGGGATTCCTGCTGGCGGTTTTTCGTGTTTCCCTTCCTTTGGGAGGATGGATCATGTCAGCACCATTGCCATCGGCGCTTCGTGTTCGGTTTCAACGCTACATCGAGGAGGGTCTGAGCGGACGAGCGGCAGCGGCGCGCCTGAAGCTGTCGCCGGCGACGGGGGCGCGATGGGCGCGTTTGGTTCGGACCATCGGCGATGCGCGCTAGAACAAAGTCTCTCCGCAATGCCAGCAGGCGAACATTGTTCCGTGCCCGACCATGCTCGACTAAGTTTCCACACAGCCTCGGCCCATTTCGGTCACGAACCTTTCCGGTCACGGGCCCTTTCCATTCAGGCGCCCTTACCGGTGCAGGGCACCATCCTTCGGGGCCTTTATATCCTTCGAGGGCCTTTCGTCCGAGGGCCACAACAATGACTGCGGATCTTTCGTAGGGCACCTTTCCCGCTCAACCGCTTTTCATTCGGGCCTTCCCGCTCAGGCGCTTTTTTCCTTCGGCAGCCTTTCCCGCCCCGGCGCCGCCACGCGCTACGGACCCAACTCGCCGGAGCGTCGCCGCGGATCGCATCGCACCGGGGCAGGCATCACGACGCCAGCATGTCCGACAGCCGGGGCAGCGTGAACAGATCGGCCTTGTCAGCTTCGTCTCCCTCGGGTCCGGGCGACCCCGAACTCCTGACCCTGCGCGCCGAGCGGCGGCTGGCCCGGCGGACGTCGTGCTTTACGACGACCTCGCCTCGGGCCGGTGCTGGAGCAGGCCGGCCCGCAGGCCGAGCGCAGCCCGGTCGGCAAGCGCGCCGGCCGCCCCTCGGCCAGGACTCGGGCAGGCGAACCCGGCCTTTCCGCCAGGGCTATTTCGGCCACCAGGCCACGAAATCACCCGCCGCGACATTCGGCGGCGGGCCGCCGCCCCGGCGTTCCGTCGCCGCCTGCGCCTGGGCCGCGCCGTGGCGATAGGTCGCATGCGACAGCTCCGGCCGCATCTCGGGTTCCGGCTGATCCTCGACGGCGCGAATCACGATGGTGCCCAGCTTCAGCGCACGCTGGAAGGATTCATCATCGCCATAGATCGCGGTCAGGAAGCGGATCACCTTGGCCCGAAACACCGCGCGATCCTGCGGCCCGTCGGCATCCTCGGCCGCGGATGCGGCCGAGCCGCCGCCCTGCGCAGCCTGGGCCGATGCGGCCTGCCGCGAATGGTCGATGCCCTGGCGGCCAAGCTGCATGTCCTGCCCCACGCCGCCGGATTCCTCGACCGCGGGCACCTCGGGCTGGGCGCGGGCAAGGGTGGGACCGACGATTTCGACCTCTCGCGCCGCCTGCGTGGCGGCGGGACCGGCCCGGCTTTGGATCTGGTGAACGGTTGGAATCATGACACACCCGAAGATACTGATCTGGATATGCCCATCATAGCCGTTTCCCGGCGGATTTCACCCGCTCTTTGCCGGGTGTTTTCTTAAAATCCTAGCAATCTGAACGGCTTGTCATTCGCGGTGATAGGGGCTGCCGGCCAGGATGGTGGTGGCGCGATAGATCTGCTCGGCCAGCATGACGCGGACCAGCATATGCGGCCAGACCATGCGGCCGAAGCTGATCGCCAGATCGGCCCGGTCGCGCAGGCTGGGATCGATGCCATCGGCGCCGCCGATCACGAAGGCGATGTCGCGCGCCTGGTCGCGCCAGCCGGCGATGCGGGCGGCAAATTCGGGGGAACTCAGCATCTGGCCGCGCTCGTCCAGCACCACCAGGGCAGCACCGTCGGGAATGGCCCTGGCCAGCAGCGCCGCCTCGGCCGCCATGCCGCCGCCGCGACGGTCGTCGACCTCGGCCAGGGTGACGGGGGGCAGGCCCAGACCGCGGCCCGCCTTGGCGTGACGGTCCAGGTAATCGGCGATCAGCTTCGCCTCGGGGCCCTGCCGCAGCCGCCCGACCGCGGCAATGACCATGCGCATGGATCAGATCTGGTGCTTGCCGGCCTCGATGGCGGCGTGTTCGGCGCGCAGCCGC
The DNA here is from genome assembly GCF_018499825.1 of Paracoccus sp. pheM1. Classification (NCBI taxonomy): domain Bacteria; kingdom Pseudomonadati; phylum Pseudomonadota; class Alphaproteobacteria; order Rhodobacterales; family Paracoccaceae; genus Paracoccus; species Paracoccus sp. pheM1. Next base: position 2,169,136 of record NZ_JAGXCX010000001.1, read on the forward strand.
TCAAGCGTGGCCGAACGCAGGGCGTCGGCGGGCATCCACATCTTTTCCAGCTGATAGAACTCGCGGACCTCGGGGCGGAAGACATGGACGATCACGTCGTCGGTGTCGATCAGCACCCAATCGCCGGTCTCCTTGCCCTCGATCCGGGCCGAGCGGCCGGTCTGTTCCTTCAGGCGCTCGACCAGCTTCTCGGCGATCGAGGCCACCTGCCGCGCGTTCCGGCCCGAGGCGATCACCATGTGATCGGCCATGGCCGAGCGGCCGCGCAGGTCGATGGTCACGACATCCTCGGCCTTGTCGTCGTCAAGAGAGGCAAGAATGCGGTCCAGTAGCTGATCGCTCGTCAGCCCGGATTCCGCGGTGGTCGCAGCCGGCGCAGCGGCCGGCGAGACGGTATTGGACAGGGTTCATCCTCCGGTCATCACGCCGATCTCCCCCGGCGCCGGGGCCTTACCAATGTAGCACGGAATCGCGCCCGCTCAATGCAGGCGCAGCGGATTTCTGGACGCATCCGCCGGCGGGCAGGCCGAAACCGGCAGATTTCCCCAGGGATCGGCGCATCTGACCTGCCCCGCGCCCCAGGCCAGGTGCAGGCTTTCGGCACCCGCCGCCGCCCGCGCCTGCTTCAGCGGCGTGTCCGCCCAATGCACCGCCAGCGCGAAAACGGCCACGCAGATCAGCGGGATCGCCCGCAGGATGATGCGAATCAGCATGATCGGTCCCCTTTCCCGTGTCTTTCGGCGCCAAGATAGGGACCATTTCCCAACTTGGAATTAACAGGGCCGTGTGGCGATATTGAATATGATGTGAAATCGCCCTATTAATGCCCCTATGCGAGGATTCGTCTATTTCGACATTCACGACCGCGCCCGCCTGCCCGGCCGGTTCTACGGCGAAAGCCTGTCCGTCACCGCCCGACTTTGACGGGAGCGGGCGCTTGCGCGCGCCCTGCCGCAGGCTGCGGCACCCCCTCCGCCCTTTCCCAGCTAGTCTTCCAGAAAAGAGACAGCCATGACCGGCAACACGAACGCGGGCGCGCCCCGCACCCTCTACGACAAGATCTTCGACGCCCATGTGGTCGAGCGTTCCGAGGACGGCACCTGCATCCTCTATATCGACCGGCACCTGGTGCATGAGGTGACCTCGCCCCAGGCCTTCGAAGGGCTGCGCATGGCCGGGCGCAAGGTGCGCCGCCCCGACCAGACCATCGCCGTGCCGGACCACAACGTGCCCACGACGCCCGACCGCGTGGACGGGATCGAGAACCCCGAGGGCCGCATCCAGGTCGCCGAGCTGGACAAGAACGCGCGCGAATTCGGGCTGAACTATTACCCGATGAACGACATCCGCCAGGGCATCGTGCATATCGTCGGCCCCGAGCAGGGCTGGACCCTGCCCGGCATGACCGTGGTCTGCGGCGACAGCCACACCGCGACGCATGGCGCCTTCGGCGCGCTGGCGCATGGCATCGGCACCTCGGAGGTCGAGCATGTGCTGGCCACCCAGACGCTGATCCAGAAGAAATCCAAGAACATGAAGGTGGAGATCACCGGCAAGCTGCGTCCCGGCGTGACCGCCAAGGACATCACCCTGTCGGTGATCGGCGCCACCGGCACCGCCGGCGGCACCGGCTATGTCATCGAATATTGCGGCGAGGCGATCCGCGACCTGTCGATGGAAGGCCGCATGACCGTCTGCAACATGGCGATCGAGGGCGGCGCCCGCGCCGGGCTGATCGCGCCGGACGAAAAGACCTTCGAATATGTCAAGGGCCGCCCGCACGCCCCGAAGGGCGCCGCATGGGAGGCCGCCGTCGCCTGGTGGAAGACGCTGTTCTCGGACGAGGGCGCGCATTGGGACAAGGTCGTCACCATCCGCGGCGAGGACATCGCCCCGGTCGTGACCTGGGGCACCTCGCCCGAGGACGTGCTGCCGATCACCGGCAGGGTGCCCGCGCCCGAGGATTTCGAGGGCGGCAAGGTCGAGGCCGCGCGCCGCAGCCTGGACTACATGGGCCTGAAGCCGGGCACGCCGCTGAACGAGATCAGCATCGACGCGGTCTTCATCGGCTCCTGCACCAACGGCCGGATCGAGGATCTGCGCGCCGCCGCCGGCATCCTGAAGGGCCACAGGCTGGCGCCGGGCGTGCGCGGCATGGTGGTGCCGGGCTCGGGCCTGGTGCGCATGCAGGCCGAGGAAGAGGGGCTGGACAAGATCTTCATCGACGCCGGCTTCGAATGGCGCCTGGCCGGCTGCTCGATGTGCCTGGGCATGAACCCCGACCAGCTGGCGCCGGGCGAGCGCTGCGCCGCGACCTCGAACCGCAACTTCGAGGGCCGCATGGGCCGGGGCGGCCGCACCCACCTGATGTCGCCGGTGATGGCGGCCGCAGCCGGGATCAGGGGCCACCTGACCGACGTGCGCGAACTGCTGGCGGAAACCGTCTGATGGCGGGCGGCGCGGGGCCTTACCGGCCCCGCCGCAGCAGCATCAAGGCGTTGATCGCAATCAGCCAGAGCCCGGCGTTCTCGAACCAGAAGTTGTATTTGATGTTCGCGAAATCGGCGCTGATGAGCCTGTCCACATGATGAAAGCCCACCGCGCGCACCAGCACGAAGCCGCACAGCACGGCCAGCCCCAGCAGGGCCGGGCCGTTGCGGCGCATGTGCCCGCGCAGGGCATTCGTCGTCCAGGCCAGCGCGAGTGCCACGCCCAGCACCAGCCCGGCGATGAAGGCCAGCTGCACCATATGGCGGTCGTCGTACCAGCCCTGCGCCCGCGCCATGCAGCGTCCGGTGGCGGTCAGCGCGGTCTGCAGGTCCAGCTGCTTGTTCACCCCCAGGAAGGCCATCAGCCCGGCGATCGTCAGCCACAGCCCGCGCGCCGCGCCGGCCGGACGGCGGCGCAGCACCATGACGGCCAGCACGAAGCACAGGAAGTAAGAGAGCACCGTCAGCCAGCCGGTGATCTCGGGGTCTCCGATCTGCGGCCTCCAGTCGCGCGCAATGCAGGCGCGCAGGGCCGCAAGGCTGGAAAACCCGAAAAACATCAGCGAAGCCCTTTCCATGGCGCAAGGCGCCGGACGGGTCTCGGTTAACGGGCCGCTGCGGCCCAAGTCAATTCTGCGAGGATCACGACATGGACAAGTTCACCACCCTGACCGGAATCGCGGCACCCATGCCGCTGGTCAACATCGACACCGACATGATCATCCCGAAACAGTTCCTGAAGACGATCCACCGCTCGGGTCTGGGCAAGAACCTGTTTGACGAGATGCGCTATGACGCCCAGGGCAACGAGATCCCGGATTTCGTGCTGAACCAGCCGGCCTGGCGCGACAGCCAGATCATCGTCGCCGGCGACAACTTCGGCTGCGGCAGCTCGCGCGAACACGCGCCCTGGGCGCTGCTGGATTTCGGCATCCGCTGCGTGATCTCGACCAGCTTCGCCGACATCTTCTACAACAACTGCTTCAAGAACGGCATCCTGCCCATCGTCATGCCGCCAGAGGTGGTGGACGTGCTGATGGAGGACGCCAAGAAGGGCGCCAACGCCCGCATGACCGTGGATCTGGAAAACATGACCGTGACCACCTCGGACGGGCAGAGCTTCCCCTTCGAGCTGGACCCGTTCCGCCGCCACTGCCTGCTGAACGGGCTGGACGACATCGGCCTGACCATGGAAAAGGCCCCCGCCATCGACGCCTACGAGGCGCAGATGGCCCAGAGCCGGCCTTGGGTGTAAGGCTGCTTGCCGGGGCGGCGCTGATCGCCGCCCTTGGCCTGGCCGCCCAGGCCGATCCGCTGCGGATCGCGACCTTCAGCCCCGACCTGTCGCGCGACGGGCCGGGGCTTTTGTTGCGCGACCTCGGCCGCAAGGATGCGCAGATCGACGCCGTGGTGCAGGTGTTGGCGGAAACCCGGCCCGACATCCTGCTGCTGACGCATTTCGACTGGGATTACGAGGACAGCGCGCTGGACGCCTTTGCCGCCAGGCTGGCGCAGGCCGGGCTGGACTATCCGCACCGCTTCGCCGCCCGGCCGAATTCCGGCATGGCGACCGGGCTCGACCTGAACGCCGACGGGCGGCTGGGCACGGCCGACGATGCGCAGGGCTTCGGCACCTTCTCGGGGCAGGGCGGCATGGCGATCCTGTCGCGCCATCCGCTCGGGCCGGTCAAGGATTACACGGATTTCCTCTGGCGCGACCTGCCCGACAACCTGATGCCGCCGCTGCCCGAGGAGGTGGCGGCCATCCGCCGCCTGTCCTCGACCGCGCATTGGGATGCGGTGGTCACGGTCGCGGGCCGGCCGCTGCACCTCTTGGCCATGTCCGCGACGCCGCCGGTCTTCGACGGGCCCGAGGATCTGAACGGGCGACGCAACCATGACGAGCTGGCGTTCTGGCTGCATCACCTGCCCGACGGCCCCTTCGTTCTGGCCGGGAACCTGAACCTCGACCCCCTGGACAGCGAAGGCCGGCCCGAGGCGCTGGCCCGGATCATGGCCCATGTCACCGACCCCCTGCCCCGCAGCGCGGGCGGCGCGACGGCCAAGGGCGGGGTGAACGACGGCCACCGGGGCGATCCGGCGCTGGATACCGGCGACTGGCCGGACGACAAGCCGCCGGGCAACCTGCGCGTCGACTACGTCCTGCCGGCAAGGCCGCTCAAGGTGCTGGACTCGGGCGTGTTCTGGCCGGCCGAGGGACCGCTGGCCAAGGCCGCGCTGGCCGCTTCCGCGCACCGGCTGGTCTGGGTCGACCTGGACTGGCCGCCGGCACCCTGATTCGGACAAGCCCCTTCCGCCCGTCCCCGCGCGATGCCCCGGCATCTTCTCCGTTGTCCAAATACCCATGCGACGGCGCCGCCTGCCGGCCCGTCGCCCGGCCTTCGACCCCGCCCGCAGCGGCCACCCGATTCCGCTTGCCGCCGCCGCGGCATCGCAGGTAACATGCGCGTGTATCGGTGCCCCTTTCCGGGGCCAAAAGGGAATGCGGTGCGGTCCTCGGCGTCTCGGGGGCCAAATCCGCAGCCGCCCCCGCGACTGTAGGCGGAGAGCGGACGTCCATCGCGCCACTGGCCATCCGGCCGGGAAGGCGGGCGTCTGCCGTGACCCGCAAGCCAGGAGACCTGCCGATGCAGGAACCGCAATGTCGTCGGGTTGGACGACCAAAGGAAAGGGTCGCAGATGACCGCAAAACCCATGACCGCCGCCGGCGCCAGCCGCGCCTCGGTCCTGTTTCCCGCCATCGCCGCCTTCGCGATCGGCTTCGGGCTGATCTTCATGTCCGGGCTGGTGCAGGCCGAGACCCTGCATGACGCCGCCCATGACGTGCGTCACGCGACCGGCTTCCCCTGCCACTGACATGTTCTCGCGCATTCTGACCAGCGGGTTGATCGCTGGCGCTGCAACGGGGCTGATTGCCGCCCTGTTGCAGCTTTGGTTCGTGCAGCCCGTGCTGCTGCATGCCGAACTGTATGAATCCGGCCAACTGGCCCATTTCGGCGCCGAGGCCGTCGGCGCGCACCAGGACTTGGGGCCCTTCGAATGGACCCGCAACATGCTTTCGGTCCTGTTCACCATGATGGTCTATGCCGGCTACGGGCTGATGCTGGTGGCGCTGATGGCGCTGTCCGAGGCGCAGGGCAACGCGGTCACGGCGCGGCAGGGGCTGCTTTGGGGCCTGGCCGGCTACCTGACCATGCAGCTTGCCCCCGCCTTCGGCCTGGCGCCGGAAGTGCCGGGCGTCGCCGCCGCCGATGTGCAGTTGCGCGCGATCTGGTGGCTGGGCACCGCCGCCGCCACCGGGCTCGCGCTGTGGCTGGTCGCCTTTGGCAAGGGCTGGGCGGCCTGGGGCGTGGCCATCGTGCTGATCCTGGCGCCGCATGTGATCGGCGCGCCGCAGCCCGACAGCTATGCCGGCCCGGTCCCGCCCGAGCTTTCGGCGGAATTCGCCGGGCGCGCCCTGGGTGCCGGCGCCATGGCCTGGGCGCTGCTCGGCCTGCTGGCCGGCTGGTTCTGGCAGCGCGAAAGCCAACGCGCGCCGGTGCCGCAAGCCGCCTGATCCGGGCCGCAACCGTTTCGGCCGGGCGTGCCTGTCGCGCCCGGCCCTTTCATGAAAGCGGGGAAAAGACATGGATCGTTCGATCCCGATGCTGCTGATCGGCCTGATCTTCGGCGGCGGCATGGGCTTCGTCATCGCCGCCGCCAACGGCATCACGCTGGACGGCCACGACCACGGCGCGCATGGCCACGGCACCCAGGCCGCGGCGCATGACCACGGCGCGCCCATCGACCTGCCCGCGGGCAGCGCCACCGCCTCGGCCCGGCTGGAGCCCGACAGCACCGCCGGCTGGAACCTGTTCGTCGAGGCCGAGGGCTTCTGCTTCGCCCCCGAACATGCCGGGCTGGCCGATCGCCGCGGCGAGGGCCATGCGCATCTTTACCTGAACGGCGCCAAGATCGCCCGGCTCTACGGCCCGGCCCATCACCTCGACATGCTCGCCGCCGGCGACCGGCTGCGGGTCGAGCTGAACTCGAACGACCACCGCCCGCTGACCGTGGCGGGCCGGCCGCTCGCCGTGGAACTGACCGTGCCCGACCGCCCGGTCGGCATCCGCGCCGGGGCCGAGGGCCTGCCCGACAGCGCCATTTGCGCCACGCCCCGATGATGCGGTTCGGCCCCGAGGACCAGGCGGCGCTGGACCGCATCCTGTGCTGGCGCCGCGACGTGCGGCATTTCCGCGACGACCCGATCCCCGAGCCGCTGCTGGAGGAATTGCGCGCGGCGATGGAACTGGCGCCCTCGGTCGGCAATGCCCGGCCCTGGCGGGTGATCCGGGTCGAAAGCCCCGATCTGCGCGCCGCGATCCGCGCCGATTTCCTGCGCTGCAATGCCCGGGCCGCCGCACGCTACCAGGGCCGGCAGCGGCAGGAATACGATGCGCTGAAGCTCGCCGGGCTGGACCGCGCGCCGGTCTGGCTGGCCGTCTTTACCGAGATCGACCCGTCCGAGGGCCACGGCCTTGGCCGCGCCACCATGCCGCAGACCCTGCGGCAATCGACGGCGATGGCGATCCATGCGCTGTGGCTGGCGGCACGGGTGCGCAACCTGGGGCTTGGCATGGTCTCGATCCTCGACCCCGCGCGGATCGGCCCGCTGCTGGCGGTGCCCGAAAGCTGGGAGTTCTCGGCGCTGCTCTGCCTGGGCTGGCCCGAGTTCACCGACGACACGCCGCTGCTGCACCGCACCGGCTGGCAGGAAAACACCGCCTCCGGCTGGCAACGGCGCTGAAAGGCCCCGCCGCATCCGGCGGGGCCGCTTGGTTCAGGGCTGCGAGGTGGCCGGGCCCATGGGCTGGCCGTTGACGGTAAAGGGGCCGCCGCCCTCGGGCATCTGGATGTCCCAGACATTCTCGCCGCTCGCGCCGGGCTTGGCCATGGCGCGGGCCATGCGCAGCATCATCAGCGGCTGGGCGGCCTCTTCGGGCGGGGCCGCGGCCAGCGCCGCCTCGACCTTGTCGAGCCCCGTGGCCGAGATCAGCGCCGCGCCGGTGGGCGCCGCGCCCGGACCGGCCGCGATGTCCGCGCGATAGTCGATCTGGTAGCCGTCGCCCTTGATCTGCGACGGCGCAAGCTTCAGGTCGGCCGTGCCGCCAGGCAGCAGCGCCGCCTGCAGCTGTTCGGGCACCAGCCGCGCAAAGGGTTCCTCGGCGGCCAGGTCGAAGCCCTCGATCAGCATCTTCGCCGGCGCCGCCAGGTCGAAGCCCGAGGCGGTGAAATCCAGCGTCACCTCTTGCGGCAGGATCGGCTCGACCCAGGGCGGCAGCACGCCCTCGGGCACGGTCACGCCCAACAGCGCCACCCGTTCGTGCAGCCGGCCGTCGGCGGTGGCGCCGGACAGGCCGACCGTCACCTTGGTCGAGGCAAGGCCGAACTCGCCCAGCGGAGAGCCGATCTTCAGATCATGCAGGACCGCCTCCATCGACAGGTCGTCCCACAGCGGCATGGCGGCGGCCAGCTTGTCGCGCAGCCCGTCCTGCGAGCCCTTGATCAGCTCCTCGGACGGGTGGGCGACGAACCAGGCGAGCAGGGACAGCATGCCTTCGGTGCGCGCGCCGGTGATCTGGCCGCTGCCCTCGTAGCCGGGCGCGGTGATCTGGAAGGTCATCGGCTGGCCGCCCGGACCCATCAGGATCTCCTGCGACTGCTCCAGCCCCTCGGCGGTGAAGCTCATGGCCTGGTCGACGCCGCCGGCCTTGCCGGGCGCGCCGGTCAGCGACACCTCCATCCGCGCCGTGCGCTGGTGATCGCGCGAGACGACCTCGGGCTCGGTCGGGGGCTGTTCGGGCGCGGCTTCGGCGCCGGGCGGCGGCGGGGGCGCATATTGCACCGACTCGATGACGTAATCCGTCATCACCGCCGTCTGTTCGCGGAAACTCATCAGCCCCTCGTCCCAGATGCCGGTGGATTCGACCCTGGTCGTGCCCTTCTGCTCGAACAGGCGCGGCACCACCACCGACCAGCTCAGCACCTGGTCCTCGCTGACGCCCCAGCTGCCGTCGCCATTGTCGGTCAGCCGATAGGTCAGGGCCGAGACGCTGACCTGGGCCTGCTCGGCCGGAACCTGCGCCAGCAGCGGCGCCGGGTCGATCCGCAGTTCATAGCTTTCGCCCTGGGGGGTGACGGCGACCACGCCCTCGGTGCCGCCGAAATAGGTCTGGAAAACGCCGCGCAGCCGCGCGGCCCCCTCTTCGGTGGCGGGCACGGCCCAGGCCGCCGAGACGGGGCAGATCGCCAGCAGCGCCACAAGGCCTTGTCTCGCAAACATGTCCGAACATCCTTTCGAATTCACTGATCCTGCACAAGCGGCAGATGACAGGAAACAGGCTAGAACTCCACCCCCGGTTGCGCCTTGATGCCATCGCGGAAGGGGTGCTTGACCTGTTCCATCTCGGACACAAGATCGGCAAGCTCGATCAGTTCCGGCTTGGCGTTGCGTCCGGTCAGGACCACATGCGTCATCGGCGGCTTTTCGCTGCGCAGGAAATCCAGCACCTCGTCCAGGTCCAGGTAGTCATAGCGCAGCGCGATGTTGATCTCGTCCAGCAGGACCATGCGGATCTGCGGATCGCGGATCAGCTCCTTGGCCTTTTCCCAGCCGGCGCGGGCGGCGGCGATGTCGCGCTCGCGGTCCTGGGTTTCCCAGGTGAAGCCCTCGCCCATGGCGTGGAACTGGCACAGGTCGCCGAAATGCGTGGTCAGCAACCGCCGCTCGCCGGTGTCCCAGGCGCCCTTGATGAACTGCACCACCGCGCAGGGCATGCCATGGGCGATGCAGCGCAGGATCATGCCGAAGCCCGAGGACGACTTGCCCTTGCCCTTGCCGGTATGGACGATGACCAGGCCCTTCTCGCCCTGCTTCTCGGCCATCATCCGGTCGCGGGCGGCCTTGATCCGGGCCATCTTCTCGGCGTGGCGGGTATTGTCGTCGGTCTGCATCGGGCACTCCTTCGCTTGACAAGTCGGGACCGGGCGCGCACAGACGAGAGGCGCTGGTTCCTGTCCTACGACAGGCGAAGAGGGAATGCGACAGGCAACCGCCTGGAAGCAGCCGCCCCCGCGACCGTGACCGGAAAGGTCGCCCCGAGGCCACTGGCGAGACGCCGGGAAGGCGGGGCGGCCGTGGGCCCAGGCCCGAATCCGCAAGCCGGGAGACCTGCCAGCGCGCGAAGGATTGACCGGCGGACGGGGTGTTCCCGCTGGGGCTTGGGCGCTGGTCCCCTGCCTCGTGCCGCCTTGAGGGATGAAGGGCGCATGACCGTCACGCTGCATGTCTGCATCACCTGCCGCGCCGGCCAGCCCGTCCCCGAGGGCGAGCCCGTGCCCGGCGCGCGGCTGCATGACGCGCTGGCGGCCGAAGGCGCCCCCGACGGCGTGCGCATCGTCCCCGTCGAATGCCTGTCCGCCTGCGCCAACGGCGCCGCCATCGCGCTGTCGGCGGCGGGCCGCTGGACCTATGTCTACGGCCGCATGTCGGCCGAGGACGCGACCGAGATCCTGCTGGGCGCCGCCGCCTATGCCCAGGCCCCCGACGGCATCGTGCCCTGGCGCGAGCGCGTCACGATTTTCCGCAAGCGCAGCCTCGCGCGCATTCCCCCGATTGGATAGAAGATGAACGACCTGACCAAGACCCCCGTCACCGTCATCACCGGCTTTCTGGGCGCCGGCAAGACCACGCTGATCCGCCACCTGATGTCGCAGCCGCAGGGCAAGCGGCTGGCGGTGCTGGTCAACGAATTCGGCACCATGGGCGTCGACGGCGAGATCCTGAAGTCCTGCGCCGACGAGAATTGCCCGGCCGAGAACATCATGGAGCTGTCGAACGGCTGCATCTGCTGCACCGTCGCCGACGATTTCATCCCGACGCTGGAACGGCTGATGGCGATGCCGGTCAAGCCCGACCACATCCTGATCGAGACCTCGGGCCTGGCCCTGCCCAAGCCCTTGCTGAAGGCCTTCGACTGGCCGGCGATCCGCTCGCGCATCACCGTGGACGGGGTGATCGCGCTCGCCGATGCCGAGGCGGTGGCGGCGGGCCGCTTCGCCCCCGACGAGGCCGCGGTCGAGGCGCAGCGCGCCGCCGACGACAGCCTGGACCACGAGACGCCCCTCTCCGAGGTGTTCGAGGACCAGATCGCCTGCGCCGACATCGTGCTGCTGTCCAAGGCCGACCTGGCCGGCGAGCAGGGGCTGGCCGCCGCCCGCGCCGTGATCGAGGCCGAGGCGCCGCGCAAGCTGCCGATCCTGCCGCTGACCGACGGGGTGATCGACCCGCGCGTGATCCTGGGCCTGGGTGCCGCGGCCGAGGACGACCTCGCCGCCCGCCCCAGCCACCACGACGGCGCCGACGACCACGAACACGACGATTTCGACTCGGTGGTGATCGAGCTGGCCGAGATCGCCGACCCCGGCGAGCTTGCCGCCCGCATCGAGCGGCTGGCCCGCGAACAGAACATCCTGCGGGTCAAGGGCCATGTCGCCGTCGCCGGCAAGCCCATGCGCCTCTTGGTGCAGGCGGTGGGCGAGCGGGTGCGGCACCAATACGACCGGCCCTGGGGCGACGCCCCCCGCGCCTCGCGCCTGGTGGTGATCGCCGAACATGACGACATCGACGAGGCCGCGATCCGGGCGGTCCTGGCTGCCTGACGATGCATGTCGTCTTCCGCGAAAGCCGTGGGCTGGAAGAGACCGAGGTTCCGACCGACCCCGGCCAAGGCCCCGCCGACCTGGTCGTGCTGTCCTATTCCGACAGCGACCTCGGCGCTTTCGCGGCGGGCTGGCATCGCGCTGCCGGGGGGCTGCCTTCGCTGCGGCTGTGCAACCTCTCGGCGCTGCGGCACCCGGTCTCGGTCGATCAGTATTGCGAGGCGACGCTTTCCGGCGCCCGCGCCGTGCTGGTCCGGCTGATCGGCGGCGAGCCCTATTGGCATTACGGCGTCGCCAGCCTCCAGGATCTGGCCCGCCGCCGCGGGATCGCCCTGGCCTTCCTGCCGGCGGACGGGCGTCCCGACCCGACGCTGGAGCGGTTTTCCACCCTGCCGCTGCCGCTGCTGCATCGGCTGGCGGCGCTTTGCGACCAGGGCGGTGCGGTCGCGGCGCAGATGGCGCTGGCGGAACTGGCCGGGGCCGCCGGCCTGCCCGCCGCCCCGGTCCAGGGGCAGGCCGCGATCCCGGACTTCGGTTTCTACGATCCCGACCGCGGCGTCATCGACCGCCCCCGGCCCGACCCCGAACCCGGCGTGCTGGTCAGCTTCTATCGCAGCTACCTGACCGCGGCCGACCTGGCGCCGGTGGACGCGATGATCCGCGCCCTGCGCACGGCCGGCTTTGCCGCGACCGGGGTCTTTGCGCCCTCGCTCAAGGCGCCGGGCTTTGCCGACTGGCTGGCGCCGCACCTGCCCGGCCTTGTCGCGGTGGTGAACCTGACCGCCTTTTCCGCCCGCGACGATGCCGGCGCCACGCCCTTCGACGGCACGGATTGCCCGGTCTTCCAGGTGGCGCTGTCCACCGCGCCCCGCGCCCTCTGGGCGGCCGAGGATCGCGGGCTTTCCGCCGCCGACCTGGCGATGCATGTCGTGCTGCCCGAGGTGGACGGCCGCATATTCCTGGGCGCGATCAGCTTCAAGGAACCGCAAGAGCGCGACCCCGACCTGCAACTCGCCCGCGTGATCCATGCCCCCGACCCGGACCGCATCGAGGCGGCGGTGGCGCGGATCACCGCCTGGCACCGGCTGCGGCAGGCGACACGCCGCGCGGTGGTGCTGTCCACCTATCCCGGCAAGGCGCATCAGCTGGCCCATGCGGTCGGACTGGACGCGCTGGCCTCCTGCGGCGCGATCCTCGGGCTTCCCCATGACGACCTGGGCCGGCAGCTGACCGCCGAGCGCATCCACTGGCCGCTCTCGGACTACCGGCAAGCGCTGGCCCGCCTGCCGCAACGCCTGCGCGACGACCTCGCCGCCGCATGGGGCGAGCCCCCCGACGGCTTCCGCTTCGCCGCCCTCCGCCACGGCGCCGACCTGATCGCCCTGCAACCAGAACGCGGCGAGGCAAAGACCCGCGCCGACGACTACCACGACCTGACGCGCACCCCGCGCCATGAATATGTCGCCTTCTACCTGTGGCTGCGCACGCAGGCGGACGTGCTGATCCACATGGGCGCGCATGGCACGCTGGAATGGCTGCCCGGCAAGTCGGTTGCCCTGTCGGGCGAATGCTGGCCCGAGGCGCTGCTGGCCGACATGCCGGTGATCTATCCCTTCATCGTCAACGATCCGGGCGAGGCTGCGCAGGCCAAGCGCCGGCTTTCCGCCGTGACGCTGGGCCACCTGCCGCCGCCGCTGGCGGATTCCGCGGTGCCCGAGAACCTCGCGCATCTGGAGCGGCTGCTCGACGAATATTCCACCGCCGACGGGCTGGATCCGCGCCGGCGCGACCGGCTGATCGCGGCGATCCGCGACGAGGCCCGCGCCGCCGGGGTGGAAACCGACCTGGGCCTGCCCCCCGACGCCGCGGCGGCCGAGGCGATCCCGCTGATCGACCGCTTCCTCTGCGATCTCAAGGACAGCCGCTTCGGCGACGGGCTGCATGTCTATGGCACCGGCCCCTGCGGCGCGGCCGAACGCGAAGGGCTGGCGCGCGCGCTGGCCGGCCAGCGGGTCGCACCCGGCCCCTCGGGCTCGCCGGCGCGGGGGCGGCAGGACGTGCTGCCGACCGGGCGCAACCTTTTCACCGTCGATCCCCGCGCCGTGCCCTCGCGCAATGCCCATGCCCAGGGGGTGAAACTGGCCGAGGAACTGCTGCGCCGCCACCTGCAGGACCATGGCGACTGGCCCCGCGGCCTGGTCGTCGACCTCTGGGGCAGCGCCACCATGCGCACGGCGGGCGAGGAATTCGCCATGGCGCTGCATCTCGCCGGCCTCAGCCCGCGCTGGGACGGCGCCTCGGGCCGGGTCGCGGGCATCGAGATCCTGCCCCTGGCCGAGCTTGGCCGGCCGCGGATCGACGTGACGCTGCGGGTCTCGGGCCTGTTTCGCGACATCTTCCCCGGCCTCGCCCAGCTTTTCGAGACCGGGGCCGAGGCGCTGGCGGACCGCGACGAAACCCCAGCCGACAACCCCTATCGCAACCGCGCCCCCCGCGTCTTCGGCCCCAAACCGGGGCTCTACGGCCTCGGCATCACCGACCTGGCCGAGAGCTTCACCGACCAGGCGCGGCAGGCGGCGGGCGAGGCCTGGCTGGCCGCCTCCTCCCATGCCATCGCCGCCGATGGCCGGATCACCCACCAGCCGCAGGCGATTCGCGACCGCTTGGCCCAGGCCGATGCCTTCGTCCATGCGCAGGACCTGCCGGAATCCGACCTGCTGCTGGCCGGCGACTATGCCGCGCATGAGGCGGGCTTCGCCGCCGCCATGGCGCGGATCGGCGCCGCGCGGCCGGCGCTCTACCACCTCGACGCCACCCGCCCGGACCAGCCGCGGGCCCGGACCCTGGCCGAGGAAATCGCCCGCGTCACCCGCGCCCGCGCCGCCAATCCGGCCTGGGCCGACGGCATGATGCGGCACGGCTTTCGCGGCGCGGCCGAGATCGCGGCGACGCTGGACCACATGGCCGCCTTCGCCAACCTGGCCGGCGTGGTGCCCGGCCATCTCTTCGACCTCTATCACGACGCCACGCTGGGCCGGCCCGAGGTCCTGGCCTTCATGGAACGCGAAAACCCCGCCGCGCTCGCCGCCATGCGCGCGCTTTTCGCGCGGCTGCTCGAATCGGGCCTCTGGGTCAGCCGCCGCAACTCGGTCCTGGCGGAGCTGGCGCCATGAGCTTCGCCGTCAAGGGCTGGTGCCCCGGTGCGCTGCGGCCGATGCAATCGGGCGACGGGCTGGTGCTGCGCATCCGGGCGCGGAACGGCCGGCTGGAACCGGACCAGGCACGGCTGATCGCGGCACTCTCGGCCCGGCACGGCAACGGGCTGATCGACCTGACCAGCCGCGCCAACCTGCAACTGCGCGGGCTGGACCCTTCCGGCCATGCCGCGGCCGTCGCCGCCCTGGCCGGCATCGGCCTGATCGACGACGACCCGGAATCCGAGGCACGGCGCAACGTGATCCTGTCGCCCTTCGCCCCGATGGGCGGCCCGGCCTGGCAACTGGCCGAGGCCATCGCCCAGGCGATGACCGCGCCCGATGCGCCGCAGGTGCCCGGCAAGTTCGGCTTTGCCGTCGATGCCGACCCGCCGGTGCTGGCCGACACGCCCGCGGACATCAGGCTGCGCCCGCAAGGCCCAGGCTGGCTGATCCTGCCGGACGGCGCCGATTGGGCGCTCAAGGCCGATAACACCGCCCAGGCCGCCACCCGCGCCATCGCCCTGGCGCATTGGTTCATGCAAGGCGGCGTGCAGGACGGCCGCGGGCGGATGCGCGACCACCTGCGCCGCGCCCCCGCCCTGCCCCATGGCGCGACCCCGCTGCCGTCTTCTCTGTTGCCCAAATACCCATGCGACAGCGCCACCGGAACCGCCGGCGCCCAACCGCCCGCCCCCGGCCCGGCACCGAACGGCTGGCTGCTGGGCTTCGCCTTCGGCCAGATCACGCCGGCGCAGCTGGCCGCCGCCGCCGCGATCGGCCCGCTGCGCCTGACCCCCTGGCGCGCGCTGCTGATCGAGGGTGCTGTCCGCCCGCGGATCGAGGGCGCGATCCTCGACCCCCACGACCCGCTCCTGCGCATCCATGCCTGCACCGGCGCGCCCGGCTGCCCGCAGGCTTTGGCCGATGTCCGCGCCCTGGCCCGCAGCCTCGCCCCGCGCCTTGCCCCCGGCCAAAGCCTGCATGTCAGCGGCTGCGCCAAGGGCTGCGCGCATCGGGGCGCGGCCTCGGTCACGCTGGTCGCCACCGCGCCCGACCGCTTCGACCTGATCCGGGACGGCGGCACCCGCGATCCCGCCGCGCAGGGCGGGCTTGCGCCGCATCGCATCCCGCTCTGACCTTGCCCAATGCCCGCTTGCATGAGATAGCCGCGAAAATCCCAGGGAACCCCGATGCTGCACCAATACGAAACCGACGGCGCCCGGATCTACGCGCAGTCCTTCGCCACCATCCGGGCCGAGGCCGACCTCGCCCGCTTCACCGCCGAAGAGGAGCCCGTCGTCGTGCGCATGATCCATGCCGCCGGGCTGGTGGGGCTGGAGCGCGACGTGGCATTCTCGCCCGGCATGGCCGCGGCGGCGCGCCAGGCGCTGGAAGGCGGCGCGCCGATCCTCTGCGATGCGCGCATGGTCAGCGAGGGCATCACCCGCGCCCGCCTGCCCGCCGAAAACCGGGTCATCTGCACGCTGCAAGACCCGCGCGTGCCGGACCTCGCCGCCCGGATGGGCAACACCCGCAGCGCCGCGGCGCTGGAGCTGTGGCGCGACGACCTGGATGGCGCCGTGGTCGCCATCGGCAATGCGCCGACGGCGCTGTTCCACCTGCTCAACATGCTCCGCGATCCGGCCTGCCCGCGCCCGGCCGCGATCATCGGCTGCCCGGTGGGCTTCGTCGGCGCGACGGAATCCAAGGCCGCGCTGATGGACGACCTGCCGGCGCCGGCGCTGATCGTGCGCGGGCGGCTGGGCGGCTCGGCCATCACCGTCGCCGCCGTCAACGCGCTCGCCAGCCGAAAGGAATAGCCATGGGCCCCCGAACCGGAAAGATCATCTGCGCGGGCCTCGGTCCCGGCGATCCCGACCTGATCTCGGTCCGCGCCGACCGCGCCATCCGCGGCGCGCGGCAGATCGCCTATTTCCGCAAGAAGGGCCGCGCCGGCCAGGCCCGCCGCATCGTGGCAGGGATGCTGGCCCCGGACGTGGTCGAACATGCGATGGAATATCCGGTCACGACCGAGATCCCCTTCGACAGCCCGGAATACAACCGGCTGCTTTCGGGTTTCTACGACGACTGGACCGTGCGGCTGGCCGCCCTGGCCGCCGACAGCGACGTGGTGGTGCTGTGCGAGGGCGACCCGCTGTTCTACGGCTCGTTCATGCATCTGCACGCCCGGCTGCAAGGCATCGTCACGGTCGAGATCATCCCCGGCATCCCCGGCATGACCGGCTGCTGGAACGCCATCGGCCAGCCGATGACCTGGGGCGACGATGCGATGACGGTGCTGATGGGCACCCTGCCCGAGGCGGAACTGGCCCGCCACATGCGCGCCGCCGATGCGGTGGTGGTGATGAAGACCGGCCGCAACCTGCCCAAGATCGCCCGCGCGCTGGCCGCGGCCGGCCGCATGGCCGATGCCTGGCTGGTCGAGCGCGGCACCATGCCCAACCAGCGCGTGACGCCGCTGGCGCAGGCCGACCTGGACGCCTGCCCCTATTTCGCCACCGTGCTGGTGCATGGCAACGGCCGCCGCCCTCTGGCGGATGCTGCGGAATGAGCGGCTGGGTCGCGGTGGCGGGCCTGGGGCCGGGCGCGGACGATCTCGTCACGCCCGAGGTCCGGGCGGCGCTGGCCGAGGCCACCGACATCGTGGGCTATATCCCCTATGTCGCCCGCGTCGCCCCGCGCGCGGGTCTGGCGCTGCACCCCTCGGACAACCGGGTCGAGCTGGAGCGCGCCCGCTTCGCGCTGCACCTGGCGGCGGAGGGCAAGCGGGTCGCGGTGGTCTCCTCGGGCGATCCGGGGGTCTTTGCCATGGCCTCGGCGCTGTTCGAGGCGCTGGAGGGGCGCGAGGACGCCCCCGAGATCCGCATCCTGCCCGGCATCACCGCCATGCTGGCGGCAAGCGCCCGGATCGGCGCGCCGCTGGGCCATGACTTCTGCGCCATCAACCTGTCGGACAACCTCAAGCCCTGGGCGCTGATCGAAAAGCGCCTGCGCCTGGCGGCCGAGGCGGATTTCGCCATGGCCTTCTACAACCCACGCTCCAAGGCCCGGCCCGAGGGGTTCGCCCGCGTGCTGGAGATCCTGCGCGAGGCTTGCGGGCCGGACCGGCTGATCTGCTTCGCCCGCGCCGTCTCGACCCCGGACGAGGCGATCCGCACCGTCACCCTGGCCGAGGCCCGCCCCGAGATGGCCGACATGCGCACCGTCGTCATCCTGGGCAACAGCGCCACCCGCCGGGTCGGCCCCTGGGTCTATACGCCGCGATCCGTGCCATGAAGCCAGGCCATCACCTCGGCCGGCGTGGCGACGACGCGGCGCAACGGCAGCACGGGACGGTCGATCATCACCACCGGCAGGCCCAGCGCGCGGGCGGCAGCCAGCTTGGCCTGGGCGGCCTGGCCCCCGGCATTCTTGGCGACGACATGGGCGATGGCGTGGCGCCGCATCAGCGCGATGTCGCCCGCGACGGTGAACGGCCCGCGCGAGACGATCAGCGTGGCGTCGCGCAAGGGATGCGCCGCCACCTCGGCGAAACGCAGCATCCAGACATGGTTCAGCCCGACGAAGGGCTGCAGGTTCTGCCGCCCGATGGCCAGGAACACCGCCGAGCCGTCGCCCGGCAGCGCGCGGGCGGCGGCCTCGTAATCGGCGACGCGGGTCCAGCGGTCGCCCGGCTCGGCCACCCAGGGCGGCCGCTCCAGCGCGATCAGCGCCGTGCCGGTCGCGCAGCAGGCGGCGACGGCATTGCGGCTCATACCCTCGGCAAAGGGATGGGTGGCGTCGATGACATGGCTGATGCGCTCGGCCCGCAGATAGTCGGCCAGCCCCTCGGGCCCGCCGAAGCCGCCGATGCGCGTGGGCAGGGGCTGCGCCACCGGGTTGGCGGTGCGGCCGGCATAGGAATAGACCGCATCCAGGCCGGCCTTGGCCAGCGCGCGGGCCATGGCCCCCGCCTCGGTGGTGCCGCCCAGCAAAAGGATGCGCGTCATGCCTGATCCCTGGCTTTCCATCATCGGTATCCAGGAAGATGGCCTTGCCGGCCTGCCGCCTGCAAGCCGCGATGCGCTGGATCGGGCGGAAATCGTCTTCGGCGCGCCGCGGCACCTGGACCTGGCGGGGATCGCGGGGCCGCGGGGCCGGGAATGGCCGGTGCCCTTCGACCTGGCCCCGCTGCTGGCCCTGCGCGGGCAAGGCGTGGCGGCGCTGGTCTCGGGCGATCCGTTCTGGCACGGCGCCGGCGGCAGCATCGCCGCCGTCCTGGACCCCGGCGAATGGCGGGCCTTTCCCGCGCCCGGCACGTTTTCCCTGGCCGCGGCACGGCTGGGCTGGCGGCTGGAAAAGGTCGCCTGCCTTGGCCTGCACGCCGCACCCCTGGCCCGGCTGCGCCCGGTGATGGCGCGCGGCGCGCGGGCGATCTGCCTGCTGCGCGACGGCTCTGCCCCGGCCGCCCTGGCGGAGTGGCTGCGGGCGCAGGGGCTGGGCGCGACGCGCATGGTGGTGATGGAGGCGCTTGGCGGCCCGCGCGAACGCATCCGGCAGGCGCGCGCCCAGGGCTTCGCGCTGGACTGCGCCGCCCCGGTCGCGGTGGCGCTGGACGGGACGGACCTGCCGCCGGGCGCCGGCCTGCCGCGCGGCTTCGGCCTGCCCGACGACAGTTTCGCCCATGACGGCCAGATCACCCGCCGCAGCGTCCGGGCGATGACGCTGGCGGCGCTTGGCCCGCGGGGGGGCGAGATGCTGTGGGACATCGGCGGCGGCTCGGGCTCGGTCAGCGTCGAGTGGTGCCTGAACGGCGGCCGCGCCGTGACCGTCGAGCCCCGCGCCGACCGCATCGCCAATATCGCCGCGAATATCGAGGGCTTCGGGCTGGCCGGCCGGATGCGTGCCCTGCACGGCAGCGCGCCCGAGGCTCTGGCCGGCCTACCGCCGCCCGATGCGATCTTCGTCGGCGGCGGCGCTTCGGCCACGCTGATCGACGCCCTGCCCCCGGCCCGGCTGGTGGTGAACGCGGTGACGCTGGAGACCGAGGCGCTGCTGATCGCCCTTCACGCCACGCGCGGCGGCAACCTGACCCGCATCGCGCTGGAGGAAGCCGCGCCGCTGGGCCGGATGCGCGGCTGGACCCCGGCGCGCAGCGTCACGCAATGGAGCTGGCCATGAGGGTCGCGGGCATCGGCTTTCGGCAGGCGGCAAGCCTTGCCTCGCTGCAAGACGCCTTGGCCCGCGCCGGCGCGGCGGATGCGCTGGCGACCAGCCCGGCCAAGGCGCAGGCGGGGGTGATGCGGGCACTGGCCGCCCGGACCGGCCTGCCGCTGCTGGCGGTCGAGGTCGCCGGCATCGCCACCCCCACGCAATCGCCGCGCATCCTGGCGCGGCTTGGCACCGGCTCGCTGGCCGAGGCGGCGGCGCTGGCCGCGCTTGGCCCCGGCGCGCGCATCGTCGCGCCGCGCGTGACATCGCAAGACGGCATGGCCACCGCCGCCGTCGCAGAAGGAGACCCCGCATGACCGTCCATTTCATCGGCGCCGGCCCCGGTGCGGCCGACCTCATCACCCTGCGCGGCCGCGACCTGATCGCCGCCTGCCCGGTCTGCCTCTATGCCGGCTCGCTGGTGCCCGAGGCGCTGCTGAGCCATTGCCCGCCCGGCGCGCGGATCGTGAACACCGCGCCCATGGACCTGGACCAGATCGTCGCCGAGATCGCCGCCGCGCATCGGGCGGGCCATGACGTGGCGCGGCTGCATTCGGGCGACCTGTCGGTCTGGTCGGCCATGGGCGAGCAATTGCGCCGGCTGCGCGACCTTGGCATCCCCTATGACGTGACGCCCGGCGTGCCCTCGTTCGCCGCCGCCGCGGCGGCGCTGGGGACGGAACTGACCCTGCCCGGCCTCGCGCAATCGGTGGTGCTGACCCGAACCTCGGGCCGCGCCTCCTCGATGCCCGCGGGCGAGACCCTGGCCAATTTCGCCGCCACCGGCGCCACGCTGGCCATCCACCTGTCGGTGCATGTGCTGGACCGCGTGCAGGCCGAGCTGGTGCCGCATTACGGCGAGGGTTGCGCGGTCGCGGTGGTGTTCCGCGCCAGTTGGCCCGACCAGCGCATCATTCGCGCCACGCTGGGCACGCTGGACCCCGCCATCGGTGCGGGCGAGCGCACGGCGCTGATCCTGGTCGGCCCTGCGCTGGCGGCCGAGGGCTTCGACGAAAGCCGGCTCTATGCCGGCGATTACGACCGCCGCTTCCGCCCCGTAGGCACCGCACCGAGGTTCCCCGAATGAAGGGCCTTGTCGTCAGCGCCCCCGCCTCGGGGTCCGGCAAGACCACGGTCACGCTGGGGCTGATCGCGGCCTTGCGGGCGCGCGGGCTGGTGGTGCAGCCCTTCAAGAGCGGGCCGGACTATATCGACCCCGCCTTTCACCGCGCAGCGGCGGGGCGCGAATCCTATAACCTCGACAGCTGGGCCATGGGCCGGGCGCAGATCGCGCATCTGATCGGCACGGCCGGAGGGGCGGATATCGCGCTGGCCGAGGGCTCGATGGGGCTGTTCGACGGCGTGGCCCATGCGGGCGGCTGCGGCAATGGCGCCAGCGCCGACATCGCCGCGCTGACCGGCTGGCCGGTGGTGCTGGTCATGGATTGCAAGGGGCAGGCGCAATCCGCCGGCGCCGTGGCGCTGGGGTTCCGCGCAATGCGCCGCGACGTGGCCCTGGCGGGGGTGGTGCTGAACCGCGTCGCCTCGCCCCGCCACGAAGCCTTGATGCGGCACGCGCTGGAGGCGCTGGCCATCCCGGTGCTGGGCGTGCTGCCGCGCGAGGCCGGGATCGAGCTGCCCGAGCGACACCTGGGCCTGGTGCAGGCACAGGAACATGCCGCGCTGGAGGCCCTGCTGGCGGCGGCGGGCGAGGCGGCGGCGCGGCACCTGGACCTGGACGCCATCATCGCCGCCGCCACGGGCGGGATCGCGGCCGAGCCCTTTCGCCCGCTGTCGCCGCCGGCCGAACGCATCGCGCTGGCACAGGATGATGCGTTTTCCTTTGTCTATCCGCATCTCATTGCCGGCTGGCGGGCGGCGGGGGCGACGATCCTGCCGTTTTCGCCGCTGGCCGACCAGGCGCCGGACGACAGCGCCGGGGCCTGCTGGCTGCCCGGCGGCTATCCCGAATTGCACGCGGGCCGGCTGGCCGCGGCCGGCCGCTTTCGCCAGGGGCTGCGCCGCTTTGCCGAGACGCGCCCGGTGCATGGCGAATGCGGCGGCTACATGGCCATGGGCGCCGGGCTGGTCGATGCCCAGGGCACCCGGCACGAAATGGCCGGGCTGCTGGGGCTTGAGACCAGCTACGAGCGGCGCCGGATGCACCTGGGCTATCGCCGGGCCGAGCCCTTGGCCGGGCTCTATCGCCAGCCGCTGGCCGGGCACGAGTTCCACTATGCCACCATCCTGGCCCAGCCCGACGCAGCCCTGGCCCGCGTCACTGACGCCAATGGCGATGCGGTGCCCGAGACCGGCTCGCGCCGCGGCCATGCCACCGGCACCTTCTTCCACCTGATCGGAGAGGCGCCATGATCGAGCTTGCGCTGATCGGCATCGGCACCGGCAGCCCCGGCCACCTGACACGCGAGGGCGTGGCCGCCATGGCCGATGCCGACCTGATCCTGATCCCCTCGAAGGGCGAGGACAAGGCCGACCTGGCCGCGCTGCGCCAGGCGCTTTGCCGGCAGGTGCTGGTCAGCCCGCCGCCGCTGGCCGTCTTCGACATGCCCGCGCGCGACATCTCGGACGGCTACCGCCAGGGCGTCGAGGCCTGGCACGACGCCATCGCCGCGCGCTGGGAACAGGTGATCCGCGCCCATGGCGCCATCCGCCCGGCGCTGCTGGTCTGGGGCGACCCCTCGCTTTACGACAGCACGCTGCGCATCGCGGAACGGGTGGCGCGGCGCCTGCCCTTGAACCTGCGGGTGATCCCCGGCATCACCGCGATCCAGGCGCTTTGCGCCGCCCATGCCATTCCGCTGAACGCGGTGGCGGCGCCGGTGCTGATCACCACCGGCCGCCAGATCCGCGACCATGGCTGGCCCGAGGCCGTGGACCGGCTGGTCGTCATGCTGGACGGGGAATGCTCGTTCCAAAGCCTGGATGCCCAGGGGCTGCATATCTGGTGGGGCGCATTCCTGGGCATGCGCGAGCAGATCCTGATCTCCGGGCCGCTGCCCGAGGTGGCGGGCCGCATCCTGGAAACCCGCGCCCGCGCGCGGGCCGAGCATGGCTGGATCATGGACGTCTATCTGCTGGACCGATGCCGGTCACGCTGACCCTGCCGCCGGGCTCTGATGCCGATGCGCTGGCCGAGGCATTGCGCACGCTTGGCCCCGACATCGCGCTGCGCCGCGCCGCGCTGCGGGCCCGCGATGCCCGGCCGGTGCTGATGGCGCTGCAGGCGCCGGGGCGCGGCGCCTATCTGTTCCACGACCTGCGCCCCGCGGATGCGGGCGACATCGCGGCGACAATCCGCGCCTATCTGGCGGCGCCGGATGGCTGGATCATGGACGCCCGGCCCTGCGGGCGGCTGCGGCATTGCCTGAAGCTGCGCATCCCGGCGGGCTGAAAAAGCCGCCGCCCATGCCCGCGCGGAGGGAGGAGACGCGGCATGGACGGCGGTCGCTCATGAAGCACCCCGTGCGGCGCGGGGTAACGGGATAATGCCCCGTCCGTTTCAGCCTGCACCCGGCGCGCGGCAGGGCGCAAGCGCCGCAGCCCCGCGCAACCGCAATGAGAGCGGTTTTGCCCAAATCCTGACCATCGGCACCGTCGGGCGGTGAAAAAACCACGGTTCCGCGAATGGAAAACCCCGCCGGACCAGGGAGTTTTCACGAAAATGGCATCGCCGGATGCGTTGGCAGGCGGGACGGGCTGTGCAACTCTGAGGCGGCGCGAACCCGATTGCAGCCCTATGCCACATGAAAGGAACGACGACATGCGCCTGATTCTCACTGCCGCCGCCCTTGCTGCGGTTCCGCTGGCCAGCCTGGCCCAGGACGACCCGGTCAAGCAGGCCATCGAGGCCCGCCACGGCTTTTACCAGATGCTGGCCATCAACATGGGCACGCTTTCGGGCATGGCCAAGGGCGACCTGGCCTATGACGAGACCGCGGCCAGCCGCGCCGCCGCCAATATCGAGGCGCTGGTGCAATACGACCTGCCGAGCCTGTTCATCGAAGGCAGCAGCTCGGCCGAGGCCCAGGACAGCGCGGCCAAGCCCGACATCTGGTCCGACCCCGAGGATTTCCGCACCAAGTTCGCCGGGCTGGGCGAAGCGGCGACCGGCGCCTCGGATGCCGTCCGGGGCGGCGCGGGGGATGTCGGCGCGGTGGTGCAGAAGCTGGGCGGCGCCTGCAAGGCCTGCCACGACAATTATCGCGAAAAGAGCTGATGAAAGGCCCGGTGCGCGAGGTCCGGCTGTGGGATCCGCTGCTGCGCGCATTCCACTGGCTGCTGGCCTTTTTCGTCATCGCGGCCTGGGGCCTGGGCCAGTTCGGCCCGGCCAGGATGACGCTGCATTTCTGGTGCGGCTATGTCGTGGCGGGCCTGCTGGTCTTTCGCCTGGTCTGGGGCTTCGTCGGCCCGGCCCCGGCGCGGTTCTCGCATTTCGTCCGCGGGCCGGGGGCCGTCGCCGGCTATATGCGCGGCCTGATGCTGCGCGAGCCCAGCTATTGGCCGGGGCACAACCCGATGGGCGCGCTGTCGGTGATCGCCATGCTGGCGGTGCTGGCGGCGCAGGTCAGCAGCGGGCTGATCTCGGATCCCGACGACTATATCAACGTGGGGCCCCTGGCCTCTTACGTCAGCGGGGCCACGCGGTCCAAGGCGGTAGGCTGGCACAACCTGGGCGCCAACCTGATCCTGGTCCTGGTGCTGCTGCATGTCGCGGTGATCCTGTTCTATCGCTACTGGAAGCGCGAGGATCTGGTGCGGCCGATGATTACCGGCCGCAAACAGGTTCGTGAAGACTGAGGCAGCGGAATTGATCGAATCGCCCCCGCATGTCAGGCTGGAAGCGTGTCGAGGCCTGCGCTCAGGCCTGTCCGGCATGCCTGAACCGCACGAAGGAGCCGATGATGATCAGCAAGACCGTCGCCCTCGCGCTGGCTTTCTCGATGGCCGCCATTCCCGCGCTTGCGGATTGCCCCGGCCACAAGAAGGTCTCCAGCGACCAAACGGCGGCGACCACGCCGACCGAAAGCCCGGCCCCCGCGCCGAGCGTGAACAGCTAGCGTAAAGGGCGGGACCAGACCCGCCCTTTTTCAATTGAACCTGTTGTCGCGCGGAAAGCCGCGCGGCGCCATATAGCCTGCGCCCGCCCGCTTGCCGAGCCATTCGGACAGGTCCGGTTCGCTGCGCGTCCGGCCGCCGGTTTCCTGCCAGCGCAGCCCTTCGGCCAGGGTGATGCAGATCGCGTCCGACAGTCCGCCGTCCTTGTATTTCTGCAAGCGCACGCCCTTGCCGCGGGCCATTTCCGGCAGTTCGGACAGGGGAAACACCAGCAGCTTGCGGTTCTGCCCCACCACCGCGACATGGTCGCCGGTCACGCGGCGGCAGAGCAACGCCTCGCCGTTCAGCACCTGCTTGCCGGCGCGGGTCTGCGCCAGCATGTCGCTGGCCGCCACGACGAACCCGTCCCCGGCCTTCGAGGCGACCAGGTAGCGCTCGCCCTCGCGCCAGGGAAAGAGGTCGATCACCGCGGCATCGTTGGGCAGGTCGATCATCAGCCGCAGGGGCTCGCCCATGCCGCGCCCGCCGGGCAGGTTGTTCGCCAGCAGGGTATAGAAGCGGCCGTTGGCGGCAAAGACCATCAGCTTGTCGGTGGTCTCGGCATGGATCGCCATGAAGGGGCCGTCGCCATCCTTGAACTTGACCTCGGCGTCCAGCGGCTGGTGGCCCTTCATGGCGCGGATCCAGCCCATCTTCGACAGGATCACGGTGATCGGCTCGCGCTCGATCATGGCGTCCAGGTCGATCTCGGCCACCTCGCCCGCTTCGCCGATCTCGGTGCGGCGCTGGCCGCCGGGGGCGGACTTGCCGAACTTGGCCCGCGTCTCGCGCAGCTCCTCGGCAATCTTCGCCCATTGCGCGCCCTCGTCGGCCAGCATGGCGGCCAGGCCCTCGCGCTCGCGGGTCAGGTTCTCGTGTTCGGCGCGCAGCTCGATTTCCTCAAGCCGGCGCAGCGCGCGCAGGCGCATGTTCAGGATCGCCTCGACCTGCACGTCGGACAGCTTGAACTCGGCGATCATCACCGCCTTGGGGTCGTCCTCGTGCCGGATGATCTCGATCACCCGGTCGAGGTTCAGGAAGGCGATCATGTAGCCCTCCAGCACCTCGAGCCGGGCCGCGATCTTGTCCAGCCGGTGGTTCGAGCGCCGCACCAGCACCTCGCGCCGGTGGTCGAGGAAGGCGCGCAGCACCTCTTTCAGCGAGCAGACCTTGGGCACGCGCCCGTCGATCAGCACGTTCATGTTCAGCCCGAAGCGCACTTCCAGGTCGCTGACGCGGAACAGCGCCGCCATCAGCTGCTCGGGGTCCACGGCGCGGGTGCGGGGTTCCAGCACGATGCGGATGTCCTCGGCCGATTCGTCGCGCACATCGGCCAAGATCGGCACCTTCTTCAGCTGGATCACCTCGGCCAGCCGCTCGATCAGCTTGGATTTCTGCACCTGGTAGGGGATCTCGGTGACGACGACCTGCCACTGGCCGCGGCCCAGATCCTCGACCGACCAGCGCGCCCGCAGCCGCAGGCTGCCGCGGCCGGTCCGGTAGGCCTCGGCGATGGTCTCGCGCGATTCGACCAGCACGCCGCCGGTCGGGAAATCCGGTCCCGGCACGATCGAGACCAGGGTGTCGTCGCGCGCATCCGGCGCCTTGATCAGATGCAGGCAGGCGTCGATCACCTCGTGCAGGTTGTGCGGCGGCACGTTGGTCGCCATGCCGACCGCGATGCCCGAGGCGCCGTTGCACAAAAGGTTCGGGAAGGCGGCGGGCAGCACGATGGGCTCTTCCAGCGTGCCGTCGTAGTTCGGGCGGAAATCGACCGCGTTCTCGGCCAGCCCCTCCATCAGCGCCTCGGCGGCCGCGGTCAGCCGGGCCTCGGTATAGCGGCTGGCGGCGGGGTTGTCGCCGTCGATATTGCCGAAGTTGCCCTGCCCGTCGACCAGCGGATAGCGCATGGCAAAGGGCTGGGCCAGACGCGCCATGGCGTCGTAGATCGCGGCATCGCCATGCGGGTGATAGTTGCCCATCACGTCGCCGCTGATCTTGGCCGACTTGCGGAAGGCGCCGGTCGGGCTAAGCCGCAATTCGCGCATGGCATAAAGGATGCGGCGATGCACCGGCTTCAGCCCGTCGCGCGCATCCGGCAGCGCCCGGTTCATGATGGTGGACAGCGCATAGGTCAGGTAACGCTCGCCGATGGCGCGCGACAGCGGCTCGGAGCTGGTCTGATCCGCGCTGGGATCGGGCGGGGTCGGATCGGGAACATTCGGATCGTCGGACATGGCCGATTGAATAGGGCCGCGCGCCGCCCCGGTCCAGCCGGAAATGCGCGGCTTGCGCAAGGCCCGGCCATGGCGCAGAACCCCATCCGGCAAGGAGGCGCGCATGAAGACCGTTCTGATCACCGGCTGTTCCTCGGGCATCGGGCTGGACGCGGCGCGGCACATGCGCGGGCGCGGCTGGCGCGTCATCGCCACCTGCCGCAAGCCCGAGGACATCGAGGCCCGCCGCGCCGAGGGTTTCGACACCCTGCCCCTGGAACTGGGCTGCGATGACAGTGTCGCCCGCTGCGCCGAATCGGCGCTGGCGCTGGGGCGCATCGACGCACTGGTGAACAACGCCGCCTTCGCGATCCCCGGCGCCGCCGAGGATCTGCCGCGCGGCGCGTTGCGGGCGATCTTCGAGGCCAATCTCTTTGGCACCCATGACCTGACCCGCCGGCTGATCCCGCATTTCCGCGCGCATGGCGGGCGGGTGGTGAACATCAGCTCGGTCCTGGGCCTGGTCGGCATCCCCTGGCGCGGCGCCTATGTGGCGACGAAATTCGCGCTCGAGGGGCTGACCGACGTGCTGCGCGTCGAGATGGCCGATACCGGGGTGCGCTTCATCCTGATCGAGCCCGGCCCCATCGGCACGAAGATCCGCCAGAACTCGATCCCGCATTTCGAGCGCTGGATCGACTGGCGGTCCAGCCCGCGGGCCGAGCAATACCGGCGCACGCTCTTGAAGCGCCTCTACGAGCCGGCGGCCAGGAAGGACCGCTTCGAACTGCCGCCCTCGGCCGTCAGCGCCCGGATCGCCCAGGCGCTGGAAAGCCCGCGGCCGCGGCCGCGCTATTACGTCACCGCGCCGACCCATGTCTCGGGCATCGGGCGGCGGCTTCTTTCCACGCGCGCTCTGGACTGGTTCGCGCGCCGCAGCTAGGCTTCGCGCCGAAAGGGCCCGCCCATGCATGACAAACCGCTTTTCTACCTGCTCGCGATCTGCTGCCTTGCCGTGGTGGTGATCCTGGCCACCGGCATCGGCGGCTTCGCCAAGGGCGGCGAATTCAACCGCAAGCACGGCAACCGCATGATGCGCTGGCGCATCATCGCCCAGGCCATCGCCATCGCGGTCTTCCTGCTTTATCTCTGGGTCAGGAGCAGCTGATGGTCGTGCTGAACAAGATCTACACCCGCACCGGCGACAAGGGCGAGACGGCGCTGTCGAACGGCGAGCGCGTGCCCAAGCACTCCCTGCGGGTCGAGGCCTATGGCACGGTGGACGAGCTCAATGCCACGCTGGGCCTGGTGCGACTGCATGCCGCGGGCGAGATCGCGGCGCGCATCGCGGTGATCCAGAACGACCTTTTCGACCTCGGCGCGGACCTCTCGCGCCCGCGCATGGACGAGGATGCCGAGGCGCCCTATCCGGTGCTGCGCATCATCGACGCCCAGGTCGCGCGGCTCGAGGCCGAGATCGACGCGATGAACGCCGGGCTTTCGGCCCTGCGCAGCTTCATCCTGCCGGGCGGCTCGGCGCTGTCGGCGCATCTGCACCTGTCGCGCACCGTGGCGCGGCGGGCCGAGCGCGCCGCCGTGGCGCTGGCGGCGGCCGAGGATGCGAATCCGGCCGCCGTGAAATATCTCAACCGCCTGTCGGACTGGCTGTTCGTGGCGGGGCGCGTCGCCAATGAAAACGGCGCGCAGGATATCCTGTGGGTACCAGGAGCCAGCCGTTAGCGACAACATGACGGAATGGAAATGTTACGACGCGTTAGGGTCGTTTTTTCCCTGTCATTGCCGCCGATGGCCCGCTAACAAACCCTCCGAAAAGGTGACGCAACCAAAGGGGAGAGGCTGATGAAGATCCTCGTGCCAGTGAAGCGCGTGATCGACTACAACGTGAAGGCCCGTGTGAAGGCTGACGGGTCTGGCGTCGATCTTGCGAATGTGAAGATGTCGATGAACCCGTTCGACGAGATCGCGGTCGAGGAGGCGATCCGGCTGAAGGAGAAGGGCCAGGCCTCCGAGGTCATCGCCGTCAGCATCGGCGTGAAGCAGGCGGCGGAGACGCTGCGCACGGCCTTGGCGATGGGCGCCGACCGCGCCATTCTCGTCACCGCTACGGATGACGTGCAGCAGGACATCGAGCCCTTGGCGGTGGCGAAGATCCTCGCCAAGGTCGCCGAAGCCGAGGGCACCGAGCTGGTCATCGCCGGCAAGCAGGCGATCGACAACGACATGAACGCGACCGGGCAGATGCTGGCGGCGCTGCTGGGCTGGGCGCAGGCGACCTTCGCCTCGAAGCTCGAGATCGACGGGGGCAAAGCGAAAGTCACCCGCGAGGTCGACGGCGGGCTGCAGACCATCGCGGTGGCGCTGCCGGCGGTGGTCACCGCCGACCTGCGCCTGAACGAGCCGCGCTACGCCAGCCTGCCGAACATCATGAAGGCGAAGAAGAAGCCCTTGGAGGAAAAGACCGCAGCCGATTACGGCGTCGACGTCGCGCCGCGGCTCGAGGTGGTCTCGGTGCGCGAGCCCGAGGGCCGCAAGGCCGGCATCAAGGTCGGCTCGGTGGACGAGCTGGTCGGCAAACTCAAAGAAGCGGGGGTGATCTGATGGCTGTTCTGCTGCTTGGAGAGGTGACGAACGGGGTGCTGAACCGCGACGCGACGGCGAAGGCGGTGGGCGCGGTCAAGGGCCTGGGTGATGTCACGGTGCTCTGCGCCGGCGCCTCGGCGAAAGCGGCCGCCGAGGAGGCCGCGAAGATCGCCGGGGTCGCCAAGGTGCTGGTGGCGGAAGACGCGCTCTACGGCCACCGCCTGGCCGAGCCGACGGCGGCGCTGATCGTGGGCCTTGCCGGCGATTACGACCACATCGCCGCCCCGGCGACGACGGACGCCAAGAACGTCATGCCGCGCGTGGCGGCGCTTCTGGACGTGATGGTGCTGTCGGACGTCTCGGCGGTGATCGACGCGGACACGTTCGAGCGCCCGATCTATGCCGGCAACGCCATCCAGGTGGTGCGCTCGAAGGACGCCAGGAAGGTCTTCACCATCCGCACCGCGAGCTTCGAGGCGGCGGGGATCGGCGGTTCGGCCAGCGTTGCCGAGACCGCCGCCGCCGCCGATCCCGGCCTGTCGGCCTGGGTTGCCGACGAGGTTGCCGAGAGCGACCGCCCCGAGCTGACCTCGGCCAAGCGGGTGGTCTCGGGCGGCCGCGGCCTGGGCTCGAAGGAGAGCTTTGCCATCATCGAGGCGCTTGCCGACAAGCTCGGCGCCGCGGTGGGCGCCTCGCGCGCGGCGGTGGACTCGGGCTATGCCCCGAACGACTGGCAGGTGGGCCAGACCGGCAAGGTGGTGGCGCCCGAGCTCTACGTGGCGGTGGGCATCTCGGGCGCGATCCAGCACCTTGCGGGGATGAAGGACAGCAAGGTGATCGTTGCGATCAACAAGGACGAGGAGGCACCGATCTTCCAGATCGCCGACTACGGCTTGGTGGGCGACCTGTTCAGCCTGGTGCCGGAACTGACCGGCAAGCTCTGAACTTCTCTGTTCCGCAAATACTCCGGGGGGAGCGCCCCTGCGGCCCCATCGAGGGCCGCAGGGGCGCGGGGGGCAGAGCCCCCCGCCCCACCCCGCAAAGAATGCGCTGCACCCGAAGTAATCCCGTTGCTCTGGAAACAGAGCGACAATGGCGACGGCCCGCTCATTCTTCCATGCGCTGCTCGGCGACCACGGGAACGTCGCTTGCCGTGATGAACCGGGATCCGACGCTTTAGCAATATCCCGGCTGACCGCTCGCCTTGCCAAGACCAAAAGATGCCCGCAGGCCACCAAAGCGGCGACGCAGCCCCTGGCGACCCCGGCAAGGGATGAGCGCCCGAAAGAACACCCGCGGTTTCATCCGGGCAACCCGTGCCGGGCGTATGAGCATCCTTGCGAAGGCCCCGCCGGGCCCAGGCATCCGGCCAGGCGCTGCCTTTTTCCTGTTCAAGCCGCCAGGCAGGCAGGAAGGGTAACATGAAATTCTCGCTCAACCCGCCGCCATCCTTGGGATCAGGTGCGAGTCGCGGCGCCCATCCCCGCGGCAAGGCTGGAAAGCTGCGCGGCCGCGCGGCCCGGCGGTTTTTGCATTGAACGTCCGGCCTGCTTGCGCCTATCGTCCGGCCTGACCGACGAAAGGATGAGGTTCATGGCGATTCAATCGGTGGGCGTGATCGGCGCCGGGCAGATGGGCAACGGCATCGCGCATGTCTTTGCGCTGGCGGGCTATGACGTGCTGATGACCGACATCTCGCGCGAGGCGCTGGACAAGGCCCTGGCCCAGATCGACCACAACCTGGAACGCCAGGTCAGCCGCGGCAAGGTCTCGGCCGAGGACAAGGCCGCGGCGATGCGGCGCATCGCCACCACCATGACCCTGGCCGATCTGGGCAAGACCGACCTGATCATCGAGGCCGCGACCGAGCGCGAGACCGTCAAGCAGGCGATCTTCGAGGATCTGCTGCCGCATCTGAAGCCCGAGACCATCCTGACCTCGAATACTTCGTCGATCTCGATCACGCGGCTGGCCAGCCGCACCGACCGCCCCGAGCGCTTCATGGGCTTCCACTTCATGAACCCCGTGCCGGTCATGCAGCTGGTCGAGTTGATCCGCGGCATCGCCACCAACGAAGAGACCTACAAGGCCCTGGTCGAGGTGGTCGAGAAGATCGGCAAGACCTCGGCCAGTGCCGAGGATTTCCCGGCCTTCATCGTCAACCGCATCCTGATGCCGATGATCAACGAGGCGGTCTATACGCTCTACGAGGGCGTGGGCTCGGTCAAATCCATCGACCAGTCGATGAAGCTGGGGGCCAATCATCCGATGGGGCCGCTGGAACTGGCGGATTTCATCGGGCTGGACACCTGCCTTGCGATCATGAACGTGCTGCACGAGGGGCTGGCGGATACGAAATACCGGCCCTGCCCGCTTCTGGTGAAATATGTCGAGGCGGGCTGGCTGGGCCGCAAGACCGGGCGCGGCTTCTACGATTATTCCGGCGAGGAGCCGGTGCCGACGCGCTGAGATCGGGGGCTTTGCCCCCACGCCTCAGGCGCCCCTTGATGGGGCGCATGAGGCGTTCCCCCAGGATATTTCCACACGGAAGAAATTCAGGGTTTCCGGCCGATCCTGGGCTCGGTTCCGGAAAGGATGCGGGCGATGTTGGCATGGTGGCGGATGAAGATCAGCACCGCCATGAAAGCCGTCACCGCCGCCATGCGCGTCCCGTCCAGCCCCAGGGCAACGAAGGGCGTCAGCGCCGCCGCGACCAGCGCCGAGAGCGACGAGATCCGGCCGGCCAGCGCCGTCAGCAGCCAGATGCAGCAGGCCGCGAGGCCCAGCCGCCAGTCCAGCGCCAGCAGCGTGCCGAGGAAGGTGGCGACGCCCTTGCCGCCGCGAAAGCCCAGCCAGACCGGGAACAGATGGCCCAGGAAGGCCGCAGCACCCGCGACCAGCGCCGCGTCGGGGCCGGCCAGCCAGCGCGCCAGCAGCACGGCGATCGCGCCCTTGCCGCTGTCCAGGAGCAGCGTGGCCAGCGCCGCCGGCTTGTTGCCGGTGCGCAGCACGTTGGTCGCGCCGATATTGCCCGAGCCGATCCGGCGCAGGTCGCCCAGCCCCAGCGCGCGGGTGATGACGATGCCGAAGGGCACCGAGCCCAGCAAGTAGCCGATGACGGCCCAGAGGATCAGGCTCATGCGTCCTCTCCGAAGACGCGGCGGCCGGCGACCCAGGTGCCCAGCACCCTGCCCTCCATCCGCGCCCCGTCGAAGGGGGTGTTCTTCGACTTGGACAGCAGCGTGAAGCGGTCGAGCACGAAGGGCGCGTCGGGATCGAACAGCACCAGGTCGGCCGGCGCGCCCGCCGCGAGCCGCCCGCCCGGCAGGCCCAGCCGCCGCGCCGGATTGAGCGACATCGCCCGCCACAGCTGCGGCAGGCTCAGCCCGCCCTGGTGGTAGAGCCGCATCGCCGCCGGCAGCAGCGTCTGCAGCCCCACCGCGCCCGGCGCCGCCTCGGCAAAGGGCAGGCGCTTGCTTTCCTCGTCCTGCGGCGTGTGGAAGCTGGCGACGACGTCGATCAGCCCCTCGGCCACCGCCTCGACCATGGCCAGCCGGTCGTCCTCGGAACGCAGGGGCGGGGTGAAGCGAAAGAAGGTGCGGTAGCCGCCGACGTCGTATTCGTTGAGCGTCAGGTGGTGGATCGAGATGCCGGCACTGACGTCCAGCCCGCCTTCGCGCGCGCGCCGCAGCGCCGGCAGGCTGGCCGCGACGGTGATCTGGTCGGCGTGATAGCGGGCGCCGGTCATCGCCACCAGCGCCAGGTCGCGGTCCAGCCCCATCACCTCGGCCATGGGCGAGACCGCGGGCAGGCCGTAGAGCGAGGCGAACTTGCCGCCGGTCGCCGCGGCGCCTTTCGACAGGCCCGGATCCTGCGGATGGCCGACGATCAGCGCGCCGAGGCCGCGGGCATAGGTCATGCAGCGCGACAGGAGCCGGGTGTCCGCGACCACCCGCACCCCGTCGGTGAAGGCGACGGCGCCCGCATCCTGCAGAAAGCCCATCTCGACCATCTCGCGCCCCTCGCGGGCGCGGGTCAGCGCCGCCATGTGGCGGATGTTCACTGGCGCGTCGGCGGCGCGGCGGGTGGCGAATTCCAGCGATTCCGGCGCGTCGATCGGCGGCAGCGTGTCGGGGCGGGCGATCACCGTGGTCACGCCGCCCGCGGCCGCCGCCCGGCCGGCGCTGCGGAAGCTTTCCTTGTGCCGCTCGCCCGGCTCGCCGATCTTGACGCCCCAGTCGATCAAGCCGGGGGCAAGGCACCTGCCGCCGCAGTCGATCAGCTCGGCGCCCTGCGGGGCCTCGGCGCCCAGGGCCTCGATCCGGCCGTCGCGAACGGTCAGCGAGCCCTCGCCGACCGATTGCGCCTCGGGGTCGACCAGGCGGGCATTGTGGAAGTGCAGGATCATGCCATCATCTCCGCCGCCTTGGCGCCGCGCTCGGCGCGCAGGTTGCGCGCCAGAAGGTCCATCGCCGCCATGCGCACGGCGACGCCCATCTCGACCTGGTCCTGGATCACCGAGCGGTTGATGTCGTCGGCGATGGTGCCGTCGATCTCGACCCCGCGGTTCATCGGGCCGGGATGCATGACGATGGCATCGGGCGCCGCCAAGGCCAGCTTTTCGGCATCCAGGCCCCAGCGGTGGTAATATTCCCGTTCCGAAGGGATGAAGCCGCCGTCCATCCGCTCCTTTTGCAGGCGCAGCATCATCACCACATCGGCGCCCTTCAGCCCCTCGCGCATGTCCTCGTGGACCTCGCAGCCCCAGTCCCGCGCGCCCGAGGGCATCAGCGTCGCCGGGCCGACCAGCCGCAGCCGGTTCTCCATCTTGCCCAGCAGGATCAGGTTCGAGCGCGCCACCCGGCTATGGGCGATGTCGCCGCAGATCGCCACGGTCAGCCGGTGCAGCCGGCCCTTGGCGCGGCGGATGGTCAGCGCGTCCAGCAGCGCCTGGGTCGGATGCTCGTGCCGCCCGTCGCCGGCGTTCAGCACCGCGCAATTCACCTTCTGCGCCAGCAGGTCCACCGCGCCCGATTGCGGATGGCGCACCACCAGCAGGTCGGGATGCATGGCGTTCAGCGTCAGGGCGGTGTCGATCAGCGTCTCGCCCTTCTTCACGCTGGACAAGGCCACCGCCATGTTCATCACGTCGGCGCCCAGCCGCTTGCCGGCCAGCTCGAAGCTGGATTGCGTGCGGGTCGAGGCCTCGAAGAACATGTTGATCTGCGTCATCCCCGCCAGCGCATCGGAATGCTTCACCGTGCGGCGGTTCAGGTCGACATAGGTCTCGGCAAGGTCGAGAAGCGTGGTGATCTCGGGGGGGGCGAGCGGCTCGATCCCCAGAAGGTGGCGGGCACGGAACATGGCTTGGTCCCCAAGGTCGCGGTCGCGCCTTCTATGGCAAATGGCGGGCCGGGCGGCAAGCAGCCCCTTGCCTTGGCGCGGATTTTGCCGCATCGCGAAAACATGCGTGAACAGATCGGCCTTGTCAGCTTCGTCTCCTCGGGTCCGGGCGACCCCGAACTCCTGACCCTGCGCGCCGCGCGGCTGCTGGCCCAGGCGGACGTGGTGCTTTACGACGACCTCGCCTCGGGGCCGGTGCTGGAGCAGGCCGGCCCGCAGGCCGAGCGCATCCCGGTCGGCAAGCGCGCCGGCCGCCCCTCGGCCAAGCAGGAACATGTCAACGCCCTGCTGGTCGAACATGCGCAGGCGGGCAAGCATGTGGTGCGGCTGAAATCCGGCGATTCGGGCATCTTCGGCCGGCTGGAAGAGGAGCTGGCGGCGCTGCGCAGCCACGGCATCCCGTTCCAGATCGTGCCGGGCGTGCCCTCGGCCATGGCCGCGGCCGCCGTGGCCGGCCTGCCGCTGACCCGCCGCCAGACCGCGCGCCGGCTGCAATTCGTCACCGGCGCCGACGTGACCGGCGGCCTGCCCGAGGACCAGAACTGGGCCGCCCTGGCCGATCCGCGCGCCACCACCGTCGTCTTCATGGGCCAGCGCACCTTCCCGAAGATGGCGGCGCTGCTGGTCGAAAACGGCCTGCCCGCGGACACCCCGGCCCTGCTGGCCGAGGCGGTGGGCCATCCGCACCAGCGCCTGGTCCGCACGACCGTGGCGGCCCTTGCCGAGCAACTGGCAACCGAAGGCCCCAGCCCGCATCCGGCGCTGATCCTCTACGGCCCCTTGGCCGAGGGGAACTAAGGCCCTTCTCCGTTGCCCAAATACCCAATATTGCACCCGCGCCGCCAAGAGCTATTCTGGCCGCTGAAAGAGGGGCCGCCATGCTGGGTTTCGTCACCATCCAGGACCAGACGCCGGGCGCCGGCGACCGGCTGCTGACCGCCACGGCCGAACGGCTGGCCGCGGCCGGGATGCGGCTGGCCGGCGCGGTGCAGATCAATACCGAAATCAGCCCCGGCTGCGATTGCGACATGGACCTGCGCATCCTGGGCGACGACGGCCCGCTGGTGCGCATCACCCAGTCGCTGGGCATGGGCTCGCAGGCCTGCCGGCTGGATAGCGGGGCGCTGGCCCAGGCCGTCGCCCGCACCGAATCGGTGCTGGACCGCGGGGCCGAGCTGATGATCGTCAACAAGTTCGGCAAGCAGGAATGCTTCGGCCGCGGCTTTCGCGACACCATCGCCCGCGCCTTGGCCGCGGGCATCCCGGTGCTGGTGCATGTGCCCGACGAACAGCTGCCGGGCTTTCGCGACTTCGCCGGCGACCTGGCCGAAGAGTTGCGGCCGGACCAGATCGACGACTGGTGCCGCGCCCGGCTGGCGGATTCCGCCGCATGACCGTGCAGATCGACGCACGCGGCCTTCTGTGCCCGCTGCCGGTGCTGCGGCTGCGCAAGCGGCTGATGGCGCTGCCCAGGGGCACGCGGGTCACGCTGCTGGCCACCGATCCCGCCGCGGTGATCGACGTGCCGCATTTCTGCGCCGAATCCGGCCACCGGCTGATCGCCCGGCGCGAAGTCGCCCCCGGCGAGACCGAATATATCGTCGAGCGCGGCCCCGCCTGCGCCATCGCCGCGGACTGATGCTGGCGATCTTCCTGAAGACCCTGCCGTTCTTTCTGGTCATCGGCACGGGCTGGCTGGCCGGGCGCACCCGCTTCTTCCCGGCCGAGGCGACCGGCTGGCTGACGAAATTCGTCTTCTACTTCGCGCTGTCGGCCATGCTGTTCCGCTTTGCCGCGACGCTGGACGTGGCAAGCCTCTTCGACCCGGCCTTCGTGCTGGCCTATCTGTCCGGCTCGGCCGCGCTTTGGGCGCTGGGGTTTGCCGTGGCGCGCTGGCGGCGCCAGCCGCTCGTCGCCGCGGCGATGGAGGCGCATACGGCGATGACCGGCAACACCGGCTTTCTGGGCGTGCCGATGCTGGTCGTGCTGCTGGGCGAGCGCGCCATCGGCCCGGTGCTGATGGTGCTGACCATCGACATGGTGGTGTTCTCGACGCTGATCACCCTGATCGTCACCGCGGCAAGGCAGGGGCGGGTGCGGGTTTCGACGCTGTGGCCCTTGCTGCGCGGCATCGTCTCGAACCCGATGATCGTCTCGATGCTGGCGGGGCTGGCCTGGGCCGGGCTGCACCTGCCGATGCCGGGGCCGCTGGACGAGTTCCTGGCGCTCTTGGGCGCCTCGGCCACGCCGGGGGCGCTTTTCGCCATCGGCGCCAGCCTGGCCGGCCGCGGTGCGGCCGAGCGCATGGGCCCGGCGGCCTGGCTCAGCTTCGCCAAGCTGGTGCTGCATCCCCTGGCGGTGGGCATCGCCGCGCTGGCAGTCTTCGCGGTCGAGCCCTACGCGGCGGGGGTGATGATCGCCGCCGCGGCGCTGCCGGTGGCGGGCAACGTCTATATCCTCGCGCAATATTTCGGCACCGCGGTCCAGCGCGTCTCGGCCGCCATCCTGATCTCGACCGCGGCCAGCATCGCCACGGTTCCCGTCGTCATTCACTGGATCACGAAAGGCTAGACCATGCAGGATCTGCGGCTGAACAACCTGCTTTGCGCCATGGACGGGGACGGCATCGCCACCGTCACCCTGAACCGGGCCGCCAAGCGCAACGCGCTGAACGCCGAGACCATCGAGGAACTGGTCGCGGTGTTTTCCGCCCTGCCCGCCTGGGGCGCCCGTGCGGTGGTGCTGCGCGCCGAGGGGCCGCATTTCTGCGCCGGGCTGGACCTGGTCGAACATGGGCGCGAGGAACGCAGCCCAGCCGAGTTCATGCGCATCTGCC
This sequence comes from Paracoccus sp. pheM1, assembly GCF_018499825.1. NCBI lineage: Bacteria > Pseudomonadati > Pseudomonadota > Alphaproteobacteria > Rhodobacterales > Paracoccaceae > Paracoccus > Paracoccus sp. pheM1. The sequence goes on from NZ_JAGXCX010000001.1 coordinate 2,206,925, forward strand.
TGCGCTGGCACGAGGCCTTCAACAAGATCGAATATGGCGGCGTGCCGGTCATCGCCGCGCTCAGGGGCGCGGTGGTCGGCGGCGGGCTGGAGCTGGCCTCCTCGGTCCATATCCGGGTCATGGACGAGACCACCTATTTCGGCCTGCCCGAGGGCCAGCGCGGGTTGTTCACCGGCGGCGGCGCCACCATCCGCGTGCCGCGGCTGATCGGGCAGGCGCGCATGGTGGACATGATGCTGACCGGCCGGCTCTATTCCGGGGACGAGGCGGTGCAGGTCGGGCTGGCGCAATACCGCGTGACAGACAGCGAGGCCATGGCCTACGACCTCGCCCGCCGGGTGGCGCAGAACACGCCGTTGTCGAATTTCGCCGCCTGCTCGGCCATCTCGCACATGCAGAACATGTCGGGGCTGGACGCCGCCTATGCCGAGGCCATGGTCGCCGGCATCGTCAACACCCAGGACGCGGCGCGCGGCCGGCTGGACAGCTTTGCCCAGGGCACGGCGCAAAAGATCAAGCCGGGCGAGGCGGGCTGATCCCGCGGGGTTTCGGCCGCAAGAAACGGATCGCGGCCGGGCGGTGACGGCGCCATGACTTTCCGAAACCGGCCGAAGGGGCCGGAAGGAAGGAAACCCATGCCCGCACCGCCCGCCGCCAACCGCCCGATGACGCCCGTGGAATGGGGCCTGCTGCTGGCCCTGGCCGCGGTTTGGGGCGGGTCGTTCTTTTTCAACGCCGTCGCAGTGCGGGAATTGCCGGTGCTGACCGTGGTCGCCGCACGGGTGGCGCTGGCCGCGCTGATCCTGCTGGCCGTCCTGCGCCTGCGGGGCGAGCGGATGCCGCACGGCCGCGACGCCTGGACGGCCTTCCTGGGCATGGGGCTGCTGAACAACGCCATTCCGTTTTCGCTGATCGTCTGGGGGCAGCAGCACGTCGCCTCGGGCGTGGCCTCGATCCTGAACGCCGCGACGCCGCTTTTCACCGTGATCCTCGCCCATGTCCTGACCCGCGACGAACGCATGAGCGGCGGCAAGCTTGCCGGGGTGCTGGTCGGCTTTGCCGGCGTGGCGGCGCTGATCGGCGCCGATGCCCTGCACGCCTTCGGCACGCAGGTCGCGGCGCAGCTTGCCTGCCTGGCCGGGGCGCTGTCCTATGCCCTGGCCGGCATCCATGGGCGCAGGTTCCGCGCGATGGGCATTGCCCCGATGACCGCCGCCGCCGGGCAGGTGATCGCGTCCAGTCTGGTCCTGCTGCCGCTGGCGGCGGCCGTCGACCGGCCATGGACGCTGGCGGCGCCCAGCCCGGCGGCCGCCCTGGCGCTGCTGGGGGTGGCGGCGATTTCGACGGCGTTGGCCTATGTGCTGTATTTCCGCATCCTCGCCACGGCGGGGGCGACCAACCTGCTGCTGGTGACGTTCCTGATCCCGGTCAGCGCCATCCTGCTGGGCACGTTGTTTCTGGGCGAAGCCCTGCAAGCGCGCCATTTCGCCGGCATGGCGCTGATCGGCCTGGGGCTGGCGGCGATCGACGGGCGGCCGTGGCGGGCCGCTGCCCGGCGCAGGCGGGCCGGCTGAACCCACCCGCCCGGATCACAGCCAGCCCAGCAGGCGCCACCACAGCCAGTCCAGCGGCATCAGCACCAGGAAGGTCAGCACCGCCAGCGGCACGGTGATGCGCAGCACATGGCCCAGCTTCTCGCCCGAAAGCTGCATGGCCAGCACCAGCGGCCCGACCTGATAGGGAAAGATCACCGTGGCAAAGCCGACCACCTGGGTCATCAGCACCGCCTTGAGCGACAGCCCCGTGGCGGCGGCCAGGTCCGGCGCCATCGGCGTCAGCACGGTGGGCACGCCGGGATTGGTCGTGACCAGCCCCATCAGCCCCGACATCGAGGTCAGCGACAGGAAGTTGACGAAGCTCGCGCCCTGGTGCAGCGGCAGCCAGTCCTGCAAGACCCCGCCCAGCACGCTGCCCAGCCCCGAGGCATTGACCACCGCCCCCAAGGCCAGCGCCCCGGCGACGAACAGCACCATGCCGAAATCGACCGAGGCGTTGAACTGCTTGGGCGGCACCGCGCCCAGCCCCGGCATCAAGAGCAGCGCCGCCGTGGCGATCCCGATCCAGGCCGGGCCGACGCCGTGCAGCCGGTCCGTCATCCACAGGGCCAGCGTGGCGGCCAGGATCAGCGCCACCCGCCGCTCCTGCGGCGAAAGCGGGGCCCGCGGGGTGGCCTCGGCGCTGCCGGCCTCGATCCGGTCGGGGAACAGCGCGACGATCAGCGCCACGGTCAGCGCCGATTTCGCGATCCCCAGCACCGGGTAATGCAGCAGCAGATAGGACATGTAGCCGAAGGTGACGCCGTGCTGCCCCTCGGCCGCGCCGGCCAGGATCATGTTGGGAATGTTCGAGGGCAGGATGGCAAAGCTGGGCATGTTGCAGGCCAGGGTCAGCGCCACCGCCAGCCCGATGCGCCCGTTCGAGCCCTTGTGCAGCCCCAGCCGTTCCGCCAGCGCCATGCCGACCGGCACCAGCACCACCGCCCGCCCGACCGACGAGGGCATGACGAAACCCAGCGCCATCGCCGCCAGCGTCATCACCGCCACCAGCCGCAGGTAGCTGCCGCCCGCCAGCGGCGCCAGCACCCCGGCGATCCGCCCGCCCAGCCCCGAGCCGGTGATCGCCGCCCCGATCACGAATCCCGACACGATCAGCCAGACCGCGGCCGAGCCGAAGCCGGCAAAGACCAGATCGGGCGGCGCAAGGCCGGGGATCAGCACCGCGGCAAAGAAGATCAGCGAGGTCAGGAAGGGCGGCACCAGCCCGGTGCTCCACAAGGCCAGCGTGACCAGCACCACGGCGGCATTGCGGCCCAGCGGCTGCGGCACCGGCCCGACGGCCAGCAGGACGGCCAGGACCAGGCTGGCAAGAAAGACAAGGGGACGGGTGGAAAGCTTCATGGCGGCGCCTGAACAGGGGAACGGCGCAGCCTAGACAGAAGCCGGCCCCCTGCGTAAGTTCGCCATCATGACAAAAGATGTCGATGATCCGCCAATCCTGCGCTTCGACCCCAGCGGCACCGCCTTTGTCCTCGATCCCGCGCGCCCGGTGCTGGCGCATGGGCGCGACCTGGCGGCGGGCGCGCATGTCGCCCCCCATGCCCATCCGCGCGGCCAGCTTTTGTGGGCGGCCGAGGGGCTGTTGCGGCTTGGCGCCGAGGACGGGGTCTGGCTGGTGCCGCCCGGCTTCGGCATCTGGATCCCCGGCGGCACCCGGCACGAGATGCGCGTGGTCTCGCGTCCCGGCACCGGGGCGCGGACGCGCAACCTTTACGTCGATCCCTCCTGCCCGGTGCGGCCCGAGGGGCGGGGCTGCGAAGTGCTGCCGATCTCGGCCCTGCTGCGCGAGGTGATCCTGCGCATGGCGGCCGAAGGGGACGCCGGTCGCCTGGCCCGGCTGGGCGCGGTGGCGCTGGACGAGATCGCGGCGGCGGCGCCCGCGCCGCTCGACCTGCCGGGCGGGCAGGATCCGCGGCTGCGGCGGCTGACGGCGCATCTGGGGCGCCATCCCTCGGACCCGCGGCCGCTGCCGCTGCTGGCGGCCGAGGCCGGGGCCAGCCCCCGCACCCTGGAACGGCTGTTCCGGGCCGAGACGGGCCTGTCCTTTCGCGACTGGCGCAGCCGGGTGCGGCTGCTGGCCGCCGTAGGCCGGCTGGAGCGCGGCGAAAGCAGCACCACCATCGCCCATTCGCTGGGCTATCGCAGCGCCAGCGCCTTCGTCGCGGCCTTTCGCAGCCATTTCGGCGTCCCGCCGCAAAGCTACCTGCGCAACCGCGCCAGCCGCCCGCCGGAGGGCGCGCAAGCTTGACTGCCCGCCCAGCGGCCGCGCCGGTCAGTCCACCGGGCGGATCAGCTTTCGTTCCAGCACGCGCAGCACGGTGGGCAGGTCGTGCCCGCGCTTGAGGATGCGCCCGTCCATGCCGATCACCGCATATTGCCCCTGCGCCTGGCGCAGCCGGGGACGCTTTTCGATGCGATAGAGCGGATGCTCGGCCGCGCGGCGAAAGATCGAAAAGACCGCCATGTCGCGCAGGAAGGACATGGCATAGTCGCGCCATTCGCCCGCCGCGACCATCCGGCCGTAAAGGGACAGGATGACGCCCAGTTCGGCCCGGTCGAAGGCCACGCGATCATGCTCGGACGGGAAACCGAAGGGCGCATTCATCATGAAGGAATGGTGACACCGCCCCGGCGCGCAAGCAACGAAAAAGGGCGGCCCCGCGCCGCGCCCCGCGCGATTGTGGCCTAAAGCCCCGCCTGTGGCCTAACAGGCTGCTGAAAAAGGATTTTGAGAGGGCGACGCAGCGGAAATCGTTCTGGATCCAGCTAATATCGGCCCGAAAATGGGGTGTTTTCGGCAAAGTTGAGGCGGATTTCCCGGTTCCCCGCCCGCGCTGTCCTGTCGCAAGGACTTTTTCAGCAGCCTGCTAAAGGCCCGCCCGCCGGCGCCCGGCCATGCGCGCCAGCGTGCCGTCGCGCCACATGCCCTCGTGCACGCCGACCATGACGACATGGCCCGCGATCAGCGCCAGAAGCAGCCAGGCCATCTCGCCATGCAGCGCCTCGCCCAGGCCGACCATCCAGCCGACCGGCGGCTGCTGGGCCGGGAAGATCTGGAAGCCGAAGGGGGCAAAGGCCCGCTCGCCGCCATAGGCGCGCAGCAGGGCCGCGACCGGCACCAGGACCATGACCAGATACAGCGCCAGATGGCCCAGCCGCGCCGCCAGCCCCCAAAGGCCGGGGCCGTGATCCGGCCGGCGGCCGCGGTTCGCCACGGCCCAGACCACCCGCAGGACGATCAGCAGGAACAGCACCGTGCCCACCGGCTGATGCGAGCCGACGAAAAAGGACACCAGCGGCGTGCGGCCCAAAGCCGCCCGCAGCCCCATGCCGAGGAACTGCCACAGCATCAGCGCGGCAATGCTCCAATGCAGCAGGCGCGTCACCTGGCCATAGAGCTGCTCGGTATCGCGCAAGGGCAAGGATCTGGGGGGCATGGTTCCGGGTGCAAAGTTGACTAAATTCCTTAGTGACATTATGGCCATGACCGCAGACGGGCAAGGCCCGCAATCCGGTGCCTGGGGTAACATGGTTGTCAGCTCTTCCTTTTTCTTGCGAATTTCCCCGTTCCGGCCGCGGCGCGCCTGACATGGATACGCATCACGACATCCCGACCGAGACCGGCTGCCCCTTGACCGAGGCGCAGGAGGGGCTGTGGTATGTCCAGGCGCTGGACCCCGGCAACCCGATCCTGAACACCGGGCAATATCTGGAACTGACCGGCCCGCTGGACCGCGACGCGCTGGCCCAGGCCGTGCAGCGCACCATCGCCGAGACCCCGGCCCTGGCGCTGCGCTTCGCCGCCGGGCCCCAGGGGCCGCGGCAATGGGTCGGCCTGCCGCCGATGCTGGGCTTTGCCGATCTCTCGGCCCAGCCCGATGCCGAGGCGCAGGCCCTGGCGCAGATGCGCGCCGACAGCCGGCGCCCGCTGGACCTGGGCCGCGCGCCGGCCGGGGCGCTGACGCTGTTCGTCCTGGGCCCCGAGCGGCATCTGCTTTACGAACGCATCCACCACCTGGCCATCGACGGCTATGGCATGGTGCTGGTGACGAACCGCATTGCCGCGCATTACGCCGCGCTGGTGGCCGGGGCGCCGGCGCCCGAGCCCTTTGGCCCGCTGTCGCTGGCGACCAAAGAGGACGCGGCCTGGCGCGCCTCGCCCCGCCGGCTGGCCGACCGCGACTGGTGGCACGCGGAACTGGCCGGCCTGCCCGAGGTCGCGGGGCTGGCACCGGGCCGCGCGGTCAGCGGGGCCGACTTCCTGCGCGATTCCCGCCTGCTGCCGCAGGCGCTGCTGGACCGGCTGGCGGGCTATGCCGCCCGGCACCGGCTGGGCTGGCCCGATGTGCTGAATGCGCTGACCGGCGCCTACCTGGCGCGCTGGACCGGGGGCGAGGCGGTGATCGGCCTGCCCTTCATGGCGCGGATGGGCCGCAAGATCGCGCAGGTGCCCTGCATGGCGATGAACGTGCTGCCGCACCGGCTGCGGCTGGACGAGGACGCGCCCCTGCCCGAATGGCTGGCCGCGCAGTCGAAACGCATGGCGCAGGGCCGCCGCCGCGGCCTTTACCGCAGCGAGCTTCTGCGCCGCGAACTGGGTCTGGTCGGCGGCACCAGGCGGCTCTATGGTCCGCTGGTGAACGTGCAGCCCTTTGACAAGGCACCGGAATTTCCGGGGCTGCAAACCCGGTTGCATATCCTGGGGGCGGGCGCGGTCGACGACCTGACGCTGACCTTCCGCGGCGACCCGGCCTCGGGCATGATCTTCGAGGTGGACGCGAACCCCGCGCTTTATGCGCCCGACGAGGTGCGCGGCCATGGCGACCGGCTGGTCGCCTTCCTGGAGGCCGCGCTTGCGGCCGAAACCCTGGCCGAGGTGCCGACCGCCAGCCCGGCCGAGATCGCCGCGGCGAAGGCGCGCGCCCAGGCGACGCGCCATCCCCTGCCCGACACCACCCTGACCGCGCTGATCAAGGCGCAGCTTGCCGCCACGCCCAAGGCCCCGGCCGTCAGCTTTGGCGCCGAGAGCCTGAGCTTTGCCGATCTCGACCGCCGCAGCGCCGCCCTTGCCGCGCGGCTGCAAGACCTTGGCGCCGGCCCCGACCGCATCGTCGCCGTGGCGCTGGAGCGATCACTGGAACTGCCCCTCGCACTGCTGGCGATCCTGCGCGCCGGCGCGGCCTATCTGCCCCTGGACCCCGCCCATCCGCCCGAGCGCATCGCCCGCATCCTGGCGCAGGCCCGGCCGGTGGCGGTGCTGGCCACGGCCGACCTTGCCGCGCTGTTCCCGGCCGGCACCGAGCTGCTGCTGCCGGACGACTGGCCGGCCGAGGGTCGCCCCACGGGGGGGCCGCAGCCGGGCGACCTGGCCTATGTCATCTTCACCTCGGGCTCGACCGGCGAGCCCAAGGGCGTCGCCGTCGAGCATCGCGCCATCGTCAACCGCCTGATGTGGATGCAGGCGCATTACGGCGTCACGGCCCAGGACCGCATCCTGCAAAAGACCCCGGCGACCTTCGACGTCTCGGTCTGGGAATTCTTCCTGCCGATGCTGGCCGGGGCGGAACTGGTCATGGCGCCGCCCGGCGCGCATCGCGACCCTGCCGCCATCGCCCGCCTGATCCGCGAACGCGCCATCACCACCTGTCATTTCGTACCGTCGATGCTGTCCGCCTTCCTGGCCTCGCCCGCCTCGCAGGGGCTGGCGATGCGCCGGGTGTTCTGCTCGGGCGAAGAACTGACGGCGGACCAGCGCGACCGCTTCCACGCCCGGATCACGGCCGAGCTGCACAACCTCTATGGCCCGACCGAGGCGGCGGTGGACGTGAGCTACTGGCCCGCCGGACCCGAGGATCGCGCGAACCCGATCCCGATCGGCTGGCCGGTCTGGAACACGGCGCTGGAGGTGCTGGACGACCGCATGCGCCCGGTGCCGCCGGGCCTGGCCGGGCATCTTTACCTGGGCGGCGTGCAGCTGGCGCGCGGCTATCTGGGCCGGCCCGACCTGACGGCGGAACGGTTCATCGACGCGCCCCAGGGGCGGCTTTACGCCACCGGCGACCTGGCCCGGCTGCGGCCGGACGGGGCGGTGGTCTATCTCGGCCGCTCGGACCACCAGGTCAAGATCCGCGGGCTGCGGGTCGAACTGGGCGAGATCGAGGCGGCGATCATGGCATCTGGCCTGGCCCGCGAATGCGTGGTCATCGCGCGCGAGGATCATGCCGGCGAAAAGCGCCTCGTCGCCTATCTGGTGCCGACGGCGGATTGGCGGCCGGGCCTTTTGGCCGAGCAGCTGGCGGCCGGGCTGCCCGCCTACATGATCCCCTCGGCCGAGGTGGCGCTCAAGGCGCTGCCGGTCACGTCGAATGGCAAGCTCGACCGCAAGGCGCTGCCCGCGCCGGAATTCGCCGCCTCGGGCCGCGCGGCGGAAACCGCGACCGAACAGCTGCTGGCCCGGCTTTTCGCCGAGGTCCTGCACCTGCCCGAACCCGCCCCGGCCGAGGCGGATTTCTTTGCGCTCGGGGGCGATTCGCTTTCCGCGGTGCGGCTGGCGCAGGCGCTGGAGGCCGAAACCGGCCGCGACCCCGGCCTGGGCACGATCTTCGAGCATCCGGTCCTGGCGGTGCTGGCCGCCGCGCTGGACGCGCAGGCGCCGCATGACGACGGGCTGGGCCCCTTGATCCTGCTGGCCGAGGGCGATGCGCAGGCCGCGCCGCTGTTCCTGATCCATCCGGCCGGCGGCCTTGCCTGGGGCTATCGCGGGCTGGCGCGGCGCATCGCGCCGGCGCGGCGGGTCTGGGGGCTGCAACATCCAGGCCTGGATCCGGCGGTGGCGATGCCGGAAAGCCTGGCCGAACTGGCGCAGGATTATGCGCAGCGCATCGCGGCACTGGCGCCGCGGGGCAAGGTCCATCTGGCCGGCTGGTCGGTCGGCGGCATCCTGGCGCAGGAAATCGCCGTGATCCTGTCCGCAATGGGCCGCGAGCCCGGCCTGGTCGCCATGCTGGACAGCTATCCCTGCGACGCCTGGCGCGACGAGCCCGAGCCGGATCCCGTCGCCGCCCTGCGCGCGCTGCTGGCCATCGCCGGCTACGACCCCGAGGCGCATCGCGAGCTGGACACGCGCGAGGCGGTGGTGGCCTTCCTGCGCCGGGGCGACAGCGCGCTGGGGGCGCTGCCCGCGCAGGTGCTGGACGGGGTGGTGCGCACGGTGACGGGCACCAACCGGCTGATCCGCGGCCATCATCATCGCCGCCTTGCCGGCACGATCACGCATTTCCGCGCCGCCCGCGACCACAAGGACCGGGCGCTGACGCCCCGGATGTGGGAACCCTATGCCGAGGGGCTGGAGGTGATCGACCTGCCCTTCCTGCATGCCGAGATGACCTCGGCCGAGGCCACGGCCCTGATCGCGCCCGGTCTGGTCAAAAGGCTGGGCGGGGGCTGACCGGCCGGCGCCGTCCCGGTCGCGCCCTTGGGCGGCGCGCGGGCCGGCGGCGGCTGCGGACCGGCCAGGGCCAGCGCGATGAGGCCGCAGACCAGCCCACCGATCAGCCCGCCCAGGCCCAGCAGGATGTCAGCCGCATCCGGTCCCGGCACAGCCATGGCCGGGGGCAGGGACGGGGACGGAAAAGACCCGGCACCCCCGGCTGCACCTGCGCGACGCCCAGCCCGCACAGCACCAGGCCCAGCAGGACAAGCGCATATCTGGCGAAAACCATCCCGATCTCCGTTCTTGCTTGCCGCCACAGCAGCACAAGAGGATTGAGATCCGGTTAATCCGCGCAGGCAAAAGGCAGGACCAGCGGGAACGACCCCGCCAGCGTCTGGATATGGATCAGCCCCGGCAGGACATGCAGCTGCGCCCGGTGGCCGGGATGGCGGGCCAGGTCGGCGACGAATTGCATCGTGGCAGGCGCCGGCCCGTCCGGCGGCGGGCCGTCGCTGCCCGAGCGCTTTTCGCGATCCCCCAGCGCCACCAGCAGCGGCAGGGATGCGGGCGCGGCTTCCTGGGCCACGCGACGAATCAGCGCCTCGTCCCACCAGATCGAGGGGCTGATCGCGGCATGGCGGGCAAAGCCCTGCGGCCGCGCCAGCAGCGCGTAAAGCGTGAAGAGCCCGCCGAAACTGTGGCCCCAAAGCGTGCGGCGGGCGGGATCGACGGGCAGGCCGGCCTCGGCCGCCGCACGCAGCGGGCCGGTCAGCCGGTCGTGAAAGATCGCCGCGCCGCCGGCCGTGCGGCCTTCGTGGACATGGTCGGGGCGCAGGCCGTCGCCCGGCCCGTCGGGCGCGGTGAAGTCCAGCGTCCGCAGCTCGCGCGCGAATTGGCGGTCGGTGTCATAGCCGATGCCGACGATCATCAGTCCGGGGGCCAGCGCCAGATGCTCGGGCGCCAGGAAATCGAAGGCGGCGTTGCCGTCCAGCATGTAAAGCACCGGCCAGCCCCCGGCCGGCGCCGGCGCCCTGGGCACCGCCAAAAACAGCCGGTAGCCGGGGCCGACCGCCACCACCTTCTGCGACAGCGCATGCGTCGGCGCCCCGGTCTGAAAGATGCGCAGTTCGGCCTGCTTCCTGGCGTGATCCGGCCCAACCTGTCCAAGCTGCGACATGATGCGACAATTCCCCCCGTTCACAAAGCCCTGCATCCTTGCCGGCGTTAGTTGACAAGGACGGTCAGGAATATAGGTTGCCCGCTGACCGAAGCCAGCCCTGATCGGGGTCAGCCAAAGCGAGTCCTGTTCTGTTTTCAAGGAGTTTCTCATGGCATATCCATCGCGCCCCGCCCTTCGCGCCCTGCTGGGGGCCTCGGCGCTTGCGCTTTCGGTGATCGCGGGCCCCGTTCTGGCCGAAACCGTCTTTACCAAGCCGCTGGTCGATTTCGCCGGCCGCGTCAGCGCCGGCGGCGTCGATCGCGCCCCGGTGTTCAAGGGCGGCAAGGCGGTGATCGAGGGCCAGAACCTGATCCCCGGCCAGACCGTGACGCTGATGCGCGGCACCAAGGCGCTGAACGCCGAGCCGATCGCCGTCGATGCCGAGGGCGGGTTCAGCTTTGCGCTCGACATCGACGCCGAGGCCGAGACGGGCCTGCAGCCCATCGTCGTCATCACCGAGAACCCGGCCTCGGCCGAGGTGGTCGAGCTGAAGATCTCGCCCGAGGTGCCGGTCGCGGGGGCCGAGAAATTCGCCGTCGCCAGCGAGCCGGTGGTGCGCGGGCTCTACCAGGTGAAGTTCAGCGAGGCCGCGAATGCCGCCTTCGTGACCAGCGCCGTCGGCCGCCCGCCGGTCAAGGAGGCCAAGCTGGTCAAGATCAACCCCGAGACGCTGAAGATCGAGGCCGAGGCCACCCCCGGCGCCGCGCCCGCCCGTCCCGACGGCAGCGACGGCGGCCTGTTCGCGGTCTATGGCGTCGATGTGGACGAGGCGAACGGCAATGTCTGGGTGACGAATACCCGCCAGGACACGGCCGCGGTCTACAAGCAGTCCGACCTGTCGCTGGTCAAGCAGTTCGAGCCGGGCGCCGTCCCCCATGCCCGCGACGTGGTGGTGGACGAGGCCAACGGCCGCGCCTATGCCAGCGCCACCGGCACGCCCGAGATCAAGGTCTTCGACACCAAGACCCTGGAGCCCTTGGAGCCGATCACCATCAAGTCGCAGATCCGGGGCGAGGAATTCTCGACCATGGCGCTGGACATCGACGAGCCGGGCGGCAAGCTGGTGACGGTCAGCCTGTCCACGCCCGAGGCGGCGGTGGTCGACCTGGCCTCGGGCGAGGTCAAGGTGATCGCGCTGCCGGGTGCCAAGGCGGCCTCGGGCGTGGCCTACGACCCGCAGGAGGGGCTGATCTTCGTCGCCTCGCAGGCCACCGACAACCTGCTGATCGTCAAGGCCGAGACCGGCGAAGTCCTGCATGACGTCGCCGTGGGCGCCGGCCCGCTGAACGTCGCCTTCGAGCCGGTGGGCCGCCTGGCCTATGTCGCCAACCGCGGCGCCGGCACCATCACCGTGGTCAGCCCCGAGGGCGAGATCGTGGCGAACCTGGACGCCGGCAGCCTGCCCAACCAGCTGCGCGCCGACGGCAAGGGCAATGTCTGGGCGGTCAACAAGTCGCGCGGCGAAAACGACGAGGCGGGCGACCGCATCTGGCGCATCACCCCCGCCACGGAGTAAGAGGGGCGCTGACCCTGCCGGGGCGCCCGCATGCGCGCCCCGGCGCATGAGCCAACGGACCCGCCATGACCCTGACCCGCCCGCTGCTTGCCGCATTCGCCCTGATCGCCTGGCTTGGCCCTGCCGCGGCGGATGTGGTGGCCACCGACATCCTGGGGCGCGAGGTGCATCTGCCCGAGCCCGCCCGCCACATCGTGCTGGGCGAGGGGCGGCACCTGTCGGTTCTGGGGCTGATCCACGACGATCCGGTGGCGCTGGTTTCCGGCTGGCGGCTGGACAAGGCGCTGGACGAGCCGACCATGCAGGCCTACCGCGAGAAATTCCCCGACATCGACCAGATCCGCCCGGTCGGCTCGGGCAATCGCGACATCTCGGCCGAGGCGATCATCGCGCTGCATCCCGACCTGGTGGTGCTGACGCTGATCGACCGGAACGACCCCGGCATGGAGGTCGCCCGCCAGCAGATCGAGGCGGCGGGCATCCCGGTCGCCTATGTCGATTTCTTCTCGCATCCGCAGGAAAACTCGATCCCCAGCCTGCGCATCCTGGGCAAGCTGACCGGCGCCGAGGAGCGCGCCGAGGAATTCGCCGAGTTCTACGACAGCCGGCTGGCCCGCATCCGCGACCGGCTGGCCGACCCCGAGATCGCCCGGCCGCGCGTGTTCTTCCACGTCCATGCGGCGCCGCAGAACTGCTGCTCGACCGTCGGCAGCGGGGTGTTTCACGACTTCATCACCACGGCCGGCGGGCAGAACATCGGCCATGACACCGTCAAGGGCGTGCTGGGCAACGTCAGCCTGGAATACCTGATCGGCGCCGACCCGGACGTCTATATCGCCACCGGCGGCACGCATATGGCGGCGCGGGGCGGGCTGGTTCTGGGCTCGGGCGTGGATGCCGAGACCGCGCAGGCCAGCTTTCAGCGGCTGATCGCGGCGCCGGGCTTTGCCTCGCTGCGCGCGGTGGAACAGGGGCGCACGGCCGGCGTCTGGCACCTGTTCAACGATTCGCCCGTGCATATCGCGCTGATAGAATACTTGGCCAAGACCTTTCATCCCGACCTGTTCCAGGACGTCGATCCCGCCAAGACCCTGGCCGAGATCAACGCCCGCTTCTCGCCCGTCATCGTGCCGGGAACATGGTGGGTGACGCCGGAACAATGAGCGACGCGACGCTGCAGCGCTATCACCGGCAAGGCCGGCGCAACGCCCTTCTGGTGGCGGTGCTGGGCCTTGCCGCGCTGGCGGCGCTGCTGCTGGACCTGGTCACGGGCCCGGCCGGCCTGCCCCTGGCCGATACGCTGCGGGCGCTGACCGGCGGCGAGGTGGCGCGCGGCACCCAGGTCATCGTCTGGGACGTGCGCCTGCCCGTTGCCTGCATGGCGCTGCTGGTCGGCGCGGCGCTGGCGCTGGCCGGGGCCGAGATGCAGACCGTGCTGGAAAACCCCCTGGCCGAGCCCTTCACGCTGGGCGTGTCCTCCTCGGCCGCGCTTGGCGCCGCGGTGGCGATCGTGCTGGGCCTGACCCTGCCCGGCCTGCCGGCGGTCTGGAGCGTCTCGGGCAACGCCTTCCTGTTCGCGCTTGGCGCGCTGGGGCTGTTGCAACTGTTGGGCCGCATCCGCGGCGGCGGCCCCGAGGTGCTGATCCTGTTCGGCGTGGCGCTGAACTTCACCGCCGCCGCGCTGCTGTCCTTGCTGCAATTCGTCGCCTCGGCCGATGCGCTGCAACAGCTGGTGTTCTGGACCATGGGCAGCCTGGCTTCGGCACAATGGCCGGGCGTGGTGCTGATCGGCGTGGTGCTGGCGGTGGCGGTGCCGTTTTCCTTTCGCGCGGCGTGGAAGCTGACCGCGCTGCGGCTGGGCGAGGACCAGGCGAAAAGCTTCGGCGTCGATGTGGCCGGCCTCAGGCGCTGGACGCTGCTGCGGGTCAGCCTGCTTGCCGCCTCGGCCGTGTCCATGGTCGGCGTCATCGGCTTCGTCGGCCTGGCCGGGCCGCATATCGCCCGCATGCTGGTCGGAGAGAACCACCGCGTCTTCCTGCCCGCCAGCATCCTGACCGGGGCGCTGGTCATGTCGCTGGCCTCGACGCTCAGCAAGACGCTGGTGCCGGGGGTGCTGCTGCCGGTCGGCCTCGTCACCTCGCTGATCGGGCTGCCGATCTTTTTCGCGCTGATCCTGCGCGGCAGGCGGCGCTGATGCAGGGGCTGCTGGCGCAGGGCATCTCGGTGCGCTACGGCGCGCGCAGCGTGCTTGCGGGGCTGGACCTGCCCTTGCTGCGGCCGGGCGAGGTCACGGTGCTGGCCGGGCCGAACGCGGCCGGGAAATCCACGCTTCTGCGCGCCATCGCCCAGTTGCAGCCCCATGGCGGGCAGGTGCTGCTGGACGGGCAGGACCTGGCCCATGTGCCGATGCGCGACCGCGCCCGGCTGATCGGCTTCATGCCGCAAAGCCTGCCGTCAAGCTCGTCGCTGGTGGCGCTGGAAAGCGTGATCGCGGCGCTGCGGGCGGGCGAGACCCTGGGCGCGCGCCAGGCCGATGCCGCCGCCATGGCGGTGCTGGACAAGCTGGGCATCGGCGCGCTGGCGCTCGAGCCGCTGTCGGCGCTGTCGGGCGGGCAGCGGCAGATGGTCAGCCTGGCGCAGGCCATCGTGCGCGACCCGCGCCTGCTGCTTCTGGACGAGCCGACCAGCGCGCTGGACCTGGCGCGGCAGGTGCGGCTGCTTTCCGAACTGCGGCGCCTGGCGGGCGAGGGGCGCATCGTCGTAGCCGTGCTGCACGACCTGGCGCTGGCGGCGCAATGGGCCGACCGCATCGTGCTGATCCACGGCGGCCATACCCATGCCGAAGGCGCGCCGGAACAGGTGCTGACCCCGCAGTTGCTGGCCCAGGTCTATGGCGTCGAGGCGCGGGTCGAGCGCTGCTCGCGCGGGCGGATCATGGTGCTGATCGACGGCGAACACGCGCCGGGCTGACCCCTAGTTCGCCCGCTGCCGCGAACGAAAGGGCAAGGGCGCGACGGGAATGCCGTCCTCCAGCAGCTTGCGGGCCTCTTCCAGCTTCGCCTCGCCATGGATCGCGCGCTCAGGCGCCAGGCCCTCGTGCATGGCGCGGGCCTCGGCGGCAAAGGACATGCCGACGTAATCCGAGGTTTCCTCGACATGGCGGCGCAGCTTTTCCAGCGCCGCCTCATGGTCGTTGCGGGGGTTGTGCAGGTCGGGGGCATCGTCGCGGCCATGCGCCACGCGCGGCGCCATCAGCGCCTTGTCCACCTGGGCCGAGCCGCAATGCGTGCAAGTGACCTGCCCCGCGGCGCGCAGGGCGTCGAACCCGTCCGAGGACCGGAACCAGCCATCGAAATCATGGCCTTTTTCACAGCGCAGGGCATAGCGGATCATCGCGACTCCTTTCCCCTTGAATATCGGGCCGGGCAAGGGCTTATGCAAGGCCGCGCCGCGCCAGCGCCTTGATCCGCGCGACCAGCGTGGCGGGATCGCCAGCCCGCGCCAAAAGCAGCGCCCGCGCCGCCTCGCCCATGCGGCGCTGGCCCGCGCCGTCCTGAGCCAGGGCGGCCAGCGCCTGCGGCAGCGCCTCGACCGTGCAGCCCCGCGCCGCGCCCGCCGCCGCCAGGTCGGCATAGTCGCCGGCATGGTTGGCGACATGCGGCCCGTGCAGGATGGCACAGCGCCAGGCCGCCGGCTCCCATGGCGTATGGCCGCCGTGATCGGCAAAGGAGCCGCCGGTGATGCAGATGCCGGCGGCGCGATACCATGCCGCCATCTCGCCCAGCGTATCGGCCAGCAGCACCGGCGCGCCCAGCCCGCCGCCCTGGCTGCGGCGGACGAAATCCAGGCCCCGCGCCGCGATCAGCGCCGCCACCGCATCGCCGCGGCGGGGATGGCGCGGCGCCAGGATCAGCCGCAGGTCCGGCACCGCCGCGCGCGCCGCGGCCCAGGCGTCCAGCATCGGCGCATCCTCGCCCTCATGGGTCGAGGCCGCCAGCACGGTGCGCGCGCGCTCCGGCCCGTCCTCGCCCGGCTCGACCTGGGCGGGGGCCAGCAGCTTCAGGTTCAGCCGCGGCGTCAGCGCGCCCGCCTGCAGCCCCAGCGCCAGAAGCCGCGCCTCGCTGTCCGCATCCTGCGCCGACAGCGCGTCGATGCGGGCCAGCATCGGCCCGATCAGCCCCGGCAGCCGGCCCCAGCGCGCCGCCGAGCGGGCCGAGATGCGCGCGCCCACCACCACCTGCGCCACGCCCCGCGCCGCCGCCATGGCCGAACGGTTGGGCCAAAGCTCGTTCTCGACCGTGACCAGCACCGCGGGCCGCAGCCGGTCCAGAAAGCGCCCGACGGCCTGCGGCACGTCCAGCGGCGCCAGCGCGCAGGGATGGCCCAGCCGCCGCGCCAGCGCGCGCCCGGTCAGGCTGTTGGTCGTCACCACCAGGGGAAAGTCCCGCGCCAGCGCCTCGGCCAGCACCTGAACCGAGTTCAGCTCGCCTACGCTGGCCGCATGCAGCCAGATCCCGCCCGGCGCGGCCTCGGGGCCGGACAGCGCCAGCCGCTCGCGCCAATCCGCCCCGGCCAGCGGCGCGGCCAGGCCCAGCGCCCCGCCGGCCAGCGCCGTGGCGCCGCGCCAGATCAACGCAGGGCGGCCTCGGCAGCCTCGCGGATGGCACGGATGTTCTCGCCATAGGGCGCGCTGTTCGACACCGAGCCGCCGCGGAACACGGCCGAGCCGGCGACCAGCACATCCGCCCCCGCCGCCGCGACCAGCGGCGCGGTCACGGGATCGACGCCGCCGTCGATCTCGATATGCACCGGGCGGTCGCCGATCATGGCGCGCAATTCGCGCACCTTCTCGACCTGGCTGTGGATGAACTTCTGCCCGCCGAAGCCGGGGTTCACCGTCATCACGCAGATCAGGTCGACATCGTCCAGCAGCGGCCGTGCGGCTTGCGCCGGGGTGCCGGGGTTCAGCGCCAGCCCGGCCCTGGCGCCGGCGCCGCGAATGGCCTGAAGCGTGCGGTGGACATGCGCCCCGGCCTCGACATGGGCGGTGATGATGTCGCTGCCCGCCTCGGCGAAGGCCTCGATATAGGGATCGACCGGGGCGATCATCAGGTGCACGTCCATCACGCCGCGGATATGCGGCCGGATCGCCTTGCACATGGCGGGGCCGAAGGTCAGGTTCGGCACGAAATGCCCGTCCATCACATCGACATGGACCCAGTCGGCGCCCTGGTCCTCGACGGCGCGGCATTCCTGGCCGAAATTGGCGAAATCCGCGGAAAGGATGGAAGGCGCGATCTTGATGCGGCGGTCGAACGTCATGTCTGGCTCCCTGCAATGCCCCTGGTCCCGGTTATCGTCCCGGCCGGCCGGCCGTCAACAGGCCTGAAGGTCGCATTTCTCCGTTTTCCAAATACCCCGCGGGGGTCCGGGGGCGCGAAGCCCCCGGCTTCCCCCTTGGGCTTTCCGCCGCATGGCCTATATTGGGGCCAAGGCGCCAGGCCGCAGCCGGCCCCCGCGCATCCCTATTCCGAAGGACTTGTGATGACCGAAACGAAGGAAATTTCCTGGGACGACAGCATGCTGCCCTTCCAGCTGGAGCGCTCGGACATGCGCGGCCGCGTCGCGCGCCTCGGGCCCCTGCTCGAACACATCCTGTCGCGCCACGACTACCCGGTCCCGGTCAGCGCCATGGTGGCGGAACTCACCACCCTGGCCGCGCTGATCGGCCAGACCATCAAGCTGCGCTGGAAGCTCTCGCTGCAGGTGCGCGGCAACGGCGCCATCCGCACCATCGCCACCGACTACTACGCCCCCGAGACCGAGGGCGCCCCCGCCCGCATGCGCGCCTGGGCCAGCTTCGACGCCGAGCGCCTGCAAGACGGCCTGCCCGGCTTCGACCAGCTGGGCCAGGGCTATTTCGCGGTGCTGATCGACCAGGGCGAGGGCACGACCCCCTACCAGGGCCTGACCCCGCTGGCCGGCGGCTCGCTTGCCAGCTGCGCCCAGACCTATTTCGAACAGTCCGAGCAGCTGCCGACCCGGTTCGAGCTGACGGTGGGCCGCGCACGCCTGCCCGGCCAGCACCAGGACCATTGGCGCGCCGGCGGCATCATGCTGCAGACCCTGCCGGCCGGCAGCCATGCCGGGCCCGAGGGCGACCTGCAATCCGCCGACATCCTGCAAGGCGCGCAATCCGAGGACTGGAACCGCGCCACCACGCTGATGGCCACGGTCGAGGCGATGGAGCTGGTCGACCCGGCCCTGCCGCTGCCCAACCTGGTCTTCCGCCTGTTCCACGAGGAAGAGCCGACCGCCTTCGCCGCGCAGCCGCTGGTCTTCGGCTGCTCCTGCAATGCCGAGCGGGTGCGCAGCACGCTGTCGATCTATTCGGCCAAGGACATCGGCCACATGACCAATGACGACGGCATCGTCACCGCCGATTGCCAGTTCTGCGGCGCGCATTACGAATTCGACCCGAAAAGCCTGGGCTTCGAGGCGGTGATCGACGCCGAGGGCAACCCCCTGCCCAAGGTCGGGGCCGGGGAAAGCCGGGCCGCGCTTTGATGGGAACGATCCGCGAGACATTGACGCGGGCCCTGTCGGGAACGACGGGGCCCTCGTCGGATTTCGACTTCGGCGGCGCCCCGCCGGGCGAGGTGGCGCTGCGCCCGGCCGGCGTGCTGGCCGCCTTCGACGCGGTGGACGGGCGGCTGATCCTGACCAAGCGCGCCAGCAGTCTGCGCCACCATCCCGGCCAGATCGCCCTGCCCGGCGGCAAGGTCGATCCCGGCGATGCCGACGAGATCGCCGCCGCCCTGCGCGAAGCGCATGAGGAGGTGGGCCTCGACCCGGCCCGCGTCGAGGTGCTGGGCACCATGCCGGCGCATCGAACCATCACCGGCTTTGCCATGACCCCGGTGCTGGCGCTGGTCCACGGCCCCTTCGCCCCCGTCCCCGAGATGGGCGAGGTCGAGGAGGTGTTTACCGTCCCCTTCGCCCATGTATCCGACCCGGCGAACTACCATGTCGAGGGCCGGATCTGGCGCGGGGCGCGGCGCGACTATTACGTCGCCCCCTGGGGCCCCTATTATATCTGGGGCGCCACCGCCCGCGTTCTGCATTCCCTTGCGACAAGGATTGCCCGATGACCCGGCTGACCGCGCCCTTCCTCGACGACCCGGCCCTGGGGCAGGTGCTGGCCGCGCTGGCGGCCCAGGGCGCGCAGGCGCTGATCGTCGGCGGCGCGGTCCGAAACGCGCTTCTGGGCGAGCCGGTGGCGGATGTGGACATCTCGACCTCGGCCCGGCCCGAAGAGACCGTGCGGCTGGCCGAGGCGGCCGGCCTGCGCAGCGTGCCCACCGGCATCGAGCATGGCACCGTCACCGTCATCGCCGATGGCCGCGGCTTCGAAGTCACCAGTTTCCGCCGCGACGTGGAAACGGATGGCCGCCGCGCCGTCGTGGCCTATTCCGACCGCATCGAGGATGACGCGCAGCGCCGCGACTTCACCATGAACGCGCTTTACGCCACCGCCTCGGGCGAGGTGCTGGACCCGGTGGGCGGCCTGCCCGACCTGGCGGCGCGCCGGCTGCGCTTCGTCGGCGACCCGCGCGCGCGCATCGCCGAGGACTATCTGCGCATCCTGCGCTTCTTTCGCCTGCTGGCCTGGTATGGGCGCGAGGCCGACCTGCACGCGCTGGCCGCCTGCCGCGAATTGCGCCAGGGGCTTGCCGGCATCTCGAAGGAACGCATCGGCCACGAGATGCGCAAGCTGCTCGACGCCCCCGACCCTTCCCCCGCCATGGCGCTGATGGCCGAGGCGGGCGTGCTGCCGCTGGTCCTGCCCGGTGCGGATGCCAGCGACCTGCCCGACCTGGTCGAGGTCGAGCGGGAATACGGCACCGGCGCCCTGCCCTGCTGGCCGCGCCGGCTGGCGCTCTTGGGCGCGCCGAACCCGGCCGGGGCGCTGCGCCTGTCGCGGGACGAGGCCCGCACCCAGGACCGGATCGCGCAGGCGCTGGCCATGCCCGCGCCGGCCGCCGCCTATCGCCTGGGCCGCGCGAACGCCGCGCAATCGGTGCTGATCCGTGCCGCCCGCGGCGACCGGCCGGCCTTTGGCTGGTGCCACGAACTGGCGCGCGGCGCCGCGGCGAAATTCCCGCTGACCGCCCGCGACCTGATGCCCGAACTGTCCGGCCCCGCCCTGGGCGAGGCGCTGCGCCGGGCCGAGGACGCCTTTGTCGAAAGCGATTTCACCCTGCCACCCGAGGCGCTGCTGCGGATCGCCCTGCAACAAGAGGCCCGCGCCTGATGCATGAT
The DNA here is from genome assembly GCF_018499825.1 of Paracoccus sp. pheM1. Lineage (NCBI taxonomy): Bacteria > Pseudomonadati > Pseudomonadota > Alphaproteobacteria > Rhodobacterales > Paracoccaceae > Paracoccus > Paracoccus sp. pheM1. Next base: position 2,227,030 of record NZ_JAGXCX010000001.1, read on the forward strand.
TTCTTCGCCCGCATGATCGACGCCTTCCGCCCGGCCGAGGGTCCGCCGCCGCGCAGCCTGCTGGCATTCTTCCGCTGGTGCCTGTCGGGCGCCTGGCCGGGGCTGACGCTGGCGGCGGTGGCCTCGGCGCTGGGGGGCATCGCCGACGTGGTCTCGGCCGTGCTGCTGGGCTGGGTGGTGGATGCGGTGGTCTCGACCCCCGCGGATCGGATCTGGGCGGACCAGGGCGGGCTGATCCTGGGCTTTGCCGCCTTCTTCCTGCTGATCCGCCCGGCGATCTTCGGGCTTTCCACCGCCAGCTCCAGCGTCATCATCGGGCCGAACATCCTGCCGCTGGTGCTGTCGCGGCTGCATCGCTGGACCATGGGCCATGCAGTGACCTTCTTTGACAACGACTTTGCCGGCCGCATCGCGCAAAAGCAGATGCAGACCGCCCGCGCCGTGACCGACGTGGCGACCGAATTCGTCAACGTGGTGGCCTTTGCGCTGGCATCGGTGATCGGCTCTGCCGCCTTCCTGGTCTCGGTCGATGGCTGGGGCGCGCTGGCGCTGATGGTCTGGCTGGGCTCATACGTGCTGCTGATCCGCTTCTTCCTGCCGCGCATCCGCACGCGCTCGGCCAGCCGGGCCTCGGCGCGGGCCATGGTCACGGGGCAGGTCGTGGACACGATCACCAACATCAAGACCGTCAAGCTTTTCGCCCATGCCGAGCACGAGGACCGCGCCGCGCTTGGCGCCATGGCCGGTTTCCGCGAACGCGCGCTGGACTTCGGCCGGGTCAGCACCTGGTTTCGCCTGTCGCTGATGACCATCGCCGGCGCGCTGCCGGTGATCCTGGTCGGCGGCACCATCCTGTTGTGGCGGCAGGGCATGGCCACGGCGGGCGACATCGCCGCCGCCGGCGCCATCGCCATGCGGCTGGCGCAGATGACCGGCTGGGTCAGCATGGCGCTGATGGGGGTCTGGGGCAGCATCGGCGAGGTCGAGGACGGCATGAAGACCCTGGCCCCGCCCCATGCCCTGACCGATGCGCCCGACGCCATCGCCCTGGGCCGGGTCGCGGGGCGGATCGACTTCGACCATGTGGATTTCGCCTATGGCCGCGGTGAAGGCGGCATCAGCGACCTGGACCTGCATGTCGCGCCCGGCGAAAAGCTGGGCATCGTCGGCGCCTCGGGGGCGGGGAAATCCACCATGGTCTCGCTGCTTTTGCGGCTCTACGACGTGGAAAGCGGCGCGGTGCGGGTGGACGGCCACGACGTGCGCGCGGTGACGCAGGAAAGCCTGCGCCGCAACATCGCCATGGTCACGCAGGAAACCGCGATGTTCAACCGCTCGGCGCGCGAGAACATCCTGTATGGCCGCCCCGATGCGACCGAGGAGGAAATCGTCGCCGCCGCCACGGCCGCCGAGGCGCATGAGTTCATCCTGAAGCTGCGCGACCACATGGGCCGCACCGGCTATGACGCGCATCTGGGCGAACGCGGGGTCAAGCTGTCTGGCGGCCAGCGCCAGCGCATCGCATTGGCCCGCGCGCTGCTGAAGGACGCGCCGATCCTGGTCCTGGACGAGGCGACCAGCGCGCTGGACAGCGAGGTCGAGGCGCAGGTCCAGGACGCGCTGCACCGCGCCATGCGGGGCAAGACGGTGCTGGCCATCGCCCACCGGCTCTCGACCATCGCCGAACTGGACCGCATCGTCGTGCTGGAGGCCGGGCGCATCGTCGAACAGGGCGCTCATGCCGATCTGCTGGCGCTGGACGGCACCTATGCGCGCTACTGGAACCGCCAGTCGGGCGGCTTCCTGGGCACCGAGGACGATGCGGCGGAGGCCGCCGAGTGACGCTCTGGACCGTCGAGCGGCTGGGCCGCAAGGGCGACGGCGTCGCCATCAGCGGCGATCGGCGCGCGCTGGCCGCGCTGGTCCTGCCCGGCGAACAGATCGAGGGCGAGGCCGAGGCCGGCCGCATCGCCGCCCCGCGCATCGTGACGCCTTCGGCCGAGCGGGTGCGGCCGCCCTGCCAGCATTACCGCGCCTGCGGCGGCTGTTCGCTGATGCATGGCTCGGACGATTTCGTGAAGGGATGGAAGGTCGGCGTGGTGGCCGAGGCGTTGCGGGCGCAGGGGCTTTCGGCGCCGGTCGCGGGGGTGCATGTCTCGCCGCCGCGCTCGCGCCGGCGGGCGGTGCTGTCGGGGCGGCGCACGAAGAAGGGCGCGCTCGTGGGCTTTCACGCCCGCGCCTCGGACGTGATCGTGGACATCGCCGATTGCCATGTGCTGCGGCCGGCGATCCAGTCCGCGCTGCCGCTGCTGCGGCAGCTGGTGACGGCTGGCGCCTCGCGTTCGGCCGAGCTGTCGCTGACCGTGACCGAGACTTCGGCGGGGCTGGACTTGGCCGTCTCCGGCGGCAAGCCGATGGAGCCGGCGCTGTTCCAGGCCCTCGCGACGCTGGCCGACCAGGGCGACCTGGCGCGGCTGGGCTGGGACGGGCAGGCGATCACCCGCCGCCCGCCGGCGCTGGCCATGGGCCGGGCGCGGGTGGTGCCGCCGCCGGGCGCTTTCCTGCAAGCCACCGCCGAGGGCGAGGCCGCGCTGCTGGCCGCCGTGCGCGGCATGGTGGGGAACGCCGGGCGGGTGCTGGACCTGTTCGCGGGCTGCGGCACCTTCTCGCTGCCCCTGGCCGAGACGGCCGAGATCCATGCCGTCGAGGGGTTGGCCGCGCCGTTGCAGGCGCTGGATGCCGCCGCCCGGCAGGCACCGGGCCTGCGCCGAATCACGACCGAGATTCGCGACCTGGCGCGCCGCCCGCTGATGCCCCACGAGCTGGCCTATGACGCAATCGTGATCGATCCGCCCCGCGCCGGGGCCGAGGCGCAGGCGCGCGAGATCGCCCGCGCGCAGGTGCCGCGGCTCGCCTGGGTCAGCTGCGACCCCGTCACTTTCGCAAGGGATGCGCGGATTCTCGCCGAGGGAGGCTATGGGTTGTGCCGGCTGTTCGTGGTCGACCAATTCCGCTGGTCGCCGCATGTCGAGACCGTGGCGGAGTTTCGCCGACGCTAGCGAAATTTTAATCTCTGTGGTATTTCATAACAAAACGAAGCGCATAGCGCACACAGAGGGCAGTGATGATTCGGGCAATACGCGCATTCTTCGCGGTTGTCGCAGTAGCCGTTTTGGCAAGCTGCGGCGGGGGCGACAGCCTGCAACCCAGCAAGACCTATCAGGGGCCGCCGATCACGCAGATCGTGGTCAAGAAGGCCGATCGCAAGATGTATCTGGTCAGCGGCAAGGAGGTCGTCAAAAGCTACAAGATCGACCTGGGCAACCAGCCGTTTGGCCACAAGCAATTCGAAGGCGACGGCCGCACGCCCGAGGGCCTGTATTTCATCGACCGCTTCAACCCGCGCAGCCGTTACCACCTGTCGGTCGGCATCTCCTATCCTTCGGCGCAGGACGTGGCCAATGCGGCGGCGCGCGGCCAGCGGCCGGGCGGCGACATCTTCATCCACGGCCTCGGCCCCGAAGGGCGGGCGCTGAACCGGCCGGACTGGACCGCCGGCTGCATCGCCGTCACCGACCAGGAGATCGAGGAGATCTTCACCATGCTGCGGCCGGGCGTGCCGATCTTCATCTATCCCTGACGCCGCCCGAGGACGAGACAGGCCCCGCGCATCAGCGCGGGGCCTTGCCATGTCCGAAGGCCGGGAAGGCAGCAAGCCCCGGCCGGCGCGGCTGACGCATCGGCCATGAACAACGCCCGTGGTCTTCGCTCCGCCTGCACCGGCAGGGCGATCCGGCCGGGCGGGCGGGTCGGTTGAACCGAGGCTTCGCGGCAAAATAACGAGTTGCACAAGGGCGATGCCTGCCTGTAGGTAAAAAATTGACTGAATCACTTGGGTATTATCAGTCGCTTCTTCACCTATTCGCGGAGATCATCCATGAGATCGCTACTTGCCCCCGCCCTTCTGGCCGCCACCTTCGCCGGCGCCGGCGCCCAGGCCCAGGATTTCGGCTATGAAGCATTCGAGCCTTCGGTGAACCATATCGACCTCGAGACCTGTCCCGCCCGCGTGACGGCCAAGGAGGTCTTCTGCCGCGCCACGCTTCTGAACGACACCGTCTATGTCTATGTCTTCGAGGACACCGACGAGATGAAATACGTCGAAATGCTGGCCTTCGAGGCAGGCGAATACGAGATCACCTTCAAATAACGATCCGGGGCGCGGGGTCCGGCGGACCGAAGCGGCCAACGTGCTGCGCCCTACAGGATCGGTCCCACGACGGCATTTTCCGGCCAGCCTCGGCCGGCCGGACATGACGGCATCTGGCACTGGATGCCGCATCCTTGCTCCGGCTCTCTTCGTGAACCGACATGCGCCACCGACGGGGCGCGGGGCGGCAGCGGTCTGACCGGGCGCCGCGCAGGCCGGACGGGAAGCTGGAACCCGGCACCGGATGCCGCATCCTTGCTTCGGCCTCTTCGCGAACCGGCATGCGCCGCCGACGGGGCGCGGGGCGGCAGCGGTCCTGACCGGATGCCGCTTGCAGGCCGGGCGGGAAGCTGGAACCCGGCACCGGATGCCGCATCCTTGCTTCGGCCTCTTCGCGAACCGGCATGCGCCACCGACGGGGCGCAGCGGCGGCAATGGCCCCGACCGGACGCCGCTTGCAGGCCGGGCGGGAAGGCGGAACCCGGCACCGAATGCCGCATCCTTGCTTCGGCCTCTTCGCGAACCGGCATGCGCCACCGACGGGGCGCGGGGCGGCAATGGCCCTGACCGGGCGCCGCGCAGGCCGGACGGACATGACGCGGCCCGCAGTGGGCCGCGCCGCGCGGTCAGATGCCGGCGCCGGGGGCAAAGCCGCCGGCCATGGCCACCGGCGCGCCGGCCGCGCCGCCGGTGATCAGCACCCACCAGATCTTGCCCGAAGGCTCCTGATACCAGCCGATGCCGAATTCCGTGGCGCGCGGGTCCATGATCACGTCGCGGGTGTCGCGGGTCTGCATCCAGGCGTTCAGGGTGGTGATCTCGTTCTCGTAGGTCTCGGAGATGTTCTCGCCGACCAGATGGCCCATGTAGCCCTGGCGCCGCACCCGCTCGAGCGGCGAAGAGCCGTCCGAGCCGAAATGCCAGGCCCGGTTCTGCGCCGCCATGTCGCGGGCATGGACCTTGGCGGCCGCATCCAGCGCGGGGCTCTGCATCATGGCGGGGGCCGCGACATTGGCGCGCAGCGCGTTGATCTGGCCCAGGACGCGGCCGGGGATCTGCGCCTCTTCGCGCGGGGTGATGCGATAGGCCGTCGGCAGCGGCTGCCCGTCGGGGCCCAGTTGCGGCTGAGGCTGCTGGCAGGCCGCGAGCGCCAGCACCGACACAAGCGCCAGGGTGGAAAGTTTCAGCATGATGTCCTGTCCCCAAGGATGTTTGCGCCAGCCATACAAAAGCGCAACCGCCGCTTCAAACCCAAGATTGCGTGAGCGCAACAGGCTGCGACTGTGTTGCGACAATGACGCTTGTTTGAATTGCAAGGCGCCTGCGGCGGGCGTAAATCCCCGTTCCAGCAAGACCTCTTTCGCACATTCGGGCAGAGAAGGCCGCAGGAAGCGGTCCGTCACATATCAGGAGCGACACATGATCACGCCGAAGAAACCGGTCTCGCGCCGGAAATTTCTGACCGCCTCGGTGGCGATGGGCGCGGCAGGGCTGGCGGCCCCGGCCATTGCGCAATCCTTCGACCCCTATACCGGCCAGCCCCTGCAGGGCACGGCGGGCGGCGCCACCCCGGATGCGGGCATGGTGCAATACGACGCCGCGCAGGATTCGCGCCGCAACATCTCCAGCTTCCGCATGCAGGACTGGCAGCCCTATTTCAGCAGCCTGACCAATGGCGCGATCCTGGTCGACCTGACCTCGCGCGCGCTGCATTACTGGTCCGAGGACCAGTCGGTCTACAAGCTGTTCCCGACCTCGGTCCCGGTCAGCGCCGACCTGACCCGCACCGGCCGCACCGAGATCATCAAGAAGGTCGAGGGCCCCAGCTGGGCGCCCACCCCCGAGATGAAGAAGCGCAACCCCGAATGGCCGGATTTCGTGCCGCCGGGGCCGGACAACCCGCTGGGCACCCATGCGCTGTGGCTGAGCTGGCAGTATTACCGCATCCACGGCACGCATGACACGCGCAAGATCGGCCGCAAGTCCTCGAACGGCTGCATCGGCCTTTACAACGAGCATATCAAGCAGCTCTATGACCTGACCAAGATCGGCACCCAGGTTCTGCTGATCTGACCCGGCCGAACAGGAACGACAGCAAGGGGCCGCAAGGCCCCTTTTTCGTTTCGACCTTTTGGATCGGCAAGTGCTTGGGCTGCACCATCGGAGGATGCAGCCCGACCCCCTGGTCACTCCTGCGGGCCGAGGCCGAATGCCGGATGATGGATCAGCTCTCCGCAAGGCGGGATGCAGTGGATCTGACCGGGCCGGGACAAAGGTGACAGCAAGGGGGTCGCGAGGCCCGCTTTTCGTTTCGTCCGCCTGGATGGGCGAAGGGTCTGGCTGCACCGCCGCAGGAAGCAACCCGTCCCCCGGTCACTCCTGCGCACCCAGGTCGAATGGCGGATGGTGGATCGGCTCTCCGCGAGGCGGGATGCCGTCGATCTGACCCGGCCGGGACAGAGGTGACAGCAAGGGGCCGCGAGGCCCCTTTTTCGTTTCGACCCTTTGGATCGGAAAAGGGGCGGGCTGCACCATCGGAGGATGCAGCCCGTCCCCCTGGTCACTCCTGCGGGCCGAAGCCGAATGCCGGATGATGGATCAGCTCTCCGCAAGGCGCGGTGCCGTCGAAAGGCAGGGCCAGGACCACCTCGGGCGGGCAGCCCGCTACGCGCAGGCTGGGGAAGGCACGGAAACCGAACCGGCCATAATAGGCCGGGTCGCCCACCAGCGCCGCGCCGCGGCCGGTCGCTCGCAATCGGCGGAGGGCCTCTGCCATCAGGGCCGTGCCGATCCCCTGGCCGTGCCTTGAGGGCAAGACGGCAAGCGGGCCGATCAGGCCCCAGCCGTCCTGCGTGCCGATCCGTGCCGCCGAGGCGGCCAGGTAGCCGACCACCGCACCCTCGTCCTCGGCCACAATCGAAAGGGCAAGCGCGCCCTGCACCCGCAGCGCCTCGACGATGTCGGCCTCGGTTCCGGTGGATTGCGCCAGCATCAGCATGGCTTCGGTGACAAGCCGGCCGATCGCCGGAATGTCGCCGGCCGTTTCATCGCGGATCAGCATGTCAGGCCCCCTGATTGTCGAGTTGCGCGCGCACCGACAAGCGGCCGCGCTTCGATATCCGATACGGGCTGCCTGACCGCGATTCGATCAGCCGTTTCCGCCGCAACCGGCTGAAGACGGCCAGATCGAAGCCGGCAAGGATCATCCCCTCGCGCGTGACGCATGTCACGGAGGTGATCCTGGCACTGTCGCCGCGCTCGTGCAGGATGCGGCCACCCAGGGCCAGGACGTGCAGCGCACGTTGTTCATTTCGTGAGATGTTCATGGAAGTCTCGCATGACGGACGTGAAAGACACCCCGAGCGCACATGCGCCCGGCGGCTTTGAATTCACGCGGCTCTCCGAAGATTCAGAGAGCCTTGTCACACAAGCTCTGACATCCAGTCTCCATAGGCAGCGGGGATTGTCGCTGCTCGCGCCACCAATCTAGGAAGCGGGCGCCGTTGGAACAACCCCCGTAGAATGACGGGCCGTGGCGGCCCGCCCCGTGATCGGCGCCAGCAGCGGCTGCGTCCCGCATGACGGGCATGGCGGCCGCTCGGGCCGTCAGACCCAGCCCGCCAGGTTCTCGCCGATGACCGCCGCCAGCACGTCGATATGCGCGGGCTCGGCGTTCAGGCAGGGGATATAGGTGAACTCCTTGCCGCCGGCATGTTCGAACGCCTCGCGGATCTCGCCCTGGATCTCTTCCAGCGTCTCGATGCAATCGGCCGAGAAGGCGGGCGAGATCACCGCGATCTCGGTGATGCCCTGCTGCGCCAGTTCGGCCACATGCTCGACCGTATAGGGGCGCAGCCATTCCTCGGTCCCGAAGACCGACTGGAAGGTGGTGTCGATCACGCCCTCGTCCCAGCCCAGCCGTTCCCGGAGCAGGCGCGAGGTCTTCTGGCATTGGCAATGATAGGGGTCGCCCTCCATCAGATAGCGCTTGGGCATGCCGTGGTAGCTGGCGACCAGCTTGCGGGGCTGGCGGCCGCCCAGGGCGCGCTCGACCGAGGCGGCCAGCGCCTCGATATAGTCGGGCCGGTCGAAATAGGGCGGCACGGTGCGCGAGGCCGGCTGCCATTTCTGCGTCATCAGCGCGCGGAAGAACTGGTCGTTCGCCGTCGCCGTGGTCGCCCCGGCATATTGCGGATAAAGCGGGAAGAACAGGATGCGGTCGCAGCCCGCCTTGACCATCCGGTCCACCACGTCCGCGGTCGAGGGATTGCCGTAGCGCATGCAGAAATCGACCATGACCCGGTCGCCCCACAGCGCCGCCGCCCGTTCGCGCAGCGCCGCCACCTGCTGCTTGGTGATGGTCATCAGCGGGCTTTCATCCGCCTCGTTGTTCCAGATCAGCCGGTAGTTCGCGCCCGAGGTAAAGGGCCGCTTGGACAGGATGACGGTCTGCAGCAGCGGCTGCCACTTCCAGGCGGGATAGTCGATCACCCGCTTGTCCGACAGGAACTCGTTCAGGTAGCGCCGCATCGGCCAGTAGTCGGGCGAATCGGGCGTGCCCAGGTTGGCGACCAGCACGCCGATCTTGCGGGCTGGGATGTTCGGATGATCGGCTGGGGCATACTCGGTAAAGGTCATTCGGACTTTCTCGTGCTGGCAAGAGCTTCGGCAAGCGGCATCCGGGCCGAGCCGGGCCGAAGCGGTTTCTGCTGACTGGCATCGGGCGCCCATCCGGTCAGGAAAACCAGATCGAAGGTGGCCCGGATGCGCGTCCCGTCCTGCGGGTCGGGATGGTTTTCGGCATAAAGCGCGGCGGCGCGCAACAGGACATCTCGTCGCGTCGGGCGCCGCAGCCGCTGGGCCAGCGCGTTGCCCTCGCCCATGGCGCGCAGGTCGCGGCCCAGGTGGAACAGGCCGCGATAGCTGGCGATCTGGGTGATCTGGTCGGCGACCGGCAGCGCCAGGCCCGCGCGCGGCAGCAGCCCGCCCAGGTCGCGGATCTCGCCCATGGGCAGGACGCGGGGCGACAGGCCGCCCGTCACCTCGGCCTCGGCGCGGGTCAGGGCGTCGCGCAGCTCGTGCAGGGTGCGCCCGCCGGGACAGGCGGCGATGAACAGCCCGTCGGGACGCAGCGCGCGCGCCGCCTGGGCGATCTGGCCCACCGGATCCTCGGCCCAGTGCAGCGCCATGGCATGGATCACCAGGTCATGCGCGCCGGGCTCCAGCGCCAGCGCGGGCGTATCGGCGACGACCGTGGCGCCGGGCATGGCGTCGCGCCAGAGCTGCGGCCGGCCGGTGACGACGGCGACGGCGCTAAACCGTCTGTTAACCTCTGCCAGCCTATCCTGGATCTCGTCGGCGACGATTCGATGCAGGAAATCGACCGGCCCCAGGCGCAGGGCGCGGGCGCGGTTGCGGTCCAGCGCGCGGCGGTCGGTCAGGCCGGGAACGGAAGAGGTGGGATCGGGCATCATGGGGGCTGAACATAGGGGGCTTCGCGGCTTGATGAAAGGCGCATTGCGGCTGGTCTATCCGCCGCAATGCCTGTGCTGCGGCGCGCCCGTCGCCGACGAGGGCGGGCTGTGCCCCGCCTGCTGGCGCGAGGCCGATTTCATCACCGGCACCTGCTGCGCGCACTGCGGCACGCCGTTGCCGGGCGACGGGGCCGGCGACACCGGGGATGCGGCGGCGGGGCTGCTGGTCTGCGACGATTGCCTGGGGCTGCAGCGGCCCTGGCAGCAGGGCCGCGCGGCGCTGGTCTATCGCGGCAGCGGGCGCAGGCTGGCGCTGATGCTGAAGCATGGCGACCGGCTGGACCTGGCGCCCGCACTTGGCGGCTGGGTGGCGCGGGCGGCACTGCCGCTGCTGCGGCCGGGCGCGGTGGTGGTGCCGGTGCCGGTGCATCTGCGCCGGCTGCTGAAGCGCAAATACAACCAGGCCGAGATGCTGTCGCAGCATGTCGCCCGCGCGCATGGACTGGCGCATCTGCCCGGCGCCCTGCGGCGGCTGCGGCATACGCCGATGCAGGACCATGGCAGCGTCGGCGACCGTTTCGCGAATGTGGACGGGGCGATCGGCGTGCCCGCGCACATGGTCCCGCGGCTGCGGGGCCGCGCGGTGCTGCTGGTCGACGACGTGATGGCCTCGGGGGCGACGCTGGCGGCCTCGGCTCGGGCGCTGGCGGCGGCGGGCGCGGGGCCGATCTCGGTCGTGGTTCTGGCGCGGGCGGTCAAGGATGCCTAGATATGGGGGTGAACATCAATCCGGGACGCGCATATGCCCAAGGTCGAACTCTATACCACCCCCACCTGCCCCTATTGCATCGCCGCGAAATCGCTGCTGCGCAAGAAGGGCATCGCCTATCACGACACCGATGTCAGCCGCGATCCGCAGCTGCGCGCGGCAATGACCCAGCGCGCCGGCGGCCGCCGGACCGTGCCGCAGATCTTCATCGACGGCCGCCATGTCGGCGGCTGCGACGACCTGCATGCGCTGGACCGCCAAGGCAAGCTGGACGCCCTGCTGGGCCTGACGGCATGAGCGAGGCGCTGACCGCGGGGCTGGTGCAGCTGAGCGTCTCGGACGATCCCGAGCGCAACCTGCCGGTCACGCGGGCGCTGGTGCGCGAGGCGGCGCAGGGCGGGGCCGGCTGGGTGCTGACGCCCGAGGCGACCAACCTGCTGGGCGCCAGCCGCGAGCGGCAGGAGCATGTCCTGCGCACCGAGGCCGAGGACCAGACCCTGGCCGTGCTGCGCGAGGATGCGCGCGAGCTGGGCATCTGGCTGCTGATCGGTTCGCTGTCGCTGAAGACCGGCGATCCGGGCGAGAGCCGCTTTGCCAATCGCAGCTTCCTGATCGCGCCGGACGGCAGCATCCGGGCGCGCTATGACAAGCTGCACATGTTCGACGTGACCGTGTCCGAAAGCGAATCCTATCGCGAATCGGCGGCCTTCCGGCCGGGCGGGCGGGCGGTGCTGGCCCAGGGGCCCCTGCCCGTCGGCATGACCGTCTGCTACGACCTGCGCTTTCCCGCGCTTTACCGCGCGCTGGCCCAGGCGGGGGCCGAAGTGCTGACCGTGCCCGCCGCCTTCAACGACACCACCGGCGCCGCGCATTGGGAGGTGCTTCTGCGCGCCCGCGCCATCGAGACCGGCTGCTTCGTGCTGGCGCCCGCGCAATGCGGCACCCATGCCAGCCATGCCGAGCCGGACCGCAGGCCGCGCCGCAGCCACGGGCATTCCCTGGCCGTCGGGCCCTGGGGAGAGGTGCTGGCCGATGGCGGCACCGAGCCCGGCGTGACCTTCGTGACGCTTGACCCGGCGGCGGTTCTCGGGGCACGGTCCCGCATCCCATCCCTGACGCATGACCGGAACTTCGCGGGCCCATGATCCACAAGACGCAAGACAGCCCGCACGGACATGCCGAAGCCTCGGCCGACGCCCTGGCTGCCAGCCTGTTTTCCGAGGTGTTCATCGCCGACCAGCTGGCGCGCGACCTGATCGGCAAGGCGCTGCCCAAGGGCATGCAGATCTCGCATTTCTCGGTGCTGAACCTGCTGGCGCACCTGAATGTCGAGCGCACGCCGGCCGAACTGGCCGAGGCGTTCCACGTCACCCGCGGCGCCATGACCAACACGCTGTCGCGGCTGGAATGGGCGGGGCATATCCATATCCGCCCGGACTGGGACGATGCGCGGCGCAAGTTCATCGCCATCAGCCCGGCCGGCCGGGCGGCGCGGGACGCGGCGCTGGCCGCCTTCATGCCGCGAATCGCCGACGTGGTGCGCGATGTCGGCGCCGACCGGGTGCGCGCGGCGCTGCCGGTCCTGCGCATGCTGCGCAAGCAGCTGGAAGAGACGTTGCGTCACGAAACGCGCGGCGGGCGCTGACCCCGCCGGTCGCCCGGTCGCATGAGTATTTTCGGAACGGTGAAGGCCGGCGCGGGCTCGCCCCGCCGCGCCGCTGCCGTCGGGTATTTGCGGAACGAAGAAGTCAGGCGTCGCGCAGGGCGGTCATCGCATAGTTCACCGACAGGTCGCGATGCGACAGCGACCAGCTCCAGCCCAGCGGGTTGAAGACCATGCCGCTGCGGTCCACCACCCGCAGCCCCGCCGCCTCGGTCATCCGCGCCAGTTCGTCGGGGGTGATGAAGCGGCGCCAGTCATGTGTGCCCTTGGGCAGCCAGCGCATGATCCATTCCGCCCCGACGATGGCGGCGCCGAAGCTGCGGGCGGTGCGGTTCAGCGTGGACTGGATCAGCACGCCGCCCGGCGCCACCAGCTCGCGGCAGGTGGCGACGAACTGCGCGGGGTCGGCGACATGCTCGACGATCTCCAGGGCCATGACCACGTCGAAGCGGAGGCCCTCGGCCGCCAGCGCCTCGGCCGTGGTGGCGCGGTAGTCGATGGCGAGGCCCTGTTCCTCGGCATGCAGGCCGGCGATGGCGATATTGCCCTCGGCCGCGTCGGCGCCGGTGACGGCCGCGCCCAGCCGGGCCATCGGCTCGGCCATCAGCCCGCCGCCGCAGCCGATGTCGAGCAGGCTCAGCCCCTGGAAGGGCGCGGGCGCGGCAAGGTCGCGGCCGAACTGCCCGGCGATCTGCGCGGTGACATAGTCCAGCCGCGTCGGGTTCAGCATGTGCAGCGGCTTGAACTTGCCGTTGGGATCCCACCATTCCCGCGCCATGGCCTGGAACTTGGCGACCTCGGCCGGGTCGATGCTGCTGGGGGCCGGGCTGCTGGGGGTTGGTCTTTCGGTCATCTGGCCGTCCTTCATGTGGCGGGCGCGCGCGACGCGTTATATAGTGGTGCCATGGACAGATTGGCAGGGCAAATCGGCGGCACGGCGTCGCATGGCAGGCTGCATCCGATGGTCGAGCCCTTCGACCGCCGGGTGATCGAGGTCGGCGACGGCCACCGGCTGCATGTCGAGCAGAGCGGCAATCCCGAGGGCGTGCCGGTGATCGTGCTGCATGGCGGGCCGGGCGGCGGCTGCAGCCCCTATATGCGGCGCTTCTTCGACCCCGCCCATTACCGGGCCGTGCTGTTCGACCAGCGCGGCTGCGGCCGCTCGCAGCCCCATGCCGCGGTCCTTGCCAACACCACGCAGCACCTGATCGCCGACATCGAGGTGATCCGCCGCAGCCTGGGGATCGAGCGGGCGATCCTGTTCGGCGGCAGCTGGGGCGCGACCCTGGCGCTGGCCTATGCCCAGGCCCATCCCGAGCCGGTCGAGGCGCTGGTGCTGCGCGGCGTCTTCCTGGGCCGGCGGGCCGAGCTGGACTGGTTCTATGGCGGCGGCGTCGCGCGCTTTTTCCCCGACCGCTGGGCCGAGTTCCAGGCTCCGATCCCCGAGGCCGAGCGCGGCGACATGATCGCCGCCTATCACCGGCGCCTGTTCAGCGGCGACCGCGGGCAGGAGACGCGCTTCGCCCTGCCCTGGCTGGTGTGGGAAAACGCCCTGGCGGGCCTGGAGATCAACGGGCCGGGCCATGCGCCGCCCGACTATGCCCGCACCTTCGCCCGGCTGGAGAATCACTATTTCGCCCATGACTGCTTCCTGGCCGAGGGCCAGCTTTTGCGCGATCGCCACCGCATCGAGCATATCCCCGCCGTGATCGTGCAGGGCCGCTACGACATGGTCTGCCCGCCGGCGACCGCCTGGGAACTGGCCCAGGGCTGGAACAGGGCGGACCTGCGGCTGGTCCCCGCCTCGGGCCATGCGCTGAGCGAGCCGCGAATCGCCGCCGAGCTGGTGCGGGTCATGGACGGTTTCCGGGATGTGGCAAGGCGGGCCTGACCTCTTGGCGAAAGGGCACGCGGCGGCCGGCTTGCGGCCCCTGCGAGGCAGGCGGCAGGTGCCGCGCCGGTTTTCCTTGCAATCCCTGGCGCGGGGCCCTATATGCGGCTCAACAGCGGCGCAGGCGTCCACAACCTGCCCACCGGTAAGACGCACGGGCCGCCAAGGCCCGTTTTTTGTATTTGGGGGATCAGCATGAGCGACCTCATCGCCAAGACCGCCATCGACCGGCGTCTGGCCGAGATCATCGCCCCGGTCATCGAGGATCTGGGTTTCGAACTGGTGCGCATCCGCCTGCAAGGCGGCAAGACCGCCACGCTTCAGATCATGGCCGACAGGCCCGAGGGCGGCATCAACGTCGACGACTGCGCCGACATATCCACCGCCGTCAGCGCGATTCTGGATGTCGAGGATCCGCTGGAGGATGCCTATCACCTGGAGGTCTCGAGCCCCGGCATCGACCGGCCCCTGACCCGGCTGAAGGATTTCGAGACCTTCGAGGGCTACGAGGCGCGGCTGGAGACGAACCAGCCCATCGACGGCCGCAAGCGCTTCAAGGGCGTGCTGGCGGGGGTCGAAAAGGGCGAAGGCGGCGACGAGGTGCTGCTGAACATCGAGGAAGGCGGCGAGGTCCAGACCATCGGGCTGAACTTCGACTGGCTTTCCGATGCGAAGCTGGTCCTGACCGACGAGCTGATCGCCGAGATGCTGCGGCAGAAAAAGGACGCGGGCGTGCAGATCGACAATCTGGACGAGACCGCCTTTGACGAGATCGAAACGGAAGCCGGCGAAGACAACGCCGCCGCGAAGGAGTGAGGAATGGCCATCACCTCTGCCAACCAGCTTGAACTGCTGCAAACCGCCGAGGCCGTTGCACGGGAAAAGATGATCGACCCCGATCTGGTGATCGAGGCGATGGAGGACAGCCTGGCCCGCGCGGCGAAGTCGCGCTACGGCTCGGAAATGGACATCCGCGTCCATATCGACCGCAAGACCGGCAATGCCACCTTCACCCGCGCCCGCACCGTGGTCGAGGATGACGCGGTCGAGAACTATCAGGCCCAGTTCACCGCCGACCAGGCCCGCGCCTATTTCGAGCCGTCGAAGGACGGCCGCGCCCATTGGCTGCGCGACGGCCAGCGGCTGACCGATTTCTCGGGCAAGCCGCAGCCCGGCGACGTGTTCGAAGAGCAGGTGCCGCCGGTCGACCTGGGTCGCATCGCCGCGCAATCGGCCAAGCAGGTCATCCTGCAAAAGGTCCGCGAGGCCGAGCGCGACCGCCAATACGAAGAGTTCAAGGATCGCGCCGGCACCATCATCAACGGCGTCGTCAAGCGCGAGGAATACGGCAACATCATCGTCGATGTCGGCCGGGGCGAGGCCATCCTGCGCCGCAACGAAAAGATCGGCCGCGAAAGCTATCGCCCGAACGACCGCATCCGCGCCTATGTCAAGGACGTGCGCCGCGAGGCCCGCGGCCCGCAGATCTTCCTGTCGCGCACCGATCCGCAGTTCATGGCCGAGCTGTTCAAGATGGAAGTGCCCGAGATCTATGACGGCGTGATCGAGATCAAGGCCGTGGCCCGCGATCCCGGCTCGCGCGCCAAGATCGCGGTGATCTCTTACGACAACTCGATCGACCCGGTCGGCGCCTGCGTCGGCATGCGCGGCAGTCGCGTGCAGGCCGTGGTGGGCGAGCTGCAGGGCGAGAAGATCGACATCATCCCGTGGTCCGAGGACCAGGCGACCTTCCTGGTCAACGCGCTGCAACCGGCCGAGGTGGCGAAGGTCGTCTTCGACGAGGACGCGACCCGCATCGAGGTGGTGGTCCCGGACGAGCAGCTGAGCCTCGCCATCGGCCGCCGCGGCCAGAACGTGCGGCTGGCAAGCCAGCTGACGGGCCTCGACATCGACATCCTCACCGAGGAAGAGGAATCCAAGCGCCGGCAGGCCGAGTTCAACGCCCGCACCAAGCTGTTCATGGACACGCTGGACCTGGACGAGTTCTTTGCCCAGCTTCTGGTCGCCGAGGGCTTCACCAACCTCGAAGAGGTGGCCTATGTCGACCTGGACGAGCTGCTGTCGATCGAGGGCGTGGACGAAGGCACCGCCGAGGAATTGCAGACCCGCGCCCGCGAGCACCTGGAGGCCGCGAACAAGGCCGCGCTGGAAAACGCCCGCGCCCTTGGCGTCGAGGACAGCCTGATCGAGTTCGAGGGGCTGACCCCGCAGATGGTCGAGGCCCTGGCCAAGGACGGCGTCAAGACGCTGGAGGATTTCGCCACCTGCGCCGACTGGGAACTGGCCGGCGGCTGGACCACGCAGAACGGCCAGCGCGTCAAGGACGACGGCATCCTGGAGCCCTTCGGCATCAGCCTGGAAGAGGCGCAGACCATGGTGATGACCGCCCGCGTGATGCTGGGCTGGGTCGATCCGACCGAGTTCGAATCGGCCGAGGAAACCGAGGCCGAGGGCGACGAACAGGAGGCCGGGGTGTAACGCCCCGGAAACCGGATGACACGCGGGGGCCGTATCAAGGACCGCGAGACGCCCGAACGGCGCTGCATCGTCACGGGCGAAGTCCAGCCCAAGGCTGGGCTGATCCGCTTTGTCGCGGGCCCCGATGGCGAGGTGGTGCCGGATCTGGCCGAAAAGCTGCCCGGACGCGGCTTCTGGGTCGTGGCCGACCGGCAGGCGCTGGACAAGGCAGCCGCCAAGGGCTTGTTTTCGCGAGGCGCCAAGGCGCGGGTGACCGCCCCGCCCGAGCTGCTGGCGATCATCGAATCCGGGCTGGCGCGGCGGGTGACGGACACGCTGTCGCTTGCGCGCAAGGCGGGGCTGGCGGTGGCCGGCTTCGAAAAGGTCAAGGACTGGCTGGCGGCCGGCAAGGCCAGGGTGCTCTTGCAGGCCAGCGACGGGTCGGAACGCGGCAAGGGCAAGCTCTGGACCCCTCCGGGGGGCCGGTGGTTCGGCTGCCTGACCGCATCAGAATTGGGTTTGTCCTTTGGGCGCGATCATGTCATACACAGCGCGCTTGCGCCGGGGGGCCTGACCGACCAGTTGATCAGGGACGCGAGCAGACTGACGGGTCTGCGCGGGCATGACGGCGGTGCGCCCGCCGGGAAGGAATGAAGATCGGATGAGCGATACTGACGGAAAGAAACCCCTGGGTCTTGGTGGCGGCCGTTCGGGCCATGTGAAGCAAAGCTTCAGCCACGGCCGGACCCATAACGTGGTCGTCGAGACCAAGCGCAAGCGCGTTGTCGTGCCCGGCAAGACCGGCGCGGCGGCCGGCGGCGGGCGCTCGGGCTCGCCCTCGGCCGTGTCGGGCGACCCGTCGAAACGTCCCGCCGGCATCTCGGATGCCGAGATGGAGCGGCGCCTGGCCGCGCTGAAGGCCGCCAAGGCCCGCGAGGTCGAGGAAGCCGCGCAGCGCGTCGCCGAGGAAAAGGCCCGCGAGGAAGAACGCGAACGCCGCCGCCTTGAGCTGGAAGCCAAGGAGCGCGAGGAACGCGAGCGCGAGGAAGCCTTGCGGCTGAAGGCCGAAGAGGACGCGCGCCGCGCCCGCGAAGCCGAGCTGCGCGAGAAGAAGAAGGCCGAGATCGCCAAGCCCAAGACGGAAGCGCGCCCGGCGACCCCCGCCGACCGCGCCGCCGCCGAGGCCGCCGCCGTGCGCGCCGAGACCAAGGGTGTCAGCGCCGCCGGCCCGCGCAAGACCGACCGCGACCGCGATACCCGCAGCCCGGCCGACGACCGCGACAGCCGCAACAAGGGCCGCGACGACAGCCGCCGCACCGGCAAGCTGTCGCTGTCGCAGGCCCTGGACGGCGAGGGCGGGCGCCAGCGCAGCCTGGCCGCGATGAAGCGCAAGCAGGAAAAGGCCCGGCAGAAAGCCATGGGCGGCAACCAGCGCGCCGAAAAGCAGGTGCGCGACGTGCAGTTGCCGGAAACCATCCTGGTGTCCGAGCTGGCGAACCGCATGGCCGAGCGCACGCCGGACGTCATCAAGTCGCTGATGCGCATGGGCATGATGGTCACCGCCAACCAGGCGGTCGATGCCGACACCGCCGAGCTGGTGATCGATGAATTCGGCCACCGCGCCGTCCGGGTCTCGGATGCCGACGTGGAACAGGTCATCGACCAGGTCGAGGACAAGCCCGAGGATCTGAAGCCGCGCGCGCCGATCATCACCATCATGGGCCACGTGGACCACGGCAAGACCTCGCTCCTGGACGCGATCCGCCATGCCAATGTCGTCTCGGGCGAGGCCGGCGGCATCACCCAGCATATCGGCGCCTATCAGGTGAAGGCGTCGAACGGGGCGCTGCTGACCTTCCTCGACACGCCCGGCCACGCGGCCTTCACCTCGATGCGGGCCCGCGGCGCGCAGGTGACGGACATCGTCGTGCTGGTGGTCGCCGCCGATGACGCGGTGATGCCGCAGACGGTCGAGGCGATCAACCACGCCAAGGCCGCGGGCGTGCCGATGATCGTGGCGATCAACAAGGTCGACAAGCCGGATGCGAACCCGCAGAAGGTGCGCACCGACCTGCTGCAGCACGAGGTGGTCGTCGAGGCCATGTCGGGCGAGGTGCAGGACGTCGAAGTCTCGGCCAAGACCGGCAAGGGGCTCGATGAGCTGCTGGAGGCCATCGCGCTGCAGGCCGAGATCCTGGAGCTGAAAGCCAATCCCGAGCGCCCGGCCCAGGGCGCGGTGATCGAGGCCAAGCTGGACGTGGGCCGCGGCCCGGTCGCGACCGTGCTGGTGCAGAACGGCACGCTGAAGCGCGGCGACATCTTCGTCGTCGGCGAACAGTGGGGCAAGGTCCGCGCGCTGATCAACGACAAGGGCGACCGCATCGACACCGCCGGCCCCTCGGTCCCGATCGAGGTGCTGGGCCTGAACGGCACCCCCGAGGCCGGCGACGTGCTGAACGTGGTCGAGACCGAGGCCCAGGCGCGCGAGATCGCGGATTACCGCATCCAGGCCGCCAAGGACAAGCGCGCCGCCGCCGGTGCCGCGATCACGCTGGACCAGATGCTGGCCAAGGCCAAGGCGGACGAGAACGTCGCCGAACTGCCGGTGGTCATCAAGGCCGACGTGCAGGGCTCGGCCGAGGCCATCGTCCAGGCGCTGGAAAAGATCGGCAACGACGAGGTGCGCGTCCGCGTGCTGCATTACGGCGTCGGCGCGATCACCGAATCGGATGTCGGCCTGGCCGAGGCCAGCCAGGCGCCGGTCATCGGCTTCAACGTCCGGGCCAATGCCCCGGCGCGGAACGCCGCCAACCAGAAGGGGGTCGAGATCCGCTATTACTCGATCATCTACGACCTGGTGGACGACATCAAGGCGGCGGCCTCGGGCCTGCTCTCTGCCGAGGTGCGCGAGAACTTCATCGGCTATGCCGAGATCAAGGAAGTCTTCCGCGTCTCGGGCGTCGGCAATGTCGCCGGCTGCCTGGTGACCGAGGGCGTGGCGCGGCGTTCCGCCGGCGTGCGCCTGCTGCGCGACAACGTGGTGATCCATGAAGGCACGCTGAAGACGCTCAAGCGCTTCAAGGACGAGGTCAAGGAAGTGCAGTCCGGCCAGGAATGCGGCATGGCCTTCGAAAACTACGACGACATCCGCAAGGGCGACGTCATCGAGATCTTCGAGCGCGAGGAAGTGCAGCGCCAGCTGTGATCCCCGCGGATAGGAACAAAAGGGGCGGGCCTGCGGGTCCGCCCTTTTTCATGCCCGGATCCCGGCAGGAACGCCAGCCCGCCCCTGCCGGCATGGCGGCGCCGCCGCCTGGCGCGCCCCGGCTTTCTCCGTTGTCCAAATACCCCCGCCGGAGGCCGGCAACAGGGCAAGCGAAAAGAAGAACGGGGCCCCGCGAAGGGCCCCGTTCAACGATCTGGGCACGTTGGCTTTTGCTTCAGGCTAGGACGGGCTTGCCCTCATAGGTCTTGCTGCCTACTCGGACCACGATATTCCCGTTCGCCTGCTGCCTTTCAAAGATCCCCTGGACCGAAATGCAACTGCCGATCGTGATCGTGCGAATCATGTCCGATCTCCTCCTCTACAGGATTTCAGGATTGTCGCAAAATCGTCAAATGTTAACTGGGAATGTCGCAGAGTCAGGCAGATGGACGATAAAGCCGGGACCGGCGTGACCGATATGTCTCATATCCAGTCGCGCAGGATGGGAATCAGCGGCAAGTCCGCCGGCGGCATGGGGTATTTGCTCAATTCGGCGGCACGGGCCCAAGCCAGCTTCTGCCCCTCCTGCGGCACCGGCACGCCCTGCCAGCGCCGGCAGGCGAACAGCGGCATCAGCAGGTGGAAGTCCTCATAGGCATGGCTGGCAAAGGTCAGCGGCGCCAGGCACGAGCGCCAGGTCTCGATCCCCAGCTCCTCGTGCAGCTCGCGGATCAACGCGGCCTCGGGGGTCTCGCCCGGCTCGACCTTGCCGCCCGGAAACTCCCACAGGCCCGCGAGGGACTTGCCCTCTGGGCGCTGTGCCAGCAGCACGCGGCCGTCCGCGTCGATCAGCGCGACGGCCGCGACAAGCACCGTCTTCATGAGCGGTAATCGGCGTTGATGTCGATGTAGCGATGCGTCAGGTCGCAGGTCCAGACCGTGCGCCGGCCCTTGCCCAGCCCCAGATCGACGCCGATGACCAGGTGGTCGCGCTTCATGTAGGCGCTGGCCTGCCCCTCGTCATAAGCCGGCGCGCGCCAGCCGTTCTCGGCCAGCACCAAGTCGCCGAAGCGGATGGTCAGCCGGTCGCGGTCGGCCTCGGCCCCGGACTTGCCGACGGCCATGACCACGCGGCCCCAGTTCGCATCCTCGCCGGCGATGGCGGTCTTGACCAGCGGCGAATTGGCGATGGCCATGGCCACGCGATGCGCATCGGCATCGCTGGCGGCGCCCGTCACCTGCACCTCGACGAATTTCGTCGCCCCCTCGCCGTCCTTGACCACCTGCTGCGCCAGGTCCAGCATCACCTGCTCCAGCGCCCTACCGAAGGCCCGCGCCGGGCCCGAGCGCAGGTCGGTGATCGGCGCCGCTTTGGACTTGCCGGTCGCCGCCAGGATCAGCGCATCCGAGGTCGAGGTGTCGCTGTCCACGGTGATGGCGTTGAAGGTCTGGTCCAGCCGCGCCGACAGCATGCGCTGCAGCAGGGCGGGCGCGATCTGCGCATCGGTAAAGACATAGACCAGCATCGTCGCCATGTCGGGCGCGATCATGCCCGAGCCCTTCGCGATGCCGACGATGTTGATGGTGCCGCCATCGCCCTCGAAACTGGCCGCCGCGCCTTTGGGGAAAGTGTCGGTGGTCATGATCGCCCGCGCCGCGCCGGCCGCGCCGGCCGCATCCAGGTTGGCGGCCAGATCGCCGATCACCGCGGTGATGCGCTCGGCCGGCAGCGGCTCGCCGATCACCCCGGTCGAGGACGAGAACACCCGCTCGCGCGGCACGCCCAGCGCCTTGGCGACGCCGCCGGTGACGGCATCCACCGCCTCTTGCCCGTTCCTGCCGGTGAAGGCATTGGCATTGCCCGAGTTCACGATGATCGCCGCGCCGGCGCCGGTGTCCTGCTTCAGGGCCAGCTTGGCCTGGCAGTCCAGCACGCTGGCCGCGCGGGTCGAGGACTTGGTGAAGGCCCCGGCGATGGCGGTGCCCGGCGCCAGCCTGACCAGCATCACATCGGTGCGGCCCTGGTATTTCACCCCGGCCGCGCCCGAGGCGAACTCGGCCCCTTCGATCACCGGCAGGTCGGGAAAGCGCGCCGGCGCCAGCGGCGAGACCGGGTTCTTCGGCTTCACCGCGGCCTCGACCACCGCCTCCGCCCGCGCCTCGAGGCCGGCAGCGGTTTCCTTCAGCGCCGCCTTCAGCTTTTTCAGCTTCTTCTTCAGCGTCTTCAGCTTTTCGGCATCGGAAAGCCTGGACTTCTTGTCGTCGGTCTTGGCCATCGGCTCACTCTCCCAGGATGTCGGTCTTGTTCAGCAGGTCGGGGGCAAGCCCCTCGGTCTTTTCGACCTTGGCCTCGGCCACGCGCTTTTCGATCTCGGCCTGCACCTTGTCGCGGCGCACCTGCACGGCCAGCTGTTCCTTGACCTCTTCGAAGGCGGGGGGCGTCACCTCACGGGTGTCGTTCAGCTTGATGACATGCCAGCCGAACTGGGTCTCGACCGGCTGGGAAACCTGGCCCTTTTCCAGCGCCTTCACCGCCTCGGCAAAGGGCTCGACCATCTGCTCGGGCTGGAACCAGCCCAGGTCGCCCTTGTTCGGGCCGGAATTGTCGGTCGATTTCTCCGCGGCCAAAGCGCCGAAATCGGCGCCTTCGGCCAGTTGCTTGGCGATGGCCTCGGCCTCCTCCCTGGTCTTCACCAGGATATGGGCGGCATTGTATTCGATGGCCGGCTCGCCCTGGCCGCCGAAGGCCTGGTCATAGGCGGCTTTCAGCTCGGCCTCGTCCGGCTCGGCCGAAGCCACCTTTTCCAGCACCGAGCCGGCCAGATAGGCGCGCTTCTCGATCTCCAGCGCCACGGCGTCGCGCTTGCTCAGCGGCTCGGCCGCCTGGGCCACGGCGGTCTGGCGGATCATCTGGTCCAGCATCAGGTCCCACAGCGCCGTATCCGGCAGGCCCTGGGTCGCCTGCGCGTCCAGCCCCTGCCGCATGGCGACCATCTGGCCCAGCGTGATCGCCTCGCCATTGACGGTGGCGACGACCGTATCGGCATCCTGCGCCAGCACGGGCAGGGCCGAGACGGTCCCCGAAAGCAGCACGGAGACGGCAAGAAGCGGTTTCAGCATAGGTTTCCCCTTCATGGGACGGCGCGTCCACGCATAGGTGAACGGGCGCAAGCGTTGACAGTGGGCCGGCCGGGGCATACATCCGGCGCAACCGAAAATGCGCGCCCGTCGCCGTTTTTCCGGCCCAAGTGATAGGGCAAGGCGAATGGTGCCGGCAAGTGGGCGGAACGTCCCGCGCACCCCCAGATACGCGATTTTGAAGGTTCATATGCTCGGCATCGGAAACTTGGCGAAACTGGTCTTTGGCACGCCCAACGACCGCAAGGTGAAATCGGTCCGCCCGCTGGTGGCCCAGATCAACGCGCTGGAGGAGAAGTTCCGCCCCCTCTCGGACGCGGAGCTGATCGACAAGACCCGCGAATTGCAGGGCCGCGCCCAATCGGGCGAGGATCTGGACAAGCTTCTGCCCGAGGCCTTTGCCAATTGCCGCGAGGCGGCGCGCCGCGCCCTGGGCCTGCGCGCCTTCGACACCCAGCTGATGGGCGGCGTCTTCCTGCACCAGGGCAATATCGCCGAGATGAAGACCGGCGAGGGCAAGACCCTGGTCGCGACCTTCCCGGCCTATCTGAACGCGCTGGCCGGCAAGGGCGTGCATGTCGTCACCGTCAACGACTACCTGGCGAAACGCGACGCGCATTGGATGGGCAAGGTCTTTGCCCAGCTCGGCATGACCACCGGCGTGGTCTACCCGTTCCAGGACGATGCCGAAAAGCGCGAAGCCTACCGGGCCGACGTGACCTATGCCACCAACAACGAGCTGGGCTTCGACTACCTGCGCGACAACATGAAGGGCTCGATCGAGCAGATGACCCAGCGCGGGCATTTCTTCGCCATCGTGGACGAGGTCGACTCGATCCTGATCGACGAGGCGCGCACGCCGCTGATCATCTCGGGGCCCAGCCAGGACCGCAGCGAACTTTACAAGACGCTGGACCGCTTCATGCCGGAACTGGCACCCGAGCATTACAAGCTGGACGAAAAGACCCGCAACGCCACCTTTACCGAGGAAGGCAACGAGTTCCTGGAAAAGCGGCTGCAGGCGGCGGGCATCCTGCCCGAGGGGCAGACGCTCTACGACCCGGAATCGACCACCATCGTGCATCACGTCAACCAGGCGATGCGCGCGCACAAGCTGTTCCAGCGCGACCAGCACTATATCGTGCGCGACGACGAGGTGGTGCTGATCGACGAATTCACCGGCCGGATGATGAAGGGCCGCCGCCTGTCGGACGGGCTGCACCAGGCCATCGAGGCCAAGGAAGGCGTCGCCATCCAGCCGGAAAACGTCACGCTGGCCTCGGTCACGTTCCAGAACTATTTCCGGCTCTACGACAAGCTCTCGGGCATGACCGGCACCGCCGCCACCGAGGCCGAGGAATTCGCCGAGATCTACAAGCTGGGCGTGGTCGAGGTGCCGACCAACCGTCCGGTGCAGCGCATCGACGAACACGACCGCGTCTATCGCACCGCGGCCGAGAAATACGCCGCCGTGATCGCCGCGATCAAGGAAGCCCATGAAAAGGGCCAGCCGATCCTGGTCGGCACCACCTCGATCGAGAAATCCGAGATGCTGTCGCAGATGCTGGCCAAGGAGGGCATCCAGCACAACGTGCTGAACGCCCGCCAGCACGAGCAGGAGGCCAAGATCGTCGCCGATGCCGGCAAGCTGGGCGCCGTGACCATCGCCACCAACATGGCCGGCCGCGGCACCGACATCCAGCTGGGCGGCAATGTCGAGATGAAGGTGATGGAGGCGCTGGCCGCCGATCCCGAGGCGAACCCCGACGAGGTCCGCGCCCGCATCGAGGCCGAACATGCCGCCGAGAAACAGGCGGTGCTGGACGCCGGCGGCCTCTTCGTGCTGGCGACAGAACGCCACGAAAGCCGCCGCATCGACAACCAGCTGCGCGGCCGCTCGGGCCGGCAGGGCGACCCCGGCCGCTCGCTGTTCTTCCTGTCGCTGGAAGACGACCTGATGCGCATCTTCGGCTCGGAACGGCTGGACAAGGTGCTGTCCACGCTCGGCATGAAAGAGGGCGAGGCCATCGTCCACCCCTGGGTCAACAAGTCCTTGGAACGCGCACAGGCCAAGGTCGAGGGCCGCAACTTCGACATCCGCAAGCAATTGCTGAAATTCGACGACGTGATGAACGACCAGCGCAAGGCGATCTTCAGCCAGCGGCTGGAGATCATGCATACCGAGGAGGTCGAGGAGGTCGCCGCCGACATGCGCGCCCAGGTGATCGACGACCTGGTCGAGCGCCACCTGCCGCCCCGTGCCTATGCCGAGCAATGGGACGTCCAGGGCCTGCACGACGCGGTGATCGACAGGCTGAACATGGACCTGCCCATCGCCGACTGGGCCGCCGAGGACGGCGTGGACCAGGAGGCGATCCGCGAACGCATCCAGCAGGCCACCGACGCCTATATGGCGCAGAAGGCCGAGCAGTTCGGCCCGGAAAACATGCGCCAGATCGAAAAGCAGGTGCTGCTGCAACAGATCGACAGCAAATGGCGCGAGCATCTGGTGACGCTGGAACACCTGCGCTCGGTCGTGGGCTTCCGCGGCTATGCGCAGCGCGACCCGCTGTCGGAATACAAGACCGAAGGGTTCCAGCTGTTCGAGACCATGCTGGACGGGCTGCGCTTCGACGTGACCCAGCAACTGGCCCGCATCCGCCCGCTGACCGATGCCGAGCGCGAGCAGATGCTGCGCGAATACCAGCAGAGCCAGGCGGCGGTCGAGGCGCAGATGCATCCCGAACACGAGGAGGCCGAGGGCGGCGAGGTCTCGGGCCGGGTCGCCGGCTTCGACGAGACCGACCCCACCACCTGGGGCAACCCCTCGCGCAACGATCCTTGTCCCTGCGGCTCGGGCAAGAAGTTCAAGCACTGCCACGGCGCGCTGGCGTGATTTTGGGGGCCTTCGGGCCCCTTTCTCATGCGCCGCGCCTCTTGCACGCTCGGCATGGGTATTTGGACAACGAAGAAGTCCTGGGCCCGCGCCGCGATCTTCTCTGTTGTCCAAATACCCATTGCAGCCGTGCAGGCGGGCGCGGCGTGGCCTAGTCGGGCACCAGCATGTAGCCGGTGCCGCGCACGGTTTGCAGATAGCGCGGCTCCTTGGGGTCCGGCTCGATCTTGCGGCGCAGGCGGGTGATCTGCACATCGATGGCGCGCTCGGAGTTCTCGCCCGCCTCCTCGGCCGGGCTGCGGCCCAGATCCTCGATCAGCGCGCTGCGGCTGACCGGCTGGCGCGGCGTGTCGGCAAGGCGCCTGAGCAGCGCCTGCTCGGTTCCCGTCAGGCGCAGCGGCGCATCGCCCTGCCACAGCTCGCCCTTGTCGGCATCGTAGCGCAGATGGCCCAGCGACAGGAACTTCGGCCCCTTCGCCTCGGCCGCCGGGATGCGGCGCAGGATGGCGGCGATGCGCAGAAGCAGTTCGCGCGGCTCGAAGGGCTTGGGCAGGTAGTCGTCGGCACCGCTTTCGAAACCCTCGATGCGGTCCCCCGTCTCGCCCTTGGCGGTCAGCAGCAGGATCGGCGTGGTCATCCGCTTGCGCAGGTCGCGCGTCAGCGAGAACCCGTCCTCGCCCGGCATCATCACGTCGAGCACGATCAGGTCGAAATCCAGCCCGTCGAGCAGGCGCCGGGCATGGGCGGCGTCGCGCGCCGTCGTCACCAGGAAATCGTTGCGCATCAGGAAGCGGCGCAGCAGGCTGCGGATGCGTTCGTCGTCGTCCACGACCAGGATATGGGCCACGGGCTGGAGATCGAGTGCGGAAGCGGGGGCGAGGGAGGGGGCGGTCATGGCGTCTCGGGCAGTTCTTTCAGCGCGCGATACTGGCGCAGCGTGTCGCGGTCCATCATCGCCTCCAGCACCTGCCGAAAGCCGGCCACCGCCTGGGGCCCGGCGGCGCGATAGGCGGCGCGCATCCGGGCGCGCTGCGCCTCGGACAGCCGCCGCTCCAGCGCCGCGCCCTTGTCGGTCAGGTAGAGCTGACGCTCGCGCCGGTCGCGGCGGCCGATGCGGCTTTCGACCAGCCCTTCCTCGATCAGCGTGCGCAGCACCCGGTTCAGCGATTGCTTGGTCACGCCCAGCACGTCCAGAAGCGCCGTCACCGTCAGGCCCGGCTCGCGGTTGATGAAGTGAATCGCCCGGTGATGGGCGCGGCCGTAATCCAGCTCGGCCAGGATCAGGTCGGGATCGGCGGTAAAGGCGCGATAGGCGAAGAACATCGCCTCGATCCCGCGGCGAAGCTGATCATCCGTCAGAAACAGCAGGCTTTCCCCGCCTGCCGGCGCGACATTCACCTTGTTCTGCATGGCCTTCCCTTCACTGCATGGCCCTTATTACGTCAGACTTGTTGACTTTCCAACCATGAATGGATAGCCCAGACCTCAAGTTGCGCAACTTTCTTTGCCAGACATGCTCTGACGGCGCAACATTCCGCAAACCGAACCGGCCGGAGGGAAAAATGGCGGGCGCATATGACGATCGTGACGGCAAGATCTGGATGGATGGCAAGCTGGTGGAGTGGCGCGAGGCGAACGTCCACATCCTGACCCATGCGCTGCATTATGCCAGCTCGGTGTTCGAGGGCGAGCGGTGCTACAGCGGCAAGATCTTCAAGGGCCACGAGCATTCGCTGCGGCTGATCGAATCGGCGCGGCTGCTGGACATGCAATCGCCCTATAGCGCAGAAGAGATCGACGCGGCGAAAACCGCCGTGCTGGAGGCCAACGGCTTCAAGGACGCCTATGTCCGCGCGGTGATGTGGCGCGGCTCGGGCGAGGACATGGGGGTTTCGGCGCGCCGCAACCCGGTGCGCATGGCCGTCGCCGCCTGGGAATGGGGCAGCTATTACGGCGACGCGAAATGGCAGGGCGCGAAGCTCGACATCGCCAAGTGGAAGCGGCCCAGCCCCGAGACCATCCCCACCGCCGCCAAGGCCGCCGGGCTTTACATGATCTGCACCATGTCCAAGCACGCGGCCGAGGAGAAGGGCTGCTCGGACGCGCTGTTCATGGACTGGGAGGGCTATGTCGCCGAGGCCACCGGCGCCAACATCTTCTTCGTCAAGGACGGCGAGGTGCATACGCCCCTGGCCGACCGCTTCCTGAACGGCATCACCCGGCAGACCGTCATCCAGATGCTCAAGGACAACGGCACCGCCGTGCATGAACGCCGCATCAAGCCCGAGGAACTGGACAGCTTCCAGGAATGCTTCCTGACCGGCACCGCGGCCGAAGTGACCCCGGTCGGGCAGATCGGCGACTGGCATTTCCAGGTCGGCGACACCACCCGCAAGATCGCCGAGGAATACGAAAATCTGGTCCGCGCCTGACCGCCGTCCCAGGCGAAGGCCGAAATGAAAACCGGCCGGGCGGCAGCGCCCGGCCGGTTCGCATTGCTGGGCCAGGGATCAGACCCGATGGCCGCGCTCGATCCGGGCAAATTCGGCGGCGCGGCGATTCGCCTCTTCGCTGCTGCGGACGCGGGGCCGCATGCGCAGGGCGGCGATGGCCGGATGAAGGCCGGATTCGCGTTCCTGCCGCGTATAGTATTGGGTGCGGCCGGAACTGTTTTCGTGACTGCGGTCTGCGATATGTCTGGTCATTTCGGTCTTCCTCCCGCGCGGGAGTATAGCGCGGATGCGGGCGCATTTCACCCCTTGCGGGCGGCCCTGCGACCTCAGGCCGCCTTGATGCCCGGCGCGGCGGCCAGCATGGCGTGCAGCGCCACCGGATCCTCGTTCGCGCGCAGCTTGGCGCGCAGGTCCTGGTCGCGCAGCGTGCGCGAGACCAGCGCCAGTGCCTTGAGGTGATCGACGCCCGAGTTCTTGGGCGCGAGCAGCGCAAAGATCAGGTCAACCGGCTGGCGGTCCACCGCGTCGAAATCCAGCGGCTTTTCCAGCCGCAGGAACAGGCCGACCACGTGGTCGAGCCCGTGCAGCCGCGCATGGGGCAGCGCGACGCCATGGCCGACCCCGGTGGGGCCCAGGCTTTCGCGCTCTTGCAGCGCGTCCAGCGTCTGGGCGGCATCCACGCCATAGACCGCCCGCGCCTGTTCGGCGATTTCCTGGAACAACCGTTTCTTGCTGGTGGTCTGGCTCATCGTCCGCACGGCGGCGGGGGAGAGTATGTCGCTGATCTGCATGTCGCCCAAAAAATTGTCAAGGCCCGGCCGCGGGCTGCGCGGCCGGGACGTTGGTTCAACAAGACTGCCCTTCTTGCGTCAGTCTAGCCCAGATTGCGGGGGTCGATCCAGCCCACGTTGCCGTCGTCGCGGCGGTGAACCACGTTCACGCCCCCATGTTTCTCGTTGCGGAAGACCAGCAGCGGGCTGCCGGCCAGTTCCATCTGCATCACCGCCTCGCCGACCGACAGGGTGGGCACGCGGGTCTCCATCTCGGCGATGATCATGGGTTGCACGCCGTCGCCCTGCGTTTCCCATTCGTCATCTTCACCAGCGGCCAGCACATACATCCCCGCCTGTTCGAATTCAACCGGCTGGGTCCGGTCCTTGTAATGATCCTTGAGCCGGCGCTTGTAGCGGCGCAATTGCTTGTCCATCCGCTCGCGGCACTGTTCGAAGGCCGCATAGATGTCGGTGGCCCCGCCCTTGGCCTGGGCGGTCAGCCCGGTCGAGAGATGCACCACGGCATCGCAGATGAATTCATGCGCGTTGCGGGAAAAGATGACCGTCGCATCCGTCGGGCGTTGCGAATATTTCTCAACGGTGGCACCGAGTTCGGTCTTGACATGAGTCGAAAGCGCATCGCCCACATCGATCTGTTTTCCGCTGATCTGATAGCGCATGGTGGTCCGTCCTTTCGGTTGCCCGGCCTGGTCGTCGCAGCCCTCGCGGCGGCACCGTCCGGGTTTCTTTGGCCCGGCGTCCTGCCTGGCCATATCCTCATTTGGTGACAGCCATGCCGCCGTGTCAACGGCTGCGCGCACGGGATCGTCACGTCCTCGCGTTCAGTTCATGCGGAAGGTTTCGCCCAGGTAGACGCGGCGGACCTGCGGATCGGCGACGATCTCGGCCGTGGTGCCGGATTTCAGCACATGGCCGTCGTGCAGGATATAGGCGCGGTCCACGATCTCCAGCGTTTCGCGGACGTTGTGATCGGTGATCAGCACGCCGATGCCGCGGCTTTTCAGGTCGTGGACCAGGGCCCGGATCTCGCCCACGGCGATGGGATCGACGCCGGCGAATGGTTCGTCCAGAAGCAGATAGGCCGGATCGGCCGCCAGGCAGCGGGCGATCTCGACCCGGCGCCGCTCGCCCCCCGACAGCGCCATGGCCGAGGCACCGCGCAGATGGCCGATCGAGAAATCGCCCAGCAGTTCCTCCAGCCGCTCGCGGCGCTGGTGGACATGCGGCTCGACCAGTTCCAGGACGGCCATGATGTTCTGCTCGACCGTGAGGCCGCGAAAGATCGACATCTCCTGCGGCAGGTAGCCGATGCCCATCTGGGCGCGGCGATACATCGGCAGCCGCGTCGCGTCCTGCCCGTCGATCAGCACCTGGCCCGAATCAGGCGCGACCAGCCCGGCCACGCAGTAGAAGCAGGTGGTCTTGCCCGAGCCGTTCGGCCCCAGAAGCGCCACCACCTCGCCCCGGTCCAGGTCCAGCGCCACGTCGCGGATCACCGGGCGGTTGCGATAGGATTTGCGCAGGCCGCGGACGCGCAGCCCCTGCTTTTCGGCCATGGCGTCAGTTCTCCGGCTGCAGGACGCTGCGCACCCGGCCCGAGGCGTCGGCGGTGCCGCTTTCCAGGTTCACCGTCACCTTGTCGCCCGCCAGCAGGTTGCCGCCCTGGCTCAGCAGCACGTCGCCGGTCAGCACGATGGTCCCGGTCTCGACATCGTAATCCGCCGCCTGGGCCTCGGCCGCGTCCTCGCCGCTGGCCAGGGTGACGTTGCCCTGCGCGTGCAGCGCGCTGATGCGGCGCTGGTCGCCCTGGGCATAGGTCACGGTCACGCTGTCCGCCGACAGCCGCATGGCGCCCTGGCCGATCAGCACATTGCCGGAAAAGGTCGCCTGGCCGGTCTTCTGGTCCACGGTCAGCGAATCGGCCGTGACCTCGACCGGCTCCTTGGTGTCCTGCGCCCGGCCGAAGCCGGCGGCCTGTCCCAGCGCCGGGCCCGCCGCCAGCATCAGCGACAGGATCACGGGCAAAAGCGGTCCGGGCCGGATCATCGGATTTCCTTTCTGGCGCCCGCAGGCCCCCTATGCGGCCGGCGGCGCCGGGTCATGGCCGGTATATCAAGCGGACTCCGCCGCTCAAATCAAGAACGTGATCGCCGCTGCCCTCGCCCGAGGGCCGAAACTCCATCCGCCCCGCCGTCAGCCGGCCGAAAGGAGCAAGCACATTGACCTCGTCCTCCGAGAGCAGCGTGCCCTCGGTGGTCGAGGCCAGCAGTTCGGGCGCGGTCAGCACCCAGCCGTCGGCGGTGGTCATGCGCACCCCCTCGCCCAGCCGGACCTGCTGGTCCGCCATCGAGGCGGCGCCGGCGCTGACATCCGCCGCCCGCCCGTCGCTGGCGCGCAGGGTCATGCGCACCGCCTGCGCCTGGGCGCCGCTGGTGCGATCGCCGGGCAGCGCCTCGGCGGCCGAGATGCTCAGCTGCGCGCCGTCGCGGGTCACGCCGGCATAGGTCGGGCTCGTCACCGCCTGCCGCTCGGCCAGCTCGCGCGGGCCCACGTCGGCATAGGGGATGCTCGCCTCGGGGTCGGGCTTGCGGCCCAGCAGGAACAGCACCGACAGGATCGCCAGCGCCGTCAGCGGCAGGAGCACCCGCAGCCAGGCCACGATGCGCGAGCGGGTGCCCACCGTCAGACAAGCCCCGTGCGCAGGAAGTCGTGGATATGGATCAGCCCCGCCGGCATCCCCTCGGGCGTGACCACGAACAGGCAGGTGATGCGGCGCGCCTGCATCTCGGCCAAGGCCGCCTCGGCCAGCGCGTCGGGGCCGATGGTGCGCGGGTTGCGGGTCATCACCTCGGCGGCGCTATGGTCCAGAAGGCCCTGCATGTGCCGCCGCAGGTCGCCGTCGGTGATGATGCCGGTCAGCCGCCCCGCGGCATCCGTCACCCCGGTCACGCCGAAGCTTTTCTGGCTGATGGTCAGCAGCGCCTCGGCCATGGGCGCGGTCTCGGCCACCAGCGGCATGTCCCGGTGCATCAGGTCGGCCACCTTGGACAGTTTCGCGCCCAGCTTGCCGCCGGGGTGGAAGGTGCGGAAATGCTCGGGGGTGAACTGGCGATGCTCCATCAGCGCCACGGCCAGCGCGTCGCCCAGCGCGATGGTCATGGTGGTCGAGGTGGTGGGCACGATGCCGGTGCCGCAGGCCTCGGGCGCCGCGGGCAGGACCAGCGCAACGTCGGCCTGGCGCAGCAGCGTCGATTGCGGCCGGCCGGCAACGCCGATCAGCGGGATCTGGAAGCGGCGGGTATGGGCGATCAGGTCGGCCAGCTCCGGCGTCTCGCCGGAATTGGACAGCACCAGCGCCACGTCGCCCTGCGTCACCATGCCCAGGTCGCCATGGCTCGCCTCGGCCGGATGGACGAACTGCGCCGGCGTCCCGGTCGAGGCCAGCGTCGCGGCGATCTTGCGCCCGACATGGCCGGACTTGCCCATGCCGGACACGACCACCCGGCCGCGCGCGGCCAGGACGGTCTCGACCGCGCGGTCGAAGCTGTCGCCAAGGCCGTCGGCCAGCAGGGCCAGCCCCTCGGCCTCGGTGCGGATCACCCTGCGGGCGGTATCGAGATATGCGCTCATGGCCCGCTACCTAGTGATGGAAGATGTCGTTTTCATCCCCCCAGCCCAGCAGGTCCAGATGGGCACGGGTGGGAAGAAAGTCGAAACAGGCCTGCGCCAGGCCCAGCCGCCCCTCGCGCGCCAGTCGCTTTTCCAGCTCGGCCTTGAGCGCGTGCAGGTGCAGCACGTCCGAGGCGGCATATTCCCGCTGCGCCTCGGACAGTTCCGCCGCGCCCCAGTCGCTGGTCTGCTGCTGCTTGGAGATGTCGACGCCGACCAGGTCCGAAAGCAGGTATTTCAGCCCGTGCCGGTCGGTATAGGTGCGCACCATCTTGCTGGCGATCTTGGTGCACCAGACCGGCTTCGTCGCCACGCCGAAGGCCGCCTCCAGCGCGGCGATGTCGAAACGCCCGAAGTGGAAAAGCTTCAGCACCTGGGGATCGGCCAGCATCCGCACCAGGTTCGGCGCCGCGCGCTGGCCCTGGGCGATCTGCACCAGATGCGCATTGCCGTCGCCCGAGGACAGCTGCACCAGGCACAGCCGGTCGCGGCGCGGGTCCAGCCCCATCGTCTCGGTGTCGATGGCCACGACCGGACCCAGGTCCAGGTCGTCCGGCAGGTCGTTGCAGTAAAGGGTAATCGTCATCTGTGGCTTCTCGGGCTGCGGCTTTGGGCTGCTGTAACCCCATTGCCCCCGCCTGCGCCAGCCCCGGCGTTGGCTGTCGGCATCCTGCGGCCCATCGTCGCGGCCCGCAGGGGAAGGTGGCGCAGATGCGCAACAATCCCGACTATTTCAGTCGAAACCAGATCGAATATCCGAGTAAAATACTTGTTCATCCTGAGACCGGCCATATAACTCGCGCCAGTTTCGAACGAATCAAGGCAATGACCATGAAATTGCGCCGTATTATCCCGCTGGCGGGCGTGTCCTCGCTTGCCCTGGCGACAGCCCTTTACGCACAGGACAACCAGAACGCCGAGACCGTGGTCCTGAACCCGATCACCCTGGTCGCCGACGGCCAGGAGAACGTCGAGGCGACCGGCGGCGTCTCCGTCACCGCCGAGGACATCGAGGCGATGCAGCCCGCAGATGTCTCGGAACTCTTCGCGCGCGATTCCGCGATCACCGTTTCGGGCGGCGCCGGCCCGGCCAAGCGCATCCATGTCTTCGGGCTGGAGCAGTCGAACCTGGCCGTGACCCTGGACGGCGTGCCGCAGGGGCCGACCAGCTGGCACCATACCGGCTCGAACGTGATCGACCCGGCCTTCCTGAAGTCCGTCGAGGTCGAGGCCGGCGCCGCCGCCGCCGATGCCGGCTTCGGCGCGGCGGCGGGTGCCGTGCGCTATGAGACGGTCGGCGCCAAGGATCTGCTGACCGATGGCCGCAACCAGGGCGGCCGCGTCGGCCTGTCCTATGGCAGCAACGGCCGCGGCCTCTCGACTTCGCTGGCCGGTTATGGCGTCTACGGGGGCTTTGACTGGTTCGCCATGATCCATGGCACGGACGGCGACAATTACGAAGCCGGCGACGGTCTGGAAATGGACGGCACCGAGCCCGCCGTTCGCGGCGCGCTGGTGAAGCTGGGCTACGAGTTCGACACGCACCGCGTCGAACTGGCCTATGACCGGACCGAGGACGACGCCGACCGCACCATCAAGATGAACATGGACCTGTATCCGACCAGCCCGACCCGGCCGGTGGATCGCAGCGTCTATCCGCTGAAGGTCTCGCGCGATACGGTGACGCTGAAATACACCTCGACTGCCCCCAGCGACGCCTGGGATCCCGAGGCGATGGTCTTCGTCAGCCGCAACAAATACGAGCGCCCGAACTATGCCACCGGCGAGCGCCCGATCAATGGCGACATGAACCTGGAAAACCAGACCATCGGCGGCAAGCTGCAGAACACCTATACGCTGGGCCAGGGCAGGATCACGGCGGGCGTGGACTGGGCCTATGACGATTACGAGGTCGACAACTACGGCGACACCGACCGGCGTTACTGGACCATGGACACGATGCAGATCGGCGCCTTCGTCCAAGGCCGGTTCGAATTCGACAACGGCATCGACCTGTCGACCGGCCTGCGGCTGGACCACCACCGCTTTACCGATTTCAACGGCGGCCGCCACTCGGACACCGGCGCCAGCGTGAACGGCACGGTTTCCTATGAGTTTGCCGAGGGCTTCGAGGTCTTTGCCGGCGCCTCGCATACCTGGCTGGGCCATACCTTCGGCGAATACGCGCTGCTGCACGCCCGCGGTTCGGACCTTTACGTCGCCGAGGATTACGACACCTCCAGCGCCCGCAACATCAAGCTGGGCCTGAATGCCGACCAGGGCAACTGGACCGGCAACCTGACCTTCTTCGATACCCGGCTGAAGGACATGGGCGAACTGGTCTTCCCCGACGAGGGCGCGCCCTATCTGGGCAATGTCGCGGAATACCGCAGCAAGGGCTTTACCCTGCAAGGCGCCTACAGCTGGGGCAGCGGCCGCGTCGGCGGCAGCTTCACCAAGGCGGACGTGACCCAGGACGGCGAAGACAGGCTGCCCAATGGCGGCACCGCGGTGCCGGTCGGCAAGGTCGCCACCCTCTATGTCGATCAGGAAATCGCGCAATACAACGCCAAGGTCGGTGCCACGGTGGAATGGGCCGACAAGCTGTCGGGCGACTACCTGACCGAGGCCGGTTTCTCGGAAGCGCCCAGCTATACCGTCCTGAACCTTTACGGCGAATGGCGGCCGGAACACTACCAGAACGTCGTCCTGCATCTGGGCGTGGACAACGTCTTCGACCGCAAATATTCCGAGCGGTCCAGCTATGTGCAATATGATGCGCGCGGGGTTCAGCCGCTTTACGCCCCCGGCCGCACCGTCACGCTGGGGCTGAAGATGGATTTCTGATCCATCCGGAGCCTGTCGGGAAGGGCCCTCCTTCGCGGGGGCCTTTTTTCATGCCTGAACCGGCAAAGATGATGTTTGAAATATCATGATAGCTATGCTAGATATCCATCATCAAGGATTGGAAATCAGCGCATGATGACCTCGGCCCAGATGCGTGCGGCGCGCGCCCTTCTTGGCATCGACCAGAAGCGGCTCGCCGAACTCTCGGGCCTGTCGGTTCCCACGATCCAGCGCATGGAGGCCAGCGACGGCAATGTGCGCGGCGTGGTCGAAAGCCTGACCCGCGTGGTCGAGGCGCTGGAGGCCGCCGGGATCGAGCTGATCGGCGAAGGCGCCGCCAGCACCTCGGGCGGGCGCGGCGTGCGGCTGAAATCCGGTCCGCAGACGTAATCGCGACGGCGACCGCCGACGAAAGCCGACGATCCCGCCGCCTCCTTGACCAAGGTGCGGCCCCAGATGAACCAGCAGGCAATCGCAGCGCCCGGATTTGCGCCGCTGTTCACCCCGAAACTGATCACCGTCCTGCGCGAGGGCTATGGCGCGGCCGAGCTGCGCGCCGATGCCCTGGCCGGGCTGACCGTCGCCATCGTGGCGCTGCCCCTGTCGATGGCCATCGCCATCGCCTCCGGCGCCTCGCCGGCGCAGGGGCTCTATACCGCCATCATCGGCGGCTTCCTGGTCTCGGCGCTGGGCGGCTCGCGCTACCAGATCGGCGGGCCGGCGGGGGCCTTCATCGTGCTGGTCGCCGGGATCGTGGCGCAGCACGGCATGTCGGGGCTGATCCTTGCGACCTTCATGTCGGGGCTGATGCTGGTCGCGATCGGGTTCTTGCGGCTGGGCACCTTCATCAAGTTCATCCCCTTCCCGGTGACGGTCGGCTTCACCGCCGGCATCGCCGTCATCATCTTCACCAGCCAGCTGAAGGAAATCTTCGGCCTGGCGCTGACCCATGAACCGGGCGAGCTGGTCGAGAAGATCCCGGCGCTGTGGCAGGCCCGCGCCAGCCTGACGCCTGCCGCGCTGGGGATCGCGCTGGGAACCGTCGCGGTGATCCTGGGGCTGAAGCGCGCCCGCCCACACTGGCCCGGCATGCTGATCGCCGTGACGCTGGCCGCGGGCATCACCGCGGCAACGGGGGCGGATGTCGCGACCATCGGCAGCCGTTTCGGCGGCATCCCCTCGACCCTGCCCGCCCCGGCGCTGCCGGAGTTTTCGCTGGAGAAGGCCCTGGCGCTTCTGCCCGCGGCGGTATCGCTGACGCTGCTGGGCGCCATCGAATCGCTGCTTTCGGCGGTGGTCGCCGACGGCATGACCGGCCGCCGGCACCGCTCGAATTGCGAACTGGTGGCGCAGGGGGTGGCGAACATGGGTTCGGCGCTGTTCGGCGGCATCTGCGTCACCGGCACCATCGCGCGGACCGCGACCAACGTGCGCTCGGGCGCGCATGGGCCGGTG
Source organism: Paracoccus sp. pheM1 (assembly GCF_018499825.1). NCBI lineage: Bacteria > Pseudomonadati > Pseudomonadota > Alphaproteobacteria > Rhodobacterales > Paracoccaceae > Paracoccus > Paracoccus sp. pheM1. Next base: position 2,263,972 of record NZ_JAGXCX010000001.1, read on the forward strand.
GCGGGGATGCTGCATGCGCTGTTCCTGCTGGGCTTCATGCTGCTGGCGGCGCCATTGGCATCCTATATCCCCCTGGCAGCACTGGCCGGCGTGCTGGCGGTCGTCGCCTGGAACATGATCGAGAAACCCGCCATCGCCATCCTGCTGCGCTCGGGCTGGGGCGAGGCGGCGGTGCTGCTGGTCACCTTCGGGCTGACGATCTTCCGCGACCTGACCGAGGCCATCGTCACGGGCCTGGCGCTCGGCTCGGTGCTGTTCATCCAGCGCATGAGCCAGGCGGTAGGGGTCGAGGCGCTGGTCGGCGCCGACATGGCCGACAGCAGCCGGCCGCGCCCGGACCAGCCGCAGCCGCGCGACGTGGTGGTCTATCGCATCTCGGGGGCGCTGTTCTTCGGCGCCACCGCCTCGATCGGCTCGGTGCTGGATCGCATCCAGGACGGGTTCCGGGTGCTGGTGGTGGATTTCAGCGCCGTGCCCTTCCTGGATTCCACCGGCGCCAACATGATCGAGGGGCTGGCGCACAAGGCACAGCGCCGCGGCATCGCGCTGTGGCTGACCGGCACCAGCCGCGACATCCGCCGGGTGCTGCTGACGCATGGGCTGCGCCGCCCGCTGGTGCATTACGCACCTACGGTCGACGAGGCGCTGCGCCGGCGTCACGGGTCATAGCGATCCTGCACGCGGGGCACCGTCTTCCCCGCCGCTTGCCTCCGGCGGGGATATTTGTCCACGGAAGACCGGGGCGGGGGCTGGGGGTGGGGGGCGCTGTTTCACCCCATTCTTTCGGATGCGTAGCTTCCTGGCGAGGCGGGGAAGACCACGGTCTTGTTGCCGTTGAGGAACACCCGGCGGTGGATATGGGCGTGGATGGCGCGGGCCAGGACCTGGCTTTCGACGTCGCGGCCGAGGCTGACGTAGTCCTCGGGCGATTGCGCATGGGTGACCCGGACGGTGTCCTGCTCGATGATCGGGCCCTCGTCGAGGTCGGCGGTCACGTAATGGCTGGTCGCCCCGATCAGCTTCACCCCGCGCTCGAAGGCCTGCTTGTAGGGGTTGGCGCCCTTGAAGCTCGGCAGGAAGGAATGGTGGATGTTGATGATCCGCCCCGACATCTTGCGGCACAATGCGTCCGACAGCACCTGCATGTAGCGCGCCAGCACCACCAGCTCGGCCCCCGAATCCTCGACCACCGCCATCAGCTGCGCCTCGGCCTGCGGCTTGTTCTCGCGCGTGACCTTGATGCAGTGGAAGGGGATGTCGTGGTTCACCACCACCTTCTGGTAGTCCATGTGGTTCGAGATCACCGCCACGATCTCGATCGGCAGCGCGCCGATGCGCCAGCGATAGAGCAGGTCGTTCAGGCAATGGCCGAAGCGGCTGACCATGATCACCACCTTCATCTTCTCGGCCTCGTCATGGATGGCATGGTCCATGCCGAAGGGCTCGGCCGGGCCGGCCAGGCCCGCGCGCAGCGCCTCCAGCCCCACGCCCTCCTCCGAGACGAAGCTCACCCGCATGAAGAAGCGCCCGGTCTCGGTATCGTCGAACTGCGAACTGTCGGTGATGTTGCAGCCATGCTCGGCCAGAAAGCCGGCCACGGTGGCGACGATGCCGCGCGTCGAGGGGCAGGCGACCGTCAGCGTGTATTTCTTCATCTGGCTCTCCACTGAAAGGGCAAGCGCCCTGGTTTCTTCCGTGTGCAAATATCCCGGGGGGACGCTCCTGCGGCCCCCTCGAGGGGCCGCAGGAGCGGGGGGGCAGCGCCCCCCGCCGTCCCGCGCCATCCCTCAGGCCGCCGCGCCTTCGGCCCGGCCCGGATCCGGCTCGGGCAGGCCATGCGCCCGGCAGCAGGCCACCAGCGTATTGGCCAGCAGGCAGGCGATGGTCATCGGCCCCACGCCCCCCGGCACCGGGGTGATCGCGCCCGCCACCTGCGCCGCGCCCGCGAAGTCCACGTCGCCGACCAGCCGCGACCGGCCCTCCTCCTCGATGCGGTTGATGCCCACGTCGATCACCGTGGCGCCGGGCTTGATCCACTCGCCCCGGATCATCCGCGCCCGGCCCACCGCCGCCACCAGGATGTCCGCCCGCCGGCAGACCGCCGCCAGCTCGCGGGTGCGGCTGTGGGCGATGGTCACCGTGCAGTTCTCGGCCAGCAAGAGCTGCGCCATCGGCTTGCCCACGATGTTGCTGCGCCCCACCACCACCGCCTCCAGCCCCGACAGATCCCCGAGCGTCTCGCGCAAGAGCATCAGGCAGCCCGAGGGCGTGCAGGGCACCAGCGCCTTCTGCCCGGTCCCCAGCAGCCCCACGTTCAGCGCATGGAACCCGTCCACGTCCTTTCGCGGGTCGATGGCGGCGATCACCGCCCCGGCGTCCATATGCGCGGGCAGCGGCAGCTGCACCAGGATGCCGTGCACGGCCGGGTCGGCATTGAGCCGCGCGACCAGCGCCAGCAGCGCCGCCTGCGGCGTCTCGGCCGCAAGCCGGTGCTCGAAGCTCGCCATCCCCGCCTCGCGCGTCTGGACCGCCTTGTTCCTGACATAGACCTGGCTCGCAGGATCCTCGCCCACCAGAACAACCGCAAGCCCGGGCACCAACCCATGCGCAGACCGCAGCCGGTCCACAGCCTCGGCAACACGCGCCCGCACCCCGGCCGCAAAGCCCCGCCCGTCGATGATCCTTGCACCCATAAGCCATTCTCCTTCAATGTCCGCAGCCCGCCCCAAGGCAAAAGCCCGGCGCCCACACGCGCGCGGATAGCGCAGGCGCCGACATGCGCAAGCCCGGCTCATGGCGGACCTGCCCGTCCCGGTTTCGCCTCTATCCCCCTTGACGCCTTTTTCCAACCGCGCGACGCAAAGCCCGGGCGTTATTGCGACAAGGCGAGGTCGGTTTGCGACGGGGGCCGTCGCGGGCTGCGTCAGCCAAACAGGCGATCTGCGACAGTCGCCAGCCCCACCCCCATCAGCGCCAGCGCGACGAGGATCGCCGGCCAGCGCAGCGCCCGCGGCAGGCTGTCGCGGCCGCGCAGCCAGCGGCCGAAGCCGTAGAGCAGAAGCCAGGCCGCGACCGCGACCGCCAGCAGCAGCCAGCCGATCCGGGCCGCCGCCGGCCCCAGCCAGGGCGAAAGCAGCACCACCAGACCCCCCGCCAGCATGGCCAGGAACAGCATCTTGTCCGCCAGCATCCGCCAGTAGCTGCCGGGCATGGCGAAACGCGCAAAGCCAGAGATCAGCCCGCCCCCGGCCCGCAGCGCCGTGGCCGCCCGGCTGCCGAAAAGACGCAGGATGCCGTCGTCGGGCAGGTCGTCGATCATGCGCGACAGGATCGCCATGCTGCGGCTGCTCCAGCCCGCGATCTCGGGCGGGCGCGGGCCGATGGGCTTGAGATCCTTGTAATGTGCGCCGAAACGCCGCAGGTCCAGCTCGGCCGCGTCCTTGACCCCCAGCGCCTGGGCGGCCGTCTCCTCGAAGGCGTCCTCGTCGATGCGGGCATCGCGCAGCTTGGCCTTGAGCAGCGCCAGCCGCCGGGCCTGGCCCGCCTCTTCGCCATATTCCTCGCGCAGGATCTGGTTCTGCATCTCTTGCACCCAGGCGCTGCGCTCGGCCTCGGGGCGGTCGGACATCAGCGCGGCGACGATGCGCTCGGCCCCGTCCAGCCGGCCCCAGAGGATGTCATGCTCGCGCCAGTCGCGGTTCAGGAAACCGCCGAAGGCACCGACGGCGATGCCCGCCAGCTTGCCGGGCCGCGGGTTCAGCCCGCTGTCGGCGGGGCTGACGCGGAACACCTCGACCTGCGAATGCTCCTGAAGCTCGGACCCTTCGAGGAAGGGATAGGTCATCACGTCATGCCAGTGGAAATCGTCATAGACATCCAGCAGCGGCTGCATTTCGGGCGCGGCCAGCTCGGCGCGGATGCGGGCGCTGCTGGCGTCGAAGGCGGCGCGCATGTCCTGCCCCAGCCGCGCCAGCGCCTTGTCCACCAGCGCCCTGATCTCCGTGCTGCGATAGATCTCGCGCGCCTTGCGATAGCGCTGGTCGAGCGTGGCAAGCTTCATCACCGCGCTGTATTCGGCCGAGATCAGCCCATCCAGCCGGCCGATCTCGGCGCCGGCCAGCAGGGCCTGGGCCCGGCTGCTGGCGGGGCGGGCCAGGCGGCGCAATTCGGCCAGCTCCTGCTCGATCCGGTCACGCAGGGACGCCAGAAGGTCGGGCGGCAGGTGCAGCGCCACCTCCTCGCCCTGGATGCGTTCGCGCCGGTCCAGCGCCTCGTCGAGATGGGCGCGCAGGTGGATCAGCCGCCGCAGCCGGAAATCCAGGTCATGGCGGGACAGGAAGGCGTTCTCGGTCTCGCGCCCCTCGGCGTGATAGGCGCTGAAATTGTCGTCGCGCCAGGCACGCAGGATCTGGCGCAGATACAGCGCCACGTCCGAATCCGGCGGGTGCCCCGCCAGCCCCGCCACGATCCCCGACAGCCCGTCGGTGGTGCCATAGACCCGCAGGTGGTGATAAAGCGGGTAGTTCTGCGGGTATTGATAGGCGCCGGTCATCAGGTCGGCCAGGTCCATGCGGTCCAGATCGGCCGGCTTGCGCCTTTGGCGCATCTCGCGCCCGGCGGCCTCGACCCGGTTCTGGTCCTCGCGCCAGCGGACCTGCAAGGCGCCCAGCCGTTCCAGCCGCCGGTTCATGCGGGCGATGGCGCGGATGTCGTCGCGGATCACCTCGTAGCGCGGCAGGCCGGTCAGCGCCAGCTGGGCGTTTTGCAGGAAATCCACCGGCCGGGGCGGCTGGCCGGGCGGGGGCGGCGCCTCGGGGAAGGGGTCGATGAACAGAAGCTTGCGCTCGCCCGGCAGGGTGGTCGGGCGCGAGGGGATCAGCCCGGTCGCATAGCTGAAGGGCCGGTTGTCCAGATAGCCGCCATCGGCGAACAGCCGGCCGGCATAATCCGGGTCGTGGTCGAAGAACCGGGCAAAGCCCGCATCCTGCGCCGCGGCCGGCATGTCGGCAAAGCGCATCGGCGGAAAGGCCACCGGAAAGGACGAGGTGCAGCGCGCGGCAAAGGCCAGCATGGCCTCGTTTCCGGGGCCGAAATCGTTGCGCCCCGCCCCGTCATAGGCAAAGTGGAACACCTTGCGGTGGACCCTTTCGTCCAGCCGCGCGCCGGTCAGGTGGATCGGCGCCTGCCGGCCGTGCAGGTCGGTGGCGGTGACGAACAGGTCCACCGTCTCGGCCAGCGGCCTGCCGTCGCCGGTCAGCCGGGCCAGCGTGTCGTGCAGCACCCGGAACATATGGCCACCGTCCAGCAGCGATTCGGTCGGGCGCAGGCGGCCGGCGATGCCCTGGCGGTCGTTGAGCAACTGGCCGATGTCGGCCTTTTCCGTCCATGCCTCGCGCAGGATGTCGATGTCGCGCGCGCCCGCGACCAGCGCCTTGGCCAGCGCCACGCCGTTGATCCCGCCCGCCGAGGTGCCCGAGATGATGTCGATCACGAAGCGCTTGCGTCCGCCGCGCGGGCCGGCCAGTTCGCGCGACAGCCGGCGATAGATCAGCTCGCCCGGCGACAGCGCCTCGTCCGGCAGGTCCGAGCTGCCGCGCACCATGCGCAGCAGTTCCTGCGCGATGCCGTTCATGTAGATCGCCAGCGAGACGCCGCCGTAAAGGACGACCGCGAAGCGCACCTCACCCGTAGCCCGTTCGACCATTCCGCCCCCCAATACCGCCCGGCTGGCAGGTGACAAGAACCGTTCCGTTTCAGAACGGTAAGCGCAATCGCCCGAATTGTCTCGCGGGAATTGCAACCGTCAGTCGAGCGGCGGATCGCAAGGCGTCGCGGGCGGCATCATGCGCGGGTCCATGCCAGGGCGCGCCGGAACCGGCCCATGGCCCGCCCCTCAGCCTGCCTCGCGCAAGACCTCGCACAGCTGCGGCACCGAGGGGACGAAGGGATTGCCCTTCATCGAGGAACTGCTGAGCGAGGCTTCGGCCACCGCCCGATGCCGGGCCGCATCCAGCCCCTGCGCGCCCAGTCCCGGCAGGCCGGCATCGCGCGCCCAGCGGGCCAGCCCCTGCGGCGCCTCGGCCGCATCGCCGCCGAATGCGCCGGCAATCTCGGTGCAGACCTTGTGGATGCGGGCGGGATCGGGGCTGTGGGCGCGGTTCATCGCCAGCACCGGCCCCAGCAGCGCGCCGCAGATCGCGCCATGCGCGGCGGGCGTCACGCCGCCGATCACCCCGGCAAGGCCGTGGACCGCGCCCAGCCCGCCATTCGCCAGCGCCATCCCGCCGCAAAGGCTGACCCAGGCCATGATGTCGCGCGCCGCCGCATCCTCGGTCTCCATCAGCCGCTTCAGCGCGCGCAGGCCCTGCGGGATCGCGGGGCGCACCAGCGCATCGGTGAAGGGCGTGGCCTTGCAGGACAGGTAGGGCTCGATCACCTGCGCCAGCGCGTCGAGGCCCGAAGCCAGCGTCACCGCGCGCGGGCAATGGTCGGTCAGCGCCGGATCGACGATGGCCAGGCGCGGCAACATGCGCTCGTCCCGGATCGAGACCTTGCGGCCATGTTCCGGCAGGCCGATCACCGCGTTCCGCGTCGCCTCGGCCCCGGTGCCGGCGGTGGTCGGCAGCGCGACAAAGGGCAAGGGCGGCGCGGCCAGCGGCAAGCCGCGGCCCACGACCTCCAGGTGATCCATGATCCCGCCCGGCGCCGGGATCAGCGCCGCCAGCGCCTTGCCCAGGTCCAGCGCCGCGCCGCCGCCCAGTGCCGCGACCCAATCGGCTTGGTGGCCCTTGGCCCCGGCCAGCGCCGCCTCCAGCATCGGCAGGGTCGGCTCGGCACCGCAGGCGACGGCCATGACCTCGGCGCCCTCGGCACGCAGCGCGTCGAGCAGCCAGGCGGCACGGGCGGGGTTCGCGCCATGCACCAGCACGCCGCGCGGCCCATGCGCGCGGATCAGCGCCGGGGCCTTCCGCGCCTCGCCGCGGCCAAAGACCACCCGGCCCGGCAGGGCAAAGGAAAACGCGCTCATGCCACCTCCATCGTCGCCTTGACTGCGGTTTTCCACCTTGCGTATCGGGCCTCGCGCTCGGGCGCGGGCATGGCGGGGGCGAAGCGGCGCTCCAGCGACCAGGCGCGGGCGAATTCCTCGGGCGGCGGGCACAGCCCCGCCTGCAACCCCGCCAGGTAGCCCGCACCCAGCGCCGTCGTCTCGGTCACCGCCGGACGGTCCACCGGCGCCCCCAGGATGTCCGAGAGAAACTGCATCGTCCAGCCGCTCGACGCCATGCCGCCGTCCACCCGCAATACCCCGCCCGCATCCGGCCAGTCCGCCCGCATCGCCTCCAGAAGGTCGCGGGTCTGGAAACCCACGCTCTCCAGCGCCGCACGCGCCAGCTCCGCCGGGCCCGAGTTCCGCGTCAGCCCGAAGACCGCGCCCCGGCACTCCGGCCGCCAATAGGGCGCCCCGAGCCCGGTGAAGGCCGGCACCAGCACCAGGTCCTGGCCGGGATCGGCCGCCTCGGCCAGCGCCTGCGTCTCGGACGCGTGCCGGATCAGCCCCAGGCCGTCGCGCAGCCATTGCACCACCGCCCCGGCGATGAAGATCGAGCCCTCCAGCGCATAGGTCGTCCGGCCCCCCAGCCGATAGGCGATGGTCGTCAGCAGGCGGTTGCTCGAGGCCACCCGGTCCGCGCCGGTGTTCAGCAGCGCAAAGCAGCCGGTGCCATAGGTCGATTTCATCATGCCGGGCGCAAAGCAGGCCTGGCCCACCGTCGCCGCCTGCTGGTCGCCGGCCACGCCCAGGATCGGGATCTCGCGCCCGAACAGGTCGGCCCGCGTGGCGCCGTAATCGGCGGCGCAGTCCCTGACCTCGGGCAGAAGCTGCATCGGGATGTCGAAAAGCGCGCAGATCTCCTCGTCCCAGCGGTTCTCGGCGATGTTGAAAAGCAGCGTGCGCGCGGCGTTGGTGGCGTCGGTGGCATGCACCCGGCCGCCGGTCAGGTTCCAGATCAGCCAGCTGTCGACGGTGCCGAAGGCCAGCTCGCCGCGCCGGGCGCGGGCGCGGGCGCCGTCGACATGGTCGAGCAGCCATTGCAGCTTGGAGCCCGAGAAATAGGGGTCGAGCAGCAGGCCGGTGCGGGCGGCGACCATCGGCTCGTGGCCCTCGGCCCTGAGCCGGGCGCAGAGGTCGGCGGTGCGGCGGTCCTGCCAGACGATGGCGCGGTGCAGCGGCTGGCCGGTCCTGCGGTCCCAGAGCAGCGTGGTCTCGCGCTGGTTGGTGATGCCGATGCCGGCGATGTCGCGGGCAGGGATCCCGGCCTTCTCGACCGCCGCCCGCGCCACGCCGGCCACCGTCACCCACAGGTCCGAGGGGTCGTGCTCGACCCAGCCCGAGGCCGGGTAGTGCTGCGGGAATTCGTGCTGCGCCGAGGCGAGCGGACGCAAACCCGCGTCGAAGACCATCGCCCGAGACGACGTCGTCCCCTGGTCGATCGAAAGAAGATGGGGCATCGGCGGCCTGCTGTCGTCGGGGTGATGCACAGGCTGCACCGCGGCATCCGGCCGGTCAAGCGGCTTTCGTTTCCGGGCGGATCGCCGCGATCCGAACATCGACGCCGGCTCCTCGCCCTGCAAGGAACGCTTGCGCGCGAAGCCGGATCGCATAGAGTGATCGCCATCCAGCCGATGGAGAGCCCGGTGGCGCTCAGCATACGCCAGAACGAGATCCTCGAACTTGCCCGCGCCGAGGGGCGGGTGCTGGTCGAGGACCTGGCGCAACGCTTCGACGTGACCTTGCAGACCATCCGCCGCGACCTGGGCGAGATGGCGGGGGCGGGCCTTCTGGACCGCGTGCATGGCGGGGCGGTGCCGCGCGCCGGCGCGGTCAACCTGGGCTATGAGGCCCGGCGGCGCATGAATGCCGAGGCCAAGGCCGCCATCGGCGCGGCCTGCGCGGCTGAAATTCCCGACAATTGCAGCCTGATCCTGAACCTGGGCACCACGACCGAGGCGGTGGCCCGCGCCCTGATCCATCATTCCAACATCACCGTCATCACCAACAACATGAATGTCGCCAATATCCTGCTGGCCAATCCGGGCTGCGAGATCATGGTGACGGGCGGCACGCTGCGGCGCTCGGACGGCGGGCTGGTGGGGGAACTCACCACCCAGTTCTTCGAGCAGTTCAAGGTGGATTACGCGGTCATCGGCACCTCGGCGCTGGACCATGACGGCGACCTGCTGGACTTCGACCTGGCCGAGGTGCGGGTCAGCCGCGCCATCCTGCGCCAGGCGCGCCGCGCCTTCCTAGTCACCGACCATTCCAAGATCGGCCGCCCCGCGCCGGCCCGCATCGCCAGCCTGTCCGAACTGGATGCGATCTTCACCGACCAGCCCCTGCCCCAGGACCTGCACCGGCGCTGTACGGAATGGCACACCGAAGTGCGGCTCTGCCCCCCGGCCGGCCAGATCGCGGACACCTGACCCCCCTTGGGCCAGCCCGGCACGAATGGCCGACCAGCGCCGCGGATGACCGGAGTCGCCGATCCGAACCGGACCCTCCGGCGGTTGCGCGTGGCGATGAACCGGCCTGGCAGCCCGGATGATGCCCTAGCGGCCGCCCCTTGCGCCGGGTTCGGGCGAAAGGGCCGGGGCCGGCATCCTTCGAAACCGGCCGGATCGAAGCGCAAGGCCCAGGCGCAGGTCGGGACAGGCCCCTTTCTGCACTACGGCCCGGCGGCGGGACGGCCGGCTCAATCCTCTTCGCACATCTGCCGCAGCGCCAGTTCGATCTCGTGGCGGATCATCTGTTGCAGGTTGCGGCTGAGACGGTTGCCGATCTCGCCCTGAAGCTCCTGCCGGATCGCCTCGCGGATCATGCCGCGCAGGTGGGTGCCCTTTTGCGCATCCTTGTCCTGGGGCGCGAAAAGATGCGGCTCGCCGGTGTCGCGGGCCAAGGCTTCGGCCGCCTGCGCCTCGGCAGCCGGGTTGATCGGGGTCACGGAAGCATTCGCATGCAGCATGGTTTCCTCCATTTGCAGGATGGTGGTGGTCGGCGCCTCGGGCGAAGGGCCGGGGGGTTGGATGGTGGCTTCGATGTCGGCATGATCCGCCGCGGCTTCGGCGGCATCCACCCGCCCTGCCCGTGCCTCGGGCGCGGCAGGTTCCTCGGCCGGCGGCATGCGCAGCCAGTCGCCGAATATCCGCGGCTCCGGCGGAACACCGGCTTGCGGATCATTCACCGGCTCGGCCGCGACCAGGATACTGCTGTCCAGCACCAAGGGGGTGATTCGCGCCGAGGATGCCGGTCGGGGCAGCGGCGCAGTCTGCGCCGGCGGCGCCTCGTCCTGGGCCGGCGGCGCGTTCAGCGCCTGGTCCGGGATGCGGCAGCCCGCCCCATCCTGGGCGATGAGCCGGCGGATCGAGGCCAGCACGTCGCCGACATTGTCCGAGCCGGGGCCCGGCGCCGGTTGGCGCATCACCTCATGCTGCATGATGCGCCCCCCGGATCGAGGGCGGCGGCGTCAGTCCCTGCCGAGCGCGCGCAAGACGCGGTCGAGGCTTTCGCCCTGCCTGCTGGTAAAGGGTGCGTCCTGCACCGCATTGTAATAGGCCGATGGGTCATAGGTCGGTATCCCCAGTTTCAGGTTTTCCACCGTCAACAGACCCATAGCAGCCAGAAGTTGATAATGTGCTAATTGCAGATTGGCCTCGGCCGAGATTTTGTTCGCCCGCGCCTCGAGCAGCAATTGTTCGGCGTCCAGCACGTCCAGCGTCGTGCGCGCGCCCAGCGTCGCCTCTTCGCGCACGCCTTCGTAGGCCTGCTGCGCGGCGACGATCTGCTCGTCGATGGCACCGATCTGCGCCCGTGCCACGTCGATTCCCGCCCAGGACCGGCCGACCGCCTCGTCGACCTGGCGCGAAACCTGAAGCAGCCCGGCCCGCGCCTCGTCCCGCCGCGCCATCGCCTTGCGATGGGCCGAGGGCAGCCGCCCGCCGGAATAGATCGTCTGCGACAGGCTGAGCGAGGCGCCCAGCGTGTTGCGGGTCGATTCCTGCTGGCTTTGAAGCGACAGTTCGCGCGACCGGCCGATGCTGGCCTGGCCGGTCAGCGTCGGGTTGCGCTCGGCCGCGGCGGCGGCGACGCCCAGCTCGGCGGCGGCGGCCAGGCGCTGCGCCTGCAGGATCGCCGGGTGGCTGCGCTGGCCGATCTGCCGCGCCGCCTCGAGCGAGGCGGGCAGCGCCGGGGTGGGCGGCGGCGGCGCAAGCTGGCCCGGCGCCCGGCCGGTCGCGGCGCGATAGACCTCGCGCGCGACCTCCAGGTTGCCGCGGGCGGCCGCAAGGCTGGCGCGCGCCGCGGCCAAGGCGGCATCGGCCTGCGAGACGTCGGTCTGGGTGATCTCGCCCACTTCGAAACGGTCCGAGGCGGCCTGCTGTTCCTGCCCGATCACGCGCACGGAATTGGATTGCAGATCAACCTGTTCGGTGGCGCTGCGCACGTCCAGATAGGCCTGGACCGCGCCCAGCAGCACGTCCTGTTCGACGCCGACCAGCGCAGCACGGGTGGCCAGCACGGTTTCCTTGGCGGCGTCGATGGCGATGGCGTTGCGGCCCCAGTCGTAAAGCGTGATCTGGGCCTGCAGCCCGATGCCGGTCGAGCGGCCGATGGCCAGGCCGTTGATCTTCTGGAAACTATGCTCGGCGATCCATTGCACGACCGGGCGCAGCTGGGCCAGGGCGGTGGCCGCGTCCTCGTCCGCGGCGCGCAGCACGGCGCGGTTCTGTTCCAGAAGCGCCGAGTGGCGATAGGCCGCGACCATGGCATCGGCCAGCGATTCGGCCCCGGCGGGGGCCGCCGTCGCGCCCGCAAGCAGGGCTGCGATCAGCGGACGCCGCAGGTTTTTCAGCGTTTTGCGAAACATGCCATGGCCTTTCCTGTCGGCATCACAAGACGAAACCCCGCGGACGCGCAAAGCCCGGCAGCAGCGGGGCGGTGGCATGGAAGCCGAAGCGCCAGTTCAACCGCCCGTCCAGCTTGTGGCCGATGCGGACGGTGCCCAGGTTGCCCTCGCGGAACATGGCGACGATGCGGCCGCCCTCGCGCAACTGATCGGCCAGCGCCTCGGGCACCTGCTCGACCGCGCCCTCGATCAGGATGGCGTCATAGGGGGCCTGGCTGGCGCAGCCCTCGGCCAGCGCGCCCTGGACCACGGCGACGTTGAACACATCCTGTGCGGCAAGCCGGCTTTCCGCCTCGGCGGCCATGGCGGCGTCCTCCTCGAGCGCGACGACGGCCTCGGCGATGCGGGCCATGACGGCGGCGGAATAGCCGTAGCCGCAGCCGACATCCAGCACCAGGTCGCCGTTCTGCAGGTCCAGCACATCCATCATCTTGCCCAGCGTCCGCGGCTCCAGCAGCACGCGGCCGGGGGCAAGGTCGATATTGTTGCCGACATAGGCCACGTCTCGGCGCGATTCGGGAACGAACTGCTCGCGCGGGACGTTCAGCATCGCCTCGATCACGGGATAGCTGGTCACTTCGTTCGGACGCACCTGAGTGTCGACCATCATGGTGCGGCGCTGCGCGAAATCGGTCATGTATGCGAACCCTGCATTCGGTTGGCTTTACGCTCTCTTGCCACGAAAATCCGGTGCGGGCAACGGCGCCGGCGTTCTTGCCGCGACGCCGCCGCCGTGGCAGGGTCGCGGGCATGAGCGAATATCTGTTTCCCCCGCCGCCGCCCGCCGCGCTGCCGGTCCTGGGGCAGGACGTGCGATTCCCCGTGAACCGCATTTTCTGCGTCGGGCGCAACTATGCCGCCCATGCCGCCGAGATGGGGGCCGAGTTGGACCGCGAGGCGCCGTTCTATTTCCTGAAATCCGCCCATGCGGTGCGACAAAGTGGCGCGACCCTGCCCTATCCGCCCGGCACGCGCGACCTGCATCACGAAGTCGAGCTGGTCGTGGCCATCGGCGCCCCCGCCTTCCGCATCGCGCCGGCGCAGGCGATGGCGGCGGTCTGGGGCTATGGCACCGGCCTCGACATGACGCGGCGGGACTTGCAGGGCCGGGCCAAGGACAAGCGCCATCCCTGGGATCTGGGCAAGAATTTCGAGGGCGCGGCCGTCTTCTCGGCCCTGGCCCCGGCGCGGGACTTCGCCCCGGCGGCGCAGCGCATCCGGCTGGAGGTGAACGGCACGCTGCGGCAGGATGCGCCGATCTGCGACATGGTCTGGTCCATCCCGGAACTGGTCGCGGACCTGTCGCAATACTATCATCTCGCGCCGGGCGACCTGATCATGACCGGCACCCCGGCCGGGGTCGGCGCCGTCGCGGAAGGCGACCGGCTGGCCGGCAGGGTCGAGGGGCTGGCCGAAGTCGAGCTGACCATCGGCGCGGCGGAATAGCTCAGCCGGGCTCCTTCCATGCCAGCACCAGCTGGGTCTGGATCACCACGGCGGCCAGCTTGCCGTCGCCGCGCCGGATGTCGGTCTGCCAGATCATCGTGGTCCGGCCCAGGTGCAGCGGCCGGGGCCGGGCCTCGGCCACGTCGCCCAGGCGAATCGGGCGCAGGAAATTCGTCTTGCTTTCCAGCGTGGTGGTGGCGGCGCCCTCGGCCAGGCGCAGCTGGGTGGCGGTGCCGGCGGCGTGATCGGCCAGGCTCATGATCGCGCCGCCATGCAGCACGCCGTTGCGATTGGTCAGGGTCCGCGTCACCGGCATGCGCAGCACGACCTCGTCGAGCGTGGCGGCCACGACCTCCATCTCCAGCGATTCGGAATAGGGCGAATGCGCCTCGATGGTGGCAGAACTCCGGTCGTCGGTCATCGCGGTCCCCCTTTTTGCCCGCATCTTCCGCGGCAAGGAGGGCAGCGTCAATCGCCCGCGGTATCAGCAGGCCGGCACCGGCTCGGGCCGGCCGGCAAGGTCGAGGCCGCGGGCGGTGGGCGGCTGCCAGGTCCGGGTGGCGGCATCCGCACCCGAAGGATTGGTGCCGATCATCGACCCGCCGGTGCCGCCCGTCCAGCCGGTCGAGCCCGAGTTCTCGGGCGCGGTGCCGTCGGCCGAGGCGGTCTCGGGCGTCGCGGGCTCGGCCTGGGCCGCGGCGGGCGGGCATTCGCCGGCAGCGGCGGTCTGTGCCGGCTTTTGCGCCTCGGCAGGGGCGGTCTGGGCCGAAAGCGGCGCGGCCAGGCAGGCCAGCGCCACGCTCAGCACGGCGATACGGGACAGGGAAATCTGCGACATGGGCTGCATCCTCCTGCGCCCCAACGCCGGCCACGGCACCGGGTTCCACGCGCCCGCCGCTTCTTCGTTGTCCAAATACCCAAGAATCCCGGCGCTATTCGACCGAGATGCCGGCGACCCCCTGCTCGGCATGGCCGACCACGGCCGCCAGCGGGAAGCCCGCGCCGCGGATGAAATCCAGCACCTGGCCAGCGGCACCAGGCGCGCAGGCGACCAAGAGCCCGCCCGAGGTCTGCGGATCGGTCAGCAGCGCCCGCTGCCAGGGGGCAAGGCCCGCGGGCAATTCGACCTCGGCGCCATAGGCAGCCCAGTTCCGGGTCGAGGCGCCGGTGACGAAACCCGCCTCGGCCAGTTCCGCCGCCCGCGACAACAGCGGCAATTCCGCCAGCCTCAGCCGCAGCCGCAACCCGGCGCCCCGCGCGATCTCCAGCCCGTGGCCGAGGATGCCGAAGCCGGTCACGTCGGTGATGGCATGGACATCGCCGCGCTTCGCCAGGTCGGCGCCGATGCGGTTCAGCGTGGTGGCCGAGGCGACCATCTCGGCCACGCCGGCCTCGTCCAGCGCGCCCTTCTTGATCGCGGCGGAATAGATGCCGACGCCCAGCCCCTTGGTCAGGATCAGCGCGTCGCCCGGCCGCGCATCGGCATTGCGCCGCAGCTCGGAGGGATGGCAGAGCCCGACCACCGCCAGCCCGTAGATCGGCTCGGGCGCGTCGATGGAATGGCCGCCCGCCACCGGAATCCCGGCCTGGTGGCAGATCTCGCGCCCGCCCTCCAAAATCTCGCGGATCTGCGACGGCGCCAGCTTGTCGATGGGCATGCCCAGGATGGCCAGGGCCATGATCGGCCGCCCGCCCATGGCATAGATGTCGGAAATCGCATTGGTCGCGGCGATGCGGCCGAAGGTGTGCGGATCGTCCACCATGGGCATGAAGAAATCGGTGGTGGCGATGACGCAGGTATCGTCGTCCACCTGCCAGACCGCGGCGTCGTCCGAGGTCTCGGTCCCGACCAGCAGCTGCGGGAACGCCTGCGCCATCGGCTGGTCGGCCAGCAATTCGCGCAGGACCGAGGGCGCCAGCTTGCAGCCGCAGCCGCCGCCATGCGCCAGCGAGGTCAGTCGGGGAAGGTCGTTCATGTCCGGGCTCTCCTGTCGGTCAGCCGGCGCACGGTAACGTAGAACGCCGGCACCATGAAGATGCCAAGGAAGGTCGCCGCGATCATCCCGCCCATCACCCCGATGCCGATGGAGTTCTGCGCCGCCGCGCCCGCGCCGGTGGCGATGGCCAGGGGCAGAACGCCCAGGATGAAGGCCAGCGAGGTCATCAGGATCGGCCGCAGCCGCAGCCGCGCGGCCTCGATGGCGGCCGCGACGGTGGCGCGGCCGGATTGTTCCAGGTCGCGGGCGAATTCGACGATCAGGATGGCGTTCTTGGCCGCCAGGCCGATGGTGGTCAGGATGCCGACCTTGAAATAGACGTCGTTGGCCTGGCCGAAGGTCAGCGCCGCCACCACCGCGCCCAGAACCCCCACCGGCACCGCCAGCATGACCGAGAACGGCACCGACCAGCTTTCGTAAAGCGCCGCCAGCGACAGGAACACCACCAGCGCCGACAGCGCGAACAGCCAGGGCGCCTGGTTGCCCGATTGCCGCTCCTGATAGGACAGGCCCGTCCATGCGGCGGCATAGTTGCCGGGCAGGCCGGCGATCAGCTCCTCCATCGCCGCCATGGCCTGGCCGGAACTGGCGCCCGGCGCCGGCTCGCCCTCCATCTCGATGGCGTCGATGCCGTCGATCCGCGCCAGCGAGGGCTCGACCGGCTCCCAGCGGGTCGACATGAAGGCGGTGAAGGGCACCATCTCGCCGCCCGCGTTGCGGGCATACCAGCTGTCCACGTCCTCGGGCTGCATCCGGTTCGCCGCCGCGCCCTGCACGATGACCGGGCGCAATTGCGCCCCCAGGGCAAAGTCGTTGACCTCGGTCCCGGCGAAGATGGTCGAAAGCATGGCGTTCACGCCCGACAGGCTGACGCCCAGGCTTTCCGCCTTCTGCTGGTCGATGTCGATGCGCAACGCCGCCTCGTCCTCGGTGCCCGAGCTTTCGACATTGGTCAGCCGCGGATCTTCGTTCGCCCGCTGCTCAAGCAGCTCGGCCGCCTCGGTCCGCGCCTCGATGCCGCCGCCCGCCTGGTCGGTCAGATACATGGTGAAGCCGGCCGAGTTGCCCAGCCGCGGGATCGCCGGCGGCTGCATGAAGAAGATGCGCCCGGCCCGGTGCCCCGAGAAATGCGCGTTCGCGCGCCGCGCCACCGCCGAGGCGGACAGCTCGGCCTTCTGCCGCAGGTCGAAGTCGCGCAGCTTGACGAAGATCATCGCCCGGTTCTGCGAGGTGCCGCCGAAGCCGAAGCCCATGGCGACAAAGACCGATTCCACCGCGTCCTTTTCCTCGGTCCGCATGTATTCCTCGATCTCCTGCACCACGGCGGCGGTCTGCTGCGCGGTCGAGCCCTGGGTCAGGGTGATGCGCGATTGCAGCACGCCCTGGTCCTCGCCGGGGATGAAGGTCGTGTCCATGCGGCCGAACAGGTCGATGGCGCCATAGCTGATCGCACCCAGCACCAGCATGACCAGCATCGGCCGGCGCAGGGTGCGGCGCACGCTGGCGGAATAGCCGCGCGTCACCCGGTCGAAGCCGGCGTTGAACCAGCGCGCGGGCGCAAAGCGCGCCGGGCCGTGGCTTTGCCGCAGAAGGCTGGCGCACATCGCCGGCGTCAGGATCAGCGCCACCAGCAGCGACAGCACCATGGCGGTGATGATCGTGACCGAGAACTGGCGATAGATCACCCCGGTCGAGCCGGGCATGAACCCCATGGGCAGGAACACCGCCGACAGCACCAGCGCGATGCCGATCAGCGCGCCGCTGATCTGGCCCATGCTCTTTTCCGTGGCCTCGACGGGGCCCAGCCCCTCCTCCTCCATCACCCGCTCGACGTTCTCGACCACGACGATGGCGTCGTCGACCAGAAGGCCGATGGCCAGCACCATGGCGAACATGGTCAGCGTGTTCACCGAATATCCCAGCGCCCCCAGCATGCCGAAGGTGCCCAGCAGCACGACGGGGATGGCGATGATCGGGATCAGCGTCGCCCGCCAGTTCTGCAGGAAGACCAGGATGACCAGGAACACCAGCCCGATGGCCTCGATCAGCGTGTGATAGACCTTCTCGATCGACAGCTCGACGAAGGGCGCGGTGTCATAGGCGATATGCACCTCGACCCCTTCGGGCAGGGCGTTCTTCAGCCCCTCCAGCGTGGCGCGCACCCCGCTCGCCGTCTCGACCGCATTGGCGCCGGTGGCCAGGTTCACCGCAAAGCCCGAGGCGTTCATGCCGTTGAAGCGCGAATCGCGCCCATAGCGGGTCTGGCCGATCTCGACCTCGGCCACGTCGCCCAGCCGCACGGTGGCGCCGTCCTCGCCGGTCTTCAGCAGGATGTTGCGGAAATCCTCGACCGAGGTCAGCTGGCTCTGCGCGGTGATGTTGGCGGTGAACTGCTGGCCCGCCACCACCGGCTGCTCCCCCAGCGCGCCGACCGAGACGGTGCTGTTCTGCTGCGCCACGGCGGTGGTCAGGTCCGTGGGCGTCAGCTGGAACTGCGCCAGCCGCAGCGGGTCCATCCAGATCCGCATGGCATAGCCCGAGCCGAAGACATTGACCCCGCCCACCCCCTCGGTGCGCTTGACCGGCCCCTCGACCACCTGCTCCAGCAGGTTGCCCAGCTCGATGGTGGAATGCTGCCCGGTGGTCGAGACCAGCGAGCCGACCATCAGGATCGACGAGGACGAGCGCGTGACCGAGACGCCGTCGTTCTGCACCGGCGTCGGCAGCCGGCTTTCGACAGAGCGGACCTTGGACTGCACCTCGTTCAGCGCATCGACCGGGTCCACGCTGTCGTCGAAGACCATCTCGATCACGCTGCGCCCGGTCGAGGCCGAGGAGATGGTATAGAGCAGCCCGTCGAGCCCGGTCAGCGCGTCCTCGATCGGCGTCGTGACCGAGTTCTGCACCGCCCGCGCCGTCGCCCCGGAATAGTTGGCGGTGATGCGGATCGTGGTCGGCGCGATGTCGGGATATTGCGAGACCGGCAGGTTGATCAGCGACCAGGTGCCGATCAGCATGGTCACGATGGCCAGCACCCAGGCAAAGACCGGGCGGTGAATGAAGAAACGTGCCATGCCCTAGCCTTCCCCGCGCTCGTCCATCTCGCGCACGACGCCCTGGGCGTCGATGGTGACGGGGACGGTGGCGATCTCGGCGCCGGCGCGCAGGTTTTCCAGCCCGTCCACGATCAGCTGCTCGCCCGGATTGATGCCCTGGGTGACGATCCAGCTGTTGCGATAGCTGCCCTGCTCGCTCAGCGTGACCTGCTGGGCCTTGCCGTCGCGGGCGACGAAGGCGGTCAGCGTGCCGTCCGAGGCGCGGCTGGTCGCGCGCTGCGGGACCAGCACCGCGCGGGTGGTGCCCAGCGTCAGCTTCACCCGCAGGAACTGGCCGGGCAGGATCATCCGGTCGGGATTGTCGAATTGCAGCCGGATCGGCACCGTGCCGGTGGTGGGCGAAACCGCGATGCCGGGGCTGACGATCCGCCCCTCGCCCTGGTATTCCTCGCCGGTCTCCAGGATCAGCTGGGTCGTCACCCCGCTGTTGACGACCAGCTGGCCGGCGCTGATGCGCGCCCGGTTGCGCAGCATGCGGGCGCTGGATTCCGAGACGTCGACATAGATCGGGTCGAGCTGGGTGATGGTGGTCAGCGATTCGGACTGGCTCGCCGTCACCAGGTCGCCGACCGAGACCGCCGCCACATCCGCCACGCCGTCCAGCGGGCTCTTGATCTCGGTGCGCTGCAGGGCCAGCCGCGCCGCATCCCGCGCGGCCTCGGCCGATTTCAGGTCTGCCTCGGCCTGTTTCAGCGACACCTCGGCATTGGCGCGGTCCACGGCCGAAACGCCCGAACCCTCCAGCCGGCGATAGCGGGTGACGGTGTTCTGCGCCTGGGTCAGGCTGGCCTCGGCCCCCGCCACGGCGGCCTCGGCGGCGGCCAGCGCCGCGGCCAGCGTCTCGGGGTCCAGGCGGAACAGCACGTCGCCGGCCTTCACCGGCCTGCCGGGATCATAAGAGATTTCAAGCACTTCCCCGCCAACCTGCGGCCGGATGCCGGTCTGCTGATAGGCGATGGCGCGGCCGGGCAGGGTGACGGTATAGGGCACGTCCTCCTCGGCGGTGGCCACCACGCCGACCTCGGTCGGGCCCTGCGCCCCGCCCCCACCCGGACCCTGCTGCGCGAAAGCCTGCCCCGCCAGCATGATCGCCAGCGCCGCCCATCTCATCATCCCCTGCCCAGAGGCCATCTGCCGTTCCTTGCGGTTTTGGTGGTTGGCGCATTGTTTAGACGCCGAACCCCAATGGCAAGTAAACGGCCGGCTCAACGCCGTTCACGGATTCGCCAGCAGGGCGGATTTCTCCGTTCTCCAAATACCCATGCGACCGGGCAGCCGGGCACGGCGCCTCAGAAATCGACGCAGATGCCCTTCTTTTCGTAATCGCCATAGCGCACCGGCTCGGGCCCGTCGCGCCCGCCCAGCTCGACCGGCAGGTCCAGCGGCTTCGCCTTGCGGCGGCGCTCCTCGGCCTCGGCCAGCGCGCGCTGCGCGGCGGGCGGCAGATCCTTGCGGTCGGTCATGGCGGTTTCCCCTGCTTCACGCTAGACGGGATCAATCTAGGCAAGGGGCAGGCTTTGGACAAGTCACAGGGCAAGACGGTCAGGGACGGGGCACGCAAGGGCGCGCTGCGCCTGCTGGCCGCGGTGGACGAGGGCGCGACGCTGGACGAGGCGGCGGCGCTGACCGAGCGCCTGTCGCCGCCCGACCGCGCCCGCGCCCGCCGCCTCGCGCTCGAGGTGCTGCGCCGCGCCGACCGCGCCGACCTGCTGCTGGCGCCGCTGCTGGCCCGCCGCCCGCGCCCCGAGATCATGCGCATCCTGCGGCTGGCCACCGTCGAGATGCTGGCCCTGGACGAGGCGCCGCATGGCGCGGTCAATGCCGCCGTGGCGCTGGCGCGGTCCTCGGGGCCAAAGGGACAGGCGGCGGCCGGCATGGTGAACGCGGTGCTGCGCAAGATCGCCGGCGCCGCCCCGGCCTGGGCCGCGCTCTCGCCGCAGAAGATGCCGCCCTGGCTGCGCGCGCCCGTCGTCGCCGCCTGGGGCGAGGATACCGCCCGCGCCATCGAGGCCGCGCATGAGGCCGGCGCGGCCCTGGACCTGACGCCCAAGGGCGCGGATTGCCCCGGCGAGGCGCTGCCCACCGGCTCGCACCGGCTGCCTGCCGCCGCGCAGATCTCGGCCCTGCCCGGCTATGCCGAGGGCGACTGGTGGGTGCAGGACGCGGCCGCCGCGCTGGCGGTGCGGGTGCTTGATCCGCAGCCCGGCGAGGCGATCGCCGATCTTTGCGCCGCGCCGGGCGGCAAGACGCTGCAACTCGCCGCCGCCGGGGCCGAGGTGACGGCGGTGGACATTTCCGAACCGCGCCTGGCCCGCGTGGCCGAGAACCTGGCGCGCTGCCGGCTTTCCGCCCGGCTGGTCGCGGCGGATGCGCTGGACTGGCGGCCGGACGCGGCCCTGGACGCGGTGCTGCTGGATGCGCCCTGCTCGGCCACCGGCACCATCCGCCGCCACCCCGAACTGCCGCGCATCCGCGACGGCGAGGGGCTGGCCGAACTGACCGGCTTGCAGGCGCGGCTGATCGACCACGCGCTGTCCTTGCTCAAGCCCGGCGGACGGCTGGTCTATGCCACCTGCTCGCTCCTGCCCGCCGAGGGCGAGGCGCAGCTGGCCGCCGCCCTGGCGCGCCATCCCGGCCTGGCGGTCGAGCCGCCCCGCGCCCCCGGCATCGAGCCGGGCTGGATCACGCCCCAGGGCGGCTTGCGGCTGCGCCCGGACCTGTGGCCGGAACGCGGCGGCATGGACGGGTTCTTCATCGCGCGCTTGCGGAAATCCGCCGAGCGGACCTAAGGTTGCGCCGTCCTAGTGAATGCGTTGCCCATGACCGATAGCACCGTCGCGCCCAGGGGATTCCTGCGCCGCCCCGAACCCAAGGCCATCGGCCATCCCGGCCGCGGCGAACAGATCGCCGCGGGCACCCTGCACCTGGGCGGCATCACCCTGTCGGGCGATTTCTTCGCCGCCGACCTGCCCGCCAGCGTCGCGGCCGAACTGGCCGGCTTCGGCTGGCTCGACGACCTTGCCGCCGTGGGCACGCCCCGCGCCCGCGCCATCGCCCAGGACCATGTGCTGCGCTGGCTGCGCCGGCACCGCCAGCCGCAGCCCGAGGCGCCGGAATGGGCGCCGCAGGTCGCCGGGCGGCGGGTGCTGCGCTGGATCTTCCATGCCGGGATGATCCTGCCGGGGCTGGACCGCGACGGGGCCGAGCCCTATTTCCGCGCCCTCGACCAGCACCTGCTCCACCTGCGGGACAAATGGTTCGACAGCACCGACGGGCTGTGCCGGATCGAGGCGCTGGCAGGGCTTGCCATCGGCGCCATGTCGCTGCGCGACCGCCAGACCCTGGCGCAGCCGGCGCTGATCGCCCTGGCCGAAGAGGCGGACGCCATGGGCGTCGCCACCCTGTCCGAGGCCCGCGCGCCCGAATCGCTGCTGGAGGCGATGGCGCTTCTGGTCTGGGCGCAAGAGGTCGCCGAAGAGGTGGGGCTGGAATGCCCGCCCGAGCTGCACGCCATCATCGCCGAGATCGCGCCGATCCTGCGGGCGCTGCGCCATGCCGACGGCGCGCTGCCCAGCTTTCACGGCGGCGGGCGCGGCGCGGCCGGACGGCTCGACCGCTGCCTGCGCGCGGCCGAAGGCCCGGCCCTGCCGGTCAGCGGGCTCGCCATGGGCTTTGCCCGCATGGCGCGGGCCCGCACCACGCTGATCCTGGATGCCGCGCCGCCGCCCGGCGGTCCGGCGGCGATCCGCGCCCATGCCTCGACCCTGGCCTTCGAGCTGACCGTGGCGCGCCAGCCGCTGATCGTGAATTGCGGCCCCGGCGACGGCTTCGGCCCGCTGTGGGCCAGGGCCAGCCGCGCCACGCCCTGCCATTCGGCGCTGTGCCTGGCCGGCCTGTCCTCGTCGCGGCTGAACCCGAACCGGCAGGAGGGCGAGCCCGACATCCTGACCGAGCGCCCCGACCTGGTCTGGGCCGGCGATTGCGACGCGCTGGGCAACCTGACCGCCCCGGATTGCGGCCCGGCGCATTCGCCGGAACCCGCGCATCTGCTGGCCGGCCATGACGGCTGGCTGGCCAGCCACGGGCTGACGCATCTGCGCGAGCTTTGGCTCGATCCCGACGGCGTGGGCCTGCGCGGCGAGGATTCGCTGGCGGCGCTGGACGCCAGCGCCCAGGCCCGGCTGGACCAGGTCCGCCCCGAGGAAGGTCTGGCCTTCGACATCCGCTTCCACCTGCATCCCGAGGTCCAGGCCCGCCAGCAGGGGCAGGAAATCCACCTGACCCTGCCGGGCGGCGAGGAATGGCTGTTCAGCCATGACGGCGTGGGCCAGCTGCGGCTGGAGGCGTCCTGCCTGCTCGACCGCGCCATGGCCGAGCCGCGCCCCTCGCGGCAGATGGTGATTTCCGCGCATCTGCTGGGCCGGGCGATCCAGATCGGCTGGACCTTGGCGCGTTCCGGGGGTAGGTGACGGGCCAAATCCGCCATCCACCGCACGGGGCCTCCGACCGATGACCGACCGCATTCCGCTGAAGCGCGCGCTGATTTCCGTTTCCGACAAGACCGGGCTGATCGACTTTGCGCGGGCGCTTTCGGCGCGGGGCGTCGAGATCCTGTCCACCGGCGGCACCGCCAAGGCGCTGCGCGAGGCGGGGCTGAGCGTGGTGGACGTGGCCGAAGTGACCGGCTTTCCCGAGATGATGGACGGCCGCGTCAAGACGCTGCACCCGGTGGTCCACGGCGGCCTGCTGGCGCTGCGCGACAACGAGGAACACATGGCCGCCGCCCGGTCGCACCGGATCGGCATGATCGACCTGCTGGTCGTCAACCTCTATCCGTTCGAGGCGACGGTGGCCAAGGGCGCCGCCCATGACGATTGCATCGAAAACATCGACATCGGCGGCCCGGCGATGATCCGCGCCGCCGCCAAGAACCACGCCTTCGTGACGGTGGTGGTCGATGTCGAGGACTATGCCGCCGTGCTGGCCGAGCTTGACGCCAACGACGACCGCACCAGCCTGGCCTTTCGCCAGCGGCAGGCGCAGATCGCCTATGCCAGGACGGCCGCCTATGACGCCGCGGTCTCGACCTGGATGGCCGGGGCCATCGGCGAGGAAACCCCGCGCCGGCGCAGCTTTTCGGGCCAGCTGGCGCAGACCCTGCGCTATGGCGAGAACCCGCACCAGTCCGCCGCCTTCTACAAGGACGGCTCGGACCGTCCGGGCGTCGCCACCGCGCGGCAATGGCAGGGCAAGGAACTCAGCTACAACAACATCAACGACACCGACGCCGCCTTCGAGCTGGTGGCCGAGTTCGACCCGGCCCAGGGCCCGGCGGTGGCGATCATCAAGCACGCCAACCCCTGCGGCGTGGCCCGCGGCGACAGCGCCGTCGATGCCTACCGGCGCGCCTTCGACTGCGACCGCACCTCGGCCTTCGGCGGCATCATCGCGCTGAACACCACGCTCGACGGCGAAACCGCGCAGGCGATCACCGAGATCTTTACCGAGGTGGTCATCGCCCCCGACGCCACCGACGAGGCGAAAGAGATCTTCGCCGCCAAGAAGAACCTGCGGCTCTTGACCACCGGCGGGCTGCCCGACCCCGCGGCGCCTGGGCTGGCCTTCCGCCAGGTCGCCGGCGGCTTCCTGGTGCAGGGCCGCGACAACGGCCGCATCCTGCGCGCCGACCTGAAGGTGGTGACGAAAAGCCAGCCGACCGACCAGGAACTGGCCGACCTGCTGTTCGCCTGGACCGTGGCCAAGCATGTGAAATCGAACGCCATCGTCTATGCCCGCGACCTGGCCACCGTCGGCATCGGCGCCGGCCAGATGAGCCGCGTCGATTCGACCCGCATCGGCAAGCGCAAGTCCGAGGACATGGCCGAGGCGCTGGGCCTGGCGCAGGCGCTGACCATCGGCTCCTCGGTCGCCTCGGACGCCTTCTTCCCCTTCGCCGACGGGGTCGAGGCGCTGGCGGCGGCGGGCGCGCGGGCGGTGATCCAGCCCGGCGGCTCGATGCGCGACGCCGAGGTGATCGAGGCCGCCGACCGGCTGGGCCTGGCCATGGTCTTTACCGGCCAGCGGCATTTCCGTCACTGATGGCCGAGACCGCGACCCCCAAGCCGCGGAAAAGCCCGGCGGCCCGCAAGCGGCGCGGCAAGAAGCCGCCGCCGCCGCGCGTCGGGCGCAACGTGGCGCTGGTGGCGGGGCTGGTCTTTGTGCTGGACCAGGCGCTGAAATACCTGGTCGTGCATGTGCTGCGGCTGGACCAGCTGCGCGAGATCGACGTGATCGACCCCTGGCTGAACCTGCGCATGGCCTGGAACCAGGGCATGAACTTCGGCCTGTTCGCCAGCGATGTCGAGGTGATGCGCTGGGTGCTGATCGCCATCGCGCTGGCCGTCTGCCTGTGGGTCGGGATCTGGGTCGGGCGGGCCAAGCCGTCGCGCTTTGCGCAAGCCTCGGCCGGGCTGCTGATCGGCGGGGCGCTGGGCAATGTCGTGGACCGGCTGACCTATGGCGCGGTGGCGGATTTCCTGAACATGTCGCTGCCGGGCTGGCGCAACCCCTACAGCTTCAACGTGGCCGACATCGCCATCTTCCTGGGCGCGATGGGGCTGGTGCTGCTGCCGCCCGAGCGCAAGCCCGAGCCGAAGAAGCGCCGCGCCCCGGCCAAGCCGCGGGCGCCCAAGCCCCGCCCCGCGAACGGCGAACGGCCCTTGGCCGGCGACGAGGCGCAGGCGGAACTGGCGCTGGACGACAAGACCCGTGACGAGGCCGGGAATACACGCTAAGAACGGGCCGGACGAACAAGAGGGACGCAAGATGCGGGCGATCGCGCTGACCATGACCACGCTGCTGCTGGCCGCTTGCAGCAGCGATCCGCGTCTGATGAACACCAACGCCGGCCGCACCAGCCCGGACGAATTCTCGATCCTGCCGACCAAGCCCTTGCAGATGCCGGCCGACCTGAACGTGCTGCCGCCGCCGACGCCGGGGGGTGGCAACATCACCGATCCGACGCCCCATGCCGATGCCGTGGCGGCGCTGGGCGGCAATCCGGGCCAGCTTGCCGCGCAGGGCGTCGGCGTCGCCGATGCCGCGCTGATCGCCCATGCCTCGCGCCTGGGCCGCGACCCGGCGATCCGCCAGACCACCGCGCAAGAGGATCTGGCCTGGCGCAGCCGCCATTCCCGCCGCGCGCTCGAGGTGCTGGCGCGGACCAATGTCTATTACCGCGCCTATGAATCGATGACGCTGGACAGCTGGTCGGAACTGGAACGCTGGCGCCCGACCGGCGTGCAGCTGCCCGCCGCGCCGCCCCGCGGCATGAGCAACGGCGACGTCGCCGCCCGGCCCAGCGTGGTGGACCGGGTGCCGATCCTGCGCGAGGACTGATCGCGCCCCGATCACGCCGAGATGAGGGGCGGCAGGCTTGCGCGCGACCCCGCGCAAGGGCAGGTTCGTGGCGCGACCCCGAACCGGAGCCTGCCATGACCATCCTGACCCGACTTGCGCCCCTTGCGCTGCTGCTGGCCGCATCCCCCGCGCTGGCCGAAATGCCCAAGGGAATCAGCCATTTCACCCTGGAAAACGGCCTGGAAGCCGTGGTGATCGAGGATCACCGCGCCCCGGTCGTGGTGCAGATGCTGTGGTATCGCATCGGCTCGGCCGACGAGCAGCCCGGCAAGTCCGGCATCGCGCATTACCTGGAACACCTGATGTTCAAGGGCACCGACAAGCTGGGACCGGGGGATCTCAGCAAGACCGTGACCGCCAATGGCGGCATGGACAACGCCTTCACCAGCTACGACTTCACCACCTATTTCCAGCGCATCGCCAGCGACCGCCTGCCGCTGATCATGGAGATGGAGGCCGACCGCATGGCCAATCTCAAGATCGGCGAGGACGACTGGCAGGCCGAGCGCCAGGTGGTGCTGGAGGAACGCTCGCAGCGCACCGACAGCGACCCCGGCGCGCAATTCTCGGAAGAGCGCAGCGCGGTGCAGTTCTACAACCACCCCTATGGCCGCCCGGTGATCGGCTGGCGGCAGGAGATGGAGGGGCTGACGCGCGAGGATGCCATCGCCTGGTATGACGCGCATTACGCCCCGAACGCCGCCGTGCTGGTCATCGCCGGCGACGTGACCCCCGAAGAGGTGCGCGAACTGGCCGAGAAATATTACGGCCCCGTCCCGCCCAAGCCCGACGCCGCCCGCCAGCCGCGCCCGCAAGAGCCGATCCAGCGCTCGCCCCGGCGGATGGAGCGGGTGGACCCCCGCGTCGCCCAGCCGGTGATGATCCGCACCGTGATCGCGCCCGAACGCAACCGGGGCGAGCAGCAGCAGGCCGCCGCGCTGACCGTGCTGGCCAACCTGCTGGCGGGTTCCAGCCAGACCTCGGTCCTGGCCCGCGACCTGGTGCTGACCGGCAAGGCGCTTTACGTGAATGCCTCCTACGACGGGTTCGCGGTCGATCCGACCACCTTCGGCATCTCGATGGTGCCGGCGCCGGGGGTTGAGAATGCCGAGGCCGAGGCGGCGCTGGACGCGGCGCTGGCGAAATTCCTGGCCGAGGGCCCCGACCCGGCGCAGCTGGAACGGGTCAAGACCCGGATCCGCGCCGCCCGCATCTATTCCCAGGATTCGGCGCATGGCCGGGCCTATGACTATGGCCAGGGCCTGGCCACCGGCCTGACCATCGAGGACGTGAACGACTGGCCCGACCTCCTGGCCGCCGTCACCACCGAGGACATCCGCGCCGCCGCCAGGCTGGTGCTGGAAAGCAAGGCCAGCGTCACCGGCTGGCTGCTGCCGCCGCCCGAGGAGCCGCAACCCGTCGCTGCCGAAGTCGCCAATCCGGGAGAAGCCGAATGATCCGCGCCCTTGCCACCCTTGTCTTCGTCGCCCTGGCCAGCCTGCCTGCGCGCGCCATCGAGATCCAGGAGATCACCTCGCCCGGCGGCATCAAGGCCTGGCTGGTCGAGGATCACTCGATCCCCTTCACCGCGCTGTCGCTGATGTTCCGGGGCGGCGCCAGCCTGGACGCGCCGGGCAAGCGCGGCCAGATGAGCCTGATGACCGCCCTGCTGGAGGAGGGCGCGGGCGAGATGGACTCGGTGCAATATGCCGAGGCGGTCGAGGGGCTGGGCGCGCAGAACCGCTTCGATGTCGGCGACGATGCGCTGACCGTCAACACCCGCATGCTGACCGAGAACCGCGACCAGGCGGCCGAATTGCTGCGCCAGGCGCTGGCCGAGCCGCGCTTCGACCCCGATGCGGTCGAGCGGGTGCGGGCGCAGTTGCAGGCGGTCATCCGGTCCGAGGCGACCAGCCCGAACGCCATCGCCAGCAAGGAACTGGCGCGGCTGGCCTGGGGCGAGCATCCCTATGCCACCTCGATCAACGGCACGCGCGAAACCGTGGCCGCGCTGACCCGCGACGACCTGGTCGCGGCCAGGGACCGCATCCTGGCCCGCGACCGCGTGGTGGTGGCCGCGGCCGGCGACATCACCGCCGAGGAGCTGGGCAAGCTGATCGACGCCGTGCTGGGCGGGCTGCCCGAACAGGGCTCGGCCCCGCTGCCGGACAGGGCCCGGCTGCAACTGACCGGCGGGGTGACGGTGATCGACTGGGACAGCCCGCAGACCGTGGTCAGCTTTGCCCAGCCCGGCCTGCCCATGTCCGACCCGGATTACTTCGCCGCCTTCGTCGCCGATCACATCCTGGGCGGCGGCGGCTTTTCCTCGCGCCTGATGGACGAGATCCGCGAAAAGCGCGGGCTGACCTATGGCGTCAGCACCGGCCTTGCCAACGGCGTCTATGGCGAGACCTGGCAGGGCGGCATGGCCAGCGCGAACGACAAGGTGGCCGAGGCGGTCGGCCTGATCCGCCAGGAATGGGACCGTTTCGCCAAGGGCGGCGTCACGGAAAAGGAACTGGCCGATGCCAAGACCTACCTGACCGGCGAATATGCGCTGCGCTTCGACGGCAACGGCAAGATCGCCGGCATCCTGGCCGGGATGCAGCTGATCGGCCTGCCGGCGGATTACGTCAACACCCGCAACGGCAAGATCGAGGCGGTGACGGCCGCGGACGTGCAGCGCGTGGGGCAGCGCCTGCTGCATTCCGACCAGATCCGCTTCGTGCTGGTCGGCCGGCCGGAAGGCATCGACGCGACCAACTGACGAATCCTTTCCCGCCGCGCCGGGAAATGCTAGATCTGGGGGCATGAACACCCATGCCCCCAAGATGCGTCCCGTCATCCGGCAATTGGACGAGGCCGCGGCCAACCGCATCGCCGCCGGCGAGGTGGTTGAACGCCCGGCCTCGGCCGTCAAGGAACTGGTCGAGAATGCGCTCGATGCCGGCGCGACGCGGGTGAACGTGGCCATCGCCAAGGGCGGCAAGGCGCTGATCCGCGTCAGCGACGACGGCTGCGGCATGACGGCCGAGGATCTGCCGCTGGCGCTGGCCCGGCACGCGACCAGCAAGATCGACGGCAGCGACCTTCTGGACATCCGCAGCTTCGGCTTTCGCGGCGAGGCGCTGCCCAGCCTCGGCGCCGTGGGCCGGCTGTCGATCACCAGCCGCGCCGCCGGCCATGACGGCGCGCAGATCGCCGTCACCGGCGGGCGCATCGGCCCGGTCAAGCCGGCGGCGGGCAATCGCGGCACGGTGGTCGAGTTGCGCGACCTGTTCTTTGCCACGCCGGCGCGGCTGAAATTCCTGCGCACGGACCGGGCCGAGACCCAGGCCGTGGCCGAGGCGATCCGCCGCCTGGCCATGGCCGAGCCCTATGTCGGCTTCACGCTGACCGACGAGGACGAGGGCCGGGTGCTGTTTCGCGCCGATGCCGAGCAGGGCGAGCTGTTCGGCGCCCTGCAGACCCGGTTGGCCCGCGTCATGGGCCGCGATTTCATCGACAACGCGCTTGCCATCGACGCGACGCGGGACGGTATCACCCTGACCGGCTTTGCCGCCCTGCCGACCTATTCGCGCGGCGCGGCGGTGGCGCAGCATCTTTACGTCAACGGCCGCCCGGTGCGCGACAAGCTGCTGACCGGGGCGCTGCGGGCGGGCTATATGGACGTGCTGGCCTCGGGCCGGTATCCGGCGGCGGTGCTGTTTCTGACCTGCGATCCGCACCAGGTCGACGTGAACGTGCATCCCGCCAAGGCCGAGGTCCGCTTTCGCGAACCGGGCATCGCCCGCGGGCTGGTGGTCAGCGCGCTGCGCCATGCGCTGGCGGGGGCGGGGCATCGCGCCTCGTCCACCGTGGCCGCGGCGGCGCTGGGGGTGGCGCGGCCCGAGCCGGAACAGCCGCGCCGCTATCAGGCCAGCTACGCGCCCGCCCGCCCCTCGGGCCCAGCCATCGCCGCCAGCCTGGCCTTTCAGGCACCGGGCTTTGCCGAGGCGCCGACCGCGCGGGTCGAGCCCGAACCCGAAGCCCAGCCCGAGCCTGCGGCCGAGGCGCCGCTGGGCGCCGCCCGCGCGCAGCTGCACGAGAACTGGATCGTCGCCCAGACCGCCGACGGCATCGTCATCGTCGACCAGCATGCCGCCCATGAACGCCTGGTCTATGAGCGGCTGAAGGCGCAGCTTGATGCCAGCGGCATCGCCAGCCAGGCCCTGCTGATCCCCGAGATCGTCGAGCTGTCCGAAGCCGACGCCCAAAGCATCCTTGCCATCGCCGATGAGCTGGCCGCGCTGGGACTGGTGATCGAGCCCTTCGGCGGCGGCGCCATCGCGGTGCGCGAGGTGCCGGCGCTGATCCAGCGCCTGGACGCCCGGCGGCTGATCCGCGACATCCTGGACGACCTGGCCGACCAGGGCACGTCCGAACGGCTGCGGGCGCGGGTCGATGCGGTGCTGTCCTCGATGGCCTGCCACGGCTCGGTCCGCTCGGGCCGGCGCATGTCGGCGGAGGAGATGAACGCGCTTTTGCGCGAGATGGAGCGGGTGCCGAAATCCGGCCAGTGCAACCACGGCCGCCCGACCTGGATCGAGCTGAAGCTGTCGGACATCGAGCGGCTTTTCGGCCGCTGAGCGATCCCGCCCGGCCGCGACCCGATGACGCAGGCGCGGCCGATGCCCGGCACCTTGGCCCGCCCCCCTGCCCCCGCTTGCAGCCGCGCCGGGCTTTTGCCCGCGCCTGCCGTCCTGCGCAGACGGCTCGGGGGCATGGCCGGCGCGCGGTCCATCATCGCGCCCGCTTCGATCCCGATTGACCCCGGCGCCGGTCGGGGCGACAAATGGACAGATCCCGGAGGTGCCGCCATGCTGGAAATCAGTCCCGAAAAGATCGCCCATGTCATCATCCGCGCCCGCGAATACGAAAGCGGCGTGAACCCCTGGGCGCATAGCGGGCATCGCAAGGGCCATGGCACCCAGACCGAACTGGCCGAGTTCATCGCCAGCCTGAACGAGGACGAGCAGGCCAGCCTGGTCGCGGTGATGTGGATCGGCCGCGACACCTTCGGCCCCGAGGATCTGGACGAGGCGATCGAGACCGCCAAGGCCGAGCGCAGCACCCCCACCCAGGATTACCTGATGGGCGAGCCGCAGCTGGCCGATTACCTGGAAGCGGGGATGGAGGCGCTTGGCATCTCGCCCGAGGATGCCGAGGACGCGTTGCAGCGCCCGGTCTAGGGTCCAGATCGTCGACAATCCTGTTCGGAAGCCGAGAGCCTGCGGAGGCAAGTGCAGGTTCCCGGTTCTCAGCCGATTGTGGCTGCCGTCTTGGTGGCGATCCCAGGCTTTTGGTCCAGTGTCGTGATCGGGACCGGCAATCGGCACCTTGCCCTATAATGCGGCGGCCGGGCCTTCTCCAGCGAAGGCACACCCGGCCCTCAGCCGCGCGCCAGCCGGATCAGCTCGCCCCCATCGGTCAGGATCAGCAGCGCCCCGTCCGGCGCCAGTTCGATGTCGCGCACGCGGCCGATGCCCTCCAGCAGGCGCTGCTCTCCGCTCACGCGGTCGCCCTCGATGCGCAGCCGCACCACCGCCCCGGCCTGCAGGCCGCCGATCAGCGCATCGCCTTCCAGTTCCGGGAACATGGCGCCGCGATAGAACACCATCCCGCTGGGCGCGATCACCGGATCCCAGTAATAGACCGGCTGCTCCATCCCCTCGCGCTGGGTGATGCCCTGGCCGATGGGGCCGCCGCTGTAGTCCTGGCCATAGGTGATGACCGGCCAGCCATAGTTGCGCCCGGCCTGCGGCAGGTTGAGTTCGTCGCCGCCCTGCGGGCCATGCTCGACCGTCCAGAGCCGGCCCTGCGCGTCCAGCGCCGCCGCCTGGATGTTGCGATGGCCCCAGGACCAGATCTCGGGCCGGGCCTGCCCCTCGGTGAAGGGATTGCCGGGCGCGGCGGCGCCGGTGGCGGGGTCGATGCGCAGCACCTTGCCCAGATGCGTGCCCAGATCCTGCGCCAGTTGCCGCGGCTCGGGGCGCGAGCGCTCGCCGGTGGTGACGAACAGCTGCCCCTGCCGGTCGAAGACCAGGCGCGAGCCGAAATGCAGGGTCGAGGCCCAGGCCGGCTCCTGCCGGAAGATCACCCGCATCTCTTCCAGCGCGGTGCCGTCGGCCGACAGCCGCCCGGTGCCGACCGCGGTGGCGTTGCGGCCATTGCCGCGCGGCTCGGAAAAGCTGAACCAGACCTGCCGCGTGCTGCCGAAATCCGGCGCCACCGCCACGTCCAGAAGCCCGCCCTGGCCGCGGGCATCGACCTCGGGCATGCCCTGGATGGGCTGGGACAGCTGGCCGTCGCGGTAAAGCCGCAGCGTGCCGGTGCGTTCGGTGATCAGCAAGCCGCCACCGGGCAAAAGCGCCATGCCCCAGGGATCGCTGAGCCCCCGGATCAGCGGAACCCGGCTGATCGGGATCTGCTCGCGGATCTCGGGGGCGCGGGTCTGGCCGGGAAAGGCCGGGCTCTGCCCGCTGGCGTTCGGGGGACGGTCGTTCAACTCGGCCAGCGCCGGCGGGGCGGCAAGGCACAGGGCAAGGCTGGCGGCAATGGCAGCGGGTCGCGTCATCATGGTCGCATCCGTCTGACTGGGGTTCGCGGCCCAACGTCCCGGCCGCCGCTTGCGTTCCCGGCCGGCGTCAAGACGCGGCCAGATGGTCCCGAAACAGCGCCCCCGCCCTGCCCCAGGCCCCCTCGTCGATGCGGTCCAGGCGCTTCAGCACCGGCAGCAGCTGCGCGGCATAATCCAGCGCGCTTTCGCGCGGCAAGAGCGAGGGCAGGTTGTCGATCGCCATCACGTCCAACGGCGGGCGCTCGGCCAGGCGGATCGCCGGCCGATCCCAGTCGGTCGCGCGGTCATAGACCTTGACCGGGTTGAAATCGCTGGAGGGATCGCAGGCGACGTCGCCGATCACCGTCAGCGCCCGGCCGGGCCCGACCGCCTCGGGCGGCACCAGAACCGGGGTCTGCGGCCCGGCCAGGATGCAGTTCACGAACAGCTCATGCGCCAGGATCTCGGGGAAGGGGCCGCCGCCGGCCGTCTCGGCCATGTCCCATTTCGTGACCCGCACCCCCATGCGGGCCAGCAGGTCCGACGCGCCGCTGCCCACCCGCCCCAGCGCGCCGACGACGATGGCATGCGGCCGCGGCGCGCCGGTCGCGTCCAGCTCGGCCCGCAGCTCGTCCTGCATCCCTCTTGCGAGGGCCAGGCGGCGACCGGCCCGCAGAGGCTGCCGCGCCGCTGCGCCGCCCAGGCCTTCAGCGAGACGGCGGCCCCGGCAAAACCGGCCCAATAGCCGAAGGCCGCCAGCCGCCGGCCGTTCTCGTCGGTCAGGTATTCCAGGTCATACAGCACGCCGCCGCCGTCGCGAAACCGGCGCAGCAGCGCCAGCCCGGCCGGCTGGCCCTTGTAGGCATGGCCGAACATGATGTGGCGATGCGCCAGGGGCGTGCCATCCTCGGGCAGTTCCTTGAGGCCGAAGACGATGGCCTCGGCCGGGGCGCCCGGCCAGGAAGCCGCGGGCGCGATTTCGGCCCCGGCCGCGGCGTAACCGGCGATGGGCAGGATGCGATGCGGGCTTTCCTCGACCGTGACGCGGAAGCCCTGCGCAATCAACTCGCCCAGACCGGCGGGGGTGATGCCGACCCGCTGTTCATTGGCGCGGCTTTCCGCGCGGACCCAAAGATGAACCATGCGCGCCTCCTTTGCGGCCAAGGCTAGGGGAACGGCGCCTGCACGGCAAGCGAGGGTCGCCTTGCGCCGCGGAACGGTCCCTGCCCGGCCGCGTCGATGCGCGCGATGGCCTGGGAGATGGGCTCGACGATTACCGCCATGGCGAAGGCGGTGGCATGGATCATGCGCTCGCCGTCCAGCGCCAGGGCGACATGGCCGGGCCAGAACAGCAGGTCGTTGCGGCGGATCGGGCCGTCCGCCGGGGGAAAGGCCGTCTCTTGCAGGTCGCTGTCGCCGGGACAGGGCACGGCGCAGGCCGCCAGCGCAGCCTGCGCCAGGCCCGAGCAGTCGATACCGCAGCGGCTGTTGCCGCCCCACAGATAGGGCGTGCCCAGGAAACGCCCGGCCACCGCGGCGGGGTCGCGCTCGGCGCGGTCCGCGATATGCTGCGCCGGCACCCAGCCGCCCTGCGCCAGCCGGGCGAAACCGTCCCGCATGGCGATGACCGACAGCCGCGCGCCCAGCGACAGCCGCATCGACTCGGGGGTCTTCATGTCCGGCTCGGCATAGACATGGGTGGCCGGGGCAGTGACGCGATGGGTGACGGCCGGCATCTGCCGGCTCAGCCCCTCGGCCCGGACCCAGCCGCAATAGCCGTCCGCCGCCGCCTGCACGAAGGCCCAACCCCCGGCCTGCTCCAGCTGCACCAGGTCGGCGCCGAAGTTCAGCTGGCGGTCGCGGGCACCGCCGGGCGCGCGGCACAGATCGGCCAGCGGCGCGACCAGCCGCATCGGCTGGCCGGGCGTATAGGCCGGACGCTCCAGGATGCCGCGCAGGGATTCCAGCGCCACCCGCTCGGTCGCCGGGGTCAGCCGGCGGTCGGCGGGCGCGGTCATCGCAGGATTTCCGGCAGGGCGTGCAGGATGGCGCGCATGGCCTGGCCCGCGCCGCCCTTGGGCCGGCCGGGCGCGGCACTGGGCTGCCAGCCATAGATGTCGAAATGCGCATAGGCCCGCGCTTGGCCGGCAAAGCGGCGCAGGAACAGCGCCGCGGTGATCGCCCCGGCAAACCCGCCCGAGGGCGCATTGTCCAGATCGGCGATGGCCGGCTCGATCATCGCCTCATAGGGTTCCCAGAAGGGCAGGCGCCAGACCGGGTCGCCATGGGCCCGGCCGGCGCCCTGGATCGCGGCCGCCAGCGCGTCGTCGTCGCAGAAGAAGGGCGGCAGTTCGGGGCCAAGCGCGACGCGGGCGGCGCCGGTCAGCGTCGCCATCGACACCAGCAGCTCCGGCGCCTCCTCCGCCGCCAGGGCCAGCGCATCGGCCAGCACCAGCCGGCCCTCGGCATCGGTATTGTTGACCTCGACCGTCAGGCCCTTGCGGCTGGTCAGGATGTCGCCGGGACGGAAGGCATTGGCGGAAATGGCGTTTTCCACCGCCGGGATCAGGATGCGCAGCCGCATGTCGCGATGCAGGCCCAGTCGGGCCAGGGTCTCGGCCAGGCCCAGCACATTGGCCGCGCCCCCCATGTCCTTCTTCATCAGCGCCATTGAGGCGGCCGGCTTGATGTCCAGCCCGCCGGTGTCGAAACAGACCCCCTTGCCGACCAGCGTCAGCCGCGGCCCCTCGCCCGGAAAGCGGATGTCGATCAGCCGGGGCGCTTGTGCCCCAGCCCGGCCGACGGCGTGGATCATCGGGAAGTTGCGGGCGATAAGGTCGTCGCCGCAGACCACCTCGATCCCGGCGCCATGCCGCCCGGCCAGGTCGCGCGCGGCCTGCTCCAGCTCGCCCGGACCCATGTCCGAGGCGGGGGTGTTGATCAGGTCGCGCGCCAGGTATTCGCCCGCGGCCATGGCGATCAGCCGGTCGCGGTCCAGCCCCTCGGGACAGACAAGCCGGGCGCCCGGCGCCTCGACCCGCTTGTAGCGGTCAAAGCGATACTGCGCGAAAAGCCAGCCCAGGGCGCCCAGGGCCAGATCGAACCCCTGCGGCCGATTCGCCAGGCGCCAGTTGCCGGCCGGCAGCGCCTCGGCCGCCCGCGCCAGCGCAAAGCGGTCCCGCGCCGGGCGATCCGTGGGCTGGGGACCAAGGCCGAATAGCGTGCCGCCAAGCCCGCCATCCGGCAAGGGAAGCAGGCAGACCTGCCCCGCCTTGGCCGCAAAGCCCTGCGCCCGGGCCCAATTCGCAGCCAGGGGGTCGATGTCGGAGGACAGGTCGGGCCCTGCCTCGCCCGGCCGGACCAGCCAAAGCGGAAGCGAAGGGGCATCAGAATCGGCAAACTGGGGTATCATCGGCATGGTCGTGACCTTCTGTCCTTTGCGGCACCCTAGCGCCCAGGCCAAGGGCTGCAAGGGCGCGTTCGTTCAAGAGGTTTCCGGCGGATCCCACAGCTCGGTCAGCGACCGGTTGCCGATCCGTTCAAGCCTGCAGGTCGTGGCGGCCAGCGCCGGTTCGTCCTGGCGTTCCGCGCAAGCGCCGACATCGATGGCGACCCCCGCCAGGGTGACGAGCCCGACCTGCCAGGCCAGCCGCGAAAGCTGGTCGGCATTGGCAACGACGGCCCCCCGGTCGCCCCGCCGCGAAGCGGCCACCGTGCGGCCCAGCGCCAGCGCAAGCTGTTCCAGTGCCGCGCCGATGATCTGGCCGGCCGCGGGCTCGCCCAGTTCACGAACGATCTGTTCAAGCCTTTGCACGTCGATCCGAACCGTCTCGTCCATGCTCAGAACTGCAATCTTCGTCATTCCCGCTCCCATATGGGCTTCCTGTCGCGCTGAGGCGCAAGCTGGCATCAATCCATCAAGAAAAGGTTATGAGGCGCGCGCTAAACCACTCGAACTTTATCGGTCCAGCCGCTATCACTCGTGCGATCGGTAGATGAGGATAGGAATGAAAGAAGCACGTCCACTGCCGCTGTATCTGGTCCAGCGCTACCACGGCTGGCGCGCCACAGCCTTTGTCGAAAATCGCGTCTGGTTTCGCCGTCTGGCCGAGGACGGCCAGCATCCCCGCGCCATGGTCATCGCCTGTTGCGATTCGCGCGTCCACGTGACCTCGATCTTCGGGGCGGATACTGGTGAATTCTTCATTCACCGCAACATCGCCAACCTGGTCCCGCCCTATGCCCCCGACGGCGAGCAGCACGGCACCTCGGCTGCGGTCGAATATGCGGTGAACACGCTCAAGGTCGCCCATGTGGTGGTGGTGGGGCATACCAATTGCGGCGGCGTTCAGGGATGCCATGCCATGTGTTCCGGCCATGCGCCCGAGCTTGAAGAGAAATCCAGCTTCGTCGGCCGCTGGATGGACATCCTGCGTCCGGGATACGAGCGCGTGGCGACGCTGCCGCCCGAACAGCAGATCCGCGGACTCGAGCGGCAAGCCGTTCTCGTTTCGCTTGAAAACCTGATGACCTTTCCCTTCGTGAAAACCGCGGTGGAATCGGGGAACCTGTCCTTGCACGGGGTTTTGCACGACATCGCCGAGGGAACGCTGGAGCAATACGATCATCAGGCCGGGGGCTTCACGCCGGTCATCTGAACCGCTGCCCGCCGCCCCTGACTGGGCCAGTTGCAGGTGCGGACAGGGATCGCCAAGTGCCCGAAGCGCAGTCGCCCGCAACGGGCGGCTGTTCCGTTTTAGTTCACGATGAATTCGGCGTGCAGCGCCCCGGCGGCATGGACCGCCTTCAGTATGTCGATCATGTCGCGGGGCCTGATCCCCAATGCGTTGAGCCCCGCAACCACCTCGGACAAGGATGATTCGCCGGATACTTCAGCAAAGCCAATCCCCGGCTCCTGGGTGATTTCGGCCTGCGTTCGGGGCAGAACCACGGTTTCTCCCGGAGAGAAGGGGTTCGGCTGCGACACGACGGGGGTTTCCCGCACCCGCAGGGTCAGGTTGCCCTGGGAAACCGCCACCCGCGAGATGCGCACATCCTCGCCCATGACGATAGTGCCGGACTTGTGGTCAATGACGACGCGAGCCGCTGTCTCGGGCTCGACGGTGATATTCTCGATCTGCCCCATCAGCCGCGCCGGGTTGACCCGACCCAAAACGGTCGAGTCGATCACGATGGTTCCCGAATCCACCAGTTCGGCCAGCCCACGTCCCAGCGTGCGATTGATCGCGGCCTCGACACGGGCGGCGGTGGTGAAATCGGGGTTTCTCAGCGCCAGGCGCAGGTTCGTCATTTGCGAGAAGTCGAAGGCCACTTCCCGCTCCACCCTGGCGCCCGAAGGGAGAGTGCCCGTCGTAGGCACGCCCTGGACGACCGAGGCGGCCGCGCCGGAAGCCTCGGCCCCCCCTGCCAGGACCGAGCCTTGCGCGACGGCATATATCTCGCCGTCTGCCGCGTTCAGCGGCGTCATGACCAATGTGCCGCCAAGCAGGCTTTTCGCATCGCCTATCGCGGCCACGCTGACATCGATCTGCGAACCGGCGCGCGCGAACGGCGGCAAGGTGGCGGTAACGATCACCGCCGCCACGTTCTTGGGACGGAATGCTTCGTCGGTGACATTGACGCCCAGCCGTTCAAGCAAGCCGGCCATGATCTCTTCGGTAAAGGGCGAGTTTCGCAGGCTGTCGCCCGAACCGTTCAGGCCGACGACCAGGCCATAACCGACCAGGTCGTTGCCGCGGACGCCGTCGATATTGGCCAGATCCTTGATCCGAACCGGCGCAGCAAGGCCCGGAGCGGCAAGGCCGAACAGGATCAGCAGAAGATACAGGAACCTCATGACAGGTAATCCGTGAGGCTGAGCCGGGAAAGCCGGACCGTGATGGCATAGAGGCTTTGAATCTTCGCTTCGGTCTCTTCCAGGGCGGTGACGGCTTCGGCGGGGTCGGCGCCGATCATATTCGTACGCGCAATGGAAAGCGTTGTCGTTTCAGCCGAGTTTCTAGCCTGCGCCTGGGTAACGGCCGCCTGCTGTCGGCCCAGATCGGCGCGGGCGGTGGTCAACCCGAGCGTTGCCTTGGCCAGCCGGCCCCCCGCTTCGGAGAAGAGATCCCGCAAGGTCGCATCGTCGATTGCCGACCTGGCTTCGGACGCATAGGCCATCACGGCCATTCCCTTGAGCGTATCGCGCAGCTCCGCGGAATTGGCCGACAGATTGCTGTCGATCCGATGTTCGGGCGAGATCGAAAACCGGGTGCTGCCGTCATCGTCCCCCTGATAGACCGTGTCCGAAAAGCCCCCGGTTCCCTGGGGTGCGTCAAACCATGCGTCGATGCGGCTTGCGATAGTTGCCGCGGTGGTGGCACCAGCAACCGCGGTATTCAGTTCCGCGAGCATCGTTTCAAAACTGCCCAGCGCTGGACTGTCGGTTCGGTTGCCCCCAAACAAATATTGCCCGGCGGTGATGGTGTTCAGGGTTTCGAACATCGACTGGAAATCCCGCTTGATGCTGTCGGCGCGCGCCCTAAGGTCTTGCTCTTCCAGAATATTACGTTCGGTCAGCACGCTGGGCCCCAGGTCGTCGACGACGGCTTGGATCTGCCCAAGCGCGGCCTGCATGCCCGCTAGCCTGTTTTGCGCCTCGGATGTGTTTTGCTGGAACGTGGTCAGCAGTTTCAGCCGGGATTCGATATGCGAAATCCCTGACAAATCGCCTGCCAGCGCTTTGGGAATATCCGCTTTGACCCCGGTCATCATTTCTTGGGTCAGCCGGTCCAGCCTGGCTTTCAGCCCCTGCTGCCCAAGCCGGAGCTGATAGGAACGGGAAAGGTCGCCGATGGAATGAAAAGGGGTCATGTCAGCCTCAGGATAGCATCCAGCATGTCATTTGCGGTCTGAAAGACCTTGGCATTTGCGGCATAGGCACGCTCCAGCGCGAGCAGGCCTTCCATTTCCTTGTCGCTGTCGACCCCTTCAGCCAGAAGGGCCGCCTGGAGGCCGGACTGGCGCGCGCTGCTTTGCATGGCGCCAGCTTCGGTTCGGATGCGATTCGTCGCCGCAACCGAGGTCAGGTCCGCCGAAAGGCCCTGCAGACTGCGCGGCACCGCGGACAAGCTGGTCGAAGCCGGCAAACGCGAGGCCGCGAGGGCCGATCCGAGCCGGTCAAGCAGCGTGCTTTCGCCAGAACTGCCGGGGCCGGTCGCATTGATTCCGGCGCGAATCCGCCACAGTTGCCCGCCCGTCTCGGGGTTCGCCGCCCAGGCAACGGCAATGCGGCCGGCGAAGCCGGTTTCATCGGCCGAACTGAAAGCGCCCTGGGAATCGGTGAACAGCCCTGGGTCGCCTGGGGCCAGAGAGGGGTCGATCGCAGGATCGGACAGCCTGTCGTATAAATCGCGTGCGAAAGCGTCGATCTGCTGCTGATAGGCCGGGGCGATCTGGTCGCGAATGGCAAAGTTCGCCTCCAGGCTGCCGCCGTTAAACATGGTGCGCTGCATATCGCCGAGCGGCTTTCCGTTCAGCGTCAGCCCGGAAAGCGCGCCGCTGGCCGTGGACATATCGGCGGTGATGCTGGAGACGGCGCTGAAACCGATCCGGGCCGGCTCGGTCCCGTCCAAGAGAATGGCGCCACCGGAGGTGAACAAGGCGACCCGGCCATTTTCGCGCGGCACTTCCTTGATAGGCACGATATCCGATACGCTGTCTATGAGCGCCTGACGCGCATCCAACTGCGACGAAGCGTCCCTGCCCTGTGCCGACAGGGTGACGATCTGCGCATTCAATTTCGCCACTTGCTCAAGCGCCGTATTCAGCCGCGCAACGTCATTTTCGATGGCCTTTTCCGCCTTGCTGCGCTCGGCCTGGATGGTGGCGGAGATGTCGTTGACCTTTTTTGCCAGAGCCGTGGCCGTATCCAGCACCACTGCCAGGCGCGTCTCGCTGTCGGGCCTTGCGGCCGCGCTGGCCAGGGCGGATTCGAAATCTGTCAGGGTTTGCACCAGCGAGGACGCCTCGGTCCCCGTGCCGAAGGCTTTCTCCATCGCGGCGTGATAGGTCGCCACGGTCCGGGATGAACCGACATCCGCCTGGGCCAGGCGATTATCGGCGATCAGCCCCGCCGTGACCATTCGGGTAACGCCGTTGATGCTGACGCCGCCACCCCGCTCGGCCAGGCGCGAGGACAGGTCGAGTTCCCTGCGCGCATAGCCCGGCGTCAGCGCGTTCGCGATGTTGGAGGACACGATTTCCGTGCCCCGCGAGGCCGCGGTCAGGCCCGAAACGGCATTGGAGATGGCGGACGAAAGGCTCATTTGCAGGCTCCGGTTTCCGAGCGCGGGACGGCAGGAGGCCGTCCCGGTCAATGTCAGCGTTTGAGATTGGCGGTTTCCTGCAGCATCTCATCGACGGTCTGGATAACCTTGGCGTTCGAGGTATAGGCGCGCTGGGTCTGGATCAGGTCGGTCAACTCGGCCGCGACATCGGTCGTCGATGCCTCGCGCGCATAGCCGGCGATTGCGCCGGTCGGACCGTCACCGGCGTCCCACAGGTAGAACGCGCCGGATTCAGGCGAAATCTTGTAGGTCTGGTTGTCCATTGCGATCAGACCGTTCGGATTGGGAACATCCACCAGCGGCACCTGATACAGGGTCCGCGTGAAGCCGGTGTCATAGGTTGCGCGAAGATAGCCGCTTTCATCGATCTCGAGCGCCGTCAGGTTGCCGACGGGCGAGCCGTTCTTGGTCACATTGGCCGGCGAGAAGCTGGTGCTGAGCTGGGTGATGCCCTGGCTGTCGCCATATCGCCCCAGGTTGATGGTCATCGGCCCGTTCGCGCCGGGGACGGTAAGAAGCCCGGTCGCCGCGCTATAGGCGCCGCCGGCCACCGTGGTGACTGCCGCAAGCGTGCCGCCGCCGGGCTGGCCGTCCTGGAATTCCAGCGTGTAGACGCCGATCAGCGATTCGTCGGCGGGGGTGGCCGGATCGTTGATGATGGCCGAATCGCGGATCTCCATCGTCCAGCGGTTCGTGCGCGTCCCGGCCGCGCCCGTCACCTCGGGCGTGAAGCTGACCGTCATCCTTTCGGA
The DNA here is from genome assembly GCF_018499825.1 of Paracoccus sp. pheM1. Lineage (NCBI taxonomy): Bacteria > Pseudomonadati > Pseudomonadota > Alphaproteobacteria > Rhodobacterales > Paracoccaceae > Paracoccus > Paracoccus sp. pheM1. The sequence goes on from NZ_JAGXCX010000001.1 coordinate 2,305,605, forward strand.
ATTGCCGAGGTTGCCGAAATATTCGACCTCCATGTCCCAGGCGTCGCCGGCCGCGCCGGCGACCGCGTCGTCGGCGGGCAGGTTCACGCGCAGGTTGATCCGCGTCGTCGGGTCGGCCGCGGTCTGGCTGGGATTGATCAGGATCGGTTGCAGGCCGGTCGCGGAATCGCGCGGCTGGCTGGAAATCGTGCCGTCGGCATTCGCCGGCCAGCCCATCAGCACCAGGCCCGAGCTGGTGCGAAGATACCCTTCGTCGTCGGTGCGGAAGGACCCTGTCGTCGTCATCACCAGTTCGCGCTGCGTGCCCGGTCCCGAGGCCAGGGATGCCGAGTGGATCACGGGCAACATCCCCCGGCCCGAAATCGCGATGTCCATCGGATGCGATGTGGGAACCAGGTTGCCGCGCTGATCGACCAGCCGGCTGGTCGAGGCGCGGACCCCGCCGGCCGTATAAAGCCCCCCGCCGCGTCCCTGGTTGATCACCATGCTTTCGAAACTGGTGTCCACCCGCTTGTAGCCATAGGTGCCGGAATTCGCGATATTGTCGGAAATATTGGCCAGGCGCGTGGAATTGGCGGCAAGCCCGGACACCCCGGCACTGAGGGCAGATGAAATCGACATTCTGATATTACCCTGTGTGAGTCGTTCTGCGTGAAGTTTGCCGGCCGGGGGTTAACATGCCGCTAACGGCGCCCTGCCCAGGCCGGTCATCTCAGTAAAATCACTTCGATCCGGTTGTTGTCGGGGTCCATCGGGTTCACCGACCGATTGCGCCGGTCGGCGAAGGCGGTGACGCGCTGGATGCGCGCGCTGTCGAAGCCCGAGCCCTCCAGCAGGTTGCGCAGGGCATGGGCGCGGGCGTCCGAGAGCGCCCAGACCGGCGACTGGATCAGCATCTCGGGATAGGCGCGGACATGGCCGGTCAGCGCCACCTCGTTCCTGATGCGCCCCAGGACGCCCGCGAGAATGCCGGCCAGTTCCTTCATGGCCGGGGTGGGCTGGGCGCTGTCGCCGACGAAAAGCGGCTCGTCCATCAGGTCGGTCAGTTCGATCACCAGCCCCTCGTCCGTCATGCGGGTCACGACATGGCGCAACAGGTTGAGCTTTTGCATGGATTCCGCGCCGCTGCCGGTCAGCTGGTCCTGGACGTGGCGGGCCATCTCCTCGAAACCCGATTCCCGGCCTTCGCGCGCCTGCGCGGCCAGCGTGTCGCGCGAAGCGCCGGCGCCCTTGCCCGAATCGGTTTCGGCATCCTGCACCTCGCCCCCGAAGGGGCCGTCTTGGCCGCTGCGGGTCGAATGGATCAGCGTCGGGTTGAAATACTCCGCCAGCCCCTGCCGCTGCTTTTCGGTGGTGGCGTTCAGCAGCCACATGAGCAGGAAAAAGGCCATCATCGCCGTGACGAAATCGGCATAGGCGACCTTCCAGGCGCCGCCGTGATGCCCGGCTTCGCACGCGCCCTGAACCTTCTTGATGATGATCGGGGCGCCGCCACCGTTCCCGGCCATGAACCATTCCTTTCGTTGCCTGCCCGGAAGGTCTAGCGTCGCGCGGCCAAATACCAGTTAACCGCTCAAATGCCGCCTATTTCCCTTGGGCGACGCCTGCCGCGGCGCCGCGTTGCCGGGGCATATCGGCGCCCCTGCCGGCCAGCACGGCCGGTTAACCGGACCAGCCGCGGCATCTTGCGCCGGCCCCGCGCGCGGATATTCTGCGCCGATGCAGACCGAAGGCGAATATGACCTGTCCACCGGCGCCGGGCTGACCGCCTGTCCGCGCTGCGACGCGCTGCATGTCGAGCGCGAGCTGGAGCCGGGCGAGACCGCGCGCTGCCTGCGCTGCAACACGCTGCTGGCCAGCCCGCGCGCCGGCGCCTTCACCCGGATCATCGCGCTGTCCTTTGCTTCGCTGGTGCTGATGGTGGGGGCGGTGTTCTTTCCGTTCCTGGAAATCTCGCGCATGGGATTCGGCAACGAAACCTCGCTGTTCGGCGTGGCGCTGGCCTTTTCGCACGGCGCCCTGATGCCCCTGACCGTGGCGGTGCTGGGCATGATCGTCGGGCTGCCGGTGCTGCGGGCGCTGCTTCTGGTCTATACGCTGCTGCCGCTGGCGCGGAAACGCCGGCCCTTTGCCCATGCCGTGCCGGCCTTTCGCCTGTCCGAGACGCTGCGGCCCTGGTCGATGGCCGAGATCTTCGTCATCGGCACCGCCATCGCGCTGGTCAAGGTGGGGGGCTTGGCCAACATCAGCTTCGGCCCGGCCTTCTGGGCCTTTTGCGGGCTGATCCTGGTCAATGCCGCCAGCAACGCCTTTACCAGCGCCGCGACGATCTGGGACGCCATCGAGGATGCCGGCATGGCCACCGACGGGCGCGAGATCGTGCCGGAGCCGCGGGCATGAGCGCGCCCGCCCATGACGCGCCGGTGCTGACCGCGCATCGCGCCGGGCTGGTCGGCTGCCGCAGCTGCGGCCGGGCCTGGCCGGAGGCCGAGACCATCTGCCGCCGCTGCGGCAGCGCGCTGGTGCCGCCGGACCGGCGCTGCCTGAACGCAGTCTGGGCCTGGCTGGCGGCAGGGCTCATCTTCTACATCCCGGCGAACCTGTTCCCGATGCTCAAGACCTCGACCTTCGGCGGGCTGCGCGGCAACAGCGAATCCACCATCCTCGGCGGCGTGGTCGAGCTGATGCATTACGGCAACTACGGCATCGCGGCGGTGATCTTTGCCGCCTCGGTCATGGTGCCGGTGGGCAAGTTCGTCGCCATCGCCTGGCTGGCGACGGTCGCGGGGCGGCCGGCGACGGTCGAGGCCGCGCACAAGCGGCTGGTGCTTTACGAAGTGGTCGAGTTCATCGGCCGCTGGTCGATGATCGACGTCTTCGTCGTGGCGATCCTGTCGGCGCTGGTGCAGCTGGGCTTCGTCGCCTCGATCCATCCCGGCCCTGCCGCGGTCTCCTTTGCGCTGTCGGTTGCCTTCACCATGCTTTCCGCGCAAAGCTTCGACCCGAGATTGATCTGGCGCGGCCTTCCGCTGCGCAGCCGCAAGGACCATGAATGACCGACAGGCCCTCGCCCGAGCGCAGCGACGCCCCCCTGAAACCCGCCGAACCCGTTCGCAAGCCCGCCGCCCGTGCCGTGCGGGCCGGGCTGCCGCTGATCTGGCTGGTGCCGATCGCGGCGCTGATCGTGACGCTGGGCGTGGGCTGGAACATGATCGCCGGGCGCGGCACGCTGGTCTCGGTCGCCTTCAAGGACGCGACCGGGATCACGCCGGGCGAGACGGCGCTGAAATTCCGCGAGATCACCGTGGGCAAGGTCGAATCGGTGCGCTTCACCGAGGATCTGCAACAGGTTCTGGTGAACATGCGCGTGGACAAGGATCTGGCCCCCTATATCGACAGCGAATCGCAGTTCTGGATCGTGCGGCCCCAGGTCTCGGCCCAGGGCATCTCGCGGCTGGACACGGTGCTGACCGGCGCCTTCGTCGAGGGTTTCTGGGACGACAAGCCGGACGAGCCGCAGACCCACTTCCAGGGGCTCGACCGGCCGCCGCTGACCAGCTTCGGCGAAAAGGGCACCTGGATCGTGCTTGCGACCGAACGCTCGCGCGGCATGACCGAGGGCGCGCCGGTGATGTTCCGCGGGCTGCCGGTCGGGCAGATGCAGAACCTGCGCCTGGCCGAGGACGACGAAAGCGTGCTGGCCGATGTCTTCATCGCCGCGCCGCATGACGCGCGGCTGACCACCAGCACGGTATTCTGGGACACCTCGGGCTTTTCGGTGTCGCTGGGGGCGCAGGGCCTGTCGCTGAACGTGAACTCGCTGGCCTCGGTGCTGCAGGGGGGTGCGGAATTCGCCACCCTGACCTCGGGCGGGCGGCCGGTCGAGGACGGCCATGTCTTCACCCTGCAGACCGACGAGGCGACGGCGCGCACCAACCTGTTCTCGGACGAGGCGCAGGCGTTGCGGCTGACCATGCGCATCGGCGAATCGGTCAAGGGGCTGGAGACCGGCGCCAATGTGCAGTTCATGGGCCTGACCGTCGGCCGCGTCACCGACCTGGCCGCCCGCGTGATCGCCGATGACGAGGGGCGCGAGCATATCGAGCAAGAGGTGACGCTGGCCCTAACCCCCGCCCGCCTGGGCCTGCCCGGCGACACCACGCCCGACCAGGCGCTGGATTTCCTGGCCGGCCAGGTCCGGGCCGGCCTGCGGGCGCGGGTGGCCAGCGCCGGCTTCTTCGGCACCTCGCTGCAGGTCGAGCTGGTCGAGCTGCCCGATGCCGCGCCGACCGAACTGGACCGCGCCGGCGATCCCTATCCGCTCATCCCCTCGGTCCCCGGCGAAATCTCCGATTTCACCGAGACGGCGCAGGGCTTCCTGACCCGCGTCGGCAACCTGCCGATCGAGGAGGCGCTGAAATCCGTCACCGACATGATGAACAGCGTCACCGCCATCGCCAGCAGCGAGGACACCCGCGCCATCCCCGGCGCCCTGCGCGGCACGCTGGAGGATGCCCAGGCCGCCGCGGGCGAGATCCGGCAAGTCACCACCGAGCTGCGCGAATCCGGCGCCGTGGGCCAGCTGCGCCGCATGGTGGACGAGGCGGCGGCCGCGGCCGAGGCGGTCAAGCTCGCCGCCGCCGACGTGCCGGCCATGGTCGACCAGATCGACGCCGCCGCGGTCAAGATCGAGGCGGTGGACTATGCCGCCATCGGCACCGAGGCCGAGGGCATCCTCAGGGACGTGCGCGCGCTTCTGGGCACCGAGGATGCCGAGCGGCTGCCCAGGGATCTGTCCGAGACGCTGAAGGCCGCATCGGGCCTGCTCAACGACCTGCGCGACGGCAATGCCGCGGGCAGCCTGAACGATGCGCTCGCCTCGGCCAGCACGGCGGCGCAGGATGTCTCGGACGCGGCGAAACGCCTGCCGCAGCTTTCGGCGCGGCTCGAGGCGCTGGCGGCGCGGGCCGATGCGGTGATCGCCGCCTATGGCGACCGCTCGAGCTTCAACAACGAGACCATCAACCTGATGCGCGAGATGCGCCGCGCCGCCAACGCCTTCGGCAGCCTGGCGCGGACCATCGAACGCAACCCGCAAGCCTTCATCCTGGGACGATAAGATGCGCCTGATCCTTGCCTCCGCCGCCTGCCTCGCCCTGCTCGGCGCCTGCTCGAACGGCGAAAAGACCGCGCGCTACCTGATCGACCCGCCCACGACGGGCGAGCGGGTGCCCGACCGGCTGGGCACGGCCGAGCTGAAGGACGTGTCGCTGCCCGAATATGCCGCAGGCGACGAGGTCAGCTGGCAGAGCGGCGACGGCGCCGTGCGCTCGAACACCAGGCAGCTCTGGGCGGACAACCCGCAGCGCGCCTTCACCCTGGCGCTGGCGCGCAGCATCTCGGACCTCTCGGGCGCCACGGTGATCGCCGAGCCCTGGCCGCTGGCCGAACCGCCCCGGCGCCGGCTGGAGGTGCGGGTCGAAAAGGCGCTGGCGCAGGCCGACGGCAGCTATCGCCTGTCCGGGCGCTATTTCGTCGCCGACGAGGGCACGGGCGGCGCCAACCAGGCGCGCGGCTTCGACATCTCCGTGCCGCTCGCCGACCAAGGCCCCGCCGCCATCGCCCACGCGCAATCCCAGGCCATCGCCCGGCTTGCCCGCCAGATCGCCACGCTTTCCGGGCCGGGCCGGTCGATCCGCACCAGCACCGCGCCGATGCCGCGCATGGACGACATCTTCTCGCAGCCGCTGCCGCCGCTGGAAGGCAGCTGAGCCGGCTTTCTCCGTTTTCCAAATACTCCGGGGGAACGCCTTGCGTGCCCCATCAAGGGGCGCGCAAGGCGTGGGGGCAGAGCCCCCCGCTAGGCTCCATCGTCGGGCTCGAACTGGCCAAAGCGGCCGGCGGCGAAGACCAGCGGATGATCGCCCGGCCCCGCCACGGTCACGCGCAGCACCCGCCCGATCAGCACCGAATGGTCCCCCGCCTCATGCACGGCATGGGCGGCGCAGTCGAACCGCGCCGCGACGCCGGGGATGACCGGCACGCCCTCGGGGGTCGGCACCGTGTCCAGCCCCTCGAACTGGCGGCCGCCGCGGGTAAAGCGCAGGCAGGTCTCCAGCTGCTCCGAGCCCAGCACATGCACCGACCAGGCCGCCGCCCCGGCAAAGGCCGCATGCCGGGCCGAGGCGCGGGCCGGGCACCACAGCACCAGCGGCGGCTCCAGCGAGACGCTGGAGAAGCTGTTCACCGTCATGCCCAGCGGCCCCTGCGGCCCGGCGGTCGTCACCACGGTCACGCCGGTGGCGAAACGCCCCAGCGCCTCGCGCAGCAGCCGCGCCTCGGCCGTGGCGGGATGAAAGGTGATCTCGTCGGCCAGCCGGTCGCGGGTCGCGGGGGGAAGTCGGCTCATGTTCGCGCCCTGTCATCTGCGGGACATGGCCAGAACAGCTCCGGCCTTTTCCCCTTCTTAGTCGGCAGGCGGCGGGGCATCAAGCGGACCGCCCGGCAGGACCATCCGCGGGGTCATCGCCGCGATCATCTGGCCGTGCAGGGCGGGCGGCGCCACCACCAGCCCGTCGGTCAGCGGCCGCGCCGCGTTGAAGCGCATCGGCGCGCCGGACAGGTCGCTGGCCACGCAGCCGGCGCGGGCGGCGATCAGGCTGCCGGCGGCCACGTCCCATTCCCAGGCCGGGCGGGTGGACAGCGTGGCGTCGAACTGCCCGTCCGCCACCAGGCACAGCCGCCAGGCCAGCGAGGGGCGGAAGCTGCGCTTGACCGGCGGCGCCACGCCGCGCCAATGCACCGGGTCGAGGCTCGGCTTGCCGGTCAGCACCCGCGCGCCCTCGAACCCCTGCGCCGAAGGCGCGATGGGCTTGCCGTCGCGCAGCGCCGGCCTGTCGGCCGCGGCGGCATAGGTCGTGCGCTGCGCCGGCAGATGCACCACGCCCGCCACCACCCGGTCGCCGCGGGTGATCGCCAGCGCATGGGAAAAGCCCACCTGCCCGTCGATGAAGGCGCGGGTGCCGTCGATCGGGTCGATGATGAAGCAATGCTCGGCCTCAAGCCGCGCCGGATCGTCGGCGCTTTCCTCGCTCAGCCAGCCGTAATCGGGACGGGCCGTGCGCAGCAGGCGCTCCAGATGCGCGTTGACGGCCAGGTCGGCCTCGGTCACCGGGCCGGCGCCGCCGGCCTTGTCCCAGACCCGCGGCTCGCGCCGCCAATAGCGCAGCGCGATCTCGCCCGCCTCATGCGCGGCCTGTTCCAGAAGCGCAAGGTCACTCGCCGGCAACGGTCATCCCTTCGACCAACAGGCTGGGCACGCGCATCGCCCGCCAGTCGGGCAGGTCGCAGGCGGCGGTCAGGCGCAGCAGCATGTCGCGCAGGTTGCCGGCGATGGTGCATTCGTTGACGGCATAGGCGATCTCGCCGTTCTCGACCCAGAAGCCGCCGGCGCCGCGCGAATAATCCCCGGTGGTGCTGTTGATCGAGGCGCCCAGCATCGAGGTCACGACCAGCCCGCGCCCCATCTCGCGGATCAGCTCGTCCCGCGTTTTGTCGCCCGCGGTCAGCTCCAGGTTCGTCACGCCGGGCGAGGGCGGGCTGCCCGCGCCGCGCATGGCATTGGCGGTCGAGTCCATGCCCAGCTTGCGCGCCGTGGCCAGGTCCAGCGTCCAGCCCTGCAAGACGCCGTCGGCCACGATCAGCCGCGGCGCGGTCGCCAGCCCCTCGCCGTCGAACAGGCGCGAGGAGCCATAGCGCGGCCGGTGCGGATCCTCGCGCAGGTCGAACCCCCTGGGCAGCACCCGTTCCCCCAGCGCATCGCGCAGCCAGCTGGCGCCGCGCGCCACCGAGGCGCCGTTCACCGCCGCGACCAGATGGCCGATCAGCCCCGAGGCGACGCGCTCGTCATAGAGGATCGGGAAGGCGCCGGTGGGCGGCTTGCGCGCGCCGCGCCGGGCGACGGTGCGCTCTCCGGCCAGCCGGCCGATCTCTTCGGGCGCGGGCAGGTCGGCGGCGTGGACGCGGCTTTCGCCGGCCCAGTCGCGCTCCATCCCCAGCCCCTCGCCGGTGATGGCGACGGCGGACAGGCTGTGGCCGCTGCGCCCGTAGCCGGCCGAGAAACCGTTGCTCGCCGCCAGCCACATGTGGCGCTGCGAATGGCTGGCGCCGGCGGATTCGATCGTCGAGACGCCCTCGACCGCCAGCGCCGCCGCCTCGGCGCGCAGGGCCAGATCCTGCAAATGCTCGGGCGTGGGCTCGGCATCGTGGTCGTAAAGATCCAGCCGGGCGCTGTCGGTGTCGCGGGCCAGCTGCTCGGGCTCGGCCAGGCCCAGCGTGTCGTCGACCGGCGCCTCGCGCGCCATGGCGACGGCGCGGGCGGCCATTTCCTCGATGGTCCGGGCCGAGCGGTCCGAGGCCGAGACGCAGGCCTGCCGCCCGCCGACCAGCACGCGCAGCCCGATCTCGACCCCCTCGGCGCGCTCGGCATGTTCCAGGTGCCCGGCGCGCACATCGACCGAGACGGCGGCCGCCTCCAGCGCCACGGCATCGGCCTGGTCGGCACCCGCCTTGCGTGCCGCCGCCAGAAGCTGCTGCGCCAAAGCCTCGAGTCGATGGTATTCGGACATGCGGTTCACCTTGGAATGGGACACGGGGCCGTGGCACCAACGCCCGGCCCCGCGATGCGATCCGTCAGGGCGCCGGGCGCCGCGCCCCGGAGGGGTTACTTGATCTGCTGGCCGTTGGCAAAGATCGAGCCGTCTTCCTTGAACTCGAGCCTGGTTTCCAGCTTGTCCTCGCCCTCGGCGACCGGCTTGGCGAACATGGCCATCATCATCCGCACGCCCATGATCTGGTCCTCGGGGATCAGGCCCATGGCGCCCAGCTTGTCGATCAGCCCGTTCACGCCCTCGTAGCGGGCATGGACCTCGCCCACGGGGGTGGTCATGTCGCCGCTTTCCGGGGCTTTCAGCGCGCCCTCGGCATTCACCTTGGCGCCAAGCGCGTTCAGCGCGAACTGGTTGATCGCGACCTCGACCGGCTCGAAGGGCTGCGGGTCGGCCTCCGCCGCCTCCATGCCCTCGGCGCCGTCCGCGGTCCCGTCGGCCTCGGCCTCGTCCGAGGCGGGCGCCATGCTGGCCGGGTCGAAGATGTCCTTTGTCACCTTCATCTGCCCGGTCACGTCGATGTCCAGCGAGGCCGGGTCGCGCGGCAGCTGGCCCTGTGCGTCGAACAGGTTCCAGATCGCATCGCCCAGCGTCAGCCCGGCCAGCGAATAGGCGAACTTGAAGGGCTGCGCCTGCTCCGACTGCATCACCGGCATCTGCATGTCGAAGCTGCCGCTTTCGATGGCGTAGTTGATCGGGAAGGGCATGTCGCTGCTGGTCAGCTCGAAGCTGCCGGCATCCGAGCCCGCCTGGTAGGTCATGCCGTCCTGCGACAGGCCGAAGCTCAGCTCGAAGCCCTTGCCGTCGTATTTGCCCGCGCCGCTGGTCTCCTGGCCGTCCTCGTCGGTGCCGGCAAAGTCGAAGCTGACGGCCATGGCGCCGGCCTTCAGCACGCCGTCCATGGCAAGCCCGGCCTTCAGCGCGGCGTTCATGTCCTCTTCGATCTTCGTGCCGTCGGGCACCGCCATCTCGCCCGAGGTCTCGGCACCGTCGATGCTGCCCTCGAACTTGACCTTGTCGTCCTCTTCCGAGGTCACGTCGCCGCTGAAGGTGATCCGGCCCGACTTCATCGCATAGTCGTATTTCGCCGGCGATCCGGCGACGATATGGAAGGTGCCGGTCGAATCCGCCACGCCCACCTTGATCGGCAGCGGGGTTTCCTTGTCGCCGCTCTTGATCGTGGTCAGGGCGAAATCCATCGTCGGATAGTCGAATTCATGCGTCATGTCCTCGGGCGCGCCCGAGGTGACGATGACGTTGCCGGGAATATCCAGGGTGAAGGGCACGCTATAGCTTTGCCCGTCGGGATCGGTGCCATGCGCCTCGCCGGTCATCTGGTCGGCAAAGACGGTCCTGACCGTGCCGTCGCCGCTTTCGCTCAGCGTGATCCGGGCAACGCTGAAGTCGACCTGGCTTTCGGGCATGCCCCCGTTGATGACGACATCGCTGAGCGTCAGCGTATCGCCGGCCTTGTCGCGATTGCCCTCGGTCACGCTGTAGCCGAGCGATTGGTAATAATCGACCCAGGACTGCCACACCTGTTCCGAAGTCACATCGGCAAGCGCCGGGGCAGCCATCGCGGCCAGCGCCAGGGCCGAGCTTGTCAGTCGCAGGTTCATTTCATAACACCTTTTCGGCGAGAATTGCATAAGAAACACCGATCCGGCTTTTGCCACAGCCAGCGCGCGGGTCCAAGGAGGGAATGATGATCACCAGGGAAATCGTCGGCGGGATCGGCCGCATCACCATCGCGCGCCCGGCCAAGGCCAATTCTCTGACCGGCGCCATGCTGGCCGAGCTGACCGCCGCTTTCGACGCCCTGGCCGCCGAGCCCGCGCTGCGCGCCGTGATCCTGACCGGCGAAGGCCCGGTGTTTTCCGCCGGGGCCGACCTGGACGAGGCCCGCGCCGGGCTGGCCCTGTCCCCGCAATGGGAGCGGCTGTCGTCCCGCGTCGCCTCGATGCCCTGCCTGACCATCGCCGCGCTGAACGGCACCGCGGCGGGCGGCGCCCTGGGCATGGTGCTGGCCTGCGACCTGCGGCTGGCGGTGCCGGGGGCGAAGATCTTCTATCCGGTCATGCGCCTGGGCTTCCTGCCCCAGCCCGGCGACCCCTTGCGCCTGCGCGCGCTGGTCGGGCCGTCGCGGACCAAGATGATCCTGATGGCCGGCCAGAAGATCCCGGCCGAAGAGGCGCTGGCCTGGGGCCTGATCGACCGGCTGGTCGCGCCCGAGGCGCTGCTGGACGAGGCCGCGGCGCTGGCCACCGATGCCTGCGCCGCCGACGCCGCCCATGTCGCCGCGATCAAGCGGATGCTGGATTGACCGCGCCCGGCCGGGGTTCAGCGCCCGGCCGCGGCCTTTCGTGACGTTGCGTCACCGCCGTCAGGCATAGGCCGCCTGTTTGCCGAAATGCGTGCAGAGCATGTAATAGACCACCGCGCGATACTTGTTGCGGTTGGAGCTGCCGTATTTCGCGATCACCTCGTCGATGGCGGCGGAAAGCTCGGGGCCGTCGGGCAGGCCCAGCTTTTTCATCAGGTAGTTGGTCCTGATGCGCTCCAGCTCGGCCTTGTCCGATCCGGCCACGGTTTCCCCGTCGGCGTTGTAGATCGAAGGCCCGCAGCCGATGACCACCTTGGCCAGCAGGTCCATGTCGGGCGCGACGCCCAGCTTGTCCTGCATGTCGGCGGCGTATTTGGCGATCAGATCGTCGCGCTTGCTCATGCGCTGTCCCCCTTCGGATTGGTCCATCCCAGGGGAAAGCCTAGCGCCGGCCTAATAAATATCAACCAAAACCGCGCGTTCAGCCGTCGAAGGCCGGGGCCAGCGCCTGGACAATGCGCGCACCCTCGTCGGCCGGCAGCTGCGGCGGGGCCGCGAAGCTGCCGATGCCGTCCTTCAGATAGGCCTGCGAGGACACGTCATGCACATGGTGCATCGGCACGACATGCGCATGGGCATGGGCGACATGGATGCCGGTATAGAACAGCGCCACCCGCTCGACCGCGTAAAGCGCCTTCATCTGCCGGGCCAGGCGCTGCGCGCAGCCGGTGATGCGGGTGGCCAGATCCTCGGGCAGATCCTCGAACCAGGGATAATGCCGCTTGGGGATGACCAGGCAATGGCCGGGACGGATGGGATGCAGGTCCAGGAAGGCCAGGATATGCTCGTCCTCATGGACCCGGTGCGCGGGCAATTCGCCACGCGCGATGCGGCAGAACAGGCAATCGTCGGACATCTGGCGCCCCCTCCTCCACGATATGCGGCGCGGCCCCGGCGGGACCGCGCCCGCGCGTTCAATAGCGGTAATGTTCGGACTTGAACGGACCCTCGGGGGTCACGCCGATATAGGCGGCCTGCTCTTGCGACAGGGTGGTCAGCTTGACGCCGATCTTGTCCAGATGCAGCCGGGCGACCTTTTCGTCCAGCGCCTTGGGCAGGATATAGACGCCCGGCCGGTATTCCCCCTCCTTGGCCCACAGTTCGATCTGCGCCAGCACCTGGTTGGTGAAGCTGGCCGACATGACGAAGCTGGGATGCCCGGTGGCGTTGCCCAGGTTCAAGAGCCGCCCCTCGGACAGCAAGATGATGCGATTGCCCGAGGGCATCTCGATCATGTCCACCTGGTCCTTGATATTGGTCCATTTGTGGTTTTTCAGCGCGGCGACCTGGATCTCGTTGTCGAAATGGCCGATGTTGCCGACGATGGCCATGTCCTTCATCTCGCGCATGTGCTCGATGCGGATCACGTCCTTGTTGCCGGTGGTGGTGATGAAGATGTCGGCGCTGGCGACCACGTCCTCCAGCAGCACCACCTCGAACCCGTCCATCGCGGCCTGCAGCGCGCAGATCGGATCGACCTCGGTCACTTTCACGCGGGCGCCGGCGCCGCGCAGGCTGGCGGCCGAGCCCTTGCCCACGTCGCCATAGCCGCAGACCACGGCGACCTTGCCGGCCATCATCACGTCGGTGGCGCGGCGGATGCCGTCGACCAGCGATTCCTTGCAGCCATACTTGTTGTCGAATTTCGACTTGGTGACGCTGTCGTTCACGTTGATCGCCGGGAAGGGCAAGAGCCCCTTGCGGTGCAGGTCGTAAAGCCGATGCACGCCGGTTGTGGTTTCCTCGCTGACGCCGCGGATCGCGTCGCGCTGGCGGGTGAACCAGCCGGGCGAGGCCGCCAGCCGCTTGCGGATCTGGGCGAACAGCGCCTCTTCCTCTTCGCTGGCCGGCACGTCGATCAGCCCGGTCTCGCCCGCCTCGACCCGCGCGCCCAGCAGCACATACATGGTCGCGTCGCCGCCATCGTCCAGGATCATGTTCGCCGTGCCTTCGGCGAACTGGAAGATCTGGTCGGTATAGGACCAGTATTCCGGCAGCGTCTCGCCCTTGACGGCAAAGACCGGGATGCCGGCCTTGGCGATGGCCGCCGCCGCATGATCCTGGGTCGAGAAGATGTTGCACGACGCCCAGCGCACCTCGGCCCCCAGCGCCACCAGCGTCTCGATCAGCACGGCGGTCTGGACGGTCATGTGCAGGCTGCCGGCGATGCGGGCGCCCTTCAGGGGCTTCGCCTCGCCATATTCGGCGCGCAGGGCCATCAGGCCGGGCATCTCGGTCTCGGCGATGTCCAGTTCCTTGCGGCCGTATTCGGCCAGGGCGATGTCGCGGATGATGTAATCGGTCATGGGGCCCTCGCGCCTTTTTCGGTTGGCGCGGCCTTAGCATTCCCCGCGCCTGGCTGCAAACCCAAGGCGCCCCGCGCCGCGGCTTTGCGGCAAAGCCGAGCCCGGCCGGAATGTTGGCGCTAGCAGCCCTGCGCGGGATGGCTTAGAAGGGCCCGGACAAGGGGCTGCGCGGCAGAAGGGGGAAGGCATGGCGATCCTGTTGGCGGATGTGGGCGGGACCAATGCGCGGATGGCGCTGGCACGCGGCGGCGCGCTTGCGGCCGACACCATCACCCGGTTTCGCGGCGACGACCATGCCAGCTTCGACGAGGTGGTGACGGCCTTCCTGGGCCAGCAGGGCAGCCCGCAGATCGAGGCGGTCTGCGTCGCCGTCGCCGGCCCGGTCTGGGGCGACGAGGCGCGGCTGACCAATCGCGACTGGAGCTTTTCCACGGCGCGGCTCTGCGCGCTGTCCGGCGCGCCGCGCGCCCGGCTGATCAATGACCTGATCGCCCTGGGCTATGCCACGCCGGCGCTGGACGGCGAGGCCGCGGGCTTCCTGCGCGCTACGCCGCAGGGCACGCTGTCGAACGGGCAGCGGCTGGTGGTGAATGCCGGCACCGGCTTCAACGTCTGCGCGGTCAAGGTGCTGCCGGGCGGCGGCATCGCCTGCCTCGAGGCCGAAGAGGGCCACACCCGCCTGCCGCTTTCCGTGGCCGAACCGCTGGCCGAGGCGCTGGGTGCGGCCGCAAGGGCGATTGATTCGGTCGAGGAACTGTTCGCCGGCCGCGGCCTTGCCCGGCTGCACGCCCTGCGCACGAGCGCGCCGCAGGGCCGGGCCGAGGCCGTGGTCGCCGCCGCGGCCCAAGGCGATGGCGAGGCCGAGAAGACGCTGGCGCTTTATGCCCGCCTGTTCGGACTGCTCTGCCGCGAACTTGCCTTTCGTTTCATGCCGATGGACGGGATGTTCCTGGCCGGCAGCGTCGCGCGTTCCTGCACCGATCGGTTCGAAATATTCGAGCGCGCCTTCCTGTCCGACCCGCTGATGGCGCGGATTCCGCAGGCGGTTCCGGTCGGCGTGATCCGCGACGACATGGCCGCGTTGCATGGCTGTCTGGCCGCAATCCGCTGAAAATCGCCCCAAAAGGGGCAGCTGCGCTGGATTTTGTTGACGCGCCCTGCAATGCTTGCGGGAAAACCGCCAGAAGCAGGGCAAACAGGCAATGAAAAGCTGGATCAAGGCAGGAACGGCTGCCGCAATCGTGCTTGCAACCGGCGCGGGCATGGTCTGGGCGCAGTCCTCGGGCTCGCCCTCGTCTTCGCCGTCGTCCTCGCCGTTTTCGGGCTGGTTCGGCCGGGGGGACGGCAACGGCAATTCCCCCGTCGACCTGGATTTCCAGGTGACTGGCGGCGACGACGCCCTGCTGCCGGCGATCCGGCAGACCTCGCTTCTGGTCAGCGCCCAGGACGAGGGGCGGGTGACGGGGCAGGACATGCTGGCCGCCGCGCGCGGCGATTACGCCCGCATCCTGGGGGTGCTTTACGACCAGGGCTATTATTCGGGCATCATCGACATCACCCTGGACGGGGTCGAGGCCGCCGGCATCGCCCCGCTGGACGCGCCCCAGGTGGTGCGCCGGGTGGTGGTCTCGGTCCAGCCCGGCCCGCGCTTTCGCTACAGCCGTGCCGAGATCGCGCCGGTGGCGCCGGGGACCGAGCTGCCGCGCGACTATCGCCGCGGCGAGATCGCCCGAACCGGCGACATGAAGAACGCCGCCACCGCCGGCGTGGCGGGCTGGCGCGACGTGGGCCACGCCAAGGCCGAGGTGGCCGAGACCGAGATCGTCGCCGACCACGCCAGCAACCTGGTGGACAGCCGCATCCGCCTGGCGCCCGGCCCCGAGCTGCGCTTTGGCCAGCTGACCATCCGCGGCCACCAGCGCATGGACCCGCGCCGCCTGCGCAAGATCGCCGGCTTCCCCGAGGGCGAGCGCTTCGACCCCGAGAAGCTCGAGGATGTCAGGAAGCGCCTGCGCCGCTCGGGCGTGTTTTCGGCCATCACCCTGACCGAGGCGGACGGGATCGGCCCCGGCAACACGCTGGACGTGGACCTGCTGGTCACGGAACAAAAGCTGCGCCGGCTGGGTGCGGGCTTCGAATATTCCAACACCGACGGGCTGTCGCTGACCGGCTACTGGATCAACCGCAACCTGTTCCGCGGCGGCGAGCGGCTGCGCGTCGACGCCAGCGTCTCGGACATTGGCGGCGATACCGGGCGCGACTACAGCCTGGGGCTGCGCATCGACCGGCCCGCCACCATCACCGCCGACACCACCGGCTATGTGCTGGCCAAGGTCGAAAGCCTGCAGGAAGAGGATTACGACCTCAAGTCCGGCACCTTCGGCCTGGGCTTCACCTGGATCCCCAGCGACGAGTTGACGGCCGACATCGCCCTGCAATACCGGGCGCTGCGCGTGGACGACGACAGCGGCCGCACCGACTTCCGCCTGTTCGCCCTGCCCACCAGCGTGATCTGGGACAAGCGCGACGAGCCGACCGACGCCAAGCGCGGCTATTGGCTGTCGGGCGGCGTCACCCCCTTCGTCGGCCTGCAGGACGAAACCGGCTCGGGCGCGCAGGTGCTGGCCGAGGGACGGGTCTATTACAGCTTCGGCACCGACGACCGCTTCACCCTGGCCGGCCGGGCGCGGCTGGGCACCGTGGTCGGCCCCGAGATCCAGGAAACCCCGCGCGACTACCTGTTCTGGTCCGGCGGCGGCGGCACGGTGCGCGGCCATTCCTATGAATCCCTGGGCGTCGAGGTGATCCCCGACGACAGCGGCGGCACGGTGCGCACCGGCGGCATGTCCATCGTCACCCTGACCGCCGAGACCCGCATCCAGGTCCGCGAGCGCATCGGGCTGGCGCTGTTCGCCGATGCCGGCCGGGTCTGGGAGGACAGCGGCTGGTCCGGCGCCAGCGGCTGGCAGGCCGGGGCCGGCGCGGGCATCCGCTATCGCACCCCGGTCGGGCCGCTGCGCTTCGACATCGCCGCCCCGGTCGGCGGCGGCGATGGCGACGACGGCGGGGTGCAGGTCTATATCGGTCTGGGGCAGGCGTTCTGATGCGTGATCTGGCTTATCGTCTTGTTGTCGCCCTCGGCCTTGCGCTGGCCGTCCCGCTGGCCGCGCTGGCGCAGGACAGCGCCGCCGAGATCTCGCAGGAGGTCGAGGACGACCGCGGCTTCATCACCCGCTTCCTGGAGGAAAAGCTGTCCGGCGCCGGTCGGCAGGTGGTGATCGAGGGCTTCCGCGGCGCCCTGTCCTCGCGCGCGACCTTCGACCGCATGACCATCGCCGACGACGACGGCGTCTGGATCACGCTGGAGAACGGCGCCATGCAATGGACCCGCTCGGCCCTGCTGGCGCGGCGGGTCGAGATCAACGAGCTTTCGGCCGAGCGCATCATCCTGCCGCGCCTGCCCGGCACCGGCGAGAGCGCGCCGCAGGCCGAGGCGCGGGAGTTTTCCCTGCCGCAGCTGCCGGTGGGGGTGAACATCGCCCGCATCGCCGTCGACCGGGTGGAACTGGGCCAGCCGGTGATCGGGCAGGAGGCGGTGATCTCGATCGACGGCTCGATGAACCTGTCGGGCGGCGAGGGCGAGACCAGGCTGACCATCAACCGCGTGGACGGGCCGCGCGGCGAATTCGTGCTGGATACGGGCTTTTCCAACGAAACCCGCGTGCTGCGCCTGGACCTGCGGCTGGACGAGGACCGCAACGGGCTGTTTGCGAATGCGGTCAAGCTGCACGACCGCCCCGCCGTGCGGGCCGAGATCACCGGCGAGGGGCCCATGTCGGACTTCGCCGCCGATATCCAGCTGGCGACCGACGGCCAGCCGCGCGTGACCGGCACCGTCTCGGTCGATGCGGCCGAGCGGGACGGCGCCCCCGGCACCGCCTTCCGCGCCGAGCTGGGCGGCGACGTGGCCGCGCTGGTGCCGCCGCAGCACCGCGCCTTCTTCGGCACGCAGTCGCAGCTTCTGGCCGAGGGCTGGCGCGGGCAGGACGGCCGGCTGGTCGTCCCCTCGCTGCGGCTGGCGACCGAGGCGCTGCGGCTGGACGGCAACCTGGCCACCACCAGCCGGGGCGCGCCGGAAAGCGCGCATCTGACGCTGCTGCTGGGGCAGGATGCGGGGGCTGCGCAGCTGCCGGTGCTGCTGCCCTGGGCCGACCGGCCGACCACGGTGCGCTCGGGCAGCTTGCGGCTGGACTATGACGCGGCGCAGGGCTCGGGCTGGGTG
This sequence comes from Paracoccus sp. pheM1, assembly GCF_018499825.1. NCBI lineage: Bacteria > Pseudomonadati > Pseudomonadota > Alphaproteobacteria > Rhodobacterales > Paracoccaceae > Paracoccus > Paracoccus sp. pheM1. The sequence goes on from NZ_JAGXCX010000001.1 coordinate 2,323,242, forward strand.
CTGAAGGGCGTGGTGGGCGACATCGTCCGCGACGACATCGCCCTGTCCGAGCTGCGGCTGGACGGGCGCGGCCGCGTCGCCCTGACCGCCGAGCAGGCGCTGGAAGAGGTGCGCGGCTGGATCGCCTTCGGCATGGACGACCTGGCGCCGACCGATCCGGGCCTGGCGCAGGCCCTGGGCCGGGTGCTGAACGGCGGGCTGAACTTTGCCTTCACCCCCGGCAATGCGCTGCGGCTCTGGGGCATGAACATCAACGGCGAGGATTTCGGCTTCAAGGGCGAGACCACCGTCTCCGGCCTGCGGACCGGGATCACGCTGTCGGGCGACATCACCGCGCAGCACCGCAATGTCGCGCGCTTCTCGACGCTGGCCGGGCGCGAGCTGGGCGGCACCGCCGATGCCCATATCAAGGGCCGCTACGCGCTGCTGGGCAAGGGCTTCGACGTCGAGGCAGAGGTTCTGGGCAACGACATCCGCATCGGCCAGGATCATGCCGACCGCATGCTGGCGGGCCAGTCGCGCATCGAACTCAGCGCCCGGCGCGACACCTCGGGCATCAACCTGCGCAAGCTGGTGGTGAACGCGCGGAACCTGACGGCCGAGGCGCAGGGGCGGCTGGACAGCTATTCCAGCACCCTGACCGCGACCATCGAGATGCCGGACCTGTCGGTCGCCGACCCCGGCATGTCGGGCTCGGTCCGCAGCGAGCTTCGCGCCACCGGCGCGGCGGGCGCGCGCCGCGTGACCCTGACCGGCAAGGCGCAGGATCTTGTCACCGGCATCGCCGAGCTGGACGGCGCGCTAAAGGGCGAAACCGACCTGCTGGTCGAGGCCGCCGAGGCGCAGGGCGGCTTCGAGGTGCAGACCCTCCGCCTGACCAACCCGCAGATCGATGCCGAAGGCCGGGGCAGCTTCGCCGAAGGGGCGATGGATGCCCGGCTGAACCTGTCCATGCCCGACCTGGCGGTGCTGGGGCGCGGCCTCTCGGGCGGGCTGACCGCCGAGGCGACGGCGGCGGAGCAGGACGGCACCCGCCGGATCGAGCTGACCGGGCGCGGCACCGACCTGCGCCTGGGCCAGCAGGACGTGGACGGGGCGCTGACCGGCGTGACCGACCTGCGGCTTTCGGCCGAGCAGCGCGGCGACGAGATCACCGTGCATGATTTCGAGCTGACCAACCAGCAGATGCTGGCCACGGCGCAAGGCCGCATCGCCCCCAGCGGCACCGACATGGAGGGCCGGGCCGAGATCCGCTCGCTGGCCAGCTTCGGCCGCGGCTGGCGCGGCGCGCTGAATGCGCAGGGCAGCTTCAAGGACGACGGCTCGGGCGCGCGGCGGCTGGACGTGACCGGCACCGGCACCGACCTGTCCTTTGGCCAGGCGCAGGTCGACGGCGCGCTGGTGGGCGAGACCCGGCTGGCCCTGCACGGGATCGAGCGCGACGGCGTGTTCACCATCGAGACCGCGACCGTCGAGAACCCGCGCCTGAACCTGGGCGCCGAGGGCCGGGTGGGCCAGGGCGCCACCGACTTGACCGCGACCTTGCGCGCCGACGACCTGCGTTTCCTGGGCCGCGGCTTCCGCGGCGCGGTCAGCGCCTCGGGGCATGTCGTGGACCAGCAGGGCGGCGGGCGTCAGATCACCGCCAACGGCTCGGCCCGCGGGCTGGGCGTCGGCAACCCGCAGGCCGATGCGGTGCTGGCGGGCGAGACCAGCTTCGACCTGGCCGCCGCGCAGCGCCCGGACGGCAGCCTGACCGTCAGCCGGCTGCGCGCCGGCAACGGCCAGTTCAGCATCACCGGCGACGGCAGCCCGACCGAGGGGCTGAACCTCGACGCCCGGCTGAACGACCTGGCCCTGGTGGTGCCGGGCTTTCCCGGCCCGGCGACGGTCGCCGGCACCATTCGCAACACCGGCAGCGCCTATGATGTGAACCTGACCGCCTCGGGGCCGGGCAATACCCAGGCGCGGGTGACGGGCTCGGCGGCGACGGACCTGTCCACCGCCGACATCGCGGTCAGCGGCAGCAGCAATGCCGCCGCCGCTAACCCCTTCCTGCGCACCCGCTCGGTCGAGGGGCCGCTGAGCTTCGATTTGCGCCTGAGCGGGCGGCCGGGGCTGGAATCGCTGTCCGGCCGGGTGGCGCTGACCAACGGCCGGCTGGCCGAGCCGCGCTTCGGCCTGGCCGTGGGCAGCCTGAACGCCAATGCCGATTTCAACGCCGGCCGCATCGCGGTCGACCTGCGCGGCGCGGTCGAGGCCGGCGGCCTCATCACCGTCAGCGGCCCGGTCAACCTGGTCGGCGACCGGCAGATGAACCTGGACGTGCAGCTGTCCAACGTGGTGCTGCGCGACCCGAACCTTTACGAGACGCTGGTGAACGGCGCGATCAATGTCGCGGGCACGGTGGGACAGGGGCCGCTGGTCTCGGGCCGCATCGACGTGGGCCATACGGAACTGCGCATCCCCTCGACCGGGCTGGGCGGCGCCAAGGCGATCCCGGACATCATCCACCGTTCGGAACGCCCGCCGCAGCGCCAGACCCGCGCCAAGGCCGGGCTGCTGGAATATCCCAGCGAGGCCTCGCGCCAGGCCGGCATGGCCGCGCCGCCGGCGACGCCGCCGGCCAACCCGGCGCGCTTCGACCTGCTGGTCTCGGCCCCGTCCCAGGTCTTCATTCGCGGCCGCGGCGTCGATGCGGAACTGGGCGGCGAGCTGCGCCTGACCGGCAATGCCCGCCAGCCCATCCCCATCGGCCAGCTGGAGCTGATCCGCGGCCGGGTCGACCTGCTGGGCAAGCGGTTCGACATGACCGAGGGGCTGATCGAATTGCAGGGCAGCATGATCCCGGTGATCCGGCTGGTGGCCGAGACGGTGCAGGACGACATCACCGCCCGCATCATCATCGACGGCGAGGCGCAGGATCCCGAGATCACCTTTGAATCCTCGCCCGAGATGCCGCAGGAAGAGGTGCTGTCGCACCTGCTGTTCGGCCGCGGGCTGGACAATATCAGCGCGCTTCAGGCCGCGCAGCTGGCCAGCGCGGTGGCGACGCTGGCCGGGCGCGGCGGCGAGGGGATCGTCGGGCGGCTGCGCGCCTCGACCGGGCTCGATGACCTGGACCTGGCGACGGACGACGACGGCAACGTCTCGGTCCGGGCGGGGAAATACCTGTCCGAAAACCTCTATACCGACGTGCAGCTCGGCGGCGACGGCAAGACCAAGCTGAACCTGAACCTCGACATCTCCCCGACCCTGACCGCGCGCGGGTCCGTGGACAGCGAGGGCGAAAGCACCGTCGGCCTGTTCTATGAACGCGATTACTGACCCCCTCCGCCCCGCCCGCCACCATGGCGGCGCGGGGGGCGGGGCCGCCCCTTGCATAACCGCGACGGATTCATTAGCTTGCTAATGAAATTTGCGGAGCAGCGGGAAAACCCATGCCAGACCGTCCCTTCACGCTTGTGGAATCGCTCATCGAACTGACCCGGACCCTGCGCGCCGCCTTTGAACAGCGCGTCGAGCAATACGGGCTGACCTTTGCCCGCGCCCGGCTGCTGACCACCATCGGCCGCAACGAGGGCGCAAGCCAGGCCCAGCTTGCCGCGATGCTGGGCATCGAGACGCCCACGCTGAAGCGCCTGCTGGACGCGCTGGAGGACCAGGGCCTGGCCGAGCGCCGCCCGATCCCCGAGGACGGCCGCAAATACGCCGTCTACCTGACCGAGGCGGCGCGGATCGAGCCGGTGCTGGGCTTTCGCGCCGAGGTCGATGCCACGCTGGCCCAGGGCATCGCGCCCGAGGATCTGGCGGTGACGCGCCGGACGCTGGCGCAAATGGCGCGGAATGCCGAAAGGCTGCGGCAGGCATGAGCCGATCCCAGGCCGCCCCCGCGGCGCCTGCGCCCGCAGCCCCGGCCGCGGCGGGCGCGCCGCCGCCCTTCGTGCCGATGTCCTGGCCGGCCACGCTGGGCTATATCGGCGCCTCGGTCGTCATCGGCCTGACCCAGGGCCTGGCGCAGGGCTTCGTCAGCACCAACATCCCGCAGATCGCCGGAGACCTGGGCGCGACCACCACCCAGGCGACCTGGCTGATGGCGGCCTTCATGATCCCGCGCGCCTCGATGCCGCTGTTGCTGATCAAGATCCGCACCCAGTTCGGCCTGCGCCGCTTTGCCGAGGTGGCGATCCTGGTCTATCTGGCGGTTTCGCTGGCGGCCCTTGCCATCTCGGACCTGCGCTCGGCGGTGGCGGTGCAATTCGTGGCCGGCATGGCCTCGGCGCCGCTGTCCACGCTGGCCTTCATGTACATGCTGGAGCCGTTGCCGCCCCAGTGGAAGATGCGGCTGGGCCTGCCCATGGTGCTGGCCATGGTCGCGACCGGGCCGATGCTGGCGCGGGTGATCTCGCCCGCGCTGATGGGGGACCACGGCTGGGACGGGCTGCATTACATGGCCCTGGGGCTGGCGGCGGTGTCGCTGGGGCTGGTCTATGCCCTGCCGCTGACCTCGGCGCCGCGCGTCAAGGTGATCGCCGCCATGGACCTGGTCAGCTGGCTGCTGATCGCCACCGGCTTCGGCGGGCTGACGGTCGGCTTCATCATGGGCTCGATCCATTGGTGGACCGACGTGGCCTGGCTGGGCTGGGTGCTGGCCCTGTCCATCGTGGCGCTGACCCTGGCCGTGGTGATCGAGCTGCACCGCAAGGCGCCGCTGCTGGACATCCGCTGGCTGGCCAGCCCCGCCATGCTGCACCTGACGGCGACGCTGCTGATCTTTCGGCTGGTGCTGTCCGAGCAAAGCGCGGGCGCGCCGCGCATGTTCCAGGTGCTGGGCGTGACGCAGGACCAGCTGGTGCCGCTGTTCGCGATGATCTCGGTGGCCTCGGTGCTGGGCGGGCTGGCGCTGATCCCCTTCATGAAGCCCGAGCGGGTGCCGCTGTTCCACATCATCGCGCTGGTGCTGATCGCCGCCGGCGCCTTCATGGACAGCCATGCCACCATGGACACCCGGCCGGCGCAGATGATGCTGAGCCAGGCGATGATCGCCTTTGCCGGCTCGTTCTTCCTGGCGCCGGCGATGATGCGCGGGCTGCTTTCGGCCCTGGCGCGCGGGCCGAACTACATCCTGTCCTTCGTCATCGTCTTTCTGTCCACGCAATCGCTGGGCGGCGCCATGGGCTCGGGCCTGTTCTCGACCCTGATCAACCACCGCCAGGCCCTGCACCTGCAAGTGCTGCGCGAAGAGCTGACCGCCACCGACCCGCAGACCGCGGCCGAGATCGCGCAACGCAGCATGGCCCTGGCGCCGCAGATCGCCGATGCCGCGCAGCGTCAGGCGCAGGCGGTGGCGCAGATCGCGCAAGACGCCAGCGCCCAGGCCTATGTCATGGCCTATAACGACGCCTATTTCCTGACCTTCCTGCTGGCGGCGGCGGCGCTTTGCGCGCTGCTGCTGCACCTGTTCCGCGACTGGCTGGTGGCGCGGGGCAAGCCGCCTGCCGCCGATGCCCAGCCCCATCCCGAGCCCGAGCCCGAGACATGACCAGAAACCACCTGATCCCGACCCTGATCGCGCTTGCCGCCGGCCTGGCCGGCCTGCTGATCGTGCTTTACGCCTGGCACCTGCCGCCGTTTCGCCCGGCGCATCCGCAGACCGAGAACGCCTATATCCGCGGTCAGCTGACCACCGTCGCGCCGCAGCTGTCGGGCTATGTCGCGGCGGTCGAGGTGCAGGACTTCCAGCCCGTGGCCCGCGGCCAGGTCATCGCCCGCATCGACGACCGGCAATACCGCCAAAGGCTGGCCCAGGCCCAGGCCATGCTGGAAGGCGCCGAGGCGGCGCTGAAGATCCAGGAACAAAGCGTCCATTCCGCCCAGGCCAGCCTGCAATCGGCCCAGGCGGCGCTTTCCGCGGCGCAGGCCGCGCGGGACACGGCGGCCTCGACCTGGGACCGCGCGCAGGCCCTGCAATCGCGCGGCGTGACGGCGCAAAGCTCGGCCGACCAGTCCGAACTGTCGCTGCGCCAGGCCGAGGCGGCCGTCACCCAGGCCGAAAGCGCCATCGCGGTGGCGCGCGAGAACGTCGCCGGCGCCGAGGTCGGGCTGGCCGCCAAGCGCGCCGAGATCGCCTCGGCCCGCGCGGCGGTGGAGCTGGCGCGGATCGACCTGGACAATACGGTGATCCGCGCGCCCTCGGACGGGCGGCTGGGCCAGGTCGGGGTGCGGCTGGGCCAATATGTCACGGCGGGCACGGCGCTGGTCAGCCATGTCGGCCCCGAGGTCTGGGTCATCGCCAATTTCCGCGAGACCGAGCTGCACGGCATCCGCATCGGCGACCGCGCCACGTTCACCGTGGACGCCATGCGCCACCGCGCCTTCACCGGCCGGGTCGAGGCGTTCTCGCCCGCCACCGCCTCCGAGTTCAGCCTGCTGTCCGCCTCGAACGCCACCGGCAACTTCACCAAGGTCGCGCAGCGCCTGCCGGTGCGCATCGCCATCGACCCTGGGCAAGAGATGGCGGAATACCTGGAGCCGGGCCTGTCGGTGGTGGTGACGGTGGACGAAGGCGCGGGCGCCGACCGCGCGGCCCAGGCCCGGCCGATCATGGGGCACGAGGGCTGATCCAGGGCCTGCGCCGCCGGGCTTGCACGTCCGGCCTGCGGCGGCTAGGCCGTGCGGGCAAGGGCAAGCCGCTTCCCGCCAGCCCCCCGACGACCGGAGGCGACGATGCAGATCCCCCTTACCCGGCGCAGCATCCTTGCGGCATCGCTGGTCGCAATGGCCGGCAGCATGGCGCGGGCGCAGGAACGCCGGCAGCGCGGCCTGGAACCGGCCGAGAAGATCGCCGATCCGCGCGCCAGCCATTTCGACCTTGGCCCGGCCGAGTCGCCCTGGCGCATCTTCCTGGGCCTGCCCTCGGTCGCGGCGCCGCCGGGCGGCTATTCCGCCATCCTGGCGCTGGACGGCAATGCGACCTTCCCGATCCTGTGGCATCTGCGCGAGGAACTGGCGCCCGAGGCGCCGGTGGCGCTGGTCGGCATCGGCTATCCGGTCGAGACCCGCTTCGACCCCACCCGCCGCTGGTTCGACCTGACCTCGCCCGGCAAGCAGGCGGTCCCGGCGAGGCAGGGGCAGCGCGGTCCCGGCGACCGCCCGACCGGCGGGCAGGACGCCCTGCTGGAGATGATCGCGGCGCAGCTTCTGCCCGAACTCGGCCGGCGCCTGCCGCTGGATACGGGCAACCTGACGCTGTTCGGCCATTCGCTGGGCGGGCTCTTCGTGCTGAACGCGCTGTTCACCCGGCCGCGCCTGTTTGCCCGCTATGCCGCCGCCGACCCCTCGACCTGGTGGAACGCCGGCGAGCCGCTGCGCGAGGCCCGCGCCTTTCGCGGCGGCATCCTGGCGGCGGGCGGGCGGCTGGACCCGGCAGTACCGCTGCTGGTCGCCAATTCCGGGACCGGGGTGCCGCCGATCCTGGCCCCGCTGTCGGACCTTCCAGGGCTCGACCTGGTCCACCGCCCGCATCCCGATGAAAACCACGGCTCGGTCATCCGCCCCGCCGCGCGCGACGCGCTGGCGCTGCACCTGGGCCGGCTGGCGGGCTAGGCCGGCGCATGAAAAAGGCCGGGCGCGACGGCCCGGCCCCGATCCCGATGCGCGGCCCGACTATACCTCGGGCACCAGAACCTCGCGCTTGCCGACATGGTTCGCCGGGGTGACGACGCCCTGTTCCTCCATCTGCTCGACCAGCCGCGCGGCCTTGTTGTAGCCGATGGCCAGCTTGCGCTGGATGTAGGAGGTCGAGCATTTGCGGTCCTTGGCCACGATGGCGACGGCCATGTCGTAAAGCTCGGCATCGCCGCCCTCGCCCGAGGACAGGCCCAGCACCTGGTCGATGCTGTCGGCGCGCTCCTCGTCCGGGCCCTCGACCACGCCGGACATGTAGCTGGGCGGGCCAAAGGATTTCAGGTGGTTCACCACCTCCTCGACCTCCTCGTCGGAAACGAAAGGCCCGTGGACGCGGGTGATGCGCGAGCCGCCGGCCATGTAGAGCATGTCGCCCTGGCCCAGCAATTGCTCGGCGCCCTGCTCGCCCAGGATGGTGCGGCTGTCGATCTTGGACGTGACCTGGAAGCTGATCCGGGTCGGGAAGTTCGCCTTGATCGTGCCGGTGATGACATCGACCGAGGGGCGCTGCGTCGCCATGATCAGGTGGATGCCGGATGCCCGCGCCATCTGCGCCAGGCGCTGGATGCAGGCCTCGATCTCTTTCCCGGCCACCATCATCAGGTCGGCCATCTCGTCGACGATGACGACGATATAGGGGAAGGTCTCGGGCTGGAATTCCTCGGTCTCGAAGACCGGCTCGCCGGTATCCTCGTCGAAGCCGGTCTGGACGGTGCGCTTGAACATCTCGCCCTTGTCCAGCGCCTCGCGGACGCGGCCGTTATAGCCCTCGATGTTGCGCACGCCCATCTTGGACATGCGGCGATAGCGTTCCTCCATCTCGCCCACGACCCATTTCAGCGCCACCACCGCCTTCTTGGGGTCGGTGACGACCGGGGACAGCAGGTGCGGGATGCCGTCATAGACCGACAGCTCCAGCATCTTGGGGTCGATCATGATGAGCCGGCATTCCTCGGGCGTGAGCTTGTAGAGCAGCGACAGGATCATGGTGTTGATCGCCACCGACTTGCCCGAGCCGGTGGTCCCGGCGATCAGCAGGTGCGGCATCTTGGCCAGGTTGGCCACCACCGGCCCGCCGCCGATGTCCTTGCCCAGCGCCAAGGGCAGCGGCTGGGTGCCGTCGCCATAGGCCTTGGAGGCCAGGATCTCGCGCAGCACCACCTTTTCGCGCCGGGCATTGGGCAGCTCGATGCCGATGACCGAGCGGCCGGGCACGGTCGAGACCCGCGCCGACAGCGCCGACATCGACCGCGCGATGTCGTCGGCCAGCCCGATCACCCGGCTGGCCTTCAGCCCCGGCGCGGGCTCCAGCTCGTAAAGCGTGACCACGGGGCCGGGGCGGACCTCGGTGATCTGGCCCTTGACGCCGTAATCGTCCAGCACCGCCTCCAGCATGCGGGCGTTCTCCATCAGCGCCTCTTGCGACAGCTGGTGGCGCTCGACGGTGGTCGGCGCGGTCAGAAGCGACAGCGGCGGATGCTCGTAATGGCTGGCGGCATCGTCGAAGCGCAGCGCCGGCTGCGCCTCGGATTGCGCCTGGCGCGAGGGGGCGGGCTTCTTGGGCGGCACCACCACGCGCGGCGTCTCGGCGCCGAAGGGCGCAACGGTGACGGGTTCGGCGAAATCCTCGTCGTCCTCGTCCTCGCCGGCGCGCAGCGGCGGCTCGTGCCGGGCGGGCGCGGCGCGGGCGCCGGTCAGCCGCGCCGTCACCGCCGACAGCAGCCCCTTGCCTTCCGAACGGGCGCCTTCGGAACGGCTGCGGATCGCATCGGTGATGCGGGCGCTGACCGCGGCGTTCGAGGGCGGCTCGTCATCCTCGGCATAATGCGTCTCGGGGTCGATCAGCTCGGGCTCGGGCGCGAAGTCGCGATCATCGGCCAGGGGGGCCGGCGCGGGACGCAGGCCCGGCAGGCCGCCGCGGGGCGCTTGCGGCAGGGCGGCGGAACCGGCCTGGCCCGCGCGCTCGCGCCGGGCATCGGCGCGGGTCTTGAGCCCGCGCGCCGCGCCCGAGGACAGACGCGCCCCGCGATCCATCGCCTGCAGCGCCAGGACGCGGGCGGTGGCCAGCCCCTCGCGCAGGAAGGTGCCGATGGTCGTCAGCTCCTTGCGGTCGAAGCCCAGCACGAAGGCCAGGAAGGCGACGGTGCCGACGGCGGTCAGCAGCGCCAGCAGCTTGATCGCGACCGAAGCCTTCATCGGCATGGCCGACAGCATGCCGCCCATCAGCATGTCGCCCAGATGCCCGCCCAGGCCGAAGCTTTGCGTCCAGTCCGGCGGCGGTGCCATCGAGGTGGCATAGATCGAGACCAGCACCATGGCGATGGGCAGGAAGATGCCGCGCATCAGCCGTTCCTCGCCCCGGTGCAGCATCAGCCGCAGGCCCCAGACCACGGCGCCGACCACCAGGATCCAGGTGCCGTAGCCGGTGATCATGAACAGCGCCGAGGCGACATAGGCGCCGAAGCGGCCCAGGTAGTTCTGCGCCGGCTGGTCGGTCGCCGACATGAAGCTGGGATCGTCGGGGGAATAGCTGACCAGCATCATCGCGATCAGCACGCCCAGGATGACCAGCCCCGCGCCCAGCAGTTCCTTGCCGCGCCGCTCCAGCGCCGCCTGCGTGCTTTGGTCAAACAGCGGATCGCGGTGTTTCGCCTGCCAGCTCGCCATGCGTCAACCCCCTTGATACAAACAATTCTTCAGGCGGTTCAGCGCCGCCTCGGTCTGCTCCGCCGGCGCGACCAGCGCCACGCGGATGAAATTCCGGCCCGGATTGCCGGCCTCGGTGTCGCGGGCCAGATAGGCGCCGGGCAGCACCTGGATGCCCGCCTCGGCCCACAGCTTTTTCGCCGCATCCTCGCCGTCGCCGACGCTTTCGGGCACCGGCAGCCACAGGAAAAAGCCGCCCTGCACCGGCTGATAGCCCGGCACATTGCCCAGCACCCGGTCGGCGATGCGGTATTTCTGCTGGTAAAGCGCGCGGCTGGCCTCGACATGGTCCTCCTCGCCCCAGGCCATGGCGCTGACGCGCTGCACCGGCAGGGGCAGCGGCGCGCCGGCATAGCTGCGCAGCCGCCGCATCTGCGCGATCTGCTGGGGTCCACCGGCGGCAAAGCCCGAGCGCAGCCCCGGCAGGTTCGAGCGTTTCGACAGCGAGTTGAACATCACCACCCGATCGGCCAGCCCCATGCGCGTGGCCACCGCCAGCGCGCCGGGCGGCGGCGCGTCGCGCCAGATCTCGGAATAGCACTCGTCGGCGAAAACCAGGAAATCGTGCCGGTCGGCCAGGGCGATCAGTTCCTCGAGATAATCCTCGGAGGCGATGCTGCCCTGCGGATTGGCGGGCGAACACAGATATGCCACGGTGGCGCGGTCCAGCACCGCGGCCGGCAGGCCGGCAAAGCGCGGCAGGTGGCCGGTTTCTGCCGTGGCGGGGACAAAGACCGGCTCGGCGCCCACGGCGGCGGCGGCCACGGCATAGACCTGGTAGAACGGGTTCGGCACCAGGATCGCCGGCCGCTGGCCGTTCTTGCGTTCGGGCGCCAGCGCCAGGGCGGCATTGAACAGCCCCTCGCGCGTGCCGTTCAACGCCATGATCCGCTCGGGCGCGACATCCAGCCCGTGCCGGCGGGCAAGCCAGCCCGAGATCGCGGCCAACAGCTCGGCCGTGCCCTCGTTCGAGGGGTATTTGCCGAAATCGGCGATGCTTTCGGCCATGACCGGGCCGACGAAATCCGGCAGCGCATGGCGCGGCTCGCCAATGGTCAGGATCAGGGGATCGCCGCCGGGGTCGATGCCCGCAAGCAGCGTCCGCAGGCGCGGAAACGCGTAATCCGGCAGGTTCGAGAACCGCTCGGGAATTGCCATGACTGCCTCTCAGTCGGGGTCGTTGCGCCCCGTTTTGCCGCAAGACTACCGGCAATCCCCCCATGCGTCCAGAGTTTCACCGCCAGATTGCGCCCGTCCGTGCCGGATTTTCCCGGAAAATCCACGCCTCAGCGCAGCGCCGCCTCGGCCGCGGCGGCCGCCACCAGCAGCGCGCGGTCCTGGCCGGCGCGGCCCATCAGCGTGATGCCGCAGGCCGGATGGCCGGTCGGCAGGCTGACCGCCGGCAGGTCCAGCAGGTTGGCGATGCGGGTATTGCGCAGCGTCAGCAGGTTTTCGCGGGCAAAGAACTCTTCCTCGGCCAGCAGCCGGTCCACCGGCGGCGGCAGGATCGGCGCCGTGGGCAGGATCACCGCGTCGAAACCGGCGACCAGCCGCGCCCAATCGGCGCGCAGCCGGCCCAACTCCTCCCAGGCGGCGACGTAATCGGCCGCCAGCACGAACTGGCCGCCGCGAAAGCGCTCCAGGATCGGCGGGTGCATCAGCTCGGGCGCGGCCTCGATCTGCTCGCGCCAGATGCCATAGGCCTCGGGCGCGAACAGCAGCGGCGCCAGCACCATCGCCTCGGCCACGCAGGGCGGCGCGGCATGGGTAATGCGGGCGCCGGCGCGGGCCAGGCGGTTCACCGCATCCTCGAAGCCGGCGACCGGCTCATGCCGCGCCTCGTCGAAGGGCACGCCGTCCAGCACCATCAGCCGCAACCCGTGCGGGCTGGCATCGGCCAGGTCGGGGGCGGGCTCGCCACGCAGCACGGCGAAAAGCTCGGCGCAATCCTCGACCGTGCGGGCGATGGGGCCGGCCACGTCGAAGCGGCGGCACAGCGGCACGATGCCGGCGCCGCTGACTGCGCCCGTGGTCGGCTTGAACCCCACCAGCCCATTCCAGGCCGCCGGCACCCGGATCGAGCCGCCGGTGTCCGACCCCACCGCAGCCGCCGCCAGCCCCAGCGCCACCGAAACCGCCGCGCCCGAGCTGGAGCCGCCCGGCGCCAGTTCCTGGTCGATGCTGTTGGGCGGCGTCGCCGTGCGCGGGTTCACGCCCAGGCCGGAAAAGGCCAGCTCGGTCATATGCGTCTTGCCCAGGCAGACCAGCCCGTCCAGCGTCGCCCCGGCCAGGATCGCGGCATCCTGCCGGGGCACGCGGCCCTCCAGCAGGCGCGAGCCGGCCTCGGTCGCGATGCCGGCGCTGTCGATATTGTCCTTCCAGCTGATCGCCACCCCGTCCAGCAAGCCGCGGCGCAGCCCGGCGCGGGCGCGGTCATGGGCGGCGATGGCCTCGGCCCGCGCGCGCTCGGGGGTCAGCCGGGCATAGATGCGGTCGCCATAGGGATGGCGGGCCGCGGCGTCCAGATAGGCCTCGGCCTGCTCGACCGGGCTGATGAGCCCGGCCAGGATCGCCCTTCCCTGTTCCGCCGCAGATGCCCTGAGCCAATCCATGCCCTTCCCCCGACCGATCAAATCCAGATACCAAATAATGCACAGGCTATCCCGGCGCGGGCTGGCCCGCAATGCGCTTGGCGGCCGCCATGACGCATGGACATTGCCCGGCCGACAGTCATATTGCGTCCCATGAGGACCGATTTCGACATCCTGATCGCGGGCGGCGGGCTGAACGGCCCGGCCCTTGCCCTGGCCCTGGCCGATGCCGGCCTGTCGGTGGCGGTGGCCGACGCCCGCCCCGCCGATGCTCGCGCCGGCGACGCCTTCGATGGCCGCGCCTATGCGCTGGCGCTGGCCTCGCAGCGGCTGCTGGCTGCGCTGGGGCTGTGGCCCGAGCTGGCGCCGAACGCGCAGGAAATCCGCAAGGTCGAGGCGACGCAGGGCGCGCCGGGCGAAGGCGCCGGCCCCTTCGGGCTGCATTTCGACGGCGCCGAGCTCGAGGAAGGCCGGCTGGGCTACATGCTCGAGGACCGCTTCCTTTACCGCGCGCTTCTGGCCGCGATGCAGGGGAGGGTCACGCATCTGCCCGGCCTGTCCGTCACCGGGCAAGAGGCCGAGGGCGCGGCGATCCGCGCCACTCTGTCGGACGGCCGCAGCATCAGCGGCCGGCTGCTGGTCGGCGCCGACGGGCGGCAATCGGGCGTGGCGGCGCGGGCCGGCATCCGGCGCATCGGCCATGACTATGGCCAGATCGCGCTGGTCGCGGCGGTCGATCACGAATTGCCGCACGAAGGCACCGCGCACCAGTATTTCATGCCCACCGGGCCGCTGGCGATCCTGCCGCTGCCGGGCAATCGCAGCTCGATCGTCTGGTCCGAGGCCGAGGCCAGCGCCCGCGCGATCATGGAACTGCCGGATGACGAATTCCTGGCGGTGCTGCGCCCGCGCTTCGGCGATTTCCTGGGCGAGATCCGGCTGGCCGGGCCGCGCTTTTCCTATCCGCTGAACCTGACCCTGGCCGAGCGCTACTTCGCCCCGCGCGTGGCGCTGGTCGGCGATGCGGCGCATGGCGTGCATCCCATCGCCGGGCAGGGGCTGAACCTGGGCCTGCGCGACGTGGCGGTGCTGGCCGAAGTGCTGGTCGCCGCCCGCCGCCGCGGCGAGGACATCGGCGCCGATCTGGTGCTGGCGCGCTATCAGGACTGGCGCCGGCCCGATGCGACGGCGCTGGCGCTTGGCATGGACGGGGTGAACGCGCTGTTTTCCAATGCCAATCCGCTGCTGCGCACCGCGCGCGAGATCGGCATGGGCCTGGTCGATGCCATCCCGCCCCTGCGGCGCGGCTTCATGCGCCAGGCGGCGGGGCTGAGCCTCGAGCCGATGCCGCGCCTGCTGACCGGGCGGCGGCTTTAGGGAACGCTCACGCCTTCGTCAGCGTTGAGGCGCCGCGCATCCAGCGAACGTGATGTGCAAGTCATTGGAGAATCGGTATCATTCCGCTCATGAAACTGAAGTCGCTCGCCCTTGCGCCCGTCCTGTGCCTGGCCCTGGCCTTTCCCGCCCTGGCCGAGAAGATCCCGCTGAACGAGATCTCGCGCTATCTCAACAGCCTCAAGACCGCCAAGGCGGATTTCACCCAGGTGAATGCCGACGGCTCGATCTCGACCGGGGTGGTCTATATCCAGCGCCCGCAGCGGGTGCGCTTCGAATACAAGGGCGACCGCACGCTGGTCATGGCCTCGGCCGGCAACGTCGCCGTGTTCGACGGCAAGACGCGCGGCGCGCCGCAGCAATACCCGCTGTCCAAGACGCCGCTGTCGCTGATCCTGGCGCCCAACATCGACCTGAGCCGGGCGCGCATGGTCACAGGCTATGCCGAGAAGAAGAACACCACTGTCGTCACCGCGCAGGATCCGCAGCATCCCGAATACGGCAATATCCAGATGGTCTTTACCGCCAATCCGACCCAGCTGCGGCAATGGGTGGTGACCGACGACACCGGCAAGCGGACCACGGTGATCCTGGGCGACATGCAGACCGGGATGAGCTTTCCCGCCTCGACCTTCGCCATCCAGAACGAGATCGCCCGCCGCCAATAGGCGGGCGAACCGGGTCAGCGGCAGGAGGCAAGCTGGCTGCGATAGGCCTCGGACCGGGCCTGGACCTTGCCGGCCACGCCCATCAGCCAGGGCTTCGAGTTGTGCGAGCCCCTGGCAAAGCCC
This sequence comes from Paracoccus sp. pheM1, assembly GCF_018499825.1. Classification (NCBI taxonomy): domain Bacteria; kingdom Pseudomonadati; phylum Pseudomonadota; class Alphaproteobacteria; order Rhodobacterales; family Paracoccaceae; genus Paracoccus; species Paracoccus sp. pheM1. The sequence continues at coordinate 2,338,411 of NZ_JAGXCX010000001.1, forward strand.
GAGCGGCCCTCGTGATAGGCCAGGTATTGCGAGGCGGCGTCCCATTTGGAAATGCCCAGCACCCGCGCCGAATCGTTCATGTACCAGCCCATGAAATCGGTGGCGTCGCGGATATTGTCGCGCCGGGCGCGGCGGTTGCCGGTCTGCTTGCGGTAATCGTCCCAGGTGCTGTCCAGCGCCTGGCTGTAGCCATAGGCCGAGCTTTGCCGGCCGATCGGAATGATGCCCAGCGCATATTGATGCGGCGTGCGGGCATTGCCGATGAATTTCGATTCCTGGTGGATCGTCGCCATCTGCACATGCACCGGCACGCCCCAGCGCCGCTCGGTCGCCTTCATCGCACGCATGTAGGCGGGCCGCTCGGCCGCGATGGCGCAGGCGCTTTCCAGATTGCGCGGCGCCTTGTAGTTCCCGCCCCCTCCGCAAGAGGCCACCAGCCCGACGATGGCGAGCTTGAGAAACCTGTTCATACTGCCCTCATGTTTTTTGCGGGCAGGATAAGCGCAATCCGGGGCGAGGCGCAAATGACAAAGGCTCGACCGTCCTAGCTGGGCAGGACCGAAACCGATTTCACGATGGCGTGGCAGGCGGTTCCCGGCTGCAATTCCAGCGCCTTGACCGAGCGCGGCGTGACCTGCGCAAGCATCCGCTCATGCTGCGCGCCCTGCCCCAGCGCCAGTTGCACCAGCCCGCCCTCGACGCAGGTCACCGTGACCGGCAGCAGATTGAGCGCCGACAGGCCCCGCGGCGCCTCGCGCGCCAGGATCACCTCATGCGCCAGGATGCGCAGCCGCAGCGCCTGCCCCGGCGCCAGGTCCAGTCCGGGCAGCAGCATCGGCCCGCCGGCGGTGGCGACCCGGACCATGCCGTCGGGTTCGCGCGCCTCGACCGTGGCGCGGATCAGCGCCCCCGCCTCGCGCGCGCCCAGCTGCGGGGCCAGTTCGGGATCGGCCAGGATCGCGGCCAGCGGGCCGGAATGGACCACCCGCCCCTGCCGCATCAGCACCACCGTCGTCGCCAGCCGCAGCACCTCGGGCACCGAATGGCTGACATAGAGGATCGGCAGCCGGATCTCGTCGCGCAGGCGTTCCAGCCAGGGCATGATCTCGGCCTTGCGCGCCTCGTCCAGCGCCGCCAGCGGCTCGTCCATGACCAGCAGCGCCGGGTCCGACAACAGCGCGCGGCCGATGGCCACGCGCTGGCGCTCGCCGCCCGACAGCGTGCCGGGGCGGCGATGCAGCAGGGGCTCCAGCGCCAGCATCCCGGTGATGCGGTCGAAGTCCCGCGCCGCCCCGCGCCGCCAGCGCGAGGGGTAGCGCAGGTTCGCCGCCACCGTCATATGCGGGAACAGCCGCGCGTCCTGGAACACGCAGCCGATGCGCCGGGCTTGCGGCGAAAGGTTGGCCCTGCCGTCGAACAGCACCCGCCCGTCCAGTGCGATGCGGCCCTGGTCGGGGCGCAACAGCCCGGCGATGGCGTTGATCGCCGTGCTCTTGCCGCAGCCCGAGGGGCCGAACAGCGCCGTCACCCCGCCCGGTGCCTGGAAGGCGACATCAAGCGCAAGTCCAGGAAAATCGTGGCGAAAGGCGACCTCCAGCATCAGGCCCGCCCCTCGGCGCGCCCATTCATGCGCGCGGTCATGCGCCAGGCCAGCCATTCCGACACCAGCACCGCCCCCATGGCGATCACGACCGAAACCAGCACCAGCCGCAGCGCAGCTGCATCGCCCGAGGGCACCTGCAACAGCGCATAGATGGCCGAGGGCAGCGTCTGCGTCTGGCCGGGGATGTTCGAGACGAAGGTGATGGTGGCGCCGAACTCGCCCATCGCCTTGGCAAAGCCCAGCGTGGCGCCGGCCAGGATCGCGGGCAGGATCAGGGGCAGCGTCACGGTCACGAAGATCCAGGCCCGCGGCGCGCCCAGCGTGGCGGCCGCCTGTTCAAGCTTGGGGTCCACCGCCTCGAATCCCAGGCGAATGGCGCGCACCATCAGCGGAAAGCTCATGATGCCGCAGGCCAGCGCCGCGCCGGTCCAGCGAAAGGCGAAGACGATGCCCAGCGGTTTCAGCAGGCTGCCCACCGGCCCCTGCGTGCCGAACGTGACCAGCAACAGGTAGCCGGTGACGACCGGCGGCAGGATCAGCGGCAGGTGGACGATGCCGCTCAGCAGCCCATGCCCCGGAAAGCGCCGCCGGGCCAGCAGCCAGGCGACGGCGACGGCCGGCGGCAGGCCGGCCAGCGTGGCGACGGCGGCGACCCGCAGGGACAGCCGCACGGCCTGCCACTCCTGGGGGCCAAGCCAATCGGTCGGGATCATTGCGTGACGGTAAAGCCTTGCGATTCAAAGACCGACCTTGCCGGTTCCTGCGACAGGCTGTCAAGAAAGGCCGCCGCCTGCGGCGTATCGGCCCCCGTCGTCACCGCGGCGGGATAGGTGATCTTTTCATGGCTGTCGACCGGGAAGGTCGCGACCACGCCCACGCCCGGCTCGGCCACGGCATCGCTGCCATAGACGATGCCCAGCGGCGCCTCGCCGGTGGCGACCAGCTTCAGCGCGGCGCGGACGTTGTCGGCCTGGGCCACCTGGCCCTCGACCTGATCCCACAGGCCCAGCGAGGTCAGCGCCTCCTTGCCGTATTGCCCGGCGGGGACGGAATCGACCATCGCCATGGCCAGCTTGCCGTCGCCCAGCAGGCCGGGCAGTTCGGTCACGGGCGCCTCGGCCGGCTTGCCGGTGCCGACCAGCACCAGCGTATTGCCCAGCAGGTCGCGGCGCGTCGCCGGGTCGATGTCGCCCGACTCCTGCACCGCATCCATCCACGAACTCGAGGCCGAGATGAACAGGTCCGCCGGCGCACCCTCCTGGATCTGCTTGGCAAGCTGCGAGCTGCCGGCATAGGAGATCACCACCGTATCGCCATGGCTTTCCTGCCAGGTGGCGGCGATCTCGTCCAGCGCGTCCTTGAGGCTGGCGGCGGCGAAGATGGTGATCTCGTCGGCCTGGGCGGCAGGCGCAAGCGCGATCAGGGCGGCGGCAAGGAAAGACAGGCGCATCGGGCGGGTCCATTCGTTGTGTCTGGATGGACATAACCAGCCATTGCCCGTGCTGGCAACCGTTATTTACGCCGAAGCAGATCGCTGCCCCGCACGCAGCCGCCCCAGCTCTGCGGCGCCCTGGTCACGCAGCAGCACCTCCAGCGCGCGGTAGTCGACCAGCACCTGCCGGCCGCGCTCGGTCAGCTGGGCGCCGCCGCCATGGGCGCCGCCGCGGCTGCTGTCGACCAAGGGTGCGGCAAAATGCGCATTCATCTCTTCGACCAGCGACCAGGCGCGGCGATAGCTCATCCCCATGCGCCGCCCGGCGGCCGAGATCGAGCCCTCGTCGTCGATGGCCTGCAGCAGGTCGGCCTTGCCGCGGCCAAAGGTCAGGCCGGATTCGAAATGCAGGCGCAGGCTGATGCGGGGATCCTGGGTCATGGCCATATTCTGCCGTCTTTCCGCAAGGTCGCAAGGGGGCGGGTCTTTTCGATGTGCTATCGCGGCTCTAGCAGTAACATCATGCCAACGGCAATCGGGGGGAATCATGTCCGACAATGAAATCGTCATCCTGTCCGGGGCGCGCACCGCCATCGGCACCTTCGGCGGCAGCCTGGCCGGCGTGCCGCCGATCCAGCTGGCCGCGACCGCGACCCGCGCCGCGATCGAGCGCGCCGGCATCGGCCCCGAGCGCATCGGCACCGTGGTCTTCGGCCATGTGCTGAACACCGAGCCGCGCGACATGTACCTGTCGCGCGTGGCGATGCTGGAGGCCGGGGTGCCCGACAGCACGCCGGCGATGAACGTGAACCGGCTCTGCGGCTCGGGGGCGCAGGCCATCGTCTCGGCCACGCAGGCGCTGATGCTGGGCGACGCCGATTTCGCCGTGGCGGGCGGCGCGGAATCGATGAGCCGCGCGCCCTATGCCGTGCCCGCCGCGCGCTTCGGCGCCAAGATGGGCGACGTGCAGATGCTGGACATGATGGTCGGCGCGCTGACCTGCCCGATGGGCACCGGCCATATGGGGGTGACGGCGGAAAACGTCGCGCGCGAACATGACATCTCGCGCCAGGCGCAGGACGAATTCGCGCTGGAAAGCCAGAGACGCGCCGCCGCCGCCATCGCCGAGGGCCGCTTCAGGGAGCAGATCGTCCCCATCGAGATCAAGACCCGCAAGGGCGTGGTCGCCTTCGACACCGACGAGCATCCGAAGGCGACCGACCTGGAGAAACTGGCCGGGCTGAAGGCGGTGTTCCAGAAGGACGGCACGGTAACGGCCGGCAATGCCTCGGGCATCAACGACGGCGCGGGGGCGCTGGTGCTGGCGCGGGCCGAAGCGGCGCAAGCGGCGGGCGCCAAGCCGCTGTTCCGCATCCTCGGCCATGCCGTGGCCGGCGTGCGCCCCGAGGTCATGGGCATCGGCCCGGTCCCGGCCGTCGAGGCGCTGCTGAAGCGCACCGGCCTGAAGGCCGGCGATTTCGACGTGATCGAATCGAACGAGGCCTTTGCCGCCCAGGCGCTGGCGGTGAACAAGGGCCTCGGCCTCGACCCCGCCAGGGTGAACCCGAACGGCGGCGCCATCGCCCTGGGCCACCCGGTCGGCGCGACCGGCGCCATCATCACCGTGAAGGCGATGTATGAACTGATGCGCACCGGCGGCAGCAAGGGGTTGATCACCATGTGCATCGGCGGCGGCCAGGGCATCGCGCTGGCCATCGAACGTCTCTGAGCCTGCGTTGACGACCCGGCCCTCAGCTGGGCCGGGTCTTCGGCTGCACTGTCGCATGAGTATTTGGGGAACGAAGAAGCGCAGGCCCGGCTTCTTCGTTCCATAAATACCCGAACTGCCTTTCACGCTTCGCCAAGCATGCCCTGCATGCGCGAATGCCGAAGCAGCGGAAAATGGAACGGGCCGCCCCCCTGGAGAACGGCCCGCGAGATCCACGGAGATGGTCCGGTTAGGGTTGGTGCCCACCGTCCCAGCCAGGGTTTACGACCCTTGGGGCTGCCCTCAGGCCACGGCCCCCCTGACTGTCCCGACACCTCTCTCCAATATCACTCTCGACACTGGACCACCTCCTTTCAATAAGTTGCCTTATGGGGTCCAGCCTGCCACAGAACCTTTAACAGTCAATGAATTTGCGCGCGGCGCTGGATCAAATTTCCGACGACGATGCGGAAGGGCACGAGCGCCAGGACTGCCTGCGCAAGCTTCACCCCGCAGTCGGCCACTGCCAGCGAAACCCACAGCGGCTGGACAGGCCCCTGGCCCAGCAGCGGAACCAGTTCATTTGCCCAGGAAACATCGTCCGCCGGGAAGATCGGCGTCAGCTGCGAGGCAAAGGCGATGCTGAAGAAAACGGCAGTGTCGAGGATCGAACCGGCGACGCTGGCCGCCAGGGGTGGTAGCCACCAGTTGTATTTTCGCAACTGGTTGAAGACCGAGATGTCCATCAGCTGCGCCGAAAGGAAGGCCGCGCCCGAGGCTATGGCGATGCGCAGCGTGGTCTTGTCCAGCCCCGCGGCCACGACCGAGCACAGCACGCCGGTCACGAAGCCGGCATAGACCACCTTGCGCGCGGCGGCCGGGCCATAGACCCGGTTCATGATGTCGGTCACGAGGAAGGCGACCGGATAGGTCAACGCCCCCCAGGTCAGCCAGGAGCCCAGCAGATGCTGGACCAGGATGTTCGAGGCCACCACGACGGCGGCCATGGCGATGACGCCGGGAAGGATACGGGACATGTCTGGTTTTCCGTTTTGGCAAGGTCGCGGAGACTCGGCCCCGTCGGGGCAAGGCCCCATAAGGCCGCCGGGCCCATCTGTCAACGGGCTTGCGGGTCTATAGCGCGGCCGCGGCGGCGATTTCCACCGCAAAGGCGCCGTTCATCCCCTCGACCGCGGTATTGGTCAGCGCGACCAGGCTGCGGCCGCGCGCGGGATCGACGATCCAGCAGTGGCCGTAGATGCCGCCCCAGCCGAGGCTGCCCTGCGGCAGGCCGATGCCGGCCGTCTCTGCATCGGTGACAACCGCGCCCGCCCAGGCATGGCCCCATCCGGCACCGCGCAGCGGATGGCGCTGGCGGATGCGGTTGCGCCGGGCCTCGGCGCGCAGGTTCTCGGCAAGGAAAGGGCCGTCGCGCAGGGTTTCCAGCAGCGCCAGCGCCGCCTCGGCCGTCCCTGCCATGCCGCCGCCGCCCGAGGGATAGGCCGAGGGGTCGCGGATGCGCTCGGGCAGGTAGGCATAGCTTTGCTCGGGTTGCAGCGGATTGCGGACACGGGTCGGGCCGCACATCCGCTGCGGCTCGGGGCGGGCATCGGCGTAGTTCGCGGCCAGGTCCACGGCGTCCGGGGCCTGGAAGCCGGCCTCGATGCCCAGGGGGTCCGTCACCAGCCGGGCCATGGCATCGGGCAGCGGCATGTCGGCCGCGGCCTCGATCACCGCGCCCAGCACATCGGTCGCCAGCGAATAGCGCCAGCGCGTGCCCGGCGGCCGGTCCAACGGCACCGAGGCGATGCGGCGCAGGTTCTCGGCCAGCGAGATGCCGCTGTCGCCGATCCCGTCCGAGACCCCGGCGCAGGCATAGGCGCCGTCCGGCGGCTGGTTGAAGCCGTAGTCCAGCCCCGCCAGATGCGACATCAGCTGGTCCACGGTAATCGCGGGGCGGGTGCCGTCGGGCAGGGCGGGGGCGAAATCCGGCAGCCAGCGCGTCACCCGGTCCTCGGGCGACAGCCGGCCCGCCTGCATCAGCCGCAGCGCCGCGACGGTGGTGAAGGGCTTCGAGACCGAGGCATAGCGCAGCCAGGTGGCCTGCCGCATGGGCCGGCCGGCCTCGCGGTCGGCCAGGCCGGCGGCGCGGGCATGGACCAGCCGGCCGCCCTGGGCCAACAGGACCACGCAGCCGACGATCCGCCGCTCGGCCAGCGCGCTGTCGACGGCGCGGTCCAGCGCGGCGATGCTGGCGGAAAGGCTCATTCCGCCACCCGGTACTCGACCAGTTCGGTGCGTTGCAGCCAGCCGAAATTATCGTCCGAGATCATGGTGATGCGGATGCCCTGCCCGTCATGCCAGACCGAGATCCCCTCGAGGTTGTCATATTGCAGCGGCCGCGATTCCAGCAGCACCCGCTCGTTCGAGACGCCGCTTTCCGACAGGTCGAAGCGCCTGACGCGGGTGCGGAAGCCCAGGAGGCCCTTGAAGTCGCGCTCCAGCAGGTAGAAGCGCCCGTCCGGGCCGATGTCGGCGCCGACCGCCAGCCAGTCGCCCGAGCGCGGGATCGCGAAGGGCTGGTCCCACTTGCCCTCCCGCCAGCGCCAGACCGGAAAGGGCCGGGTCAGCGCCCCCGACCGCTCGGGCAGGGTCAGCAGCGTGCCGTCGGGCAGGATCGCCAGCGCCTCCAGCGAGGAGTTGCGCTGCATCGCCTTGAACTCGGGCGGCCGGGGCAGGGGCTTGGCCGGGCTGTCGGGCGTGTCGTGGCGGGCGACGCGGGTCAGCCCCTCGAAGCTGATCCAGATCGTGCCGTCGGGGGCGATGGCCAGCCCCTCGCTGTCACCCTGCCAGCCGGGTTTCAGCGGCTTGCCGGCGCTGTCGCGCAGATGGGCGCGGCCGGCCAGCTCCAGCCCGCGGATGCGGCCCTGCGCATCGCGCTGGACGCTGCCCCAGCGGATGGTGGCGCGGTCGGACAACGCGGTGAAGCGGCTGCCGTCGGCGCTGATCTCGATGCCCGAGAAGCCGCCGAATGTCTCGTCCTCCATCCGCCAGACATAGGTCGCGACATATTCCACCTTCGGCATGGGCGGAGGCGAGGGGTCGGCCGCGCAGGCCGATGAGGCCGAGACAAGCAGCAGCGCCAGCGCAAGGCCCGGCAGGCGGCGGGGCCGCCCTGCCGCGCCGCCGGCCGTGCCGCCGCGCCTTAGCGGGCGGTGGCGACGACCTGGCATTGACGGGGCATCTCGCTTAGCCGGAAGCTGCGGGGGTGGCGATAGTTCGGATCGGGCGGCACCGGCTTGACCCGGCTGGGGTCGATGCGGTTCTTGATCCATTCCGCGGCCTCGGCGCAGCCGTCGCCGGGCGGCGGCACGTCCTGCTGCTGGCAGACCGAGCCCGCCGGGCAGGCCAGGCGGACATGGAAATGATAGTCGTGGCCACCCAGCGGCCGGATCTTGCGCAGATAGCTGCGGTCGCCGGTCTCGGACTGGCACATCGCCAGCTTGGCGACCGGATCGACGAAGATGCGCTCGACCCGCGGGTCGCGGGCGGCGGCGCGCATGATCGCCATGTGACCGCCGCTCCACAGGCCCGAGGGCGCGGTGCCGGCCTTGTTCACCACCGATTGCGACGAGATCTTCTCGCGCTGCGCGGCGCTGAGGCGCAGGCTTTGCGGCGGCAGCATCCAGATGTCGGCATCAAGCCCCGACTGGTGGCTGGCATGGCCCGAGGTCATCGGCCCGCCGCGCGGCTGGCCCATGTCGCCGATGTAAAGCCCCTGCCAGCCGACCTGGCGCGCAGCCTGCGACAGGCCGATCAGGAAGCTGACCAGTTCGGGATGGCCCCAGTTGCGGTTCCGGGACAGGCGCATGGCCTGCCAGGTCGGGCCGGATTCCGGCAATTGCATGGCGCCCGAGACGCAGCCCTTGGAATAGAACCCGATCGAGACCGGGGCGCCCCCGGTCGGGCCGGGGACGGCGCCGAAGACGTTGCGGGCCAGCGGGTCGGCCCCGGCGGGCTGGACCAGGCCAAGCCCGGTCAGCGCCAGCACGGCGGCGGTCAGGAATTTGCGGATCACTGCGCGGCCTCTCCTTTTGCTTTGACCCAGCCTAGCAGAACCAGCGCCAGAAGGAACATCACGATGAGCGGAGAGATGCCGAGCCGTTGGCTTCCGGTCACATCCGTCATCGTGGCGATCAGCAAGGGTGCCAGGAAAGCCGTCGCCTTGCCCGACAGCGCGTAAAGGCCGAAGGCCTCGGTGGCGCGCTGGGGCGTGGTGTGGCGCACCATCATGGTGCGGCTGGCCGATTGCAGCGCGCCACCCGCGCCGCCGATCAGCGCACCGCAAAGGAAGAACAGCACATCGGGCAGGCGCGAGCCCTCGGCCAGCGGCAGGCCCAGGATCTGCTGGCGGCTCATGCCGGTGATCAGGATGCAGACCGCGATCAGGACCAGCGTGCAGGCGACGATCACCGGCTTGGGCCCCCAGCGCCGGTCGGCGCGGCCGCCGATCCAGCTGATGACGGCGGCCGAGATGGCGCTGACCACGCCAAAGACCCCGGCCAGGAACACCGGCCAGCCCAGCACCGTGCCGGCATAGACCCCGCCGAAGGCGTAAAGCGCGTTCAGCGCATCGCGCGAGAACATGGACGACACCAGCCAGGCCGCCAGCGAATGCCGGTGCCGCAGGCTGGCCAGCAGCCGGCCCAGCTCTGCCATTGACGCGCCCAGCCGCAGCGGGCGGCGCGGCCCCCGCGTCTCGGGCACCCAAAGCGCAAAGGGGATCATGAAGACCAGATACCACAGCGCGGTGAACGGCCCCACCGCCCGCGTGCCCTCGCGCAGCGCCGGATCAAGCCCCAGCACCGGCGCGATGCCCAGCATGGTGCGCCCGGTCTGCGCATTCTCGGCCAAAAGCAGCAGCACCATCGCCAGCGCGATCACGCCCCCCAGGTAGCCGAAGGCGAAGCCCGAGCCCGAGATGCGGCCGATCTCGCCATGCGGCGCCAGCCCCGGCAGCAGGGCATTGGTGAAGATGGTGGCGAACTCCATGCCGATCAGCCCGATGCCGAAGCAGACGATGGCCAGGTGCAGGTTCGGCTGGTCCGGCATCAGGAACCACAACCCCCAGGAGCCCGCCATGTAGAAGGCGGAAAAGATCCAGACCCAGACCAACCGGCGCCCGCTGGTGTCGGCGATGGCGCCCAGCACCGGCGCCAGGAGCGCGATGATGACGCCGCAAATGCTCAGCCCGTAGCCCCATAGCGACTGCGCCGCCGCCCCCGCCGCCTCGGGGGTCATGCCCTGCGCGGCATAGTGTTGGCGGGCGACCTCGGCGTAATAGACCGGGAAGATGAAGGTCAGCAGCAGCGTCGCAAAGGGCTGGCTGGCCCAGTCGAAGAACCACCAGCCCCAGATGCGTTTGCGTTCCATGCCACCCCTCTTGCCCGGCGGTGCTGCCGCCCGTCCCGCAGCCCGCGCGCATAAGGCCCCAGCCGGTTCAGGCTGGCAAGTCTGGATTGCGCTCGTCCGGCAGGACGGGCGGCAGCACCGGCGGCCAGGGCCGCCCGGCATCCGCCGCGATCCAGGCCTGCACCCAGCCCGGCAGTTCCGGGCTTTGCGGGTCGCGCCCGGCCGCCTGCATCAGCCGCGCCGGGGCGACGATGCCCTGCTCCGAGGTGATCGCCCCGCGCAGCAGCATGTGGTTGCAGCACTCGCCCCGCCGCCACATGCTTTGCTCCATGTAAAGGAAGCGCGCGTCCCAGCCCAGCGTGCGCGAGACCATGGTGAAGCGATCGAAGGCCCTGATCCGGCGGCGATAGCGCACGGTATTGCCGGCGACGGTGATGCCCCAGCGGTTCTGCCGCATGGTGTCGATGATCCCGGTCCTGACCGCCATCGGCAGGCGCCCCAGGTCGTAAAGCGTCAGGGTGCGGCCGTTGTTCAGCTCGATCCAGGGGTCCAGATCCCAGGGCCAGCAGCGATGGGTCGAGACATGCGCCTCCAGCACCCCGATCCGGGGACTGCTGCGGAACTTGAGCATCTCCTTGGCAAAGCGGAGCATGGGATACATGGGCGGCCTCCCTTTGGAACGGCTGCGGGGCTAGCCTTGGGCCGGCGGCGCGTCAATCGGAACGCTGCGGCGGCGATGCTTGCTGCTTGCGCAATGCGGATGCCTGCCTTACCTGTCCGGGGAACAGCCGGAAGGGGATGGAATGGGCACGCTCTACGAAGCCTTGATGCTGATACTCGACGTGGTCTGGTTCGTGATGATCGCCCATATCATCATGTCATGGCTGATCAACTTCCAGGTGCTGAACCTGCGCCAGCCGCTGATCTGGCAGATCTGGAGCGGGCTCAACCGCCTGCTGGAGCCGATCTACGGCCCCGTCCGCTCGATCCTGCCCAATACCGGCGGGCTGGACCTGGCGCCGCTGGTGGTCTTCATCGGCATCATCATCCTGCAGCGCGCGCTTGCCAATAACGCGGCCTGGTTCTACGGCTTCTGATGTCGGCCGCGCCCCTTCTGCGGCAGGTCTTCGGCTTCGATGCCTTCCGGCCGGGGCAGGAAGAGATCGTCGATGCCGTGGCCGCGGGCCGCGACGTGCTGGCGATCATGCCGACCGGCGGGGGCAAGTCGCTGTGCTACCAGCTGCCGGCACTGATGCGGGACGGGCTGACGGTGGTGATCTCGCCGCTGATCGCCCTGATGCGCGACCAGGTGCGGGCGCTGACCGAGGCGGGCGTCGCCGCCGCCGCCCTGACCAGCGGCAACTCGGACGAGGAAAACAGCGAGGTTCTGCGCGCGCTGAACGCGCGCGAGCTGCGGCTGCTCTACATGGCGCCCGAGCGGCTGGCCTCGGGCGCGACCATCCCGATGCTGCGCCGCGCGGGCGTGCAGGCCATCGCCGTGGACGAGGCGCATTGCGTCAGCCAGTGGGGCCATGACTTCCGCCCCGACTACCTGCGCGTGGGCGAGTTGCGCCGGGCGCTGTCCGTGCCGCTGGCCGCCTTCACCGCCACCGCCGATGCGGAAACGCGCGACGAGATCGTCAAGCGCCTGTTCGACGGCGCGCAGCCGCAGATCTTCCTGCGCGGCTTCGACCGGCCGAACATCCACCTGGCCTTCCAGCCCAAGGACGGGCCGCGCCGGCAGATCCTGAATTTCGCCGCCGCCCGCCGCGGCCAGTCGGGCATCGTCTATTGCGGCACCCGCGCCAAGACCGAGACGCTGGCCGGCGCGCTGAACGAGGCCGGCCTTGCCGCCGTCGCCTATCACGGCGGCATGGAGCCCGACCAGCGCCGCGAGGTCGAGATGCGCTTCCAGCGCGAGGACGGGCTGATCGTGGTGGCGACCGTGGCCTTCGGCATGGGCATCGACAAGCCCGACATCCGCTGGGTCGCCCATGCCGACCTGCCGAAGTCGATCGAGGCCTATTACCAGGAAATCGGCCGCGGCGGCCGCGACGGCGCCCCGGCCGAGACGCTGACGCTTTACGGTCCCGACGACATCCGCCTGCGCCGCGGCCAGATCGACGAGGGGCTGGCCCCGCCCGAACGCAAGGCCGCCGACCACGCCCGGCTGAACGCGCTCTTGGGCCTGGCCGAGGCGACGGGCTGCCGCCGGGTCGCCCTGCTGCGCTATTTCGGCGAAGAGGCCGGGCCCTGCGGCAATTGCGACATATGCGACAACCCGCCCGAATGCTTCGACGCCACCGAGGCGGCGCAGAAGGTGCTGTCGGCCATCCTGCGCACCGGCCAGACCTATGGCGCGGGCCATGTCATCGACGTGCTGACCGGCACCATGACCGACCGCATCCGCAGCCGGGGCCATGACCGGCTGCCGACCTTTGGCGTCGGGCGCGACATGGCCAAGCCGCAATGGCAGGCGGTGATCCGGCAGATGCTGGGCCACGACCTGATCCGCCCCGACCCGGAACGCCATGGCGGCCTTGCCATCACCGCCGCCGCCCATCCCGTGCTGCGCGGCGAGACGCGCATCACCCTGCGCCGCGACGCCATGGCCCGCGCGCGCCCCGCCGTGGTGGTCCGCGCCTCGGTCGACGAAGAGGACGCGCCGCTGCTGTCCGCGCTCAAGGCCAAGCGCCGCGCGCTGGCCGAGGCGGCGCGGGTGCCGGCCTATGTCATCTTCCCCGACCGCACGCTGATCGAGATGGCGCAGACCCGGCCGCGGACGCTGGACGAGATGGCGCGGGTGAACGGCGTCGGCGCGAAGAAGCTGGAAAGCTATGGCGAGGAATTCCTGCGCGTCATCGCCGGCGAGGTCGCGCCGATGCATCCCGCGCGCCGGGCGCTGGCCGGCCGTGCCTCGGGCGACCTGTTCGACCGGCTGGCCGAGGCGCAGTCCCGGCTGGCGCGCGGCGAGGACGGCACCGAAAAGCCGCTCTCCGTCAGCAACTCCGCCCTGCGCCGCATCGCCGAGGACCGGCCGCGCGAGCTGTCGCGCTATCTGGACGAGGCGCGGCTCGAGCGGTTCGGCACCGCCTTCGCCGCCGAGATCTCCGCCGACCCCGAGGGCTGAGCGGGGCCGATGTCTTGTCAGCCACTAGGCGCCGCCTGCCGAAGGCGAGGACCGGGCGGAGCCGTTCCCGTTGGCGCGCGGGCCTAGGCGGTTTCGCCGCGGTCGTGATCTTCGGCCCGTCGGCCGGATGGCCTTCGTGGCGGCACAGCAAGGCGGGCAGCGGCAGCCACGTTCCGTTGTCGCAGGGTCAAAGCCCGGATCCCGCCATGGCTGCGGGAGCCTCTTCCCACTTCTCTTGGCCCGGTGGATTCCGGCAGGGACATTGTCGCGACATCCGGGCGATGGGCGACCGTCCTTCCCGGCGGCGCACGTCGCGGCCGGGTTTTGACCCGGCCTCCGCAATCCGGCCCCGACGCGGCATCCGCGCATCCGCCCGCCCTACACCACAGGGCGAAGATGGGCTGCTGTCGCCGGCCTCACGTCCAGGCACCGCCGCGGACGGCAATCCGCATTGCGCCACCGGACCCCTTCCCGCCCGCACCGGGGCCTTATTCTTGCGCGGCGGCGCGGGCGCGGTCCTCGGGGTCCGGCATCGGGTCGCCCTGGGGCGGGCGGACCCGGAAGACGGCGCAGTAAAGCGCCGGGACGAAGATCAGCGTGACCAGCGTGCCGGCGATGATGCCGCCCATCATCGCGAAGGCCATCGGCCCCCAGAACACCTGCCGCGAGATCGGGATCAGCGCCAGGCTGGCCGCCGCCGCCGTCAGCAGGATCGGGCGGGCGCGGCTGTCCGATGCCTCGAAGACCGCGTCCCATTTCGCGTGCCCCTTGGCGATCAGCTCCTGGATCTCATGCACCAGGATGACCGAGTTGCGGATCAGGATGCCGATCAGCGCCAGGATGCCCAGGATGGCGACGAAGCCCATCGGCACGCCAAAGGGCAACAGTGCCGCGACCACGCCGATCAGCCCCAGCGGAGCCGCGGCAAAGACGATCAACGACAGCCGGAAGCCCTGCATCTGCACCATGACCAGCGTCGCCATGATCAGCAGCATGATCGGCACCACCGCGGCGATGGGCTGCTGGCTTTCGGCCGAGGTCTCGACCGTGCCGCCGACGACGACCTTGACGCCGGGCGGCAGGCCGGCCTGGAAGCGTGCGACCTTTTCGGCCAGCGCCTCGACCAGCGTGGCGGGCTGGTCCTTGCTGGCGATGGCGGCCTTTACCGTCACCGTCGGCAATCCGTCGCGCTGCATGATCAGCGGCTGCTCGGTATCGTATTCCAGCTTGGCCAGCGAGGCGAGCGGGATCGGCATCCCGGTCGGCGTCGCCAGTTGCAGGTTCTGGATCGATTCCAGCGATTCGCGATCCGCCTGCGAGCCGCGGGCGACGACGTCGATCAGGAAGATGCCGTCGCGCAGCTGGGTGATGGTCCGGCCGTTGAAGGTGCCCGAAAGCGCGCCCGAGATGTCCTCGTTGGTCAGGCCCAGCCGGCGGGCCTGGTCCTGGTTCACCTGCAGCCGCACCACGCGGGCGGGTTCGTTCCAGTCCAGCGCGATGTCGCGCAGCCGCGGCTCGGTCGCCAGCACCGCGGCCAGTTCGCGCGCCGCGTCGCGCGCCTGTTCCGGGTCGGGCGACGAGACGCGGTATTGCACCGGCTTGCCCACCGGCGGCCCGATCTCGAGGTTCTTGACATAGATGTCGGTGCCGACCAGCTCGCGCCCGGCGAATTCGGCCAGCCGCGCCTTGAGCCGGTCGCGCGCCGCCAGGTCCGGGGTCTGGATCACGATCTGGCCCATGTAGGGACCGGGCGTGGGCACGTCCATCGACAGGATGAAGCGCGGCGCGCCCCGGCCGACATAGGTGGTCCAGAACTGCGCGTCCGGTTCCTCGGCCAGCATCGCCTCGATCCGGGCCATGTCGGCGTCGGTCTTGCCGATCGAAGCATTGGCGCGCTCGGTCACGTCCACGATGATCTCGGTCCGGTCCGAGGTCGGGAAGAACTGCTGCTCGACGAAGCGCATGCCCACGACCGAAACCGCGAACACGGCCAGCGTGATGGCGATGGTCAGCCATTGGTGGCGCATGCCCCACAGGAGCAGGCCGTGGAACTGCCGGCGCAGCCAGGTCGGCCGCTCGGACTTATGCGCCATGGTCGCAGGCAGCATGGTGACGCCCAGCAGCGGCGCGAACAGCACCGCGACGATCCAGCTGACGATCAGCGAGACGGCGATCACCACGAACAGCGAAAAGGTGAACTCGCCCGCCGCCGAGCTGTTCAGCCCGATGGGGATGAAGCCCGCCACCGTGACCAGCGTGCCGGTCAGCATCGGGAAGGCGATGGAGCTCCAGGCATGGCTGGCGGCGCGTTCCAGGCTGTCGCCCACCTCGAGCCGCGAGATCATCGTCTCGATGGCGATCATCGCGTCGTCGACCAGAAGCCCCAGCGCGATGATCAGCGCGCCAAGCGAGATGCGCTGCAGCGTGATGCCATAGATGTCCAGCACGATGAAGGTGATCGCCAGCACCAGGGGAATGGTCAGCGTCACCACCAGCCCGGCGCGCAGGCCCAGGCTGACGAAGCTGACCAGCAGCACGATGGCCACCGCCTCGGCCAGGGCCTGGACGAAATGGCCCACGGCCTCGTTCACCACATGCGGCTGGTCGGCGAACTTGGCCATCTCGATGCCGATGGGCAGGCCGCGGGCCACCTCGGCCATCAGCGCATCGACCTGCTCGCCGAATTCCAGGATATTGCCGCCCTCGCGCATGCCGATCTGAAGGCCGACCGCCTCCTTGCCGTTATAGCGAAACAGCGCGCTCGGCGGGTCTTCGTAGCCGCGCTGCACGGTGGCCACGTCGCCGATGTTGAAGAAGCGGTCGCCGACCCGCAGGTTCACCGCCGCGATCGCGGCCGCGTCGTCGAACTGGCCGCCGACGCGCACCAGCACCTGCTCGGGGCCGGCCTGCACGATGCCCGAGGGCGAGATGGCGTTTTGCAGCGCCAGCGTCTGCACCACCTGGTTGTGGTTCAGCCCCATCGCCGCCAGCCGGGCCGAGGAAAACTCCAGGAAGATCCGTTCCTTGCGCACGCCCAGCAGCAGGGTCTTGCCCGCCATGGGCAGGGCCTGGACCTGCTTGCGGATGTCCTCGACCCGGTCGCGCAGCTCGCGCTGGGTAAAGCCGTCCGAGGTGAAGGCATAGATATTGCCGAAGACGTCGCCGAAATCGTCGTTGAACTGGAATCCCTGGAACTCCTGCGGAAATTCCGGGCGGATGTCCGACATCATGCTGCGCACGCGCTTCCAGACCTCGGGCACCTGCGGGCCGCGGATCGTCGGGTCCAGCTCCAGGTAGACCACCGACTGCCCCGGCATGGTGACCGAGCGGGTGAACTTCAGCTCGTCGAGTTCCTCGAGCTTGGTCTCGATCCGGGTGGTGACCTGTTCCAGCGTGTCCTCGATGGTGGCGCCGGGCAGCGAGGCGCTGATCACCATGATCTTGATGGTGAAGTTCGGATCCTCTTCGCGGCCAAGGCGCAGATAGCCGAGCGTGCCCGCCACCATCGAGACGATCAGCAGGAACCACACCAGCGAACGGTGATGCAGCGCCCAGTCGGACAGGTTGAAGCCGCCTCTGGTCATGGTGTCACGCCTTGTCCCACGGATTGGCCCTCGGCCAGGGAATGGATGCCGCGGATCACCACCTCCTCGCCTTGGGCCAGGCCCGAGGCGACGGTGACGCGCCCGCCGATCGGCGGCCCCAGGGTCTCGATCCGGCGCAGGGCGACGGTGCCCTGGTCGCCGTCGCGGCTGACCACCCAGACATGCTGGGCGCCGTCGCGTTCAAGGATGGCGGCCTGGGGCAGGACCAGCCGCGCGGCGGCGGCGCCGGCGGGACGGGCCCGCACCAGCGCGCCCAGGCGGAAATCGGCATCCTCGCCAAGCGCCAGGTGGATGCGTCGGGTCCGGGTCGCGGCATCCGCCACCGGCTCGATCTGCGAGACCGTCGCCGGCACGATGCGTCCGGGGTCGTTTTCCGTCCAGACCTCATAGGGATCGCCCTGCCCCACGCGCGACAGCACGATGTCCGGCAGGTCGATCACCGCTTCGATGCCGTCCTGGGTGGACAGCCGCAGCACCGGCTCGCCGGCGCTGACCACGGCTCCGGCATTCACGAAAACCGCGCTGATCACCCCGGCGAAAGGGGCGCGCATCTCGGCGAAGCCCTCGGCGTCGCGGGCCTGGATCAGTTCGGATTGCGCCTGCTGCTCGGCGGCCTGCGCCGCGGCCAGCGCGCGTTCGGCCTGTTCCAGCTGCGCGGTCGAGGCGACGTTGCGGCTGGCCAGCGACCGCGTGCGTTCGGCCGTGGCCTGGGCGGTGCGCAGTTCCACCTGCGCCGCCTCGACCGCGGCCTGGGCGGCGCGGACATCGCCCTGCAGGTCGTCGGGATTGAGCGTGGCCAGCACGTCGCCCTGGCGGACGACATCGCCGACATCGACATTGCGCGCGGTCACGCGGCCAAGGGTCTGGAAGCCCAGGGCGACCTCGATCCGCGCGGCGATCACGCCGGGGATGGAATGGCCGGCCGCCTGGGCGTCGCTGACCAGGATGCTGGCCACCGGGCGCGGGGCCGGGGCGGTCACCTCGCCGGATTTCTGCCAGGGCCACGAGAAAGCGGCCGCGACGCCGGCAAGCGCGACCAGGACCAACAGCGCGGACATAAGGGCCTTGCGCATCATTCCCCCTCTACCGCTGCATCCGCGACCACGCGGTCGGGATACAGCATCTGCGACCCGGCCCCGACCACGGTCTGCCCCGGTTCCACCCCGGCGCCCAGGATCACCGTGCCGTTGGCGAAACGCTCGATCCGAACCGGCGCCAGAGAGACGCGATTGTCATCCCCCACCAGCCAGACCGCCGGCTCGCCCTCCACCGAGGTCAGCGCCGTCCAGGGCACGGCGATGCCGCTGCCTGCGGGGAAATGCACCGCGCCCCGCACCGCCGCGCCCAGCAGGCTGGCGGTCGGCGGGGCGTTCTCGATCTCGGCCCGCACCGTGACCGAGCCGGTGGCGGGATCGACCAGCGGCGCGATCTCCGTCACCTGCGCGGTCATGTGCAGGTCGGGAAAATCGATCCCCGTCAGCGTCACCGGCGCGCCGATCGCACCGCGCAGCAGCGGCGTGTCCGGGCTTTGGAACACCGCCTCGCGCCCGGTGGCCGAAGCCAGCGAGATCACCGCCTGCGCCGCCCCGACGATCTGTCCCGGCTCGGCCCGGCGCGCGGTGACGATGGCGTCGCCGGGGGCGCGGATCACCGTATCCTCCAGCGCGCGCTGCGCCTGGCCCAGGGCGGAGCGCGCCTGCGCGAGCCCGCCGCTGGCCGCCGACAGGGCCTGGCTTGCCGCGTCAAGCGCGGCGCGCGTGCCCACGCCGCGCTTCAGCATCGCATCGGCGCGCTGCAGCGCCTGGCGGGCCTGGGCCTCGGCCGCCTCGGCCGAGGCGACCGCCGCCTGCGCCACGCGCAACGCCTGTTCCTGCTGCACCGGATCGGTCCGCGCCAGCGGCTGGCCTTGGGTGACGTGATCGCCTTCGCGCACCAGCACCTCGATCACGCGGCCGCCCAGCCGGAAACCGACATCGACGCTGTCCTTGGCATGGACGGTTCCGGTCAGGGCGGCGTCAAAGGTCAGGGCGGCCTTCTCGACCTGCACGAACTCGACCCGCAGGGGGGCCTGGGCCAGGGCCGGCGCCGCCGCGAAAAGCGCCAGGATCAGCGCAAGCAGGCGGGGCATCGCCCTGCCCCCACCTGGCCTGCTGTCCGTTTCCGGTCGGATGTTCAAATTCGCTGCTCCTGAAAATATCGGAACGACATGACCTTGCGGATGCGCCGGCCCCAGGCTGGCCCGGAACGTCCGGCGAACGGTTTGTTATTGATAGCTGCGCACCAGCGCGGCCGCAATCATGCCCCAGCCGTCCACGACGACAAAGAAGGCCAGCTTGAAGGGCAGGGCCACCACGACGGGCGGCACCATCATCATGCCCATCGACATCAGCACGGCCGAAACCACAAGGTCGATGATGAGAAAGGGCAGCGCGACCAGGAAGCCGATCTCGAACGCGCGCTGGATCTCGCTCAGCATGAAGGCGGGGATCAGCACCGACAGCCGGTCGGGCGATGCCTGGGGATCGGGGGCGATCTCGGCCAGGGTGGCCAGCATCTCGGGGTCGGTGCGATGCTCCATGAAGCCGCGGAAGGGCACGATGCCGCGCTGGAACGCCTGCTCGACGCTGATCGCGCCATCGCGCAGGGGGGCGCCCGCGACCTCCCAGGCCTCGGTCAGAACCGGGCTCATCACGAACCAGGTCAGGAACATGGCCAGGCTGACGATCAGCATGTTCGGCGGCGATTGCTGCAATCCCAGCGACTGGCGCAGGATCGACAGCACCGTCACGATAAAGGGAAAGCAGGTCACCATGATGGCGATCCCCGGCGCCAGCGACAGCGCCGTCATCACCGCCAGAAGGGTGATCGAATGCCGGCCGATGCCGCCGGCCACCGCATCGAGGCCCGCCGCGTCGATCAGCGGCAGATCCTGCGCCGCCGCAACCTGCGGCAGCAGCAACGCGGCAAGGACAAGGACCAGCCGGATCACGATGCGCTGGCCGGGCCGAGGATGCGGACGCAAAGCCGGTTGCCGGTTTCATCGCCCGAGACCAGTTCCCCCCGCGCAATGACCTTGTCGCCGACGCAGATCTCGACGCCGTCCGACATGTCCTGGTCCAGGGTCAGCACGTCGTCCGGCCGCAGGCGCGACAGCTCGGCGACGGTCAGTTGCGTGCCGCCCAGCCGGATGGTGATTTCCACCTGGATCTGGTCGGTGGCGATAAGGCTGGCAAGATCGTCCATGATCAGTCCTCGGTCTTGATGTCGTCGATGATGGCCTTCAGTTCGGCCCCGGCCGCCGCAGGGTCAAAGAGGATCGTGCCCTGGCCGGCGACCAACTCGACCATCTCCCGGCCCGGCGGCAGGTTCTCGATCCGAACCTGGGGAAATTGCGCGCGGTCCAGGCAATCGGCCAGGTCCGGGTGCAGGTCTTGCGGGCAACGGACCACCAGCGTGCGGTCCGGCGCATGCTCGACGATGCGCGCCACCTCCTCGGCCAGGGCAAGCCGCAGCCGTTCCCTTTGCGAGCGCGGGCCAAGCAGGTCCACCAGCGCGTGCAGCACCGGCGCCAGCGCCTTGCGGAGATCGGCGCGCAACGCGGCCTCTTTTTCCTGGCCGATCTGCATGTCGCGGCGAAACTCGGCCAGCGCCTGGGTCAGCGCATCCAGGCTGGCCTCTCGTCCCTCGGCCAGGCCCTTTTCATAGCCGCATTGAAAGGCTTCCTCGCGCTCGATCGCGGCGGCCAGCTGCCCGGCATCCGCAGCGCCCGAGGAAAACGAATCAAGCCGAAGCGCGGCAGGTCTCATAGCGCATCCTCACGTTTCTCGATCCAGCCCGACAGGATCTGCAGGCTTTCGTCCTTGCGCGATTTCATCAGTTCCTTGAGCCGCCCGACCGGATCGCCGTCCTCTGCCCCCATGGGCGTGAAGTCGATCTCGGGGACAATGCTGGCCTGGGCCGGCAGGGGGGCCCCCTCGGCCCTGGCGGCCGCCGGCGGCTCCGAGCGGTCCAGCAGGGCGGGCGCCGGATTGCCCACGGGCCTCGAGCGAAGCAGCGGGCGCAGCAGGAAGGCCGCCAACGCCAGCGCGAAAAAGCCGACCAGCGCGATGCGGATCAGCCCGTTCAGGTCCAGCCTGGACAGGAGGCCGCCGGTGCTGGCCAGGGTGCCCGCCTCGGACAGCGAGGCGAAGGCCAGCGATTTCACGGTGATCGCATCGCCCCGCCCCTCGTCGAAGCCCACGGCCGAGGCGACGAGTTCGCGAATCGCCTGAAGCTCGGCCTCTTCGCGCGGCACCAATGCGGTTTCGCCATTGGCCTCGGTCCGGGCGACGCCGTTCACCAGCACGGCGACGGTCAGGCGCCGGGTGGCGCCGGGCTGGCGCGTCACCTCGCGCGTGACCTTGCTGACCTCGAAATTCGAGCGCTGGCGGGTTTCCGACCGCGACGAGCGGCTTTGGTCGCCGGCATTCTCCTGGCCCTCGGGCAGGTTCGAGGCGGCCGTGACCGCGCCCTGCTGCGCATTGCTGCTTTCGTCGGCGCTTTCCTCGCTTTCCTGCGAGATCAGGGCGCGTTCCTGCGGGTCGAAGCGCTGCTCGGTCAGCAGTTCGGATTCGTTGACCACGTCCAGGTGCAGCTCGACGATGGCGTTGCCATGGCCGACATGCGCGGCCAGGATGCGCTCGACATTGCGCTTCATCTCGGCCTCGCGGTCCTCGCCGGCGAAATCCTCGCCCGAGGAAATGACGCCGCGTTCGCTGTCGATCACCGCCACCCGGTCCGCCGACATGCCCGGCACGCCCGAGGAAACCAGGAACTTCAGCGCCTTGGCCTGGCTGCGGTTGATCGGCGTGCCGTCGGTCGTCAGCGTGACCGAGGCGGTCGCCTCGGCCTCGCGCCGATAGCCGCGGCCCTGCGGGACCGCCAGGTGCACGCGCGCCGCCTTGACGTTCGGCAGGGCCAGGATGGTGCGCGCCAGCTCGCCCTCCTTGGCGCGCCAATAGGCGGCGTCGAACATCTGCGAGGTGGTGCCGAAGCCCGACATGCCGTCCAGGATTTCATAGCCCTTGCCCCCGGCCGAGGGCAGCCCCTCGCCGGCCAGCATCATGCGCAATTCGTCGCGCCGGCTTTCCGCGACCCAGATCGAATCGCCCCGGATCTGATAGGGGACGCCGGATTTCTCGACCGCTGTCATGACGGCGCCGGATTGCTGCGAATCCAGCCCCGAATACAGCAGCGCCATGCCGGGCCGGCTGGCCAGCCAGGAAAGCCCGGCAATGGCGGCAAAGGTGAACAGGAAGGCAGCCGCCAGCACGGCCCTTTGTCTTGCGCTTCTTTCGCGCCAGTAGTCCTGCAGCTTCAGCAAAACCGTCCCCTTCGAATCGCCGTGATCCTTGTCGCGACCTTCATGGCACGGGGGCGATTAAGAATTGGTTAGCCCGCTGGTGATATCCAGTCCCCGGACGGACGGAGAATCACCATGACCGATGTCGCCGACATCAACGCGGAAGAAAAAACCGGCGGGGGGATCAAGCGCATCCTGCTGCCGCTGGGGCTGGCCCTTGTCCTGGGCGGGGCGGGCTTCGCCTCGACCTGGCTTGGCTTCTGGTCGCCCATGTCGCTTCTGGCGCCCAGGCAGGAAAAGGTGCAGCCCGTGGCCGCGCCGGCCGTGGCTTTCGTCGACATTCCCCAGATCGTGCTGACGCTGGCCGGGCCGCGGGCGCGGACCCTGGTGATGACGGTCAAGATCGAGACCGACCAGAACCGCCGCGCCGAGGTCGAGCACCTGATCCCGCGCCTGCTGGACAGCTTCAACGGCTTTCTCACCGACATAGACCCCGCGGCTTTCGAAAAGCGCGGAATATTGGACATCGTCCGCGACGAGCTGGCGACCCGCGCCGTCTTCGTCCTGGGCAAGGAGGCGTTCACCGATGTCCTCATCACGGAGTTCAGGATCCAATGACGATTGCGCAGCTTTTACAGGTCGTTCTGATCACCTTCACCATCGGGCTGTCGGGATTCTGCTTCATGCTGGCCCGCCGGCTGCGCAAGCTGAACGACCTGGAGACCGGCCTGGGCGGCGCCATCGCCGTCATGACCAGCGAGATCGGCCGGCTGGAGAAATCCATCCTGCTGGCCAAGGCCGAAGCCACCGCCGCCACCCAGGCCCTTGCCGACGAGATCGAGCGCGCCAAGCAGGAACGCGCCTTCTGGATGCTCCAGCAGAAATTCGCCGAGCCCGGCCCGCAGCGGCCGAACCGGCTGCAACGCCGCCGGCGGCGCGAGGGGGCGGTGGCCGATGCGTAAGCCGGTCCTGTCGATCCTGGGCGGCGTGATGATCCTGGCCGCGGCCGGCCAGGCGGCGATGCTGATGGACGGGCTGTCGCGCCTGTCGGCCCATGCCGTGCCGTCCGAGCTGATGGCCGGCTGCACCGATGTCCCCGAAGCGGTGGCCTTGGCCGAGACGCTGCGCGAACGCGCCTTGCGCATCGACCGCTACATGCAGGACATCGAGCGTCGCAAGGCCGAGATCGCCTCGGCCGAAAGGCGGCTGACCGAGCGGCTTATCGAACTGCGCAAGATCAAGCAGCAGATCGCCCAGAACAACCGGGGCCAAAGCCAAGCGCAGACCGAGGACATCGCACGGCTGATCGCGGTCTACGACCAGATGAAGCCGGAACAGGCGGCCATGGTCCTGTCGAACCTGCCGCCGGATTTCGCCGCGCAGATCCTTGCCCGCGTCCAGCCGGAAACCGGCGCACGCATCATGGCCTCGGTCGAGCCGGGCCATGCCGCGGTCCTGACCTCATACATGGGCGCCCTTCGGGCCGCCGGGAAGTAGGTGAACAGATGTTCGGCATGATCGGCATTGTCGTGACCTTCGCGATGGTCTTCGGCGGCTACCTTCTGGCCGGCGGAAAGCTGGGGGTCATCCTGCATTCGCTGCCCTTCGAGATGATGATGATCGGCGGGGCGGCGATCGGCTCGTTCCTGCTGTCCAACGAGACGGTGGTGATCAAGCAGGCGCTGGGCGGCATCGGCCGCTCGCTCAAGGGGCCGCGCTGGCACGAATCCGACGTGCAGGACGTGCTGTGCCTGCTGTTCCAGCTGCTGCGGATCGCCCGCGCCAGCCCGGTCGAGCTGGAAGAGCATATCGAGAACCCCGGCTCCTCGCCGATCTTCCAGGCCTATCCGCGGATCCTGGCCGACGAGCATGTGGTGACGCTGATCGCCGACACCCTGCGCTCGGCCAGCCTGAACTACGACGACCCCTATCAGGTCGAGGAGATGCTTTCGCAGCGCATCGGGCTGATGAACGAGGAAGCCATGCATGCGCCGCATGCGCTGCAGAATATGGCCGACGCCCTGCCGGCGCTGGGGATCGTCGCCGCCGTGCTGGGCGTGATCAAGACCATGAGCTCGATCGACCAGCCGCCCGAGGTGCTGGGCAAGATGATCGGCGGCGCCCTGGTCGGCACCTTCCTGGGCGTGTTCCTGGCCTATGGGCTCGTCGCGCCCTTCGCCCAGCGGCTTGGGGCGGTGACCAGGCAGGACCAGGCCTTCTACGACGTGATCAAGTCGGTGCTGATCGCCGGGCTGCACCAGCATGCGACCAACCTTTGCGTCGAGGTGGGCCGGCAATCCGCGCCCGAACATGTCCGCCCCTCGTTCGGCGACGTCGAGAACGCGCTGCGCGAGCTGAAGAGGGCATCGTGATCGCGGTGCTGATCCTGTCCGCGGCGCTTGCCGCCGGACCCGGCCCGGACGGGGCGCCGACCCGCGACGGCCTGATCCGCGAGGCGACCGACCGGCTGCTTTACGGCGAGCCGCTGCCGGCCGACATGGGCGACAGGCTGATGCGGCTTTCGCCCGCGGACCGGATCGAAGTCCTGATCTTTCTCAGGCGCTCGGGCATGCTGGCCGGCCCGGCCTGGAGCATCGAGCGCCTGCTTGAACCCGCCAGACCCCCCAGCCCCCAGGGAGCCCAGGAATGAGCCTTGCCGAGACATCCGCAACCGGCTGGGCGGCGCGGCCGCTGATCATCACCGGGGTTCTGCTGCTGATCGTGCTGTCCATGGTCATCCCCATGCCGGCGCGGCTGCTGGACCTGGGGATCGCACTGTCCATCGCCAGCGCGACGCTGATCCTGGTGATGGCCTCGCTGGTGGAAAAGCCCACCGATTTCCAGGCTTTCCCGGTCCTGCTGCTGGTCTCGCTGCTGATCCGGCTGTCGCTGAACATCTCGTCGACGCGACTGATCCTGACCGACGGCCAGAACGGCACCGCCGCAGCGGGCCATGTCATCCAGGCCTTTGCGGAATTCGTCGCCGGCGGCTCGCTCCTGGTCGGGCTGACGGTGTTTGCCGTGATCACGGTGGTGAACTTCATGGTCATCACCAAGGGGTCGGGGCGCATGGCCGAGGTCTCGGCCCGCTTCGCGCTGGATTCGCTGCCCGGCAAGCAGCTGGCCATCGACGGCGACCTGAACTCGGGCGCCATCGACCATGACGAGGCCAAGCGCCGCCGCGCCCGCGAACAGCGCGAGATCAGCTTCTTCGGCTCGCTCGACGGCGCGTCGAAATTCGTCAAGGGCGACGCCATCGCCGGCCTGGTCATCACGCTGATCAACCTGTTCGTCGGCCTGGCCGCGGGCGTCCTTTTGCACGGCATGCCCCTGGGCGAGGCGATGAGCACCTATTCCAAGCTGACCATCGGCGACGGGCTGGTCAGCCAGATCCCGGCGCTGATCACCTCGATGGCGGCGGCGCTGCTGCTGTCACGCGGCGGCGCGACCGAGACGACGGCGGACCTTCTGTCGCAGCAATTCCTCAGCAACTGGCAGGTGCCCTTCATCAGCGCGGTCGGGATGCTGGTCATCGGCATGGTGCCCGGCATGCCGACGCTGGTGTTCTTCGGCCTGGCGGCGGTGCTGGGCACGACGGCCTGGTTCATCCGCGCCCGCCAGGACAAGGCGGCCCCCAGGGCCGCGCCGGACGAGCCCCGGAACGCCGCACCTGCGCCGACCCGCATCGGCGACGTGCTGGACACCGACGAGATCTGCGTCGAGATCGGTGCGGGGCTGATCGTCAGCGCGCTGGACCCGGCGCGCGGGCTGGGCCAGCGCATCACCAACCTGCGGCTGCATATCGCCCGCGCCTACGGGCTGATCCTGCCCGATGTCCGCATCACCGACGGCACCGGCTTCCAGGACGGCGAATATGTCATCCGACTGCACGGCGTGGTGCGCGGCAAGGGCGTCCTGCGGCCGCAGGGCGTGCTGGCCTTGGGGGCGGAATCCACGCTCGAGGGGCTTGCGGGCGAAAGCGTGCGCGAGCCGGTCTACGACAGCGCCGCGCGCTGGATCGCCCCGGAATGGCAGGACGAGGCGGCGATCGCCGGCGCCACCGTCGTCACCCCGATGGAGGTTCTGTCCACGCATCTGATGGAGGTGGTCAAGACCAACCTGCCCGCGCTTCTGACCCTGTCCTCGATGCAACGCATGATCCGCGAGCTGTGCGGCGTTTCGGACGAGCATCGCGCCCAGGTCAACCAGCGCTTCTTCGACAGCATGGTGCCCGACAAGGTGTCGCCCGAGATGCTGCTGGCCGTGCTGCGCGGCCTGCTGGAGGAACGCATCTCGATCCGCAACCTGGTTCTCATCACCGACGCGGTTCACGAATCGCGCAATGCCGCCTCGCCCGAGGCCGTCTATGAACAGGTGCGCAAGCGCCTGCGCGGCCAGATCACCGAACAGTTCCTGGATCAGGACGGCTATCTGGGGTTGCTGCAGCTGCATCCGCAATGGGAGGCCGAGATCGCCCGCGGCGAGGCCGAGGGCGCCAGGGCCGGGGCCAGTGCCGTCCCGCAGATCCAGAAACGCCTGGCCGAGGCCGTCCAGGCCACCCTGGCCGGCCTGTCCCCCGGACTGGAGGTGGTGCTTGCGGTGCCCGATCACCGCAGGCGCCTGGTGCGGATGATGCTGTCCTCGGCCGGGATCGCGACGCCGGTGCTGGGGCTGGACGAGATCGACCCCGCCGCGCAGATCCGGCTGCGCGGCACGGTGGCGCCATGACGCAATTCCTGGCCGATCCGCGCCTGGCGGCCATGCTGGCCACGCTGATGCTGACCTATTGCCGGGTGCAGGCCTGTTTCGCGATGCTGCCGGTCTTTTCCGAACGCGCCCTGCCGGTGCGGGTGCGCGCCGCGCTGGCCATGGCGGTCACGCCCCTGCTGGCGGAAGGCGCGCAGCCCCTTGGGGACATCGGCAGCCTGCTGCACCTGGCCGCCCTGGCCGGGGCCGAGATCCTGACCGGGCTGGTGCTGGGCGGGCTGGTGCGGCTCTTCGCGGTGGCGCTGGACATCGCGGCGACGGCCATGGCCGCGACCGCATCGCTGTCGCAACTGATCGGCGCCGCCAACGAATATTCCCCGCATCCGATCGGCAACCTGATGCACCTGGCGGGCCTCGCCCTGCTGATGGCCCTGGGCTTTCCGATCCTCGCCTTCGACCTGTTGCGCGAAAGCCTGGTGCTGCGGCCCTTGGGCGACTGGCCGCAGGTCTCCGAGGTGCTCTCCAGCGCCGTCGCGCTTGTCGGGCAGGGCTTCGTTCTGGCCATGCTGCTGGCGGCGCCCTTCATCCTGGGCGGGTTCCTGTTCCAGGTGCTGTCGGGCATGATCAGCAAGGTCATGCCCACGCTGCCGGTCGTCTTCATCGTCGCCCCCGGCGCGATCCTGCTGGCCTTGCTGGCGCTGGTCGTGCTGGCGCCCTCGATCCTGTCCGTCTGGGCCGATGTGGTCCTCGGCAAGATGGGAACGCTGCTGCGATGAGCCAGGAAAGCAGCGACGACAAGCAATTCGACGCCTCGGAAAGCAAGCTGCGCAAGGCGCGGCAGGAAGGCGACGTCCCCCGCTCGGCCGAACTGCAATCGGCGCTGATGTATCTGGGCTTCTGGTTCGCGGCGCTGTTTGCCAGCGCCTGGGCCGCGCCGGCATGGATCGGCATGGCCGCGCGCGCGCTTGGCGGCGAGCCCTGGCCCGACGGCGAGGGCCGCACCGTCACCGACCTGGCCCGCGCCCTTGCGGGACAGGCGGGGCTGGCGACCCTGGCCGGCGTGGCGATCATCGCCCTGCCGATCCTGCTGGGCATGGTGGCGCAGCACTCGGTCGTGCTGACGCCCAAGAAGCTGCTGCCCGATTTCAAGCGCATCAACCCGGTCAAGAACGCCGCGCAGAAATTCGGCAAGAGCGGGCTGGTCGCCTTTGCCATCTCGCTGGGAAAGGCGCTGCTGGTCGGGGTGGGCGGCTGGTTCCTTTACGCCTCGCTCCTGTCCTGGCTGATGGCCTCGGGCGCCATGCAGGATCTGCAATGGGTCGAGGGGCTGGGCCTGATCCTGCGCCGGGCGGTGCTGCTGGCGCTGGGGATCGGCGCGGTCTTCGCCGTCATCGACCTGATCTGGAAGCGCCTGGAATACCTCAAGCGGCACCGCATGTCCCGCCAGGAGATGCAGGACGAGCACAAGGAGAACGAGGGCGACCCCCACCTGAAGGCCGCACGCCGGCAAAAGGGCGTGGACATCGTGCTCAGCACCATGCTGGCCGATGTCGAAAAGGCCGATGTGATCATCGTCAACCCGACGCATTTCGCCGTGGCGCTGGAATGGAAGCGCGGCAGCGGCCGGGCACCGGTCTGCCTGGCGAAAGGGGTGGACGAGGTCGCCCGCCGCATCCGCGAGCGCGCGCAGGAACACCAGGTGCCGATCTGGTCGGATCCGCCCTGCGCCCGCGCGCTGCATGCCACGGTCGAGATCGGGCACGAGATCAGGCCCGAGCATTTCGCCCCGGTCGCCGCCGCGATCCGCTTTGCCGAGGCCATGCGCAAGAAGGCGCGCGAGGGCTGGGGCGGCGCCCCCCGCCGCAGGGAGGAAGCATGAGACAGGACCGCGACGCGCTGGCCGGGCTGGAGCGGATCGCCCGGCTCAAGGCGGATATGGAGATGCGCCGCCTGGCCGCCTTTCGCGCCCATGTCGAGGCGACGCGCCATCGGATCGGCCAGCTGGAGACCGAGCTTCAGGCGATCTATCGCGCCGACCAGCCGTTTTCCGTGGCCGAGGCGCGGCTGACCAACGCGCTGGCCGGGGAACGCAGCCGGGCGCTGCTGGCCGCCGAGGAAGAGCTGGCCCGGATCCTGCCCGGCTATGAGCTGGCCCGGCAGGCGGCCGCGCGCGAATTCGGCCGCGGCGAGGCCGTGCAGGCGCTGCGAAAGGATCTGGAGGCGCAGGCGCGGCGCGACAGGGCGCGGCGGGGCGGCGGATGACGGCGCGGGCCTGCGACAAAACGCCGCTAGCCCGGCAAGCCGGAGGGCAGATGCCTGCCCTGCCCGACGGCCGGCCTGGCCGGGGCGGCGACCGTGGCCGATCCAGGAGCCCCGCGCAGGCGAATCATGCCAAGCGGGCGTGGCGCCTGCGAATTTTTTTCGCGCCCGCGGCCTTCCCATCCGGCCGGCGCGGGGCGATGCGGGTCGGCAAAATGCGCCGCTTCTTCAGGTTTTTGCCATCCGCGTCACAAGGCCGCCCCGGCAAAGACGATTCGCTATTGATCCAACGGAGATGCTGGGCCAATCAGGAAACAACTTTTAGACATATTGTACTTCACCGCGCAGAACCTTTGCAACGAATCCGGTTTGCCCTTATGGAACGGGAAGGCTCGATTTGCGTCGGCGTTACGGTGTCTGAGTTCCGTTCTGCGGGACACGCAGGGCAGGTTAAGGAGTAATGAGGGGGTTCTAGCGGATGCCTAAGGCTCTTCCGGTAACGCGTGGTCGCAAATTCTTGCAGGTGCTGGAGGGCGCCCGGACCATTTTTCTGCGCGATGGCTTCGAGGGGGCGAGTGTCGATGACATCGCCCGCGAGGCAGCAGTGTCCAAGGCGACGCTCTACAGCTATTTTCCCGACAAGCGCGTCATGTTCATGGAGGTTTTCCGCAACGAGCTTGCCCGCGAGGCGGCCGATGCCAGCGCCCTGATCGAGGTCGAGCTGCCGGTCGAGCAGGTGCTGCCCTTCATCGTCCAGATCATCTCGGCGCATATGATCTCGGAATTCGGGCTGCGGATCTTCCGGGTCAGCGTGGGCGAGGCCGAGCGCTTCCCCTCGCTCGCGCAGGAATATTACGAATCGGGGCCGGCGCTGCTGCGCCAGCAGCTGATCGGCTATCTGGAGCGCTGCATCGAACGCGGCGAATTGCGCATTCCCGACCTGGAACTGGCCGCCGACCAGCTTATCGAGCTGGCCGGGGTCACGATCCACGACCGCGCCCTGTTCCTGGGACCGCAATCGGTGGACAAGGAGCTTCTGCGCAAGGTGAACCGCAGCGCGGTGGCCATGTTCCTGTCCTGCTACGGCAACGGCCGGAACGCGCTGGCCGAGGCGGCCGAATAGGCCGCCGCACCCGCGGTTTCGCAGCAACGCCGCGCCGCAATCGTCAAGGCGCCGCTTCTCATTCCGACGCCGCGCCCTTATGCTGCCGCGCCAGAAATTCCCTTACTGGATGATTGCCCGATGACCCGAGCCCTGATCGCGCTTCTTGCCCTTGCCCCCCTGGCCGCCTGCGCCCCGGCCTATGCGCCGGCGCCCGAGCCGGTTCCGGCCGTCGCGCCGCTGCCGCCCGTGCCGGTGGCCGGTGTCAGCGGGCTGGAATCGCGCGAACCTGACGCCTGCCATGCCAAGAACTATGTCTCGGCCCTGGGCCAGCCCGGCAGCATCATCCCGACCCTGGGCGTGACCCGCGATTATCGCGTCGTCGAATATCGCGGCATCGAGCCGCAGGAATACGATCCGCTGCGCATCGTCTTCCGGCTGGATGCGGCAGGCAATATCTACAATATCGATTGCGGCTGACGATGCGGAGGATCGGGCGTTTCCTGCTGCTGGCGCCGCTTTGCGCGCTGGCAGCCTGTGCCGAGGCCCCGCCCCCGGCGCAGCCGCCGGCGTCGCAGGCCGACAGCTGCAACGCGGCGCCGTTCCGGGGCCTGGTCGGCCAGCCGCGCGCGGTGCTGGACAGGATGATCCTGCCCGCCGGCACCCGCATCATCGGCCCGCGCGATGCGGTGACGATGGATTACCGCGCCGACCGGATGAATTTCGAGATCGGCGAGAACGGCCGGATCGCCAAGATCGGCTGTTATTGACACGCATGGCTGCGGCGGGCGGAACCGCCGCGCCCCCATGCGACGCGCTTGCGGCATGACGAAGTCCTAGGCCCCAGGGGCCTTTGGGTCGGAAGCACGCCGCATTCCCTGGCGGCCGGTTCCACCGGGCCGCGCCTTTCGCGATATGCGCTACGATATGGGGCCGGCCAGCCCGGTTGCGCCGCGCCGGGCTGGACCCAAGGCGCGGCCGATCCGGCAAGGGCCGGGCCTTGCCGCGCGCCATGCCAGGATCGCGGCTATGGACCGGCTGGGGCGGATGCTCTAGACCTTTCCGGGGCAAGCAGGCGGCCCAAGGAGGAGCTGGGAATTGGCCACGCTGAAGGATGTCGCGCGGGCCGCCGGGCTGTCGATCACGCAGACCAGCCGGGCGCTGAACGACCATTCCGATGTGAACGAGACGACGCGCAAACGGGTCAAGGCCGTGGCGCGGTCGCTGAACTATCAGGCCAATATCTCGGCGCGCAAGCTGGTGACCGGGCGTTCGGGCATGGTGGCGCTGGTGGTGCCGCAATCGACCAACCTGGCCGAGGACGGGCTGTTCATGGAGGGCGTCGCCGGGCTTTCGGCGCAATTCTCGGGGCGCGGCATGCAATTCGTGCTGCATGTCACCCGCCCGCAAGAGCCGGTCATCGAGGTCTACAAGCGCCTGATCGGCAACGGGGTTCTGGACGGTTTCGTGCTGTTCAGCCCCTCGGACGACGACCCGCGCGCGGCCTTCCTGCGCGACAACGACATCCCCTTCGTGGTGCATGGCCGCATCGGCCCGGCGCCCGACCACGCCTATTTCGACATCGAGAACGAAGGCATCCTGCACCAGATGGCCAGCCACCTGACCGGGCTTGGCCATCGCCGCATCGCGCTGATCAACGGCCGGCCGGGGCTGAGCTTCGCCTCGGCCCGGCTGCGCGGCTATCGCCGGGCGCTGGAGCAGGCCGGCATCGCCTTCGACCCGGCGCTGACCCGGCACGGCGAGATGACCGAGGCGCTGGGGCTGGTCTCGACCGTCGAGATGTTCCGCCAGGGCGACCGGCCCCCGACCGCGATCATCTGCAGCCATGTCCATATCGCCAAGGGCGTCTACAAGGCGCTCGAGGCGCTGGGGCTGGGGATACCCGGCGATGTCTCGGTCATGGCGCATGACGACCACCTGCCGGCGCTGCGGGCCTCGGCCTTCTTCCCGGCGCTCAGCGTGACCAAGGCGCCGCTGCGCGACAGCTGGGAGCCGCTGGCCGATTGCCTGGCCGGCCTGCTCGAGGGCCGGCCGCTGAAGGAATTGCAGCGCGTGGGCCCGCATGAGCTGATCATCCGCAACTCGACCGGCCCGGCGCCGGAGCCATTCGACAAGGACGAGCCATGACCCTTCCCGACCGTGCCGCGATCGAGGCGATGGACGCGCAAGACCCGCTGCGCCACCTGCGCGACGCCTTCATCCTGTCCCCGGACGAAGTCTATCTGGACGGCAATTCCCTGGGCGTGCCGACCCACGCCGCGCAAGAGGAGCTGCTGCGCGCCGCCCGCGACGAATGGGCCGGCCAGCTGATCCGCAGCTGGAATGGCGCCGGCTGGTTCGACCTGCCGGTCGAGCTGGGCGAGCGCATCGGCCGGCTGGTCGGCGCGGCGCCGGGGCAGGTGGTGGTGGCGGACACCACCTCGGTCAACATCTACAAGGCGCTGCATGCCGCCATGGCGCTGCGGCCGGGGCGCCGCACCATCGTCGCGGAAAGCGGCAGCTTCCCGACCGACCTCTATATCGCCGAGGGCGTCGCCTCGACCCTGCCCGGCGCGCGGCTGCGGCTGGAGGGCGTGGACGGCGCCACCATCGAGGATCTGCTGGATACCGATGTCGCCGCCGTGCTGGTCAACCATGTGAACTACAAGACCGGCGAATTGCGCGACATGGCGGCCCTGACTGCGCGCATCCAGGCGGCGGGCGCCATCGCCGTCTGGGATCTGTGCCATTCGGCCGGGGCGCTGCCGGTGGAACTGGACGCGGCGGGGGCGGATTTCGCCGTCGGCTGCACCTATAAATACCTGAACGGCGGGCCGGGTTCGCCGGCCTTCGTCTATGTCGCGCACCGGCACCTGGGGCAGGCGCGCCAACCGCTCAGCGGATGGTGGGGCCATGCCCGGCCCTTCGCCTTCGAGACGGGATACGAGGGCGACCCCGGCATCCGCCGCTTTCAATGCGGCACCCAGCCGATCCTGTCGATGCGGGCGCTCAAGGGCGCGCTGGCGATCTGGGACAGGGTGGACATGGACGTCTTGCGGGCGAAAAGCCTGGCCCTGACCGATCTGTTCATCCGGCTGGTCGAGGCGCGCTGCGCCGGGCTGGGGCTAACGCTGGAAAGCCCGCGCGAACCCGCCCGCCGCGGCAGCCAGGTCGCCTTCGGCCACGACCACGCCTGGCCGGTGATGCAGGCGCTGATCGCGCGCGGGGTGATCGGCGATTTCCGCGCGCCCTCGACGCTGCGCTTCGGCTTTGCGCCGCTCTACCTGCGCCATGTCGACGTGCTGCGCGCGGTCGAGGTGCTGGAGGAGGTGCTGAAAAGCGCAAGCTGGAAAGACCCGCGCTTTGCCCGGCCCGCCGCCGTGACCTGAGGGACGAATGCGCCCGGCGCCGCAGGGCGGCTAGTTCAGGTATTTCTCGGGATCGACGCTGTCGAAGCCGTTGCGCACCTCGAAATGCACGACGCCCTGGCTGCGGGTCTTGCCCAGCGGGGTGCCGGCGTTGACGGACTGGCCCTTGGTCACGGCGACATCCTCGAGCCCGGCATAGACGGTCATCAGGTTGCCTTCGTGGCGCACGACGATGATCGGCACCTGGTCGGTGTCGCGGGTGATGGCGGCGACGGTGCCGCTGCCGGCGGCCGCAACCGTGCTGCCGGGTGCCGCGGAAATGTCGATGCCGTCGTTCTTGCCCTTCTGGTAGGTGCGGATGATGGCGCCGTTGGCGGGCATGCGGAACTTGCCGCTGCCCGAGGCGGCGGTGCGGGTCTGGCCCAGGTCGGGGCCGGCCGGCTTGTTCACCGCGCTGGCGGCGGGCTGCGTGCGCTCGTTCGGCAGGGGCTCGGCCGAGGATGGCGGCCGGGGCGTCGGGCTTCCGGTTCCGGGCGCGGTGACGACCGCCGTGGCGGGGCGGCTTTGCCCGGCGACGGGGATCAGCAGGCGCTGGCCGGTGCGCAGCGTCATCTGCTGCGTCAGCCCGTTCCACTGGGCCAGGTCGTTGACCGAGACATTGTATTTGCGGGCGATGGACCAGGCCGTCTCGCCGGCGGCGACGACATGCTGGCGGGGCTGGCTGGCGGCCGGCAGGGTCTGCGCCGTCACCGCCCCCGCCGCCCCCGCGGCCGGGGGCACGTTCGGCTGCCGCACGCCCTGCCCGGCAAAGGGATCGCTGACCTGCCCGGTGGACGAGACGACAGGCGCCGCCGCCGGCACCCCGGCGGAAACGCGGCGCGGCAGGGCGACCACCGCGCCGGGGTTCAGCACGGTATTGGCCTCGATGGCGTTGTACCTGGCCAGTTCGGCCGCGTTCAGCCCCAGCCGGGCGGCGATGGTGGCCACCGTATCGCCCTGCCGCGCGATGGCGACCTGGTAGCCCGGATAGGAGATCACGCCGCGCTGGTCCGGCGCCGGACGGGGCTGGGCCCGCGCCGCCGCCCCGGAGGTTTCCAGCCCGCCCCGGCCCCAACGCCGCAGGTCGGGGTCGAAATTGCTGAAATCCAGGCCACCCTGCGGCCCGCAGGACGCCAGCGCCACCGCAGCGCCGGCGAGCATCGCCAACTGCCTGATCTTGATCATCTGCCCGTTCCTCACTCTGGACGGCCGGGGGTCATGTCTGTCCCAACCCCTCGACCAGCGGCACGAAGCGCACCTGCCGCAATTCGTCATAGTCAAAGCCGCTTTCGCCGCGCCGCACGCGGATCAGGGTCTGGACCGCATCCGACTGCCCGACCGGCACCACCATGATACCGCCGATCTTCAACTGCGCCAAGAGCGGGCCCGGCGGATCCTCGGCCGCCGCCGTCACCATGATGCGATCGAAGGGCGCCTGCTCGGGCAGCCCGCGCGAGCCGTCGGCGACCAGCGCGGTGATGTTGGGCAGGCCCAGGTGGCGAAACAGCGCCTCGGCCTCGGCCACCAGCCGGCGGTGGCGGTCGATGGTATAGACCCGGCGGCACAAGAGCGACAGCACCGCCGCCTGGTAGCCCGAGCCGGTGCCGATCTCCAGCACCTTGTCGCGCGGCCCGACCTCCAGCGCCTGCGTCATCAGCCCCACGACCGAGGGCTGGCTGATGGTCTGGCCGCAGGGAATGGGCAGCGGCGTGTCGTCATAGGCGCGATCCTCGAAATGGCCGCGCACGAACTCGCCGCGGTCGATGCGCTCCATCGCCTCCAGCACGCGCGGATCCGTGACCCCGCGCTGCCGCAGCGCGAACAGGAAGCGCATCTTGCGTTCGGCGGTCTCGGGATCGTCGCTCATGCCCAGGTTCAGCCCTCCTCCAGCACGCCGCGCAATTCGGCCAGGGTCTTGTGGCAGGTCAGGTCCGGCCGCATCGGCGTCAGAGAGATATAGTCGCGCATATTCGCGTCCACGTCACTCTCTGGCGTGGCCTGCGCGGTCTGCGAGCCGCCCAGCACCCACAGGAACCGCCGCCCGTTCGGGGCGTGATAGGGCTCGACCTCGAAGCGGACGCCCTGGCGGCGGCCCTGGGGCGCGACCCGCGTGCCCTTGACCGAGGCCGCGTCGCAGGGCGGGAAGTTGATGTTGTAGAACAGCCGGAAATCCTGGTCCGAGGTCCAGTCGCCGTAATCCAGCAATTGCCGGATCAGCCGCGGCCCATGCATCCGGGCCGCCTGGAACGGATCGTCCAGCGCCGCGGTGCGCTGGCCCATGTATTGCGACAGCGCGATGGCGGGCAGGCCCTGCAGCGCCGCCTCCATCGCGCCGCCCACGGTGCCGGAATACATCACGTTCTCGCCCGAGTTGTTGCCGCGGTTCACGCCCGACAGCACCAGGTCCGGGGGATTGTCCCGCATCACGTCGGCGATGGCGGCCAGCACGCAATCGGCCGGCGTGCCCTCGGCGGCATAGCGGCGCGGGCCCAGCTCGGCGATCAGCGTCGGGTGGACATAGCTGATGCAATGGGCGACGCCCGATTGCTCGAAGGCGGGGGCGACGGTCCAGACCTCGCCGCCCGGACCGGCGACCTCGGTCGCGATCGCCTCCAGCGTCTCGAGTCCCGGAGCGTTGATGCCGTCGTCGTTGGTAATCAGAATGCGCATGGTCTTCCCTGTCCGGCGGCCGCGCCGGGCCGCTGTCCACGCCGCCCGCGTCCCTTGCCGTTATCTGCCCGTCACATCTGCTTTATCCGCGCCACAGGCTTGCGACAACCCGCCGGAAGGGCCACGGAAGCGTTTGACGCAGGGCTGTTGCCGGGGCAGCATCGGGACAAGGCAATAAGCCGGGCAGGACATGCAGATCTATCTTCCCATCGCCGAAGTGGCGGTCAATGCGCTGGTGCTGATCGGCCTGGGCGGCATCGTCGGGCTGATGTCGGGCCTGTTCGGCGTCGGCGGCGGCTTCCTGATCACGCCGCTCTTGTTCTTCATCGGCATTCCGCCGGCCATCGCGGTGGCGACCGGCGCCAACCAGGTCGTCGCCTCGTCCTTTTCCGGCGTGCTGGCGCATGTCAAGCGCAAGAGCGTGGATTTCCGCATGGGCTGGGTCTTGCTGGGGGGCGGCCTTGTCGGTTCCTCCGCGGGGGTGCTGCTTTTCAACATGCTGTCGCGGCTGGGCCAGGTCGACCTGGTGGTGCAGCTTTGCTATGTCGTCTTCCTGGGCCTGATCGGCGCGATGATGCTGCAGGAAAGCCTGCGCGCGCTGCACCGCGCACGCCGCAGCGGGCCGATCAAGCCGATGCGCCGCCACCAGCACGGCTGGGTCCACAAATGGCCGCTGAAGATGAAGTTCCGCGCCTCGGGGCTGTATATCAGCGCGATCCCGGTCCTGCTGGTCGGCGCCGCCGTGGGGGTGCTGGGCGCGATCATGGGCGTCGGCGGCGGCTTCATCATGGTGCCGGCGATGATCTATCTGCTGGGGATGCCGACCAAGGTGGTCATCGGCACCTCGCTGTTCCAGATCACCTTCCTGTCGGCCTATACCACGCTGATGCATGCCGTCTCGTCGAACACGGTGGACGTGATGCTGGCGGTGCTGCTGATCGTCGGCGGCGTGACCGGGGCGCAGATCGGCACCCACCTGGGCGCCCGGCTGCGGGCCGAGCAGCTGCGCATCCTGCTGGCGCTTCTGGTGCTGGGGGTCTGCGGCAAGCTGGCGCTGGACCTGTTCCTGCGCCCGGACGAGCTTTATTCGATCACGCCGGGGATATTGCCATGATCCGGCACGCGCTTTTCGCCGCCCTGGCGCCGGTCCTGCTGGCGCTGCCGGCGAATGCGCAGCCGGCCACCCCGCAGCCCCCGCCCGAGCAGATCGTCGCCGGGCTGTCGCGGGACGACGTGGACATCACCACCAGCTTCGACGGTTCCGAGATCATCATCTACGGCGCCATCAAGCGCGAGACGCGGATCCCGGCGGGCGCGCCCCTGGACGTGATCGTCACGCTGGAGGGGCCGGCCCAGGCGCTGACCGTGCGCCACAAGGAACGCCGGCTGGGCATCTGGATCAATACCGGACGGGTCAGCGTCGGCGCGGCCCCCAGCTTCTACGTGGTGGCGACGACGCGGCCCCTGCACCTGATCCTGCCCACGGCCGAGGACCAGCGCCACCGCATCTCGATCCCGCTGGCGATGCGCGCCTTTGCCGGGCCGATGGAGGTCGAGGATGCCGTGCCCTATACCGAGGCGCTGATCCGCCTGCGGCGCGCGTCCGACCTTTACCGCCAGGACGACGGCGCCGTGCGGCTGGCCGAGCAGACGCTGTTTCGCGCCGATGTCCGCCTGCCCGCCAACCTGGTCGAGGGCGTCTACAGCACCCGCATCTTCCTGTTGCGCGACGGCCGGGTCATCGACACCTTCCGCGCGCCCATCGAGGTGCGCAAGGTCGGGCTGGAACGCTGGCTCTATCGCCTGGCGCTGGAGCAGCCGTTCATCTACGGCATCATGTCGCTGGCGATCGCGGTGGCGGCGGGCTGGGGCGCCTCGGCCGCGTTCCGGCTGGTCAAGCGTCCCTGACCTCGCCGCGGCGGAACGGCCCCATCTCGGCCAGGATCGCCATTTCCTGGTCCACGGCCTCGCGTTCGCGTTCCAGGTAATCGGCGATGGCGTCGTGAAAGCCGCGGTCGGCGACCCAATGCAGCGAATGGGTCTGGCTGGGCATGTAGCCGCGCATCAGCTTGTGTTCGCCCTGCGCCCCGGCCTCGACGCGGGACAGGCCATGGGCGATGGCCCAGTCGATGGCCTGGTGATAGCACAGTTCGAAATGCAGGAACGGGTGGTCCTCGGTGCAGCCCCAATAGCGGCCGTAAAGCGCGTCGCTGCCGACCAGGTTCAGCGCCCCGGCGACGGGGCGGCCGTCGCGCAGGGCCAGGACCAGCAGGCAGTCGTCGCGCATGGTCCGGTGCAGGATGTCGAAGAAGGCGCGGGTCAGGTAGGGCCGGCCCCATTTGCGCCCGCCGGTATCCTGGTAGAAGGTCCAGAAGGCGTCCCAATGCTCGGGCCGGATCTGGTCCCCGGTCAGGCTGCGGATGCTGCCGCCGAAAGCCTGCGCCCGCTCGCGTTCCTTGCGGATCGCCTTGCGCTTGCGCGAGGACAGCTGCGCCAGGAAGTCGTCGAAGCTGGCATAGCCCCGGTTCAGCCAGTGGAACTGCTCGCTGGCGCGGGGCAGGAAGCCGGCCGCCTCGCCCAGCCTCGCCTCGGCCTCGGTGCAGAAGGTGACATGGGCGCCGGACAGGCCCGATTGCTGCGCGAATTGCGCCATGGCCGCCAGCAGCCCGCGCCGCACCGCCGGGCTGGACGCGATCAGCCGCGGCCCGGTGACGGGGGTAAAGGGCACGGCGCATTGCAGCTTGGGGTAATAGCGCCCGCCGGCCCGCGCATAGGCCTGCGCCCAGCCGTGGTCAAAGATGTATTCGCCCTGGCTGTCGGTCTTGACATAGCAGGGCGCGACGCCCGCGACCTGCCCGTCCAGCCGCGCGACCAGGTGGCTGGGGTGCCAGCCCGTCCCCTCGCCGACCGAGCCCGATTGCTCCAGCGCCGACAGGAAGCGATGGGTGGTGAAGGGGTTGGCGCCCGCCCCGCAGCCGTCCCATTGGGCGGCGTCGATCCCGGAAATCGCAGGCAGGACGGAAACGGCAAGCTCGCTCATGGGGGCAACATAGGCGCGGGCGCGGCGATTGTCAGGGCTTGGCGGGCAGGTAATGCTCGAATGTGATGTTGTCGGCGACGCGGCGCGCCTCGGCCTCTTCGGCGGCCGAGCGCACGGTCCAGCACAGCACCGGCACCCCCCGCGCCTTCAGCGCCGTCACCGCCGGATTGGCCAGGTCGCGGCGGTCATGCGAGATGAAGCCGGCCCCCACCCGGTCGAAATCGGCGATGGCGGCCAGATGCGCGCGGGTTTCGGCGTCCAGCATGTCCCAGTCCTCGGCCTCATAGCCGCAGGTGGTCAGCCCCACCGTCACCCCCGGCGCGGCGGCATGGAAGGCCTCGACCGCATGGGGGTTGAAGGACATGACCGCGACCGGGCCGCCATAGCCGGCAAGCAGCCGCGCCACCTCGGCCTGCAACGCACCCACCTCGGCCGAGGAGCGCATGCTCTGGTCCTTGATCTCGATCAGCAGCGGCACCCGGCCCGCGACCTCGGCCAGCAGTTCCGAGAGCGTCGGGATATGCTCGGCGGTGCCCATGATGCGCAGCATGGACAGCGCGTCGATGCCCAGGGCGCTGACCAGCCCCTCGGCCCCGGTCAGCCGCGGCAGGTCGTCGTCGTGAAACACCAGCGCCGTGCCGTCCGCGGCGCGCTGGATGTCGCATTCGATGCCGTAGCCCGCGGCGATGGCGGCGCGAAACGCCGCCATGCTGTTTTCCGGCACGCCCGGCCCGTGCAGCCCGCGATGGGCGATGGGCAAGCGCAGGAAATCCGGGTCAAGACCCATCAGGCGAACTCGAAGATCGCCTCGACCTCGACCGCGACGCCGCGCGGCAGGGCCGGGGCCGAGACGGCGGCGCGGGCATGGCGGCCCTTGTCGCCGAAGACCTCGACCATCAGGTTCGAGCAGCCGTTGATCACCTCGGGCTGGTCGGTGAACTCGGGCGTCGAGTTGACGAAACCGGTCAGCTTGACCACCCGCACCACCCGGTCCAGCGACCCCAGCGCCGCCCGCGCCTGCGCCAGAAGCGCCAGGCCGCAGCCGCGCGCCGCCTCGGCCCCCTCCTCGACCGCCAGGTCGGCGCCGAGCCGCCCCTTGGCCGGGCTGATCTGGCCCGAGACGAACAGCAGGTTGCCCGTCATCACATAGGGCACGTAGTTCGCCGCCGGCGCGGGCGCGTCGGGCAGCGTGATCCCCAGCTCTGCCAGTTTCGTCTCGATGGACATGCTTTTCTCCTACCAGTCGATGAAGTCGCGGAAATCGCTCAGCACGATGCGCCAGGTATCCAGCGCGTCGTCGAAATTCTTGCGCCCGATGCCGTCGCCTGCAACCCCGATATCCATCTCGATGAAGGGATCGCCGGTCTCGTCCAGCCAGACCTTGCCGAAACGCTTCTCGCGGTTCCAGCGGTTCGCCATGCTCTCGGGCATCGAATCGTCCAGGTCGAACCCGGCCGAGAACTGGATCGCGCCGCAGGTCTTTTCGCATTGGTAGAAATAGACCTGGAAGCTTGTGCCGTCGATGCGGCTTTCGATCAGCGGATCGCCGGCGCTGTCGGTGGTCAGCTTGGCCGGCAGGCCGAAATCCGTCATCAACAGGCGAATCACCTCGGGATCGCCCATGACCTGCGCCTGTGCCGCGGGCGCCTGGATCAGCGCCGCCAGCACAAGAGGAACCAGGGTTCGCATCATCTTCTCCGTTGCGGAAATCGCGCGCTGATTACCGCTTTGCGCGTCAGGCCACCAGAGCCTCCGCGCGCTTCAGATCCACGCTGACCAGCTGGCTCACGCCCTGTTCCACCATGGTCACGCCGAACAGCCGGTCCATGCGCGACATGGTGACGGCATGGTGCGTGATCACAAGAAAGCGGGTCTCGGTCCGCCGCGTCATCTCGTCCATCAGGTCGCAGAAGCGGGTGACGTTGGCGTCGTCCAGCGGCGCGTCCACCTCGTCCAGCACGCAGATCGGCGCGGGGTTGGCCAGGAAGACCGCAAAGATCAGCGCCAGCGCCGTCAGCGTCTGCTCGCCCCCCGACAGAAGGCTGAGCGTCGAGAGCTTTTTCCCCGGAGGCTGGCACATGATCTCCAGCCCCGCCTCCAGCGGGTCGTCGGATTCGACCAGCACCAGCCGCGCCTCGCCGCCGCCGAAGAGATGCGTGAACAGCGTGGTGAAATTGGCGTTCACCGTGTCGAAGGCGGCCAGCAGCCGCTCGCGCCCCTCGCGGTTCAGGCTGCCGATGCCCTGGCGCAGCTTGCGGATCGCCTCGGTCAGGTCCTCTTTCTCGGTCGCCAGCCGGTCGCGCTCGGTCTCCAGCTCGCGCTTGTCCTCGTCGGCGCGCAGGTTCACCGCGCCCAGCGCGTCGCGGCTCTGGCGCAGGCGGGCGATCTGGTCCTCCAGCGCCTCGGGGGCGATTTCCTCGACCTCGCCCAGGGATTCCAGCAGCGCCTCGGGCGTGGCTTCCAGTTCCTCGTGGATGCGCAGGCGGGCGGCGGTTTCGGCCTGGATCGCCGCCTCGGCGCGGGCCTCGCGGGCGGCGCGGGATTCGCGCGCGTCGGATGCGGCGCGCTCGGCCTCGCGCTCGGCCTCGGCGGCGAGGCGCAGCGCCTGGTCGGCGGCGGAGAGCGCGGCACGGGCGCGGGCCAGGCGGGCGGCGGCCTGCGCCTCGGCCTCGGTCAGCACGCCGCGGCGCTCGGCCAGGATCTCGGGCTGGGCCTCGGCTTCCTCCAGATCCTCCGCCGCCTGCTCGCGGCGGGCGGCCAGTTCGGCGGCGCGGGTGCCGGCCTGGTCCAGCCGCAGCCGCCAGCCGGATTCCTCCTTGGCGATCTCTTGCAGGCGCTTCACCCGCGCATTGGCCTCGCGCCGCAGCTCGTCCAGCCCGCTGCGCCGGGTCATGGTGGCGATGCGCGCCGCCTCGACCCCGGTGCGGGCATGTTCCAGCGCCGCCGCGGCCGCACCGCGGTCGGGCAGCTCGGCCAGCGCCCGCTCGGCCTCGGCCAGCCGGGCGCGGGCGTCCAGCGCATCCTCGCGATGCCGGGCCAGTTCGGCGCGGGCGGATTCGGCGCGGCTTTGGGCCATGGCCAGTTCGGATTCGGCACGGGTCACGGCGCGCACGGCGTCCGACAGCCCGCGCTCGGCCTCGCGCCTTGCGTCGCGGGCGCGCTTCTCGGCCTCGGTCGCGGCCAGGTGGCGGTCGCGCAGCGCCTGATGCGCGGCCTGCGCATCCTCGGCGCGGGCCTGCGCCGCCCCGGCCTGTTCAGCCAGCTCGGCCAGCTGGTTGACCTTTTGCAGATGCAGCGCGGCCGAGGACGCCGCCTCGCCCGCCATCACCCGCATGCCGTCCCAGCGGAACAGGTCGCCCGCCCGCGTGACCAACCGCTGGCCGGGGGCAAGCCGGGCCTGCATCGCCGCGCCCATGGCCGCATCCGCGACCAGCCCGACCTGCGACAGCCGCCGCGCCAGCGCCTCCGGCCCCTCGACATGCGGCGCCAAGGGCTCGGCGCCCTCGGGCAGCGCCTGCGCTGCGTCATAGCCCGGCAGCAGGTGCCAGCCCGAGCCATCATCGGCCAGCCCGACGCCCAGGTCGTCGCCCAGCGCCGCGCCAAAGGCGGTCTCATGACCGCGCGCGACCCGCACCAGGTCCAGGATCGAATCGCCGCCCTGCCCGCGTTCCACCAGCCGCTTCAGCGCCGCCATCTCGGCATTCAGCGCCGAGACCTCGCCCTCCGCCTCGGCCCGTGCCGCACGGGCGGCGGATTCCTCGGCCTCCAGCGCGCCGCGGGCTTCCTCGGCCTCGGCCAGCGCTTCTTCGGCGGATTCGACGCGCTCGCGGGCCTCTTCCTGCGCTTCCTCGGCAGCTTCGCGGGCCGCATCGGCCTCGGCGCCGGCATCGGCGGCGCGGGCGGCGGCGGCCTCGGCCTCGGCGGCGGCACGGGTGGCGCGCTCCTGCATCTGGCGCAGGTCGTGGACCAGCCGCTCGGCCGATTGGTGGCGGGCGGCAAGGCGGGCGGATTCGTCGGTCAGCTCGGCCAGCTTGGCCTCGACCTCGCGCAGGGCCTCGGCGGCCTCTTCGGCGGCGGTGCCGGCGGCGTCCAGCCGCTGGTCATGGCCCTGCCCGGCCTTTTCCAGTTCGCGCCTTTCCCATTCCAGCCGCTCGATCACCTCGCCGGCGTCGCGGTTCAGCGCCGATTCCCGCTCGATGTCGCGATCGAGCTGGGCGATGCGCGCCAGCAGGGTCTGGATCGCCTGGCCGGCGCGGGCCTCGGCCTCGTCCAGCGCCTCGCGCTCGACGGTGGCACGGGACAGGATGGCGGCGGCGACCTGTTCCTCCTCGCGCAGCGGCGGCAGCTTCGCCTCGGCCTCCTCGCGGGCGGCGATGGCGCGGCGGGCCTGCGCTTCGGCATCAGCGGCGGCGCGGATCGCGGCGCGCAGCGCCTCGGCGGTCGCGGCCTTGGCCTGGTCGGCCTCGGCCCAGCGGCGATACAGCAGCACCCCTTCGGCCCGACGCAGCGCGGCGCCGATCTCGCGATAGCGCGCGGCGGCGCGGGCCTGCCGCGCCAGGCTGGCCGCCTGCGTGGACAGCTGGTCCAGCGTGTCGTCGACCCGCGTCAGGTTCGCCTCGGCCGCGTTCAGCCGCAACTCGGCCTCGTGCCGGCGCTGGTAGAGGCCGGAGATCCCCGCCGCCTCCTCCAGCACGCGCCGGCGCGCCTTGGGCTTGGCGTTGATCAGCTCGGAAATCTGTCCCTGCCGCACCAGCGCCGGCGAATGCGCCCCGGTCGAGGCATCCGCGAACAGCATCTGCACGTCGCGCGCCCGCACTTCCTTGCCGTTGATGCGATAGGCGGAACCGGCATCGCGGGTGATGCGGC
The DNA here is from genome assembly GCF_018499825.1 of Paracoccus sp. pheM1. Taxonomy (NCBI): domain Bacteria; kingdom Pseudomonadati; phylum Pseudomonadota; class Alphaproteobacteria; order Rhodobacterales; family Paracoccaceae; genus Paracoccus; species Paracoccus sp. pheM1. The sequence continues at coordinate 2,382,693 of NZ_JAGXCX010000001.1, forward strand.
GGGTGATGTCCAGCGAATCCGCGTCGTTCAGCCCGGCGGGGGCCAGCCGGTCCTTGTTGTCGATGGTCAGCGTGACCTCGGCATGGGCGCGGGCGGAACGCCGCGCGGTGCCGGCAAAGATCACGTCCTCCATCCCGTCGCCGCGCATGGCGGTGGGCCGGTTTTCGCCCATGACCCAGCGCAGCGCCTCGAGCAGGTTCGACTTGCCGCAGCCGTTCGGGCCGACCACGCCGGTCAGGCCCTCGTGGATGACCAGGTCGGTCGGGTCCACGAAGCTCTTGAAACCATTGAGGCGCAGGCGGTCGAAACGCAATGCGAAGGGTCCACGAAGATCGTTCAAATCCCCCGGATTCTTCGCCATCGGGCCGCTCAAGTCAACACAAACCCCCAGATATGGCGGGCGCTCGGCGGTTATCCACAAGATTTAAGGGTTCACCACAAGAAATCCGCTGCTAATCTGGCCGGCATGATTCCCGCGCTTGCCATCATCCTGGTCTTCCAGCTCATCGGCGAGGTTGCCACGCGCAGCCTTGGCCTTTTGTTGCCCGGCCCGGTGCTGGGCCTGCTGCTGCTGGTGCTGTCCTGCACGCTGCGCCCGGCGCTGGCCGAGATGCTGCGCCCGGTCGTCACCGGCATCCTGGGCCATCTGTCGCTGTTCTTCGTGCCGGCGGGGGTGGGCGTGGTGGCGCATCTGGGGCAGTTTCGCAGCGACGGGCTGGCGGTGGCGCTGGCGCTGACCGTCTCGACCGCGCTCGCCATCGCGGCGGGGGCGCTGGTGTTTCGCGCCGTGGTGCGCTGGACGGGCGGGTCCGAGGAATGACCGACGCGGCGCTGATCTGGAGCTATTTGACCCAAGGGCCGCTTCTGTGGCTGACGGCGACGCTGATCGCCTATTGGCTGGGCGACACCTTCTTTCGCGCCATGGGCCGGCAAAGCTGGGCCAATCCGGTGCTGTGCGCGGTGATCCTGCTGGCTTGCGTGCTGGGGCTGACCGGCACCAGCTACCAGACCTATTTCGAGGGCGCGCAATTCGTGCATTTCATGCTGGGCCCGGCCACAGTGGCGCTGGGAATGCCGCTTTACGACAACCTGCGCCGGGTCAGGAAGGCGGCGCTGCCGCTGGTCGCGGCGCTGCTGGCGGGCTCGGTGACGGCGGTGGTCTCGGCGCTGGCCATCGGCAAGGCTTTCGGCCTGTCCGAGGTGATGCTGGCCAGCCTGGCGCCGAAATCGACCACCGCCCCCGTCGCCATCGGCATCGCCGAGGGCCTGGGCGGCGAGCCCACGATCACCGCCGTCCTGGTGCTGGTCACGGGCATCTTCGGCGCGATCATCGCCACGCCGCTGCTGAACGCGCTGGGGATCCGCGACTGGCGGGCGCGCGGCTTTTCGCTGGGCGTGGCCGCGCATGGCATCGGCACGGCGCGCGCCTTCCAGGTGAACGAGACCGCCGGCGCCTTTGCCGGCATCGGCATGGGGTTGAATGCGGTGCTGACCTCGATCATCGCACCGCTGGCGCTGCGGCTGTTCGGGTAAGGGGGCAAGGAGCTTGAGCCCTTAGCTCCGGCCTAAATTCGGACCAGCGACTCGCAGAAGAAATCAATCCTCTGCCGGAAGCAGTTCCGGGTTCCAGACAATTTCCCACAAGTGCCCGTTTGGGTCGCGGAAATAGCCCGCATAGCCGCCGTAGAACGTGTCCTGCGCGGGTTTGACGATCTCTGCACCTGCCTGTTCCGCAGCGGCCATGATCTGATCGACCTCCTCCCGTCGCCTTACGTTATGGCCGAGGGTGAAGGCGGTCGGACTGACGGGCCGCTTCGGCAAGCCGGTATCATGGGAAATGTCGGCCTGGGCCCAGAGCGCCAGTTTCAGCCCGCCAGAGAGATCGAAGAACGCCACCGCGCCATGCTCGAACTCCTGGCCGACGATGCCTTTCGTGGGTAGCCCAAGGCCGTCGCGGTAGAAGGAAAGCGATTGTTCCAGATCGGCAACGCCGAGCGTCAGAACGGAAATCCTGGGTTTCATGCCATGCCCTTTCTATCGACACCTGCACCGCGCAGGCGTCTTGATAGTCTTGGGCCGTTGCCAGCAACGGAAGGACCCGCAGGGCGGGGGCCGGGCCAACCTTCCCGAGCCTAACCTGTTTCAGACGAGCAGATGCTAGGCCGAGGGTTCTGGCCGGTCAAGGTCGGGCATGTCCCGCCAAGCTGACCTTCCCTCGCCGATTCAACGAAAAAGGCCGCCCCGCGGGACGGCCCATCAGCGCGCGACGGGGGCGATTACGCCGCGTCGGCTTCCTCGGCGGCGTGGCGGCGTTCGCTTTCCTCGCGCGACAGCGCGACCGAGGTGCGCACGCCCTTGGCCACGAATTCCATCAGCCCCTTCACGACACGCTCGTTCGGGTCGATGCCGGCGCAGGACAACACCTCGCGCCCATCGCGCGAGCGTGCCCAACGTGCAATCTGATCGGGCCCGTTGCCGTATTTTTTGTCATCGGCGATCGCATCGTCCAGCGCAGCCAGCACAACGGCGGCAAAAAGCTTGCGGGCCCGCTGTCCCTGTTCGAAATTGAAAGCCGAGCCATCCACGAAATCGCGCATCATCATTATCCTGTTTTTCTTGCGGAGCCCCCGCACCTTGGCCCTTGCCAAGGCTGCTGCATCATCTTGCCTCTAGGCGGCGCTGGCCGGCTTAGCCGATCCGTGCCGTGATTCGGTATGCCTCCAGCCGCATGACCGCCATGCACAGGGCGCAAGCCCCGGCAGATACGCAGAATAGCCGCCAAAAGCAACGATCTTGCGACATGCAGAAATGCGATGGCACCCTTGACAACGCATGAAACGCGTTTCGGTTGCCTTGAGGCACGGCAATGGATATAGGTGCCCGCAATCGCGGTTCAACCCCCGAGCCCTGGGCGATTTTCCAATTCTTTCAAGGTGATCCTGAATGGCCAAGATCAATGGCAATGAAATCAAGCCCGGTGTCGTGCTGGACCATGACGGCGGGCTGTGGGCGGCGGTCAAGGTGAACCACGTCAAGCCCGGCAAGGGCGGCGCCTTTGCCCAGGTCGAGCTGAAGAACCTGCGCGACGGGCGCAAGCTGAACGAACGCTTCCGTTCCGAGGACAAGGTCGAGCAGGTGCAGCTGGAGACCAAGGACCAGCAGTTCCTGTACGAATCCGACGGCAAGCTGGTGTTCATGGACAGCGAAACCTTCGAGCAGACCGAGCTTGACGCCGATCTGCTGGGCGAGCGGCGGCCCTTCCTGCAGGACGGCATGGTCGCGGCGGTGGAATATTACGGCGACGAGGCGCTGTCGGTGCGCATCCCGCAGAAGGTGGTCTGCCGCGTGGCCGAGACCGAGCCGGTGCTGAACGGCCAGACCGCCGCGAAAAGCTTCAAGCCGGCGATCCTGGACAACGGGGTGCGCGTCATGATCCCGCCCTTCGTCGGGGTGGACGAGGCCATCGTCGTCAATACCGAGCTTTTCGAGTATTCCGAACGCGCCTGAGCCGGCCGTCGGCCCGTTCCCGCCGCGCGTCACGACGAATATGGCCAAGCGCGCCGCACGGTCATAGGATCGGCGAAAGGGCAATGTCGAACGGCGGTGGGTCGCGATGGCGAAAGGGATCGGAAAGACGGGAAAAGGCCGGGCCGGCAAGGGCAAAGCCCTTCCGCTGCGCCAGGTTCCCGACGCTTCCGACGGGCTGGACGAGGTCCGCGCCGCCATGGGCGAGGCGATCGAGCGGCTTTCCCGGCTCGAGGATGTCATGTGCGAGATGATCCAGGCCGGGCTTGCCCCCACCGTGGGCGGCGGCGAGGGGCTGATCGCCACCGGCCCGCCCAGGGAAATCGCCGAGGCCGAGGTCTCGGCCGCCCTTGCCGCGATCCTGGCCACCACGCCCAAGAGCGCCGAATCGCATACGACAGCCGGCCCGCAGGACGCGGCCGGCACCGCCGGAAGCGCGCCCGTTCCCGGCTATATCTCGCGCCGCATGCTGGTGGAGCTGGCGGTCGGCCTGGGCGAAACCCCGCTGCATGCCCGACCCTGCGCCCGGCGGGGGCTGCACCTGGTCGGCGGCGCGCGCCAGGGCACGCCCGTGCCGCTTTACCTGCGGCTTGACCGGCACCTGCGCCTGCCGCTCGACTGCGGCTCGAATTCGCTGGAGATCGAGCGCCGGCTGGGCGGGCGCTGGCACCGCACCGGGCTGCGCGCCATCAAGGACGGCATGGGCGGGATCGAGATCGACATCGCCATGCTGGAACGGCTGGCCGGGCCGTTCTCGCCGGAATTGCGCCGCGCCCTGACGCTGGATTCCCGGCCGCCGCCGAACCGCCACGGACCGCCACGCCCGCAGCCGGGGTGACGGCCAAGCCCCTTGGCCGCAACGTAGCAAGCGCCGGGGATGGACCGGATCGGACCCGCCATGCGTTATGGCGGCAACGAGACGGAGGAAACCATGGTGCAACCGACCATCCATGTCACCCATGAGGATTACGGCAGTTCCGGCCGCTATGCCGTCGCCATGCCCGGAATCGAGGGCGAGGCGGAGCTGACCTGGCATGCCGGAGGGCCCGGCATCATCGTCGCCGACCATACCTATGCCCCCGACGCCATGCGCGGCTCGGGCGCCGCCGCCGCCATGGTGCGGCGGCTGGTTGCGGATGCGCGCGCCCGCGGCGTGCTGATCGTGCCGGCCTGCAGCTATGTGCGCGCCCAATTCGAGCGCAATCCCGATTGGTCCGACCTCTGCGCCGATGCCTGAAGCCGCCCCGGCCGGCATCTGCATATCAATTCCGGTATGCAAACACACTTTCTGCATGATTGACGGACATATCGGCCGGGTCTAGCCTCGCGGTGGGATGGGTGGTCCGCGACCGCCGCCGCCGCGCGGAATCGTCGCAGGAGCCGGTTTTCCGCGTCCCGCGCAACAAGGGGGAAGCACCGGCTGGCCATGGCCGTGGAGGCGGCCGCCAACCGGGGCAATATCGACAGGGAGGATTTATGCGGAATCTCAGGAAATACGCCCTGGCTCTGGCCTCGGCGGCGGCGCTTTCGCTGCCCGGCCTGGCCGCGGCCGAGGGCATGGTCGGGATCTCGATGCCGACCAAGACCTCGGCGCGCTGGATCGACGACGGCAACAACATGGTCAAGCAATTCCAGGAGGCGGGCTACCAGACCGACCTGCAATATGCCGACGACGACATCCCCAACCAGCTGGCGCAGATCGAGAACATGATCACCAAGGGCGTGAACGTGCTGGTGATCGCCGCCATCGACGGCACCACGCTGTCGAACGCGCTGGCCAATGCCAAGGCCGCGGACATCAAGGTCATCGCCTATGACCGGCTGATCCGCGACACGCCCGACATCGACTATTACGCCACCTTCGACAACTTCAAGGTCGGGGTCGAGCAGGCGACCACCCTGGTCGACGGGCTCAAGGAACGCTTCCCGGACGAAAAGCCCTGGAACGTGGAACTGTTCGGCGGCAGCCCGGACGACAACAACGCCTATTTCTTCTATGACGGCGCCATGTCGGTGATCCAGCCGCTGATCGACGACGGCTCGGTGGTGGTCGCCTCGGGGCAGATGGGCATGGACAAGGTGGGCACGCTGCGCTGGGATCCGGCCACGGCCCAGGCGCGCATGGACAACATCCTGTCGGCCAATTACACCGACAAGCAGGTGCATGGGGTGCTGTCGCCCTATGACGGGCTGTCCATCGGCATCCTGTCGTCGCTGAAAGGCGTGGGCTACGGCTCGGGCGACCTGGCCATGCCCATCGTCACCGGCCAGGACGCCGAGATCCAGTCGGTCAAGTCGATCCTGTCCGGCGAGCAATATTCCACCATCTTCAAGGACACGCGCGAACTGGCCCGCGTCACCGTCGGCATGGTCAACGCGATGATGAAGGGCGAGGAGCCCGAGGTGAACGACACCGAAAGCTACGACAACGGCGTCAAGACCGTGCCCTCATACCTGCTGGAGCCGGTGGCCGTGACCGAAAAGAACCTTGCCGAGGTTCTGGTCGGCTCGGGCTATTATACCGAAGACCAGCTGAAGTGACCTTCGCGCGCCGCCGCAGGACTATTGCGGCGGCGCCATCCGCGTGACCGCAGGGGGTGGCCATGGACGCGATTCTGGAAATGCGGGGGATCACCAAGGAATTTCCCGGCGTGAAGGCCCTGGACGACGTCAACATGACCGTCCGGCGCGGCGAGATCCGCGCGCTGGTCGGCGAGAACGGCGCCGGCAAATCCACGCTGATGAAGGTGCTGTCGGGCGTCTATCCGCATGGCAGCTATCAGGGCGAGATCCTCTATGGCGGCCAGCCGATGGCGTTTCGCGACATCAAGGACAGCGAGGCGCAGGGCATCGTCATCATCCACCAGGAACTGGCGCTGGTGCCGCAGATGTCGATCGCCGAGAACATCTTCCTGGGCAACGAGATCGCCCAGCGCGGCGTCATCGACCGGCGCGAGACCAATCGCCGCACCGCCGAGCTGCTGGCGCAGGTCGGCCTGCGTGAAAGCCCGGAAACCAAGGTCGGCGGCCTGGGCATGGGCAAGCAGCAGCTGATCGAGATCGCCAAGGCGCTGTCGAAAAAGGTCGACCTGCTGATCCTGGACGAGCCGACCTCGTCGCTGAACGAGAACGACAGCGACGCGCTGCTGCGCCTGCTTGCCAGTTTCCGCGACCGGGGGATGACGGCGATCCTGATCTCGCACAAGCTCAACGAGATCAGCCAGGTCTGCGACAGCATCACCGTGCTGCGCGACGGCGCGACGGTGGCGCATCACGGCGGCATGGTCGAGGAATCGCGCATCATCCGCGACATGGTCGGCCGCTCGATGAACGACCGCTATCCGCCGCGCCAGCCCAAGGTCGGCGAAGTGGTGATGCAGGTCAGGGACTGGACCGTCGCCGATCCCGCGCGCGAAGGCCGCCTGCTGGTCAAGGGCGCCGGTTTCGAGCTGCGGCGCGGCGAGGTCTTGGGCATCGCCGGGCTGATGGGCGCGGGCCGCACCGAACTGGCGATGAGCCTGTTCGGCCGCTCGACGGGCGAGTGGAAATCGGGCGCGGTCACGCTGCACGGCAAGCCGGCCGACCTGTCCACCGTGCCGCGCGCGATCCGCGCCGGGCTGGCCTATGTGACCGAGGACCGCAAGTCGCTGGGCCTGGTGCTGGACGACACCATCCGCCGCAACATCCCGCTGGCGAACCTGGCCGGCATCTCGGTCCGCGGCGTGGTGGACCGCCAGCGCGAGGGGGCGGTGGCGCGCGACTATCGGAGCCGCATCAACATCCGCTCGCCCTCGGTCGAAAGCCGGGCGGTGAACCTGTCGGGCGGCAACCAGCAAAAGGTGGTGCTGGCGAAATGGCTGTTCGCCGAGCCCGAGATCCTGATCCTGGACGAGCCGACGCGCGGCATCGACGTGGGCGCGAAATATGAAATCTACACCATCATCCGCGACCTTGCCGCCGCCGGAAAGTCGATCATCGTCATCTCGTCGGAAATGCCCGAGCTGCTGGGCATCACCGACCGCATCCTGGTCATGAACGAGGGCCGGCTGGTGGGCGAGATGCCGACGGCCGAGGCCACGCAGGAACGCATCATGCAGGTCATCATCCGCTCGGGCCACGACCTGACCGACGAAACCGTCACCCCCGAGGAAATCGAGGCAGAGGCCGCCCATGTCTGACACGACCACCGAACGCCGCGGCGACACCTTCGGCTTCATCCGCCGCAACATCCGCGAATACGGCATCCTCTTTGCGCTGATCGTCATCATGGCCTTCTTCCAGGTGGTGACGGGCGGCATCCTGTTCCGGCCGGTGAACCTGACCAACCTGTTCCTGCAAAACAGCCATATCGTCATCATGGCGGTCGGCATGTTGCTGGTCATCGTCGCCGGCCATATCGACCTGTCGGTCGGCTCGGTCGCGGCCTTCGTCGGCGCGCTTTCGGCGCTGATGATCGTCCGGCTGGGCCTGCCGATCCCGGTCGTCGTGGTGCTGAGCCTGGCCGCCGGCGCGGTAATCGGCGGCATCCAGGGCTATTGGATCGCCTATTGGAAGATCCCCAGCTTCATCGTCACCCTGGCGGGGATGCTGGTGTTCCGCGGCCTGACCATGTGGATCCTGCAAGGCCAGTCGATCGGCCCCTTCCCGCGCGAATTCCAGATGATCGCCTCGGGCTTCATCCCGGACCTCTTCGGCCCCGACAAGCCCAACACGCTGTCGCTGATCCTGGGCTGGGGCGCGGCGCTGGCGATCCTGTGGCTGCAGATCCGCGGCCGCAAGCGGGAAGAGGCGGTGGGCATCGTGGACGAGCCCTTCGCCTTCTTCGCCGCCAAGAACGCGCTGATCTTCCTGGCGCTGGTCTGGATGACCTGGGTGCTGGCGAATTTCCGCGGCCTGCCGAATGTCTTCATGGTCATGGCGGTGCTGGTCGCGCTTTACGCCTTCGTGTCCGAGCGCACCACCATCGGCCGGCGCATCTATGCCATCGGCGGCAATGCCAAGGCGGCCAAGCTTTCGGGCATCAATGCCGAGCGGGTGGTGTTCCTGACCTTCATGAACATGGGGATGCTGGCGGCGCTGGCCGGGATCGTGGTCTCGGCCCGGCTGAACTCGGCCACGCCCAAGGCCGGCGTGGGGTTCGAACTCGACGTGATCGCGGCGGTGTTCATCGGCGGCGCCTCGATGGCGGGCGGGGTCGGCACAGTGATCGGCGCGGTGGTCGGCGCCTTCATCATGGGGGTGATGAACAACGGCATGTCGATCCTGGGCATCGGCATCGACTACCAGCAGGTCATCAAGGGGCTGGTGCTGATGGCCGCGGTGATCTTCGACGTCTCGAACAAGAGCAAGGCGTGACGCCTGAACCAACCGCCGATGCCCCGACCGCCCCCGGCTGGATCGCCGTCGACTGGGGCACCACAAGGCTGCGCGCCTGGGCCATGCGCGGCGCGCGGCCGGTGGACGCCCGCGCCTCGGACCGCGGCATGGGCAGGCTGGCCCCGGCCGGGTTCGAGCCGGCGCTGCTCGACCTGATCGGCGACTGGCTGCCCGCGGCCGGCCGGATGCGCGTCATCGCCTGCGGCATGGCCGGCGCCCGCGGCGGCTGGGCCGAGGCCGAATACCGCGCCGTCCCCTGCCCGCCCATCGACCCGCGCCGCGCCATCCGCGCCCCCGCCCACGACCCGCGGCTGGATGTCCGCATCCTGCCCGGCCTGTCGCAGGCCGAGCCCCCCGACGTCATGCGCGGCGAGGAAACACAGATCGCCGGTTTCCTGGCCGAGAACCCCGGTTTCGACGGCGCGCTCTGCCTGCCCGGCACGCATAGCAAATGGGTCCGCCTGTCGCAGGGCCGGGTCGAGCGTTTCCGCAGCTTCATGACCGGCGAGGTCTTTTCGCTGCTTGTCGGCCAGTCGGTGCTGCGGCTGACCATCGGCGCGGCCCGCCCCGATCCCGCGGCCCTTGCCGAAGCCGGGGCCGAGGCGCTGGCCGATCCCCATGCCGCGCAATCCGGGCTGTTTCCCCTGCGCGCCGCCGCCCTGCTGCAGGGGCTGGCGCCGGAACGGGCGGCGGGCCGCCTTTCGGGCCTGCTGATCGGCGCCGAACTGGCCGCGGCGCGCGACTTCTGGCAGGACGGCCCGACCGCGATCATCGGCGCGCCCGACCTGGCGCGGCTTTACGAAACCCTGCTGCTGGCGGCCGGCGCGCAGGCATGCCACAAGGACGGCACGGCGCTGGTCCTGGCCGGCCTTGCCGCCGCCAGCCTCGATTTGCCGGAGGACACATGACCCTGCCCATCATCGCCATCCTGCGCGGCCTGACCCCGGCCGAGGCCCTGCCCGTCGCCCGCGCCCTGGTCGATGCCGGCATCGACCGCATCGAGGTGCCGCTGAACTCGCCCGACCCGCTGGAAAGCATCCGGCGGATGACAGGGGGGCTGGCCGGGCAGGCGACCATCGGCGCCGGAACCGTGCTGACGGTGGATGAGGTCGCGCAGGTGGCCGATGCCGGCGGGCGGATGATCGTCTCGCCCAATGCCGATCCGGCGGTGATCGGCGCGACGCGGGCGCGCGGCCTGCAATCCTGGCCCGGCGTCTTCACCGCCACCGAATGCTTCGCCGCCATCGCCGCGGGCGCGACCGGGCTGAAGCTGTTTCCCGCCGACCAGGCCGGCACCGGCACGCTCAGGGCGCTGCGCACGGTGCTGCCGCGCGACATGCCGGTCTATGCCGTGGGCGGCGCCGGCCCGGCGAATTTCGCCGAATGGCTGGATGCCGGGGCGCAGGGCTTCGGCATCGGCAGCGCGCTCTATCGCCCCGGCGACGGACCCGAGACGGTTGCGGCCCGCGCGCGCGACATCGTGGCGGCGCTGCGGGCCTGCGCATGAACGCGCGGGTCTTCGACCCCCGCATCTGCGAACTGGGCGAAGGCGCCTTCTGGCATCCCGAACGCGCCCAGCCCTTCTGGTTCGACATCCTCGGCCGCCGGCTTTTGTCGCGGCTGGACGACGGGACCGAGCTGGAATGGCGATTCGACGAGATGGTCTCGGCCGCGGGCTGGATCGACCGCGACCGCCTGCTGATCGCCAGCGAAACCGGGCTGATCCGCTTCGACCTGCGCGACGGCCGCCAGGAACGGCTGGCCGCGCTGGAAGCCGACCGGCCCGGCAACCGCTCGAACGACGGGCGGGCCGATGCTTTCGGCGGTTTCTGGATCGGCACGATGGAACGCGACGGAAGGGCTGGAAAGGGGGCGATTTATCGCTATCTTGACGGAGAGTTGCGCCTGCTGCGGGGGAACATGTCCATCCCGAATGCGATCTGCTTTTCTCCCGACGGTCGCCTGGCCTATTTCGCCGACACCGCCGCCCAGACCGTCTGGTCGCAAGACCTGGACGCGCGCGGCTGGCCCTGCGCCGAGGCCCGCGTCTTCCTGGACCTGGCCAGGACCGACCAGTTCCCCGACGGCGCCGTCACCGACGCGCAGGGGCGGTTCTGGAACGCGCGCTGGGGCAGCGGCGCGGTCGTCTGCCATGCGCCGGACGGCCGCCTGCTGCGCCGCCTGTCCCTGCCCGCCAGCCAGCCCAGCTGCCCGGCCTTCGGCGGCCCCGGCCTTGCGCAGCTGATCGTGACCAGCGCCGCCGAGGGCCGGCACGGGCCGCAGGACGGCCGGACCTGGCTGCTGGACCCCGACGCCCAGGGCCGGCCGGAACCGCGGGTCCGGGCATGATGCCACGCACATTCGGCCTGCTGCCGGACGGCCGGCCGGTGATGCAGGCGACGATCTCGGGCCATGGGCTGACGGCCTCGGTCATCACGCTGGGGGCCTCGCTCCAGGATCTGCGGCTGGCCGGGATCGGGCATCCGCTGGTACTGGGCTTTCCGCGGCTCGCGCCCTATCTGGACGAGGGCCGCTATTTCGGCGCGGTGATCGGGCGCTATGCCAACCGCATCGCCCATGGCCGCGCGACGCTGGACGGGCAAAGGCTGCAGCTGGACCGCAACCAGGACGGCCGCCACATGCTGCATGGCGGCCACGACGGCTGCGGCACGCGCAACTGGATGCTGGCCGACTGGGACGAAAGCTCGGTGGCGCTGGCCGATCACCTGCCTGCGGGCCACATGGGCTTTCCCGGCGCCATGCTGATCCGGGCGACCTGGTCCATCCTGCCCGGCCCGGTCCTGATGCTGACCATCCTGGCCACCTCGGACGACACCACCTTCTGCAACTTCGCCCAGCACAGCTATTTCAACCTGGATGGCACCGATACCGTGGCCGGCCACCGGCTGACCGTCCCGGCCGAAACCTACCTGCCGGTGGACGAGGACATGATCCCGCTGGGCGCGCCCGCGGCGGTCCAGGGCACGCATCTGGATTTCCGCAATCCCGTCACCCTGGCCGAGCGGCTCAAGGGGCCGCACATCGACCACAACCTCTGCCTTTCGGACCGGCGCCGCATCGTGCCGCGCAAGGCGGCGGTGCTGCAGGGGGGCGGGCTGATGATGACCCTGCGCTCGACCGAGCCAGGGCTCCAGGTCTATGCCGGCGAACACCTGGCGCCCGGCGCGCCCGGCCTTGGCGGCCGGCCTTATGGCCGCCATGCCGGCATCGCGCTGGAATCGCAGCTCTGGCCGGACGCGCCCAACCATGCCGACTATCCCTCGGCGCGGCTGGAGGCGGGGCAGCTCTACCGCCAGACCACGGTGATGAGCTTTCACCGCAGCCCCAAAGGTTGACGCAAGGTCCGGTCCCGAACTAATGCGGGTTCCAGGGAGGATTCATGGACCCCGCATCGACCGAAACCCTTTCCGCCACGGGGGGCCCGCCGCCCTTCGCGGCGCAATTGCACGCCCGCCTGCGCCAGCGCATCATCCGCGGCGAGCTGCCGCCCGGCACGCGCCTCTCCGAACAGGAGATCGCCGACCAATGCGCCCTGTCGCGGCAGCCTGTGCGCGAGGCCTTCATCCGCCTCGCCGGCGAGGGCCTGCTCGAGGTGCGGCCGCAGCGCGGCACCTTCGTCACCCGCATCGACATGGAATGGGTGCTGTGTACGCGCTTCATCCGCGAATCGGTCGAGGCCGACACCGTCCGCCTGGCCGCCGCCTGCGCCCCGCCCCAGGATTGCGAGGCCCTGTTCGCCCAGATCGCCCGGCAAGAGGCCGAGGCCGACCCCACCGCGCTGGCCCAGCTGGACGAGGAATTCCACGCCACCCTGGCCGCGATCGCCGGCAAGGCAAGGGTCTGGAGCCACCTGCAGCAGATGAAGATGCATCTCGACCGCGCCCGCCACCTGCTGACGGCGATGACGCCCAAGGACACCATGCTGGCCCAGCACCGCGCCGTGGCCGAGGCCATCGCCGCCCGCGACCCCGACCGGGCCGAGGCCGCCATCCGCCAGCACCTGCGCCGCGTGCTGCTGGACCTGCCCGGCGTGCTGCGGCTGTCGCCCGACTATTTCACCAAGACCGACACGCTGGCGGAAACCCTGGCCGCCGAAAGCTGACGGCCTTCTTCGTTCTCCAAATACCCATTGCGACCGCGCCGCCGGCCGCTGCCTTGCCAGCTTCCGCGCGGCCTCTCCGCTTCACCGTTTCCGAAATACTCGCCCACCCGCGCGGTCAATCGCGGCAGCGCACCCTCTGGCGCTGCTCGCCCAGGCCCTCGATGCCCAGCCGCATGACCTCGCCCCCGCGCAAGAACACCGGCGGCGTCGCGCCCATGCCGACGCCCGGCGGCGTGCCCGTCGTGATCACATCCCCCGGCATCAGCGTCATCAGCCGCGAGCAATAGGCGACGATCTCGGCCACGCCGAAGATCATCGTCGCGGTCGAGCCCTGCTGGCGGCGCAGCCCATCCACCTCCAGCCACAGCTCCAGCGCCTGCGGGTCGGGCACCTCGTCGCGCGTCACCAGCCAGGGGCCGATCGGGCCGAAGGTGTCGAAGCCCTTGCCCTTGTCCCAGGTGCCGCCGCGCTCGGCCTGCCATTCGCGCTCGCTCACGTCGTTGACCACGCAATAGCCGGCGACATGGTCCAGTGCCGCCGTCTCGGAAACCTGGCTCGCGCGCGAACCGATGACCACGCCCAGCTCGACCTCCCAATCGGTCTTCTGCGCGCCGGGCGGGATCACCACGTCGTCGTCCGGGCCGATGATGCAGCTGGTCCATTTGTTGAACACCACCGGCTCGGCCGGCACCGGCAACCCGGCCTCGGCGGCGTGGTCGGCATAGTTCAGCCCGATGGCGACGAATTTCGGCACCTGGCCCACGCAGGGCCCCAGCCGCGGCTGGCCCGAGACGATGGGCAGCCCGTCCAGGTCCAGCGCCGCGATCCCGGCCAGCCCCTCGGACCCCAGCACCGCGCCGGCGATGTCGGCGACATGGGCCGAGAGGTCGCGGATGCGGCCCTCGGCGTCCAGCAGCCCCGGCTTTTCCCGGCCCGGCGGGCCATAGCGCAGCAGTTTCATCCCTGATCCTTTCGCTTGTCCGGGCCCGTTCAGCCGCGCCCGACAAAGGGCATGTTCGTCGCCATCACCGTCATGTGCAGCACATTGGCGCCCTCGGGCAGGCTGGCCATGTGCAGCACCGCCTCGGCCACGTTCGCGGCGTCCATCACCGGCTCGGGCCGGATCGAGCCGTCGGCCTGCGGCGCGCCCTGCGTCGCCACGGCGGCAATCATCTCGGTCGCGGCATTGCCGGCGTCGATCTGGCCGCAGGCGATGCCGAACGGCCGCCCGTCCAGCGCCAGCGTCCGCGTCAGCCCCGTCACCGCGTGTTTCGAGACCGTATAGGGCACCGAGCCGGGGCGCGGCGCCTCGGCCGCGATCGAGCCGTTGTTGATGATCCGCCCGCCCATCGGCTGCTGCCTCCGCATCTGCCGGAAAGCGGCGCGGGCGCACAGGAACATGCCGTCGATGTTCACCCGCGCCACGCCCTGCCACTCCTCCCAGGAAATCTCGTCGATCAGGCGCGAGATCAGGATGGCGCCGGCATTGTTGAACAGCACGTCCAGCCGTCCCCATTGCGCCACCGCGCGGGCAAAGGCGGCATCGACCGCCTCGGGCACCGTCACGTCGCAGGGCAGGACCAGCGCCTGCGGATGGCCGTCCGCGGTCTCGGCCAGGGCCGCCTCGCGCCGGCCGATCAGCCCGACGCGCCAGCCGGCGTCAAGAAACCGCCGCGCGGTCAGCCGGCCGATGCCGCTGCCGCCGCCGGTGATCAGGATGGTCCTCATCTGTCGCGCCCCCTCGGCTTTCGCGGCGCGGATGCTAGCGGCACGGCCCCGCAAGGAAAAGGGCCGCCCGCCAAGCGGCCCCGCACGTCAGGCATCGGGATCCCAGCCGCTGATCTGCTTGCTGTCCATGAACTCCTCCAGCCCCCAGACGCCGCCCTCGCGCGCCCGGCCCGAGGCCTTGACGCCGCCGAAGGCCGAGCCCCTGCCCCGGCCCTGCCCGTTCATCTCGACCATGCCCGAGCGCAGCTGCCGCGCCAGCCGGTTGCGCCTTGCGCCGTCGCTGGTCTGGACATAGTTGGTCAGGCCATAGATCGTGTCGTTGGCGATCGCGACCGCCTCTTCCTCGCTGTCGAAGGGGATGATCGACAACACCGGGCCAAAGATCTCCTGCCGGGCGATGGTCATGTCATTGGTCACGTCGGCAAAGACCGTCGGGCGCACGAAATAGCCGCGATTGACGCCCTCGGGCAGGCCGGGGCCGCCGGCGACCAGGCGCGCGCCCTCGTCGATGCCCTTCTGGATCAGGTCCTGGATCTTGTCCCATTGCTGCTTGCTGACCACAGGGCCGATATGGCGCCCTGGCTGGTGGGCCGTCGCCACCGCGGTCTCCTCGGCCACCTTGCGGGCTTGCTCGACCGCGGTTTCGTAAAAGGACCGCTCGACCAGCATCCGCGTCGGCGCGTTGCAGGACTGGCCGCTGTTGTAGAAGCAATGCCGCGCCCCGCGCGTCACCGCCTTGTCGTCGGCATCGGCAAAGACCAGGTTGGCGCCCTTGCCGCCCAGTTCCAGCGCCACCTTCTTCAGCGTATCGGCGGCCGCCTTGGTGATGGCGATGCCGGCGCGGGTCGAGCCGGTAAAGCTGATCATGTCCACGTCGGGATGCACCGAAAGCTGCGAGCCCACGCCCGCGCCGTCGCCGTTCACCATGTTGTAGACCCCCGGCGGCAGCCCGGCCTCGTCCACGATCTCGGTAAAGACGACCGAGGACAGCGGCGCGATCTCGCTGGGCTTCAGCACCACGGTATCGCCGGCCAGCAGCGCCGGGATCACCTTCAGCGTGACCTGGTTCATCGGCCAGTTCCAGGGCGTGATCAGCCCGACCACGCCGACCGGCTCCCATGCCACCATGCTGGTCGGCGTGTCGGGGCGCAGCGGCCGGATGAACTCGAAATCCCGGAACGCCTCGATGAAGGTCTCGATGTGATAGCTGCCCGCCGCGGCCTGGTCGTTCAGCGACATGTCCTGCGGCGCGCCCATCTCGGCACTGATGGCGGCGGCCATGTCGGGCGCGCGGCGCTTGTAGATTTCCAGGATCTTCTCGACATGGGCCAGCCGCTGGGCCGGGGGCGTCGCCGCCCAGGCCGGGAAGGCCGTCTTGGCCGCGGCCACCGCCGCATCGGTGTCGGCCTGGCCGCCCAGGCTGATCACCGCCACCGCCTCCTCGGTCGAGGGGTCGATCACCTCCAGGTCGTTGGGCGCACGCGGCGCAACCCATTCGCCGCCTATGTAGAATTTCCGCTTGTCGGCAAGTCCGCTCATGAGAGCCTCCCTTGATCTGCGATTGGCCCGCAGACTGGCACCCGCAAGACCGGGCTGCAAGCCGCAGCGGCCCTGCGAATTATCACGACTGAACAGATCGAGTTGGACAATCCGCCGCAGATGCCTATCTTGTCGCCGAAGGCCAACCGAAAGGATCTGCAATGTCCCTGCGCATCAACGACACCGCCCCGGATTTCACCGCCAATTCGACCGAGGGCCAGATCAGTTTCCACGACTGGATCGGTGACAGCTATGCGGTTCTTTTCTCGCATCCGCGCGATTTCACCCCGGTCTGCACCACCGAATTCGGCGTGGTGGCGCAGCTGGTGCCCGAGTTCGAGCAGCGCGGCACCAAGGTTCTGGGCGTCTCGGTCGATTCGGCCGAGGACCACGGCAAATGGAAGGCCGACATCGAGAAGGTCGCAGGCGTCCCGGCGAATTTCGCCATCATCGACGACACCGAGCTGACGGTGGCCAAGGCCTATGACATGCTGCCGGCCGACTATTACCTGCCGGCCGAGGGCCGCACGCCGCAGCATTCGGCCACGGTGCGCACGGTCTTCATCATCGGGCCGGACAAGAAGGTGCGGCTGACGATGACCTATCCGATGTCGGTCGGCCGCAACTTCGCCGAGATCATCCGCGCGCTGGATGCGGTGCAAAAGACCGACGGCGTGCCGCTGGCCACCCCGGCGAACTGGGAACCGGGCCAGGACGTGATCGTAGCGCTGGCGCTGGACGACGCGGCGGCCGAGGCGAAATACGGCCAGCTGAACAAGGCGCTGCCCTATCTGCGCTTTGCCAAGGATCCGGCCTGATCCTGCAAAGGCCGCGGCACCGCCCGCGGCCTTTCTACCGGCGTGCCAGCCGCCGCTTGTGGCGCCACGCGATCAGCTTGTTGACGATCTGCCGGCGTTGCTTGATCAATCCGTAAAGCGGGTGCCGCCCGCCTGCCGACCGCTTGCCCTTGCCGTCTTCGATCTGGCTTTCCACGCCGGTCGTCGTGACCAGAGGCGGCCAGACCGCCAGCCCCCGGTCGTTGCGGGTCAGCCAGTGGCGGAAATGATTGTCCACGCCCGCCGTGATGCGCCGATGGGTGCGAATAAAGGTTTCGGCCCCCTGCCGCGACCAGAGCAGCGCGGTGGCCGTCATCGGAAAGTAATGGGCGCGGGTCAGCTCATGATGCCGACCCGCAACCTCGAACCCCATGACCGGGGTATAGATCTTGTGCTGTCTGGCGCCGAAATTGATCAGATCCCAGTCGCGATCATGCCGGTCCAGCCAGCCCATGAGGATGCGCATCCCCTCGGCAAAGCCAGGCTGCAATTGCATGTCATCCTCGAACACCAGGCCATATTCGGCGCCGCTGTCCAGAAAGCGCCGCGCACAGTCGAGATGGCTGAGATAGCAGCCGATCTCGCCCCCGCGCAAAGGCCGGCCCATATAGGCCATCGCCCCAGCGGGATCGTAATCGGGAAATTCCTCGACCCGCAGCGCCCTGCCGTCAAAGGCCGGGACGCGCTCGAAGGGCACGCCCGCCTCGTCCAACTGCCGGGAGGCTGAACGAAGCCGCTCGTCCGAGCCGTCAAGGTTGATGAGATAGGCGGGAAGGCGCATCTATTCGCCCCTCGCGACCAAGCAATCCGACAAGCCAAGGACACTCATGTCTCGTCCTCCCACCAACCGGTGCGGTCGCGGCGGTGCAGCGCCCGGAGCCGGGCAAAAGCCGTATCGTTGACCTGCATCCGATCATAGACCGTCTTGAGGATCATCCCCGCAGAACCGGCGGCGAAGAAGGGCTCCAGCCGCCAATACATGTTGCGCAGCGTATCGTCGGTGCCGACGGTAAAAACCGACATCCCCTCGAAAAGCGGAACCAGTTCGGTCTGGAGTTCTTCGATCCGCTCCGGCAGCGGCGCCGATGTCTCCGAACCGCGGACATAGCGGTCGGATTCACCGATCTTGACGGTATTGGCCAGAAGCGAGGCCATCATCGCGACCGCGCGGGCCTGCGGATCAGGGCCATGGTCGGCAAAGGTATCCGCCGCCGAGATCAGCCAGCGCAGGTTCAGGTGCCGACACAGAAACTCCGCCTCCTGCGCCCAAAGCGCGGTGAATTGGCCGAGACTTTCGGCCAGCCGCACCTCGCGACGGATCAGAACGATCAGCGTGGCGTGATGCAGCAAAAGCTCGGGGCGGCCCGAAAACTCGCAGCGCAGGTTCGCCAGGTGCCGCTCCAGCGACTTATCCGAGCCGCGGGTCTGCACCGGCTCGCCCGCCTGGACGATCCGCTCGCGCATCGCGACCAGGTCGGGGGCGGCCAGGACATGTCGCCGCGCGCCCCAGCGCTTGCGATGCTGATTGAGCGAAAAGAAGCGCTCTAGCCGGGATTTCCTGCGCCTGACCATTCGCCTATGTCCGCCGCGAGACGATCGCATCCAGTTGCGGATCGAAACTGAAATCAAGGTTCGCCAGCGCGGCGCGATAGCCAGCGCTCAGGTCGTCGCTTCCGATCTCATCCTTCGGCCGGGCTGAGGCGTTCACATATGCCTTGAGCCGGCGCGATGCCTGTTTCTGGTCGATGAAGGGCCGGATCTTGCGCCCGAACGGATAGTAGAACAGCCTGTCCCGCAGATCGCGGATCTTGGGCCGGGGAGTGCGGGACACCCCGCCGTTGAACCATTGGCTCGCCAGCGCCGTCTCGCGAGCGGTGCGGAACCAGGCCAGGCTGAAAAGCACCTGATCCCAGACATTCGGATGCTGGTCGCAAAGCCGCACCCATTCCGCCAGCATCCTGCCCGTCGCCTCGGTGGCGTTAAGGTAAATCAAATAGGAAATATCTTCCCACCCCGCGCGGCGGACGAAAGCCACATCAAAGGGATTGCCCATCAGAAAGCTGGGCGGCCGCAGGATCGCCGCATCCGCGTCGATCCAGCAGACCGGGCGGCCGCTGTCTTGCCAGGCCGCCTGGATCACCCGCGCCTTGAGCCCGGTATTGGCGACCCATGACCCGCGCGACGCCACCGGCTCGATCCGATGGGGCAGGCCGTGGCGGTCCAGCGAGGCGCGCAGATCGGCGGCAAGCGCCTCATATGGCGTATCGGTGGTATAGTAGGAAACGAAAAGCGGCGCCTCGCCCTGGGGGGTTTCGTAAAGCGCGATCTCTTGCGTGAGATCGGCCGTGCAGGCCAGATCGACACCGTCCGGGCGGCGCAGATGGGCAATCACTCTGCCCCGCGGGTCCGCCAGCGCCTCTGGCACCGGCCGGAAGGACAGGCCCGCCCCGGCGATATAATCCGAAGGAGTCATGCTAGGAGTCCACGCGGCGCGCCAGCCTGCGCCGAACAAGCCCGCGGTAATAACTTGCCTTAAGGAAACGGGCCGGATTCCTCTTTTCACAGGGCCGCTGCATCTCCGCAACGGTTCGCTCCTGGGCTAGATGCGAAAGCCCCTGTCCCGGAGGGGCATGATGCACGACACGCGGGGCGACCAACCAAGCTCGCGAATCATACAAGTCCACGGGCCAGTCGGACACGAAACTGACCGGGGTCATCGCCTGCAACAGCTCATGCGCCATGTTTCGGGACAGCGTGTAGCCGGTGCAGCCCGATGCCCGTCGCGTCGGACGATACATCAACCACCGACCGGCTTTCCTGCGTTGCCAGGGCAGCGCGCGGCCGGAATAGTGATACAGCAAGGCCAACGTATCGGTCAAATGGTGCCCCGCACGAATGAAGTCGGGAAAGTCCGGCGTCAGGATTGCATCATCCTCAAGCACGAGCGCCCCATCAAGACCCTCGGCCATGATAATCTCGTAAATACGCCGATGCGACAAGGCGCAGGCAAATTCCGAATCCGTCATCGGCCGTTTCAGTCGATCCTGAGCGGCGTCGCGGTCGATCATCGGCAAGTATTCCGGCGGCAGGCCCCGCCGTCCATCGACCCCGTAGACCAGGCGCCATTGCAAGCCGTTTTCGGCAAGCCGGTCCAACAATGGCTGACGACGCGCCTCGTCGCCTGCCAATGTCAATACGAAGATCGGCCAATTCGTCTGCATCGTTGATATCCCGTCCCGCCGAACATGGAGGAGCCCCGGCATTGCCGAGGCTCCAACAGTCGAATCGCGGCGAAAGCCTCAGCCTTCGGCCGATTCCTCTTTCTTCTCGGTGATCTCTTCACCGGTCTCCTGGTCGACCATCTTCATGCCCAGGCGCACCTTGCCGCGGTCGTCGAAGCCCAGCAGCTTGACCTTGACCTCCTGGCCCTCCTTCAGCACCTCGTTGGGGTGGTTCAGGCGCTTGTTGGCGATCTGGCTGACATGCACCAGCCCGTCGCGCTTGCCGAAGAAGTTCACGAAGGCGCCGAAATCGACCAGCTTCACGACCTTGCCGACATAGACCTTGCCCTCTTCCGGCTCGGCCACGATCGAATAGATCATGTCATAGGCCTTCTTGATCGAATCGGCATTGGCCGAGGCGATCTTGATGGTGCCGTCGTCGCTGATGTCGACTTTCGCACCCGAGGTCTCGACGATCTCGCGGATCACCTTGCCGCCCGAGCCGATCACTTCGCGGATCTTGTCGGTCGGGATGGTCATCGTCTCGATGCGCGGGGCATGGGCGCTGAACTCGCGCCGGCCTTCGGACAGCGCCTTGGACATCTCGGCCAGGATGTGCAGCCGGCCGTCCTTGGCCTGGGCCAGCGCCTGCTCCATGATCTCGGGCGTGATGCCCGCGACCTTGATGTCCATTTGCAGGCTGGTGATGCCGTTTTCCGTGCCCGCGACCTTGAAGTCCATGTCGCCCAGGTGGTCCTCGTCGCCCAGGATGTCGGTCAGCACCGCCCAGCGGCCGTCCTCTTCCAGGATCAGGCCCATGGCGACGCCGGCGACCGGCGCCTTCAGCGGCACGCCCGCATCCATCATCGACAGCGAACCGCCGCAGACCGAGGCCATCGAGGACGAGCCGTTCGACTCGGTGATCTCGGAAACCACGCGGATGGTATAGGGGAAGTCGGTCGCGGCCGGCAGCACGGCCTGCAGCGCACGCCAAGCCAGCTTGCCATGGCCGATCTCGCGACGGCCGGGGCTGCCGACGCGGCCCACCTCGCCCACCGAATAGGGCGGGAAGTTGTAGTGCAGCAGGAAGTTCGAGCGGGAATTGCCATGCAGCGCGTCGATGATCTGCTCATCGTCGCCGGTGCCCAGCGTGGTCACGACCAGTGCCTGCGTCTCGCCGCGGGTGAACAGCGACGAGCCATGGGTGCGCGGCAGGAAGCCCACTTCGCAGTCGATGGGCCGCACGGTCTTGTTGTCGCGGCCGTCGATGCGCGGGCGGCCGTCGATGATGCCGCCGCGCAGGATGCCCGATTCCAGCTTCTTCAGCGCCGAGCCCAGGTTCGGGTCGAGCCGCTCTTCCTCGGTCAGCCCTTCGAGGATCTTCACCTTCACGGCCTCGATGGTGTCGCGGCGCTCACCCTTGTCGTGGATGGCATAGGCGGCGCGCATCTCGGTCTCGCCCAGCGATTTCACGCGGGCGTAAAGCGGGCTGTAATCCGGCGAGGCGAAGGGGAAGGGTTCCTTGGCGGCGGCCTCGGCCAGGTCGATGATTAGGTCGATCACCGGCTGCATCGCCTCGTGGCCGAATTTCACCGCGCCCAGCATCTCGGCCTCGGTCAGCTCATAGGCTTCCGATTCGACCATCATCACCGCGTCGCGGGTGCCGGCGACCACCAGGTCCAGCCGCTGCTCGGGGTTGCCGCGCAGCTGGTCCATGTCCTGCACCTCGGGGTTCAGGACGTATTCGCCATTGGCGAAGCCGACGCGGGCGGCGGCGATCGGGCCCATGAAGGGCACGCCGGAAATCGTCAGCGCGGCCGAGGCGGCGATCATGGCGACGATGTCGGGATCGTTGACCAGATCGTGGCTCAGCACCGTGCACATCACCAGCACTTCATGCTTGAAGCCGGGGGCGAACAGCGGGCGGATCGGCCGGTCGATCAGGCGCGCGGTCAGGGTTTCCTTTTCCGAAGGCCGGGCCTCGCGCTTGAAGAAACCGCCGGGGATCTTGCCGGCGGCATAGTATTTTTCCTGGTAATGCACCGTCAGGGGAAAGAAGTCCTGGCCGGGCTTGGGTTCTTTCGCGAAAGTGACGTTGGCCATCACGCTGGTCTCGCCCAGGGTGGCGATGACCGAGCCGTCGGCCTGGCGGGCAACCTTGCCCGTTTCCAGCGTGAGCGTTTCCTGGCCCCACTGGATGGATTTCTTCACTTCATCAAACATCTGGTTTCCTCTGGCGACGCGCCGGCCCTTCCGGTCGCGTCCCGTGTCAAATGGCGGCCCCATTGCCGCCGCCCCTATCCTTCGCATGTGCCCAGGGGCCTGGCGTCACGTCACAGATGGAGACGCCCCATACAGGAAATCAAGGCACATGGAAAGTGGCTTGGCATCCGCCCCGCCCCTGCGAATCGAAGCGGGCGGCGCCCGGTCGGCAGCCGCCCGCCTTGTTCCGCGCATGGGGCGATCAGGCCACGGCCAGCGTTCTGGACGCGGCGGCTTCCTGATCGGCCTTCAGCACCTTCACCGCCTTTTCGGTCCTTTCGGCGGCCGCGTCGGTCGGCCAGGGCCGGGTGCTGAGCGCGGCGACGCGATCGACCATGGTCTGCACGCCCTCCTTGTCCTGGGCCTTGATCGCCCAGGCGCGGGCCAGCGCCTCGGCATCGGGATCGGCGGCCTGGGCCGCGCTTCTGGCCGCGGCTTCGGCTGGGGCCGCAACCTCGTCCGGGGTGGCCGCATCAACCCCGCCGGACGCGGCCGCCGCCTGGGCCGAAGCCTGCGCGGCCAGCACCACGGCGGCAGGCCCCGCTGCCGCCTCCGCCGGATCGGCGCCCCCGGCCGGGGCCTGGGCCGCCGCAGGGACTGCAGCCTCGGGCGCCGGGTGCTTCGCGGCCGCGGCGGCGACAGGGGCCGGTGGTTCATCGGCCGGGGCCGCGCCATCGGCAGAAGCCTGCATCGCCTGGGACGAGAAGTCGAACCGGACCCCGTCGCCATCCGCGGGCTTCACGCCCAGCAGCGATCCGGCCAGCGTATCGACGGCGTTCGAGACAGCCTGCAAGGGCGTCGAACCGGCCCCCGAGGCGGCGGCTGGGGCAGAAGAGGAAATAGGCTTGAAAAGTGAACTGATTACCATCTTACGATCTCCATCTTGAAGAAAGCCAC
The DNA here is from genome assembly GCF_018499825.1 of Paracoccus sp. pheM1. Classification (NCBI taxonomy): domain Bacteria; kingdom Pseudomonadati; phylum Pseudomonadota; class Alphaproteobacteria; order Rhodobacterales; family Paracoccaceae; genus Paracoccus; species Paracoccus sp. pheM1. The sequence continues at coordinate 2,406,200 of NZ_JAGXCX010000001.1, forward strand.
AGGATAAAGGCCGCCCGTTAGGAATCCAGAAAGCAATCCGTTGGATTTTAATTGACCGGCCGCACCGCAACGAAAAACGCCCGCAGCCTTTGCCGCGGGCGTTTCCTGCAATCCAAGGGCCGCGGGATCGCGGCCGGCCGGTCAGCGGCGCAGGCCCAGCTTGCCGATCAGGTCGGTATAGCGGGCTTCGTCCTTGCGCTTCAGGTAGTCCAGCAGCTTGCGGCGCTGCGCGACCAGCTTCAGCAGACCACGACGCGAATGGTTGTCCTTCTTGTGGGTCTTGAAATGCTCGGTCAGCGTGGCGATGCGCGACGACAGGATGGCGACCTGCACCTCGGGCGAGCCGGTGTCGCCTTTCTTGGTCGCGAATTCGGTCATCACGCGGTTCTTTTCCTCGACGGTGATCGACATCGGGGTCTCCTTTCAGGATCAAAGGGTTATGGCACAGGCCGGGATGTCGTCCAGCACAGGCCCGTGGAGAGATCCGCCGGAATCGCCCGGTCGGATGCGGGCGTATAGGCAAAATCGGCCGAAAAGGAAAGGGTTTTCTGCGGCTCAGCCGCCCGGTGCGATCCGCGTCAGGGCGATGTCGGCAACCCGCAGCCCTTCGGCCTGCAACACCCGGCCCACCGCCACCCCGTCCACGCGGATCACCGCCGATCCGTCGGTCTCGTGCTCCAGCGCGACCACGGGATCGGGGCCGTCGCCGCGATAGCGCAGCTCGATCCGGTCCAGCTGCCGGTCGAAATCGGCGATGACCGGCAGCGTCTCGCCCGGATCGTCCAGATCCTCGCCCGGCACGTCCAGCAGGAACAGATCCTCGCCCTCGCCACCCTCGGCGAAATCGCCCAGGCCGGGCTGCAGCGTGTCGCGGCCGGCGGCGCCATGCAGCCAGGCCCGCTCGTGCTCGGCCGAGCCGATCAGCAAATCGTCGCCCTCGCCGCCGTCCAGGTCATCCTCGCCGCCGCCGGCGATCAGCGTGTCGTTGCCGGCATTGCCCGAGATCCAGTCGTCGCCGTCGCCCCCGGTCAGCAGGTCGTCCCCCTCGCCACCGAAGATCGTGTCGTTGCCGGGGCCGCCATGCACGGTGTCGTTGCCGCCCTGCCCGGCCAGATAGTCGTCGCCCGCGCCGCCGTCGATGGAATCGTCGCCGCCCGGACCATAGTCGCCGTCGCCATAGATCCAGTCGGTGCCGTCGCCACCCAGCAGCGTGTCGCTGCCCAGTCCCCCATGCAGGTCGTCGTTGCCGCCAAGGCCGGTCAACAGGTCGTCGCCATCGCTGCCGGCCAGCCAGTCCGAGCCCTCGCTGCCCTCGGTTGTCAGCCCCTTGGGCCCGTCGCGATCGGATGATTCAGGAAAAGGCGGGTCGTCGGGGTCATGCTCGCCGCCGGGAGTGCGGGCGGTCCCGGTCACATCCACGGCAAGGCCGGCGAATACCAAACTGAGCAGACTACTGATCAACAACATGACGGGAACCCAAGCGAATCACGCGACCCACATTGGCACCTTATCCCGTCGCCGCCCGCCCCGCATCCTTATTGCTAATAAAGGCTTAACGGACCGGGGCGCCCCCGCGGTCAGCCGTAGTCGCGCGCGCCAAAGATGGCGCTGCCGATGCGGACATGGGTCGCGCCCTCGGCGATGGCGGTTTCGAAATCGGCGCTCATGCCCATCGACAGGCCGGCCAGGCCGTTGCGTGCGGCAATATCACGCAGGGCGCGGAAATGCGGCACCGGGTCCAGATCCTCGGGCGGGATGCACATCAGCCCGGCGATCGCCAGGTCCAGCGCGCGGCATCGGGCGATGAAGGCGTCGGCCTCGTCCGGCAGGACGCCGGCCTTTTGCGGCTCGGCGCCGGTGTTCACCTGCACGAAAAGCTGCGGGCAGGCCCCGCGCGCCTGCACCTGCCGCGCCAGTTTTTCGGCCAGCGAGGGGCGGTCGAGCGTGTGGATGGCGTCGAAAAGCTCCAGCGCGGGTTTCAGCTTGTTGGTCTGCAGGGGGCCGATCATGTGCAGCTCGATGCCGGGGAAACGCTCGCGCCAGCGGGGCCATTTCCCCGCCGCCTCCTGCACGTAGTTTTCGCCGAAGACGCGCTGGCCGGCGTCCAGCACCGCTTCGACCCGGTCGGGGGGCTGCACCTTGCTGACGGCGATCAGCGTGACCGCGCCAGGCGCGCGTCCGGCGGCTTTCTCGGCCGCGGCAATGCGGCGCCTGATGTCATCCAGTTCCATGGCGGCATGATTTCCAAAAGAAAAGAGCGGGCGCAAGGCCCGCTCTTCCTGTTTTCCGTATCCCGTAGGATCAGAACTCGAAGCGCACGCCCATGTCGGCGGTCACGCGCTCTTCGTAGTCGCGCTGGAGCGACGCACCCAGACGGGCACCGCCCAGGTCGTAGTTCACGCCGATACCGAACGCGTTGTCGGTTTCTTTCGCAGCCCAGTCGCCGTCGTTGTTGGCGATGTAGGCTTCGATGTTGGTGCGGCCGTCAACCAGGGTGTAGTCGCCATAGAGGGCGAAGGTCTGACCATAGTTGTTGGTGGCCGACACCGGACCCGCGTTCACCGCCGAGTCCTCGGCGTTGACATAGTTCAGGCCGATGCGGGCGTTTTCCATGACGGCATAACGGGCGCCGAGGAAGAAGATGTCGTTGCCGTCGATGCCTTCGCCGTTGAACGCGGCAGCGGCCGACAGTTCCAGACGGTCGTTCCAGGTGTAGTCGGCCGACAGCGAGAACTCTTCTTCGTGGTTCGCTTCATTCACGCCCGACTGGTCGGGATCGACATAGGACGCTTGCAGCTCCACGTCGGCCAGGGTGTAGAGGGCGCGGATGCCCACGCGATCGGCTTGGTCGAGGCCATAGCTCTTCGCCGAGTAGGCGAAGAAGTTGCCGGTCACGGCGCTGAAGCCGACCGAACGGTCATAGGAGCCGAGTTCGGTCGCGTAGATCAGGCCGTTCGAGTCGAGGGCGGTGTCGACGTTGCCGACCTCAACGGTGAAGCCCTGGGCGCTGACCCACAGTTTGCCGGGGTTCGAGCCGGTGCCGGCATCGCCCTGGTCCCACTGAAGGCGGAAGCGGGCACCGAAGTCGACGCCCGAATCGGTCGAGGTCGAGGCGTCGATGTTCATCCGCAGGCGGCTGACGATGCGCGCTTCGTTCACGCCGGCGGCGTCTTGAGCAGCAGTGTTTTCGTAGTAGATCACACCGGTCCGGCCGTAGCCCGAGATCGTGACGTCGGCGGCGGCCACGCCCGCGGTCAGGAGCAGCGCGGTGGAGGCGATAAGAGCCTTTTTCATGATGTTTCCCTCTTGTCTCTCTCGTATGCCCCACCCGGTATGCCGGTTTGGGGTATGCCAGTTGTGTCGCGCTTTCCCCCCTGCATTGCAACGGAATCGCATCGGCTTAGCCCGATTCCGACCTGCTGTGATGCACATGGGCCACACCCCGTTGCAACGCCCCCCGCCCCGCCGCGGACGCCCTTACGCGCGCGAGCCATATCCCCTCCGGGACGGGGGATTGCGGGCCAGGGGCGCAGCCTCTCTTGTCGCAAGGGGCGGAATTGCGCTATGGCTCGCGGCAAGGACGATCCGGGGGACATCAGATGACCAGACGCGCCGCACGGCTGACCGCCGCCCTGCTGATCCTGGCGGGGCTTGCCGCCTGTTCGGGGGGCGGCTCGGGCTTGGGTTCGGCAGGCTCGGCCGGATCGGCGACCTCGATGCCGGGCGGCGGGAATCGCCAGGCCCAGCCGCAGACCGTCGAGCGGCGCGAGACGATCTGGGACGTGTTCTCGGACCGGCGCAACCCCAACGACACGGTGGCGGTCAACAAATACCTGTGGAACGCCAGCCTGGACGTGCTGAACTTCCTGCCGATCCAGTCGATCGACCCCTTCACCGGCGTCATCGTCACCGGCTACGGCACCCCGCCGGGCGGCGGGCGGTCCTATCGCGCCACGATCAAGGTCAGCGACCCGGCACTGGATGCGCGCGCGCTCAAGGTCTCGTTGCAGGGGGCGGGCGGCGCCGCCGTGGCGCCCGATACCGTGCGCGCGGTCGAGGATGCGATCCTGACGCGGGCCCGGCAGCTGCGGGTGCAGGACCGCAACCTCTGATCCCGCCGAGCCCGCTGGACCTGCATCGGGCAAGCGGCTAATACCCTGCGGGCAATCTGTCGCCCGGAGGTTTCCATGCCCTATGATCCCGCAATCAGCGAACCGCGCTGGCAAGAGGCGTGGGAGCAGGCCGATACGTTCCGCGCCATGCGGGACGAGCGGCCCAAGTATTACGTGCTGGAGATGTTCCCCTATCCCTCGGGGCGCATCCACATGGGCCATGTGCGCAACTACACGATGGGCGACGTCGTGGCCCGCTTCAAGCGCGCGCAGGGCTTTTCCGTGCTGCACCCGATGGGCTGGGACGCCTTCGGCATGCCGGCCGAGAACGCGGCGATGGAGCAGGGCGGCCATCCGCGCGACTGGACCTATGGCAATATCGCCACCATGCGCGGCCAGCTGAAGCCGCTGGGCCTGTCCATCGACTGGAGCCGCGAATTCGCCACCTGCGACGACGCCTATGTCGCCCAGCAGCAGGCGCTGTTCCTGGACATGCTGGAGGCCGGCCTCATCACCCGCAAGTCGGCGCAGGTGAACTGGGATCCGGTCGACATGACCGTGCTGGCCAACGAGCAGGTGATCGACGGCAAGGGCTGGCGATCCGGAGCCACGGTCGAGCGCAAGGAGCTGACGCAGTGGTTCTTCAAGATCTCGGATTACTCGGACGAGCTTTTGTCGGCGCTGGACGGGCTGGAGGGCTGGCCGGAAAAGGTGCGGCTGATGCAGGCCAACTGGATCGGCAAGTCGCGCGGGCTGCAATTCCGCTTTGAAACCGTCGGCCTGCCCGATTTCCCGCAGATCGAGGTCTATACCACCCGGCCCGACACGCTGATGGGCGCCAGCTTCGTGGCGCTGTCGCCGGATCATCCACTGGTCAAGTCGCTGGCCGCATCCGACCCGAAGGTCGCGGCTTTCGTCGAGGAGTGCCGCCGCATCGGCACCACCGAGGAAGCCATCGAGACCGCGCCCAAGATGGGCTTCGACACCGGGCTGACCGTGCGCCACCCGCTGGACCCGGATTGGCAGCTGCCGATCTGGATCGCCAATTTCGTGCTGATGGACTACGGCACCGGCGCCATCTTCGGCAGCCCCGCGCATGACGAGCGCGACCATGAATTCGCCACCAAATACGGCCTGCCGATCCGCGCCACCTTCGGCGAGCGCGGCATGGACCTGGCCGCCGCCGACGCGCTGGTGGCCAAGGCGCCCTATGTGCCGCTGAAATCCGAGACCGTGACCTATGTGCGCGGCTTCGCCGGCGAGGCCGACCAGACCGGCGAGGCCGCGGTCGATGCCGCCATCCTGCACGCCGAGGCCGCCGGCTATGGCGAGGGCGTGACCAAGTTTCGCCTGCGCGACTGGGGCATCTCGCGCCAGCGCTATTGGGGTTGCCCGATCCCGGTGGTGCATTGCGACGCCTGCGGCACCGTGCCCGAGGCCAAGGCGAACCTGCCGGTGCTGCTGCCGCAGGACGTCAGCTTCGACGTGCCCGGAAACCCGCTGAACCGGCACCCGACCTGGGCCGCGACCACCTGCCCGAAATGCGGCGGCCCGGCCCGGCGCGAGACGGATACCATGGACACCTTCGTCGATTCGTCCTGGTATTACGCCCGCTTTACCGCGCCGCACGCGGCGACGCCGACCGACCGGGCCGAGACCGACTACTGGATGAACGTGGACCAGTATATCGGCGGCATCGAACACGCGATCCTGCACCTGCTCTATTCCCGCTTCTTCGCCCGCGCCATGGTCAGGACCGGCCACCTGCCGGAAGGCGCGAAGGAGCCCTTCGACGCGCTGTTCACCCAGGGCATGGTCACGCATGAGATCTACATGACTCAGCAGCCATTCCTGCATGATGGTAGTGTGAAGCGCGACGGCTCTCAGACATACTCTGGCTTAAGAAAAATCTATCATCTCCCGGAAGAGGTAGAACGCCGTGAAGATGGTGTGTTTCTGAAAGGGAGCAACACCCCGGTCGAGGTGATTCCCTCGGCCAAGATGTCGAAATCCAAGAAGAACGTCGTCGATCCGGTGAACATCGTCGAAAGCTTCGGCGCCGATACCGCGCGCTGGTTCATGCTGTCCGACAGCCCGCCCGAGCGCGACGTGGAATGGACCGCCGCCGGGGCCGAGGCCGCGAACCGCTTCCTCGCCCGGGTCTGGCGGCTGGCCGACGAGATCCCCGAGGGCGGGGCCGATCCCGAGCTGACGCGCGCCGCGCATCGCGCCATCGACGAGGTGACGCGCGCCATCGAGGGCTTTGCCTTCAACAAGGCCGTGGCCAAGATCTATGAGCTGGCGAACGCGACGGCCAAGTCGGCCGCGGGCGGCGAAAGTCGGCGCGAGGCGCTGCGCATCCTGGCGCAGCTGATGGCGCCGATGGTGCCGCACCTGGCCGAGGAGGTCTGGGCCAAGGCCGGCGGGCAGGGCATGGTGGTCGATGCCGCCTGGCCCAAGGCGGACCCGGCGATGCTGGTTTCCGACAGCGTGGTGCTGCCGATCCAGATCAACGGCAAGCGCCGGGCCGAGATCGAGGTGCCCAAGGACATGCCCAAGGACCAGATCGAGGCCATCGTGCTGGCCGACGAGACCGTGCAGCGCTTCATGGAGGGTCAGGCGCCGAAGAAGCTGATCGTGGTGCCGGGGCGGATCGTCAATGTCGTGGTCTAGGCGGGCGGTGATCCTGGGCGCGCTGGCCCTGGCCGGCTGCGGCTTTTCCCCGGTCTACGGGCCGGGGGGGACGGGGGGCAAGCTGTTCGGCCAGGTCCGCACCGCCGATCCGCGCACGCCCGACGACTTTGCCTTTGCCGGCCGCATCGCCGAGCGGCTGGGGCCCGATGCGCAGGCGCGCTTCCTGCTCGACTACCGGCTGCGCATCGCCGTGGTGCCGCAGGCGATCACCCCCGACGAGGTGACGACGCGCTATGCGCTGAACGGCACCGCCGATTTCACCCTGACCGAGGCCGGCACCGGCCGCGAGGTGACGCGCGGGCAGGTCAGCAGCTTTACCTCCTATTCCACCACCGGCACCACCATCGCCACCATGGCCGCCGAACAGGACGCGCATGAGCGGCTGGCGCGGATGCTGGCCGACCAGGTGGTGACGCGGCTGCTGGCCATCCAGCCCGACGCCGTGCCATGATCCTGAAGGGCGCCGAGATCGGACGCTACCTGGCGCGGCCCGATCCGACGCGCCCGGCGCTGTTGATCCATGGCCAGGACGCGATGCGCGTGGCGCTGAAGCGGGCCGAGGCGGTCAAGGCCCTGGTCGGGGCGGGGGCCGAGGAAGAGATGCGCCTGACCCGCATTCCCGGCGCCGACCTGCGCAAGGATCCGGCGGCGCTGTTGGACGCGGTCAAGGCGGTGGGGTTCTTTCCCGGCCAGCGCGTGGTGCTGGTCGATGATGCGCCGGATGCGGCGGCGCCGGCCGTCGCCTCGGCCATCGCGGAATGGAAGCCGGGCGACGCGGTGATCGTGGTCGCGGCGGGCGGATTGAGCAAGTCCTCGGCGCTGCGCAAGCTGTTCGAGCCGCATCCCGCCGCCGTGGCCGCGCCGATCTATGACGACCCGCCCGGCGAGGACGAGGTCGGGCGCTGGCTGAAGGATGCCGGCCTGCGCGAGGTGCCGCGCGACGCCATGCGCGACCTGATGGCGCTGTCGCGGGCGCTCGATCCCGGCGATTTCCGGCAGACGGTGGAAAAGATCGGTCTCTACAAGCATGGCGATGCCGAGCCGCTGACGCCGGCCGAGATCGCCGCGCTGGCGCCCGCGACCATCGAGGCCGAGGTGGATGAGCTGATCGACTGCGTGGCCGAGGGCCGCGCCCGCGAATTCGGCGCGCTGATGCGGCGGATCGAGGGGCAGGGAACCCTGCCGGTGACGCTGTGCATCGCGGCGCTGCGGCATTTCCGGGCGCTGCACGCGGCGGCCTCGGACCCCGGCGGGCCGGGGGCGGGGCTGGCCCGGCTGCGGCCGCCGGTCTTCGGCCCGCGCCGCGACCGGATGATTCGCCAGGCGCAGGACTGGGGCATGCGGGCGCTGGAGGATGCGATCCACCAGCTGATCGACACCGACCTGGTGCTGCGCTCGTCCTCGCGCGCGCCGGCCATGGCGCTGATGGAGCGGATGCTGTTGCGGCTGTGCATGATGCCGCGGGGCGGGCGGTGAGCGAGGCGGCAGAGGTCGAGGCGCTGGTGATCGGTGCCGGGCCGGCGGGGCTGATGGCGGCCGAGGTGCTGGCCGGGCAGGGCGCGCGGGTGGTGGTGGCCGAGGCCATGCCGACCCCGGCGCGCAAGTTCCTGATGGCGGGAAAATCCGGGCTGAACCTGACCAGGGACGAGCCCTGGGCGCTGTTCGTGACGCGATACGGGGGCTCTGCCCCCCGCGCGCCCGACCCCTCGACGGGGTCGGGCGCGCGTCCCCCGGAGTATTTGCAGAACGAAGAAATCGGGCCCGAAGCGGTGATGGCCTGGGCACGCGGGCTGGGGGTGGAGCTGTTCACCGGCTCGACCGGGCGGGTGTTCCCTGTGGGCATGAAGGCCTCGCCATTGCTGCGGGCCTGGCTGGCGCGGCTGGCGGGGCAGGGCGTCGCCTTGCGGACGCGCTGGCGCTGGACCGGCTTTCAGGGCCAGAACTGGTGCTTCGAGGTTCCGGGCGGGGTAGCCTTGCTGCGGCCCCGCGTCGTGGTGCTGGCGCTGGGTGGGGCGAGCTGGCCCCGGCTCGGCTCGGATGCGGCCTGGGTGCCGTGGCTTGCCGGGCGCGGCGTGGTGGTGGCGCCGTTCCGGCCGGCGAACATGGGGTTTCGCGTCGCCTGGTCGGCGCCGATGGCGCGGCATTTCGGCCAGGCGGCCAAGGGCGTCGCGCTGCATGTCGGCGATCGCGTCGGCCGCGGCGAATGGGTGGTGACGGCCGAAGGCATCGAGGGCGGCGGCATCTACGAGGTCGCGGCCGCGATGCGCGACGGGGCCGAGGCTTTCGTCGACCTGGCCCCCGATCTCGCGCCCGAGGAACTGGCGCGGCGCCTTGCGCGCGCGCCCTCGAAGCTCTCGGTCGGCAACCGGCTGCGGCGGGTGCTGGGCGATCCGCTGCGCGCGGCGCTGCTGATGGAATGGGGCCGGCCCTTGCCCCTTGAGCCCGAGCGGCTGGCCATGCGCGCCAAGGCGCTGCACCTGCGGCACCAGGGCGCGATGGGCATCGAGCGGGCGATTTCCTCGGCCGGGGGGATCGCTGCCGAAAGCCTGACCGCGGCGCTGGAGCTGAAGGCGCTGCCCGGCGTCTTTGCCGCCGGCGAGATGCTGGACTGGGAGGCGCCGACCGGCGGCTACCTGCTGACCGGCTGCCTGGCCACCGGGCGGCTGGCCGGGCGCGGCGCCGCCGCCTATCTGGCCGCGGCGCGCAGGTAGGCCGGGCGGGCGCGCATCATCTCGAGGTAGTCGGTCAGCCGGTGTTCGGTGATCGGGAAGCGCGCGGTCAGCGCCCAGGTCAGGCAATGCGCCAGGATGATGTCGGGCACGGTCATGCGGTCGCCCATCAGGAAGCCCCCCTCGGCGATGCGATGCACCAGGGTGCGCTGGCTGCGCTCGAATTCCCAGCGCAGCGTGTTCTTGATCGCCGCCAGCCGCATCTCTTCGGGCAGCACGAAGCTGTGGCGCGCCGCCAGCCACAGCGCGGCGTCGAATTCATCCAGCACGAATTGCGTCAGGCTGTCCTGGCGCGCCCGGTCCAGCGTGCCCGCCGGATGGGTCAGCGCGCCGTGCTTGTCGGCCAGATAGGTCAGGATCGCGGTGGAATCGGTGACGGGCACGCCGTCCACCACCAGGACCGGCACCTTGCCGGCCGGGTTGAAGGGCCTGACGCCCTCGCTATGCGGGTTGACGGCGACATGTTCATAGGGCTGGCCCAGTTCCTCGAGCATCCACAGCACGCGCATGGCGCGGCTCTTGCCGGTTCCGATCACCTGATACATCCAGTTCCCCGCATGGCGTTGAAACCCAAGGCTAGCGCCGCCGCCCGATTCAGGCAATCGACGCCATTGACGCGGCCCCCGGCCGGGCGCAGGAATTGCAGGCTGCGAGAGGGAGGGCAACATGACCAAGGCAATGCGCGCGCCGCTGTTCACGCCGGTGCTGATCGGCGGCTCGATCATCCTGCTGATCAACTTTGCCCTGCGGGCCAGCTTCGGCGTCTTCCAGATCCCGATCGCGCAGGAATTCGACTGGCCGCGGGCCGAGTTCAGCATGGCCATCGCCATCCAGAACCTGGCCTGGGGCATCGGCCAGCCGATCTTCGGCGCCCTGGCCGAGCGCTGGGGCGACCGCTGGTCGGTCATCATCGGCGCCTTCCTTTACTCCGCCGGGCTGATCCTGACAGCCTATGCGACCGACCCGCTGGCCATGCAGCTGCTGGAGGTCATGGTCGGCTTCGGCATCGCCGGCACCGGCTTCGGCGTCATCCTGGCGGTGATCGGCCGGGCCGCCAGCGACGAGAACCGCAGCCTGGCGCTAGGGATCGGCACCGCCGCCGGCTCGGCCGGGCAGGTCTTCGGCGCGCCCCTGGCCGAGGTGCTGCTGATGCATTACCCGTGGCAGAGCGTCTTCGTCATCTTCGGCGTGATCGTGCTGGCCTGCCTGTTCTTCCTGCCCATGCTGGGCAGCGGCAAGCCCGCCAGCCGCAGCGAGCTGGAAGAAAGCATGGGCTCGGTGCTGAAGCGCGCCTTCACCGACCCGTCCTATCTGATGATCTTTGCCGGCTTCTTTTCCTGCGGCTACCAGCTGGCCTTCATCACCGCGCATTTCCCCGCCATGGTGACCGAGATGTGCGGGCCGATCAGCCCCATGGGCACGCTGGCCAGCATCGGCATCACCACCACCTCGACGCTGGGGGCGGCCGCGATCTCGCTGATCGGGCTGGCGAATATCGCCGGCTCGATCTTTGCCGGCTGGCTGGGCAAGCGCTATACCAAGAAATACCTGCTGGCCGGGATCTATACCCTGCGCACCATCGCCGCCGCCGCCTTCATCCTGATGCCGATCACGCCCACCAGCGTCATCGTCTTTTCGCTGGTGATGGGCGGGCTGTGGCTGGCCACGGTGCCGCTGACCTCGGGGCTGGTCGCCTATATCTACGGGCTGCGCTACATGGGCACGCTTTACGGCTTCGTGTTCCTGAGCCACCAGATCGGCTCGTTCCTGGGCGTGTGGCTGGGCGGCAAGCTCTATGACATCTATGGCGACTACACCATGGTCTGGTGGGTCGGCGTGGGCGTCGGCGCCTTCAGCGCGCTGATCCACCTGCCGGTGCGCGAGGCGCCGGCCCGGCTGGAGGGCGCCGCGAAAACCGCCTGATCCGGCCCGCGGGGGCCATTGCGTCCCGCCGGGCAATCGACAAATCTCGGCCCGGTGCAGCGGAGGGGGACGGTTCATGCGCGCATTGCTGTCGGCGGGGATCATCAGCCTGATCCTGGCCTATACGCTCAGTCAGTTCTACCGCGCCTTCCTGGCCGTGCTGTCGCCGGTCTTGCAGGCCGAGCTGGGGGCGGGGCCCGAGGATCTGGCGATCTCGTCGGGGATGTGGTTCCTGACCTTCGCGCTGATGCAGATCCCCATCGGCGGCGCGCTGGACCGCGCCGGGCCGCGGCGCACGGTGGCCGTGCTGCTGGCGCTGGGGGGCGCGGGCGGGGCGGCGGTCTTTGCCCTGGCGCAGGCGCCCTGGCACCTGCATGTCGCGCTGGCGCTGATGGGGATCGGCTGCGCGCCGGCGCTGATGGGCAGCTATTACATCTTTGCCCGCACCTATCCGGCGGCGCTGTTCGGCACCCTGGCGGGCGCGGTGGTCGGCTTTGGCTCGATGGGCAACATCCTGGGCGCCGCGCCCTTGGTCTGGGCGACCGAGGCCTTCGGCTGGCGCGAGACGCTGTGGGCGCTGGCCGGGGTCACGCTGGCGGTGGCGCTGGCGATCCTGGCCTTTACCCGCGACCCGGAACGGCTGGCGGCCACCGCGCCGCGCGGATCGCTGGCCGAGATCCTGCGGCTGCGGCCGCTATGGTTCATCCTGCCGCTGTTTTCCGTGAACTATGCCGCCTCGGCCGCGATCCGCGGCCTTTGGGCCGGGCCCTACATGGCCGAGGTCCACGGCGCCTCGGACCAGCTGATCGGCTGGGCGACGCTGGCCATGGGCGTCGCCATGGTGGTCGGCAGTTTCCTGGTCGGGCCGGCGACGCGGCTGGTCGGCTCGATCCGGCGGCTGGCGCTGATCGCCAATGCCGCGGGCGTGGCGGTCATGGCCGGGCTGTGGCTGTTTCCGGCCGAGGGCGTGGCGCTGTCGGTGGCGCTGCTGGCGCTGGTCGGGCTGTCGGGCGCGACCTATACCGTGCTGATGGCGCATGGCCGGGCCTTCCTGCCCCCGCACCTGGTGGGGCGGGGCGTCACCTTCCTCAACCTGTTCTCGATCGGCGGGGCCGGGGTGCTGCAATTCACCTCGCGCCCGGTCTATCGCTGGGCCAGCGCCCACGGCACCCCGGCCGAGGCTTACTCGACCCTGTTCCTGTTCTTCCTGATTCCGCTTACGGTGGGGTTCCTGCTGTATTTCCTGACGCCCGAGACCCCCGATGCCTGAGATACCCGCCGACCGGATCGACGTGGTCGCCCCGAACCTGAAACGCCGCCTGTCGGGCGTGACGGCGACCGTGGTGCGGCTGATCCCCGTGCAGGCCGGGATGATCGGCATCGTCGCCACCGGCCCCGGCCTGCCGCCCGGCCTGCCGCATATCCCGCTGGCCCGCGCCGCGCTGCTGCCGCGCGACCGCTGGCGGGTCTGGCACGCCCGGCGCAACACGGAAATGGCGCTGGGGCTGGTGCTGCGGCATGTGCTGCGGCGGCGCTACCGGCTGCTCTTCACCTCGGCCTCGCAGCGCCGGCACAGCCGCTATACGAAATGGCTGATCTCGCGGATGGACGCGCTGGTGGCGACCTCGGCCAGGGGCGCGGCCTATCTGGAGCGTCCGGCCCGCGTGATCCACCACGGCATCGACACCGACGGCTTCGCGCCGCCCGCCGACCGGGCCGCGCTGCGCGCAAGCCTGGGCCTGCCGCCGGACCAGGTGCTGGTCGGCTGCTACGGCCGCATCCGGGCGCAAAAGGGCACCGGCGATTTCGTGCAGGCGATGCTGGCCCTGCTGCCCTCGCGCCCCGGCGTGACCGCGCTGGTCATGGGCCGGGCCACGGAAAAGCACCGCGCCTATCTGGCGGACCTGAAGGCGCAGGTGGCCGGGGCGGGCCTGTCCCAGCGCATCCTGTTCCCGCCCGAGGTGCCGGTGGACCGGATGGCGGCATGGTATGGCGCGCTGGACCTGTATGTCGCGCCGCAACGCTGGGAGGGCTTCGGCCTGACCCCGCTCGAGGCCATGTCCTGCGGCGTTCCCGTGGTGGCGACCCGCGTCGGCGCCTTCGAGGAACTGGTCCGGGACGGCGTGACCGGCAGCCTGGTCCCGCCCGAGGACCAGCCCGCCATGCAGGCCGCCGTCGCGCGCTGGCTGGACGACGATGCCGCGCGGCAGGCGGCGGGGCAGGCGGCCCGCGCCCATGTCGCGGCGAACCACGCCATCGAGACCGAGGCCCGCGCCCTGGTCGAGGTCTATCGCGGGCTGCTGTCGTGAACCGGCTCGGCTTCCTGGTCGCCCGCACCCTGCGGGATGAGGGCGCGCTGCAATGTCTCTCGGCGCCGCAATCCGCGCTTCTGGACGATCTGGCGGGCAAGCGTGTCGCGCTGGTCGGCAATGCCCGCGCGCTGGCCGAGGCCCGGCACGGCGCGCAGATCGACGCCGCCGACCTGGTGATCCGCATCAATCGCGCGCCGATGCCCTCGGCCGAAAGCCACGGCAGCCGCACCGACTGGCTGGCGCTGGCGGTGCGGCTTTCGGATGCCGACCGCGCCCGCATCGCGCCCGCGCGCCTTTTGTGGATGTCGCCCAAGCGCAAGCGGCTGGACTGGCGCACCGCCTCCAGCCCCGGTTTCTACCTGCACCCGCTGGCGGATTACCGGGCGCTGATGGCGCGGCTGGGCGCCCCGCCCACCACCGGCGCGATGATGATCGACCTGATCGCGCGCTCGCAAATGGCGCGGCTGGAGCTTTACGGCTTTGATTTCTTCGCCTCGCTCTCGCTTTCCGGCCGGCGGACCGCCGAGCAGGTTCCCCATGATTTCAAAGGCGAATCCGAATGGGTGCGGGAACTCATTGTGGCAGATCGCCGGATTCTTCGGCATTAAGCCGAAATCCTGCCAGATCAGCGGGCGTTTTGACGAAATCTCGCTTTCCCTTTGCCGCAATACCCCCTATATCGCGGCGTCCTTTGTTGAAGGAGACCCCAATGGGCTACAAGGTCGTTGTCGCCGGCGCCACGGGGAACGTGGGCCGTGAAATGCTGAACATCCTGGCCGAGCGCCAGTTTCCTGCTGATGAGGTTGTCGCTCTGGCTTCGCGCCGGAGCATTGGCACTGAGGTCAGCTATGGCGACAAGACCTTGAAATGCAAGGACATCGAGGGGTTCGACTTCACCGGCTGCGACATCGCGCTATTCGCCATCGGCTCGGACGCGACCAAGACCTATGCGCCCATCGCCGCCTCGCAGGGCTGCGTGGTGATCGACAACTCGTCGCTCTATCGCTACGACCCCGAGATCCCGCTGGTCGTGCCCGAGGTGAACCCGGACGCGGTCGAGGATTACCGCAACAAGATGATCATCGCGAACCCCAACTGCTCGACCGCGCAGATGGTGGTGGCGCTGAAGCCGCTGCATGACCGTGCCCGCATCAAGCGCGTGGTCGTCTCGACCTACCAATCGGTCTCGGGCGCCGGCAAAGAGGGCATGGACGAGCTGTGGAACCAGACCAAGGGCGTCTATGTTCCGGGCCAGGAAGTCGAGCCGAAGAAGTTCCAAAAGCAGATCGCCTTCAACGTGATCCCGCAGATCGACGTCTTCCTGGACAGCGGCGACACCAAGGAAGAATGGAAGATGGTGGTCGAGACCAAGAAGATCGTCGATCCGGCGATCAAGGTCACGGCGACCTGCGTGCGCGTGCCGGTCTTCGTCGGCCATTCGGAATCGGTGAACATCGAATTCGAGGATTTCCTGGACGAGGACGAGGCCCGCGACATCCTGCGCGAGGCGCCGGGCATCCTGGTCATCGACAAGCGCGAGCCGGGCGGCTACTCGACCCCGGTGGAATGCGTGGGCGATTTCGCCACCTTCGTCAGCCGCATCCGCCAGGACGTGACGGTGGAAAACGGCCTGAACATGTGGATCGTCAGCGACAACCTGCGCAAGGGCGCGGCGCTGAACGCGGTGCAGATCGCCGAGCTTCTGGGCAATCGCTGCCTGAAGAAGGGCTGATCCGATACGGATATGTGAGGGCGCCCCCGCGGGTTTCGCGGGGGCGCCCTCTTGCATTTCGGGGCCCCCTCGCGGACCTTGGCCGGGTCATGACAAGGGGGGCCCGATGCGCCATCTGCTGATTTCCACCGCCATCCTGCTGGCCGGCCCCGCCCTGGCCGATCGGATCGAGACCGTGGCCCGCGTCACCGATGTCACCGTCTATCCCTGGGGTGCCGGCGTCACCCGCGAGGCGGCGCTGGACCTGCCCGCCGGCGCGCATGAGCTGGTGATCCCCGGCATGCCCGCGGGCATCGACCCCGCCAGCCTGCGCATTGCGGCCGAAGGCGCGGTGATCGGCGCGACCGGCCTCCAGCAGGAACGCGCCTTGCCGGAAACCCCGGCGAAATCCCCCGAATTGCGCGCGGCCGAGGATGAGGTCCGCCGCCTGAAAGCCGCGCTGGCCGAACGCGATGCCGGCGTGGCCGAGATCAAGGCGCGGGCCGAGGCGGCCGAGGACAGCATCGACTTCCTGATGAAGCTGGCCGAATCCGACGCTGCCAGCACCGCCGACATCGCGGCGCTGGCCCGCGTGGTGGGCGAACAGCTGCTGCAGGCCCGCCAGACCGCGATCCGCGCCGGGCTGGAAGCCGAGGCCGCCGATGCCGGCCGCGAGGAGCTGGCCGACGAATTGGCCCGCGCCGAGGCCCGGCTCGAGGCGCTGCGCGGCCCGGATGCGGATCGCGGCGCGCTGGTGATCGCCGTGCAGGGCCAGGGCCAGCCCGCCCGCATCCGCATCACCAGCCTGACCGGCGCGGCCAGCTGGGTGCCGGTCTACGACCTGTCCCTGCAGCGCAAGGAGGGCAGGCTGCGGCTGGATCGCGGCTTGCTGGTGCGGCAGGACACCGGCGAGGACTGGCGCGGCGTGCATCTGGTGCTGTCCACAGCCCGGCCGATGGACCAGTCGGCGCCCAGCGAATTGCAGCCGGACTTCCCCCGCATCGGCGAGTCCGAGGCCAAGCTTTACAGCCGCTCGGCCGCGCCTATGGCCGAAGCCGCCATGGATTCGATGGAACGCGCGATAGCTGCACCGGCACCCATGGCCGGCGCGGCCTTGGCGGGGATGGTGGGCGAGACCGTGGTCTACGACTATCCGACGCCGGTGGACATGCGCGCCGGCGCCGATGCGCTGCGCCTGCCGCTGGATTCGCACGAGCTGGCGCCCGAGATCGTCGCCGAGGCGGTGCCGCGCCGCGACGACACCGCCTATCTGGTGGCGGATACGGTGAACTCCACCGGGGCGGTGATCCTGCCCGGCGACGCGACCTTTCATGCCGACGGCGCCATGGTCGGGCGCGGCGCGCTGGAACTGACCGCCGCCGGGGACGACATGAAGCTGGGCTTCGGCCCGCTGACCAGCATCAAGCTGGAACGCCGCATCCCCGACGAGATCGAGGGCAATCGCGGGCTGATCTCGAAATCCTCGGAGCGGCGGGAAACCGCGATCCTGCGGCTGCGCAACCTGACGGGCGAGGAATGGCCGCTGCGGGTGATCGACCGCGTGCCGGTCTCGACCCAGGAAAACCTGCGCATCGACTGGTCCGCCGATCCCAGCCCCGACGAGACCGACCCCGAGGGCAAGCGCGGGCTGCTGGTCTGGAACGGCAGCATCGGCGCGGGCGAGGAACGCATCATCACCCTGACCACCACGCTGCGCTGGCCCGAGGGGCAGGTGCTGGTCGGCGGCGACTAGGCGCCTGGCCCGCCGCCGGCAAGGGGGGGCGAGGGCTGGTCAAGCCCTTCCCGCTTTCGGTCGACGGGTCGATGATGCGCAACCACGCGATGATCGAGATCGCCGGCGACGATGCCGCAGCCCTTGTCGCCGCGGTGGTGCTGGGCGATGGCGCCATCCCGCAAGGCGCCGGCCGGCGCATCTTGCCGCAGGCCGGCTTTGCCCCGATGACACGCCCCCTGCGACGCGGCAAGGGCACCGGACGGGCTGGACGCGGGCGCGCCATGCCTCTCGCCGGAGCCGCCAAGGACGGCACCACCTACAGCGCCAGTTCGCCCCGCTCCAGCGCCTCGGCCAGCCGGTCCACGGCCTCGGCCAGGCGCTCATCGACCAGGTGCAGGTAGCGCGTCCAGTCCGAGAGCTGCGCCAGTTCCTCGGCCCCGTCCGAAATGCCGCGCAGCCCGATCAGCGGCAGGTCGAAGCGCTGGCAGGCGCGCAGCACCGCGAAGCTTTCCATATCGACCATCTCGGCGGCGATGGCGTCATAGCCGGCCCCCCTGACGATGCTGGCCCCGGTCGCCAGGCTGGCCGCGGCAATGCCGGGGATTCGCAAGGGCAGTTCGACGCGCACCGGCAGGCCCAGAAGCGGCGTCTCGCCCCTGGCGAAACCCAGGGCCGAGGCATCCATGTCGCGATATTCCAGCGAGGCGACCTGGTAGATGCCCAGCTGCGCCAGCCGGCGCGAACCGGCCGAGCCCAGCGAGACCACCAGGTCCGGCAACTCGCCCCGCGCCTGAAGGACCGAGAGCGCCGCGGTCAGCGCCACCGCCGCCTCGACCGGGCCGACGCCGGTCATCAGCGGCGAGATCCGCGCCCGCAGTTGCGGGCCGTATTCGGCATCCACGGCCATGACGAACAGCACCCGCCGCCCGGCCAGGACATCCGGCCCCGCGGTCACGACCGCCCCCTTGCATCCGCCATCCATGATCCCTTTCCGACAGTTTTCGCAAGGGAAGCGCAGCCGCGCCCGCAGGGCAAGACCCGATCAGCCGGTCAGGGCGCGCTGCATCGCGGCAGATGCCGCGGGCTCGGGCTTGTCGGCGGCGCGCGGCGCCTCGCGCCCCATCGGCAGGGGCGGCACCGGGGCGGCAAAGCTCAGCAGCAGCCGCGCGCCGGACAGGCCGCGCAGCCCCCAGGACAAGAGCCCGCCCGCCGGCCCGGCCATGGCCCCGCGCAGCGGCTCGTCCGGCAGCGCCGCGTTCAGCGCGTCGCGCAGGGCGACCAGGCCGGGGCTTGCGCCGCAGGCCTGGGTCCAGACCTGCACATGGCCCTCCAGCGTGGCGGGCGCCGCCGCGCCCCACAGCTCGGCATAGCGGCGGTTCGAGATCAGCAGCTCGCCATTGGCGGCAAAGACCGCCACCGCATCCTCCAGCGCGTCCAGCACCTCGGCGCCCAGCGACAGGTCGGCGCGGAACTTGCGCGTCAGCGAGATTTCCGAGGTAATGTCCTCGAACAGGAAGGCGACCGCGCCGTCGGGATGCGGCCGGCCGGTCACGCGATAGGTCTGCCCGCCGGGCAGCGACCACATCTCGACATGGTGCCCCGAGGAGGCGGCGGCCTCCAGCGTGTTCATCTGGTTGCGCCAGCTGCGGTAATCCTTGGGCTCCGGCACCATCCGCGCCTCGCGCAGCCGGTCGAGAAAGGCGTAAAGCGTCGGCCGCGCGGTCAGGAAGCCAGTGGCAAGCCCGGTCAGGTCGATCAGCGCCGGGTTGAACAGCTGCAGGTTGCGCTCGCGGTCGAAGATCGCCAGCCCGATGGGCAGGTCGGCAAAGGTCTTGGTCAGGGTCTGGACGAATTCGCGCAACGAGCGTTCGGCCCGCACCGCCGCATCGGCGGGCAGGGCGATGGCCACGGTCTGCCCGCCGATCTCGTGCAGGTGGCAATCATACCAGCGGCTTTGCCCGTCATGGTCGATCTGCATCCGCCGCGCGCCGCCGGGGGCGGCGGGCTGGACCGGCCGGGCCGACAAGTCGATGATGCGGGGCAGCGGCCAGACCGTCTGCCCCTGGGCCTTGGCCTCGACCAGGTTCAGATAGGCCGAATTGGCCCAAGTGACCTGCCCCTGCAAATCCTGCCGCCAGGCCAGCATCGGCGAATGGTCCATGGCGCTGCGCAGGATTTCCAGCTCCTGCTCCATCGCGTGCAGGGACAGCGAATCGACCAGGATGCCGGCATCCTCGGCCGCGGGGTCGGCAAGCGTCAGCCGCAGCAGCCCTTCTCCCAGATCCTCGGCCAGAAGCCGCAGCGGGCTGTGGCCGCCGCGCTCTGTCAGTTCGATCCGCGCGGCGCCGCCCAGGTCGGGCAGCAGCGCGCTGAATTCCGGCAGGCGCATGCCCAGCCATGCGCTGAGCCGCTGCCATTCGCTGTCGCCGGGCAGGCTGGCCAGCAGGGTGCGCGCCGGCACGGTGGCATCGACCAGCGTCCCGTCGCGAAACAGGAAGGCGATCGGTTCAAGCGCACGCTCCAATCCGCGCGCCACCGGCGCCCCGGCAAGGCCCCGGTCCGCCAGCCGAAGCCACACCAGCGCCAGCAGGACGGCCAGCCCCGCCGCCGCGAAGGCGATAAGGAATTGCGCAACCATCGAAACATCCCCGCACGATACAGCCACCTACAACTATAGCGGGATAATTTAAGAAGTGGTTAACGCGGCTGGAGATCAGGCCAGAATCTCGGGATTGGGGCCCAGGGGGATACGATCCTGGGCCTCGATCATGTCGCGCGGCCATGTCACCAGGATCTCGGCCCCGCCCTTGGCGCCATTGGCAAAGCGCAGCCGCGCGCCCGAGCGTTCCAGCAGCGCCTTGGCGATGAACAGGCCCAGCCCCATGCCTTCGTAGCTGCGGCCGTCCTCGGCCCGCGGGCGGGTGGTCAGGAAGGGGCTGCCGATGCGCGGCAGCAGCGCGGGGGGAAAGCCCGGCCCGTCGTCGGCGATCCGCACCCACAGGTCGCGGCGGTCGGCGCCGGTCTCGATGGTCACGCGGCGGGCGGCGAAATCGACGGCGTTCTGGATCAGGTTGCGCAGCCCGTGGATCACCGCGGCGTCGCGCTGGACGATCAGCGGCTCGGGCGGGGGCTGGACCATGATCTCGGCGCCGCGGCCGCGGTGGGGGGCGGCGGCCTCGGCCAGCACCTCGGTCAGCGGGGCCGAGCGGATCAGCAGGTCGTCGCGCCCGGCGCTGCCCATGGATTTCAGGATGTCGCGGCAGCGGTCGGCGGACTGGCGCAGCAGGGCCACGTCCTCGGCCAGATCCTCGCGCTCGGGCAGGGCCTCGTCCAGCTCGTCCGCCAGCTCGGCGCTGACCAGCTTGATCGTGGCCAGGGGCGTGCCCAGCTCATGCGCGGCGGCGGCGACCACGCCGCCCAGATGCTGCAGCCTCTGCTCGCGCTCAAGCGCAAGGCGGGCGGCGAACAGCGCGTCCGAGGTGGCGTTGACCTGGGCCGCGACCAGCCGGGCATAGCCGGCAAAGAACACCGCGCCGATCACGATGGCGAACCAGTGGCCGACCAGCAGCGGCTCGCGCAGCGTGACCAGGCCGCCGGCGCCGAAGGTCAGCGGCTGGGCGCAGATCGCCGACAGCGTGACCATCAGGAAGGTTGCGGCCCCCAGCGCCAGCAGCTGCCGCGGCGGCAGGGCGGTGGCGGCGACTGTCACCGGCGCCAGCAAAAGCAGGGCGAATGGGTTCGAGAGCCCGCCGGTCAGCGCCAGCAGCGCCGCCACCTGCCCCAGGTCGAAGCCTAGCTGCCAGGCCGCCTCGCGGGCCGAGATGCGCCGGTCCGGCCGCATCGTCAGCGCCAGGTTCAGCGCCACCGCCAGGCCGATCACCGCCAGCACCGCCGCCAGCGGGAAATCCGCCCCGATCACCAGCGCCGCGCCGACGGCGGCCAGCTGTCCCGCGATCGCCACCCAGCGCAGCAGGATCAGGGTGCGCAGGCGGATCGGCTCGGGCGCGGGCTGGCCGGGCAGCAGGTCGATGCGGTGGGAAACAAGGCCGAGGGGCACGCTGGGACTTCCTGATGGGACGGGCTTTTGCATTGATACCCATGGCCGGATGGGCGATCAATGCGTCCAAGCGGACGGAGACGCGCCTGATGGGCAAAGACGGAACGATCCTGATCCTCGGCAGCCTGGCCGCGGCCCTGGTGCTGGTGACGGGCGGGCTGTGGCTGTCGCGCGGCGCGGCCGATCCCTTTGCCCCCTGCCGCCAGGGCGGGGTGCAGGGCGGGCTGGACAGTCTGGGCGCGCCCTTCGAGCTGACGGACCAGGACGGGCGGCGGGTCAGCGACCGGCAGGTGCTGGCGCAGCCGGCGCTGCTTTATTTCGGCTATACCTATTGCCCGGATGTCTGCCCGCTGGACAGCGCCCGCAATGCCGAGGCGGTGGCGATGCTGGAGGAACGGGGAATGACGGTCACGCCGGTCTTCATTTCCGTCGATCCCAAACGCGACACGCCCGAGGTGCTGGGCGATTTTACCCAGGCCATGCACGAACGGATGATCGGATTGACCGGAACCACGGCCGAGATTGATGCGGTCGCGAAAGCCTGGCGCAACTATTACAAGGTGAATGACCAGGAAGATCCGCAGAACTATCTGGTGGATCACATGACCAATACCTATCTTGTGATTCCCGGCATCGGCACTGTCGAGCTCTTCGGCCGCGAGCTTTCCGCGCAGCAACTTGCGGAACGCACCGCCTGTTTCATTGACGCGGCGTCAGGCAACGGGGTTTGACCGACTGGACAAAACACTCTAATCAACAGTGAACTTTCAAGGGCAAGTGAATATGGCAGAGGATTACCAAATCGGCCCCGACCCCAGCCTGCTGCTGGTCGACGACGACGAGATCTTTCTGAACCGTTTGGCCCGTGCGATGGAAAAACGCGGCTTCTCGGTCGCCCGCGCCGCCTCGGTCGCCGAGGCGCGGACGGCGGTGGCCGAACACCCGCCCGCCTATGCGGTGGTCGATCTGCGGCTCGAGGATGGGAACGGGCTCGATGTGGTGGATGCCCTGCGCGAGGCGCGCGAGGATGCCCGGATCGTCGTGCTGACCGGCTATGGCGCCATCGCGACGGCGGTGGCCGCGGTCAAGATGGGGGCGACGGATTACCTGTCGAAACCGGCGGATGCCGACGACGTGACCCATGCGCTGCTGGCGCGGGGCGACACTTTGCCGCCCCCGCCCGAAACGCCGATGTCGGCCGACCGGGTGCGCTGGGAACATATCCAGCGCGTCTATGAGCAATGCGACCGCAATGTCAGCGAAACGGCGCGCCGGCTGCATATGCACCGGCGGACTCTCCAGCGGATTTTGGCCAAACGCAGCCCGCGTTAATAATCCGGTTCTCAAAAAAGATTGCAATTCATATTGGAATGCAAATAGTGAGAGCATACTGCCAAAACCAAGGATAAAGATATGAGCATAGACCTGGACGCAATGTCCTTGCGGGAACTTCGGGATCTGCGCAACAAGCTCGACCGTGCCATTTCCACCTTCGAGGACCGCCGCAAGCGCGAGGCGCTGGCGGCTGCCGAAAGTGCGGCGCGCGAATTTGGCTTCAACCTTGCCGACCTGACCGTCGCCAAGCAGGCGCGCGGCAAGGTGGCGCCGAAATACGCCAATCCCGCCGATCCCTCGCAGACCTGGACCGGCCGCGGCCGCAAGCCGCGCTGGGTGCAAGAGGCGCTGGATGCCGGCAAGAAACTGGACGCCATGGAAATCTGAGCCCATCGCCCCGCATCCAGGATGCGGGGCTTTTTCGTCCGGGATCACGCTTTGCGGTCGATTTCCGCAATAAGCTGGGTAAAGCGCGATAAAAACGCATTGCGCGTTTCCAGGGGCGGGCGCAGGCGTATTTCCAGCCCCTGCAGCAATTCCGGCCGGGGCGCGGGAAACAGGCGGTCCGCTTCGGCCCTGGAAAACCCGGCGATCTGCACGGCCTCCAGCCAGGCCGAGATGCGGTCGGCCCGCTTGATCGCGCGTTTCACCACCGCCGGCAATTGCGCGGGCAGGCCGAAGCGGCGATGGATCGCCGCCGCCAGCCGCGCATCCATTTCCCCGTATTCCCGCCCAAGCGCCGCCTTGACCGGCGAGATCATGTCGCCGATGACATATTCCGGCGCATCGTGCAGCAGCGCCGCCAGCCGCCAGCGCGGCTCGCAATCGGGGTTGCTGCGGGCGTGGATTTCCTCGACCAGCAGCGAATGCTCGGCCACGCTATAGGCCCAGTCGCCGCGGGTCTGGCCGTTCCAGCGCGCGACGAAGGCAAGGCCATGGGCGATGTCGCCGATCTCGACATCCATGGGCGTCGGGTCCAGAAGATCCAGCCTGCGCCCCGACAGCATCCTCTGCCAGGCCCGTTTCGCGCCTTTCGCCATGCCGCTCTCCGTCTTGTGCCGCGCGAAACTAGCGCCATCGCCGCGGCCGCGCCAGCGCCGCCTGGGCGGGTGCACCGGACAAGCGAAAGGCCCGCGACCGGGGGAGCCGCGGGCCGATGGGGGCCTGCCTCACGCAGAAGTGATCAGCTCAGGACAGCGGCTGGTCGGCCGGCCGCTGGGCCTGCGCCCGGCGCGCGATTTCCTGGCGGTAAAGCGCCACGAAATCCACCGGGTCCATGTTGAAGGGCGGGAAGCCGCCGTCGCGGGTCATGTCCGACACGATGCGCCGCACGAAGGGGAACATCATGCGCGGGCATTCGATCATCAGGAAGGGGTGCAGCTGGTCCTCGGGCACGCCCTCGACATGGAAGATGCCGCCGTAATCCAGCTCGCACAGGAACAGGGGCGACTTGTCGGCGGCGTTCGCGGATTGCACGCGGAACTTGCTGATCACCTCGTATTGGTGCTCGGTCGGGCGCTTGCGGGCATCCAGGCTGACCTGCACGCTGATTTCCGGCTGCACCTCGCCCGAGGGCAGGCCCTTTTGCGCTACCGCGTTCTCAAAGGACAGGTCGCGGATATATTGCGTCAGGATCTGCAGCCGCACGGCCGGCTGCGCTGCATTCTGGGCCTCGGACGCGGCGGCGGCGTCGCTGTTGTTCTCGTCGCTCATGGAAATCTCCTCGGATCTGACGGGGTTCTAGCACCCCGCCGCCCGGCGCTCAATGCCGGGTCCAGCCGGAATTGCCACGCCGCGGAGGCGCCGCGTCGCCCTGGTCGGTCAGCCCTTCGCGCACCGGGCCGGGCGGGTCGTCCTGCACCGAATATTCGCCGTCGATCACCCCGTCCTCGCGCCAGCCGGGACCGCGGCGCAAGCCCGCCGGATCGGCGCCGAAATCGCCCTCGGCGCCATAGCTCTGGCGATAGCTGAAGCCGGCGCCCGTCACCCGCATGCGCGCGGCCATCTGCCGCAGGATCAGGCTGCGCACCGCCGGGATCAGCAGCAAAAGCCCCAGCGTGCTGGTGAACAGGCCCGGCACCACCATCAGCAGCCCGGCGATCATCACCAGCGCACCATGTGCCATCGGCCGGGCGGGATCGCGAAAATCCTGCATGGCGCGCTGCACGTCCAGCGCGGCGCGTGCGCCCTGGTGGCGCATCACCGCCACGCCGGCCACGGCCGAGACCAGGACCAGCGCGATGGTGGGCAGGACGCCGATCGCGCCCCCCACCTGGATGAACAGCGCGATCTCGACGATGGGCAGGATCACGAAGGGCAACAGCAGCCACATAACGCCTTTTTCCTCCGGCACTTTCTATTTCCCGGCGCCCAAACTGGACTTGGGCCGGTCCTCACCCTACATAAGCATGCGAAAGCGCCGTTACAAAGCTCGTTAGGTCCGTTGATGTCGAACCCCCTGCTGCAACTGCTCGTCCTTGGGGCGATCGCCGTGTTCCTGATCCTGCGCCTGCGCGGGGTTCTTGGCACCCGCGACGGATTCGAGCCGCCGCGCGTCCCCGAAGAGCCGGTCCAGCGCCGCCGCTTCGACGTGATCGACGGCACCGCCGAGGCGGGCGACAGCGACATCACCGACCATGCCGAACCGGGCAGCCCCGCCGCCAAGGCCCTGGCCGAGATGAAGCGGGTCGAGCCCGACTTCGCCGTGGGCCCGTTCCTGTCCGGCGCGAAATCCGCCTATGAGATGATCCTGATGGCCTTCGAGCGCGGCGACCTGTCCGAGGTGCGCGGCTTCCTGGCGCCGCCGGTGGCCGAAGCGTTCGAATCGGTGATCGAGGATCGCAAGGCCCGCAACCTGACCACCGAGGCGCAGTTCCTGGGCACCCGCGAAACCGCGCTGGCGGGGGCCGAGTTCACCCCGGCGACCGGCATGGCCGAGCTTTCGGTGCGCTTCGTCGGCGAGATGATCGTCGCCACCCGCGACGCCGACGGCAACGTGGTCGAGGGCGACCCCAAGGCCGCCCGCAAGCAGCGCGACACCTGGACCTTCGCCCGCCGCATGGGTCAGGACGACCCGAACTGGCAGCTGGTCGCCACGGCCTGAACCATGGCACGGCGGCGGGGACTCTCGGCCGAGGACAAGGCCCTGTGGTCCCGCGTCGCCGCGACCGCGGTGCCGATGCACCCTGCCCGCAAGCAGGCGGAGCCCGCGCCTGCGCCCCAGCCGCTGAAAAAGCCGCCCGCCATGCCGCAGGCCGCGCCCCTGCCGCTGGCCGGGCTGCGGATCGGCGGGCAGCCCGGCTCGGGCTCGACTCGGCTGGACCTGTCGCCGCCCCCGCGCGAGGCGCTGCATGCCCAGCCGCTGCGCATGGATCACAAGACGCATCGCCAGATGAGCCGCGGCAAGCTCGCCCCCGAGGCACGCATCGACCTGCACGGCATGACGCTGGCCGTGGCCCAGCCGGTGCTGATCCGCTTCATCCTGCAAGCCAAGGCCGAAGGGCGGCGGCTGGTGTTGGTCATCACCGGCAAGGGGCGCGAAGGCGGGCCGGACGCGCCGCTGCCGGTCAGGCCGGGCGCGCTGCGCCACAACGTGCCGCATTGGCTGCACATGCCGCCCCTGAACGCCGTGGTGCTGCAAGTCCGCCCCGCGCACCGCCGCCATGGCGGCGAGGGCGCCTATTACGTCTACCTGCGCCGCTAGAAAGCCGGCGAGATCACGATCTGCGCCGCCCGCTCGGCATGCAGCGCCGCGCGGGTCAGCGGCCCGACCCCGCCGCCCACGTCCTCGGAAAACACGCTGTTCAGCTCCTGCGCCTGCGCCAGGATGCGCAAGAGCGCCGGCGAGGTCGCCACGTTGAAATGCCCGTCCCCGGTCGAGAAGGCACCGACATCGACCAGCATCACCGGCAGGTCCGCCACGGGCCCGGCATCGGTCAGGCTGCCCAGCCGCACCGGCTCGGCCGAGATCAGCGCCGACAGGTTCAGTGCCCGGTCCCGCCCCGAGGTGAAGATGACGAAGGGCTGCGGCAGCCTGCCGATGGCCCGGACCTGGGTGCGAAACACGCCCACGTCGATGTCGGGCGAAAGCAGGACCACCGCGCCGATCCGGTCCAGGGTGCGGCGCTCGCCCGCGATGGCCATCTGGCGCAGGCTTTCCATCAGCAGCAGGGCGCCCATCGAATGCGCGACAAGGATCGCCCTGCCGCCGCCCGCCTCGGTGGCGATCTCGATGCTGCGCTCAAGCCCGTCGCGGGAATAAAGCACGCTGTCGCGATCCGCGGCATAGGCCAACGGCTGCCCGCGCGACGGCCATGAGAAATGCAAGGGCACGCCCGGCAGGCTCAGGTCGCGCTCGATCTGGGCAAAGCGATAGAGCCCCTCGGCGAAGGTGTTGTTGTAGCCATGCACGAACAGCACAACGTCGCGGTCGCCCGGCGGGCGGGCGGCGACGGCGCGGCGCAGGTCGGCCTGGAAATCCTCGGGCCGGGCAAAGCGGGCATATTCCGAGACCAGGAAGTCCCGCTGCGGATCGGGCCTCGCGCCCTTGCGGGGATAGGTGATGGTGCCGGGCCGCCGCTCGGGCGGGACCGAGACATCGACCCGGCCAAAGCTGACGCCTTCCTGCCGGCTGCCCTCGGGGGTGCGGTTGCTGGCGACATAGATGCGCTCGACATGGCGAAGGCGCGCCGCCTCTGGGGCGACGGTGATCTCGCCGCGCGGCGCGCAGGCCGCCAGCAGCAGCAACAGCGAAACAAGGATCCGCCCCGGCATGTCCCCCGCCCTTTCGTCTTGCGGGCGACAATGCCACCGCGGCGGGGGCAGGGAAAGCCCTCAGCCGTAATTCGCCTTGGGCCCCGCGAACCACCAGATGATGAAGCCCAGCACCGGCAGGATCGCCACCAGCGCGATCCAGATCAGCTTGGTGGTCATGGTCTCGTTGGTGTTGATGATCGAGGCGATGGCCCAGACATCCAGCACGAAGATGATGATGCCGAAAAGATAGTTCATGCGCGTCCCCCGCCGTTGCGTCATTCCACAACGGCGGGAAGGCGCCGGGGTTCCTTACAGCACGTAGCGCGACAGGTCGGTCGAGCGCGCCAGGTCGCCCAGGTGCTTCTCGACGAAGGCCCCGTCCACCACCACCGTCTCGCCCGAGCGGTCCGGCGCGCTGAAGGACAGCTCCTCGAACACCCGCTCCATCACGGTATAAAGCCGCCGCGCGCCGATATTCTCGACCGAGCCGTTCACCTCGGCCGCGATGCGCGCCAGCGCCCGGATGCCATCCTCGGTGAACTGGACCGTCACGCCCTCTGTCGCCATCAGCGCGGTATATTGCCGGGTCAGGGCGTTGTCGGTCTCGGTCAGGATGCGGACGAAGTCCTCTTCGGTCAGCGCGCGCAGCTCGACCCGGATCGGCAGCCGGCCCTGCAATTCCGGCAAGAGGTCCGAGGGCTTGGCGATGTGGAACGCGCCCGAGGCGATGAACAGGATATGATCCGTCCTGACCGGCCCGTATTTCGTGGAAACCGTGGTGCCCTCGATCAGCGGCAAGAGGTCGCGCTGCACCCCCTCGCGCGAGACATCGCCGCCGCGGGCGTCGGTCCGCGCGGCGACCTTGTCGATCTCGTCGATGAAGACGATGCCGTTCTCCTGCACCGCCTCCAGCGCGGCGGCCTTGACGGCCTCGTCGTCCAGCAGCTTGTCGGCCTCTTCCGCGATCAGCAGCTCATAGCTTTCCGCCACCGTCACCTTGCGCCGCACCCGGCGCCCGCCGAATGCCTTCATCAACCCCGACAGGTCCATCATCCCGCCGATGGCACCGGGCTGGCCGGGCATCTCCATCATGCCGAAGGGGCTGGAATTGTCCTGCACCTCCAGCTCGATCACCGTATCGTCCAGCTCGCCGCGCTTGAGCTTGTCGCGGAACATCTCGCGGGTCTGCTCGCGCGCGCCCTCGCCGGCCAGGGCGGCGACCACGCGCTCCTCGGCGGATTTATGGGCGCGGGCCTTGACCTCCTCGCGCATGCGCTCGCGGGTCTCGATGACGGCGGCATCGGCCAGGTCGCGGATGATCTGCTCGACATCGCGGCCGACATAGCCCACTTCGGTGAACTTGGTCGCCTCGACCTTCAGGAAGGGCGCGCGGGCCAGCTTGGCCAGGCGGCGGCTGATCTCGGTCTTGCCGACGCCGGTCGGGCCGATCATCAGGATGTTCTTGGGATAGACTTCGTCGCGCAGGTCGTCGCCCAGCTGCCGCCGGCGCCAGCGGTTGCGCAAGGCCACGGCCACGGCGCGCTTGGCATCCCTTTGCCCGATGATGAAGCGATCCAGTTCGGAGACGATTTCGCGCGGGGTCAGGTCGGACATTCGGGGCTCCTGTCTCATTTCGGCATCACTTAAAGTCCGCGGGGGGCCGATTCAACCAAGCGGCTGGACCCAAGTCCGAATCCGCGCCAGATCGGCCGCCTTTTTCCCCAGGCCAGCAAGGAAGCCGAACATGCGACCGCGTCGCGACCCGCCCGCCGCCCCGATGCTGTCCCGCCGTGCCCTGGCGTCGCGGCTGGCCGCGGCTGCCGCGACGCTGGGCCTGGGCCCGCGCGCGGCCGCGGCGCAGGCGCCCGCCGCGCCGGCGCTCGACCCGGAGCTGCGCGACGCCGCGCTGCGCGGCCTGGCGCTGGCGGATCATCGCGGCGATCCGGTGCATGCCGCCGCCGCCCGCGCGGCGATGGACCGGCTGCAACAGGCCGACCCCGAAGGCGCGCTGCTCCTGCGCCTCTATCGCAAGCTGGACGTGCGCCCCGCCGCCCATTACCGCGAGGACATGCCCCAAGCGGCCGCCGCCGACCTGGCGCTGCTGCATGCGGCGATGCGCGCATGCCGGCCGGTCGCCTTCGGCTATGCCGACCTTGCCGGCAATGAAACGCAGCGAACGGCCCTGCCGCTGGCGCTGGTCCACCCGCCGCAGGGCGTCAAGCTGCTGGCCTGGTGCGAAAAGGCGCAGGACTACCGCCAGTTCTTCGTGCGCGCCATGCAGGGGCTAGCCACCGGCTCCGGCGATTTCCGCCGCGACCGCCTGGCGCTGCTGCAAGGGCTGGCGGCAAAGGAAGGCGCCTAAGCCCGGCGCCTGCCCGCTTTCTTCGTTGCACAAATACCCTGGGGGACGCCCCGCAAGCCCCGTCGAGGGGCTTGCGGGGCGGGGGGCGAAGCCCCCGCTAGCCCAGAACCTCGACCGTCAGGTTGCCGTTGGTATAGACGCAGATATCCGCCGCGATCGCCATGGCCTTGCGCGCCACCGCCTCGGCATCCAGGTCGCCCTCCATCAGCCCGCGCGCCGCGGCCAGGGCGAAATTGCCGCCCGAACCGATGGCGGCCACGTCATGCTCGGGCTCCAGCACGTCGCCGGCCCCCGTCACCACGAAGATGTCGCGCCCGTCGGTCACGATCAGCATGGCCTCCAGGTTGCGCAGGTATTTGTCCATGCGCCAGTCCTTGGCCAGGTCGACACAGGCCCGCGCCAACTGGCCGGGCGCCGCCTCCAGCTTCTTCTCCAGCCGTTCGAGCAGGGTAAAGGCGTCCGCGGTCGAGCCGGCAAAGCCCACCACCACGTCATGCCCGCCGGGGCTCAGCCGGCGCACCTTGCGCGCCGTGCCCTTCATCACCGTCTGGCCGACGCTGACCTGGCCGTCCCCGGCGACGACCACGCGGCCGCCGCGTCGCACCGCCAGGATGGTGGTGCCGTGCCAGCCGGGAAATTTGTCTTCGGACATGCCTCTCTCCGATCTCTCGCCTGCGGGTCAGATATGGGCCGGCCGGGGCTTTCGCAACCCGCCCCCTTCCGCCACGCCGCGCCAGCCGCTAGCGTGCCGGCCATGACCCACGCCCCCGTCCTGCGCGTCTACCTGGAAGGCTCGATGCTGGAAACGGCGCGGGCGGGCAGCTTCAACTTCATGACCGTGCTGCGCCGGGCGGTCGAGGACGCGGGCTGGCGCGTCGAATGGCACAAGACCAGCGCCGCGGCCCGCATGGCCGCGCCCCTGCGCGACGGCTACGCGCTGTTTCACATGGAGGCGCCGACCCATGCGCGCGCCCTGACCTTTCGCCGCGCCTATCACTACCCGTTCTGGCAGATCGAGCCGGTGCCGCAACGCTGGCGCTTCCAGGTCGCGCAAAGCCGCCACGACCCCGCGGCCATCGACCCCGAGGCCGCGCGCAGCTTCGCCGACCGGCTGCGCGCCCGCGTGCTGCCGGGGCCGCCGCCCCGGCGCGGCGATGCGGTGCTGGTGCCGCTGCAAGGCCATATCCGCCGCTGCCGTTCGTTCCAGACCATGAGCCCCATCGAGATGCTCGAGGCGGTCGCCACCACCGGCCGCCCCACCACCGCCACGCTGCACCCAAGGGAAGGCTACGACGATGCCGACCGCGCGGCGCTGGCCGGGCTGGCGGCACGCCATCCGAACCTGACCATCGGCGGCGACAGCATGCGGCTCTTGCGCGACTGCGCCTTTGTCGCGACACAGAACAGCGCGGTGGCCTTCGACGGCTACCTGCTGGGCAAGCCGGCGGTGCTGTTCGCCCAGATCGACTTCCACCACATCGCGCTGAACGTCGCCCAACTGGGCGCGACCGAGGCGCTGGCGCAGGCCGAAACCCATGCGCCGGATTTCGACCGCTACCTGTTCTGGTTTCTTCAGGAAAAAGCCATCAACGCCACGCGGCCCGAGGCAGGCGCGCGGATCCTGGCGGCGATGCACCGGGGCGGCTGGCCGATCGGGACCGCCCCCGGCACCTGAAATCAGATGGATTCGTCGATCCAGGCCTTCAGCGCGGCCTTGGGCGCGGCGCCGATCTTGTTCGACACGACCTGGCCGTCCTTGAACAGGAACAGCGCCGGGATGCCGCGCACGCCAAGCGCGGCGGGGCTTTCGGGGTTCTCGTCCACGTTGACCTTGACGATCTTGACCCGGCCCTCGTATTCGGCGGCCAGCTCTTCCAGCGAGGGGCCGATCTGGCGGCAAGGCCCGCACCATTCGGCCCAGAAATCGACCACGACCGGGGTCGGGGACTGACGGACTTCGCTGTCGAATTCGGCGTCGGAAACGGCTTGGGTGTTGGCCATCGGGCTCTCCTGCAATGTGCCGGCAGGGCCGGCAGGGCGTATCCGTCAACAGCTAGGCACCGGGGCGGTTGGGGTCAAGGCCCGCCATCACCCGATCCAGCAAGTCGTCGGGCAGCGCCATCAGGCTGCGCGCAGCCGTCCAAAGCACCGCAACCTCGACCCGCGCCTGCGGCCAGATCGACCGCAAAGCCGCGCGATAGGCGGCCATCTGTCGCAGGATGCCCAGCGGCACCGCCTGCGGCGTGCCCGGCACCTCGCGGTTCGACTTGTAGTCCACCGCCAGGATGCGGCCGGGCTCGACCACCAGCCGGTCCACCGCCCCGGTCAGGATGCCGATGCCCGGCACCGGCGCGGCCAGCGCCACCTCGGCCATCACCTCGGCCGCGTCGGAAAGCGCAAAGACCTGCGCCAGGTCCGGCGCCTCGATCACCGCGCGCGCCTCGGCCAGCAGCGCCGCCAGTTCCCCAGGCGCCGGCAGGCCGCCCTCGGCATCGGCCAGCACGTCGCGGGCCAGATCGGGCCATTCGGCGGGATCGCGGCCCGGCAGATGCTCCAGCAGCAGATGCAGCCGCGTGCCGAACAGCATCGCCGCCGCGGCATCGCCTTCGCCGGGCGCGCCGATCACCTTGGCGCCGCCCAGAGCCGTCGCGGCGACGGGGCGCAGCTTTTCGGGCGCGGGCGGCGGGGGCGCGCGCAGCCAGTCCGGCTCGGCCAGCACAGGCCTTTCGGCCGGCACCGCATCCGGCGCGTCCTCGGGCCAGTCGCCAAAGGACAGCCGGCGGATCTCGCCCCCCCAGGGCGCGGGCAGGCGCGCCTGGGCCAGGTCGGAGCGGCCCAGCCCGGCCTCGACCATGGCGTGCCAGCTGTCCTCGCCCTGGCCGGTCTCGCCCGCCGCGGCAACGATCAGCCAGCTTTCGGCGCGGGTCAGGCCGACATAGAGCAGCCGCTTGCGTTCCTGCAATTGCCGCTCGGTCTGGGCGGCGGCCAGTTCCTCGACCGGGTCGGGCCGCTCGCCCTTGCGGCCGCGCCACAGCGCCAGCCCGTCCGGGCCGGGCAGCACCGGCGCCTCGCGCGGGGGCTTGCGCTTGGCGGCGTCGGGCATGATGACGATGGGGCTTTCCAGCCCTTTCGAGCCATGCACGGTCATCACCCGGATCAGCCCCTCGCCATCCCCTGCCGAGCCGGGCTGGCGGCGGACCTCGACATCGTCGCCGGTCAGCCAGACCAGGAAGCCGGTCAGCGAGGGCGTCTCCGAGCTTTCATAGCTCAGCGCCTGCGACAGCAGCTCGTCGATGCCGTCCTGCGCCTCGGGGCCGAGCCGGGTGATCAGCCGCTCGCGCCCGCCATGGCGGATCAGCAGGCGCTGGACCAAGTCATAGGGCCGCATGAAGCCGGTCTGGCCCATCAGGTCGGCCAGCACATCCACCGCATGGCGATGCGTCGATTCCCGCAGCCGCCGCCACAGGTATTCGCCACGCTTGCGCCCGGCGGCGAGGCGATAAAGCTGCTCCTCGGTCAGGCCGAACAGCGGCGAGCGCAGGCAGGCGGCCAGCGACAGGTCGTCCTCGGGCGTGGCCAGCACCGACAAGAGGGCGCGAATGTCCTGCACCGCCATTTCCCCGGCCAGCTTCAGCCGGTCGGCGCCGGCGACGGGCAGGTTCGCCGATTTCAGCGCCGCGATGATCTCGGCAAACAGTTCCGAGCGGCGCTGGACCAGGATCAGCACGTCGCCGGCGCGGATGCGGCGCCGCTGGCCGGTCTTGGCGTCCAGGATCGGCTGGCCCAGCATCTCGTCCACGGCGCGGGCGATGGCGCGGGCCAATTGCACGGTTTCCGAATTCTCGGCCGGCTGGTCCACCGGGTCGGTCCAGTCGCCGGGCTCGGGCTTGTCGGGCTTGGGGATCGCCGGCCACAGGTCCACCCGGCCCGGCATCCCGGTGCGAAAGGCGCGGTGCTGCGGCGGATCGCCCAGGCCGCGCGCCGCGTCGCCGGCAAAGACCTGGTCGACCAGCGACAGGATCGCGGTCGAGCTGCGGAAGGAATGCCGCAGCTCCAGAACCTGCATCGGGTTCTGCACCGCCTGGAAGGCTTGCGCAAAGCCGGTGCGGCGGGCCTCGAACACCGCGATGTCGGCGCCCTGGAAGCTGTAGATCGACTGCTTGGGGTCGCCCACCACGAACAGGCTGCGGCTGCCGGGCCGCGCGCCCTGGCCGGCGGTGAACTCGTCCGTCAGCCGCTCGATCACCTGCCATTGCGCCGGGCTGGTGTCCTGCGCCTCGTCGACCAGGATATGGTCGATGCCGCCGTCCAGCCGGAACAGCACCCATTGCGCCATGCTGTTTTCCGACAGAAGCCGCGCGGTGCGGTCGATCAGGTCGTCGAAATCCAGGTGGCCATGCGCCGCCTTCTGCGCCCGGTAGCGGGTCAGGAAGCCATGGCCGAAACGGTGCAGCGCCAGCGTGCGCTCGGCATGGGCCAAGGCGATGCGGCGGGGGCGGGCGGATTCGACCCGTTCCATCAGGATCGCCAGGTCGTCGAGCAGGTCGGCGCAGGGGCCGCTGCGCAGCGCCTTGGTCGGGAAGCTGTCGTATTTCGCGGTAAAGGGCTCCCTGGCGCCGGCGCCGGTCAGCAGCACGGATTCGAGGATCGCCAGTTCCGCCAGGCCCGGCTGCGTCCAGTTGCCGGGGCCAAGCTTCGCCGCCGCCTTCTGGTCGGTGGTGCTGCCTTTCAGCAGATGCGGGACCAGCGCGGCGACAACCGTGGCGCCATCGGCGAAGCATTCCGCCAGGAGCGCCCGCATGTCCTCGCCCAGCGCCAGCCCGCAGGCCGCCCAGAGCGCGTCCCGGTCCGCGGGGGCATCGAACCCCCGCAGACCGGCGAGGAAGGCGTCGAGCTTTTCGCCCGAATGCAAGGCCAGCAGGTCTTCCAGCTCGGGCGCATGGTCTCGGGCCATTTCCTCGATGATCTCGGCGCGGATCAGCGCGGCGCTGCGGTCGTCAAGCTCGGTGAAGCCGTGCGGCACCCCGGCCTCGATCGGAAAGCGGCGCAGGACGCCCGCGCAGAAGCTGTGGATGGTCTGGACCTTGAGGCCGCCCGGCGTCTCGATGGCGCGGGCGAACAGCCGGCGCGCGGCGGGCAGGTCGGGGGCGCCCGCCTCGCCCAGCCGCGCCAGTTCCGCGCGCAGCGCCGGTTCGGGCAGCATGGCCCATTGGCCCAGCCGCGCCAGCAGGCGGTTCTGCATCTCGGTCGCCGCGGCCTTGGTATAGGTCAGGCACAGGATGCGCTCGGGCGCGGTCCCGGCCAAGAGCAGCCGCGCCACCCGGTCGGTCAGCACCCGCGTCTTGCCCGAGCCGGCGTTGGCCGTCAGCCAGGTCGAGCGATGCGGGTCCGCCGCCCGCACCTGCGCCAGCGTCGCCTCATCCATCATCGGCGAACCTCTGCGGCTGGGGGATTTCGGTCGTGTCCCATTCGCCATGCCGCGACAGGTGGTCGTAGTCGCTGGCATGGTCGGACCGCTCCATCGCCAGCCGCGCGGTAAAGCCGCGCTCGCCGCCCAGATAGCGGCGGATCAGGGTGACGAAGCCGGCCCAGGTTTCCTCGGCGAAGCCGGGGCTGAACTCGCGCGGCTCGGTCTTTCCCTCGCCGCCCAGCTGGATATAGCTGATGCCCTCGACCTCGGCCGGTCCCAGCGCCTTGAAGGCGCCGTGCCGGACCATGGCGGCCTCGAGCGGCAATTGCTTGTCGAAATGCGCGATCTGCTTGTCCGAGGGCGGCTTGCCGGACTTGTAGTCATAGACATGCACCCGGCCATCCTGCAGCAGGTCCAGCCGGTCGGGCCGGGCGATCAGGCGGAAATCCAGGCCGGGGACGCCCTGTTCGCCATATTCCTCGACCAGGATCGGCCGGCCGCGCGCCAGCCTTGCGGCCTCGTCCGCCATCAGCCGCTCGGCGATGCCGGCGATGCGCGCGCGCCAGAACAGCCGGGCCGAGGGCCAGGGCACCTCGGCCTCCAGCACCGCATCAGTGATGGAAAGCAGCCGCGCCGCCATGACCTGCGGCGCCTCGGGCAGGTCGGGCAGGCCGCGCAGGAAACGGTCCATGATGTGATGCAGCACGTTGCCGCGTTCGGCCGCGTCGGGTTCGGGGCGCAAGGGGTCCAGCGCGCGCAGGCCCAGCACGCGGCGGGCATAGACGGCATAGGGGTCGCGGATCAGCGTCCTGACCTCGGTCACGGACAGTTCGCGCAGCGCCGGCGGCGGCGGGATGGGCGAGGGGCGATGCGCCGGCGCCAGCCGCATCCGCGGCCGGGCCTGCAACGCGGCCAGGTCCAGCCAATGGCGGCCGCGATCCCGCATCGCCGCCAGCGCCTGCGGCCCCTGCTGATCGGGCAGCCCGCCCAGCAGATTCACCAGCCGGTTCAGCCAGCGCGAGGGGATGGTCTCGGCCTCGGCATCGCGGCGGGCGCGGGTCAGCACCACCCGGCCCGCGCCAACGGCCTGCTGGAAGTCATGCGCGGCCAGGCCCACCTGGCGTTCGGGCAGGGTCAGTCCGGCGGCCAGCCGCATCGGCCGCGACAGCCACGGATCGGGGGGCAGGGCCTGCGGCCAGCCGCCCTCGTTCAGCCCCGACAGGATCACCAAGCCGGCGGCCTCGTCCACCGCCTCGGTGCGGGACTCGCGCGGGCCGCGAAAGCGGACCAGCGGATGGGCGGCCACGTCCTGCCGCACCGCCTGTCCCTGCAATTCGTCGTAAAGCAGGTCGCAGAACTCGCCCGGCCGCAGGTCGTGGCCCAGATGCGCATGGGCGGCCAGGTGGTCCAGCACCGACCGCGCCAGCCCGCCCGAGGCCTTGGCCCAAAGCTCGGAGGCATCGGCGCTGCCGCCGGGACCGGCGGCCAGATCCTCGGCCAAGGCGCGCAGATCGCGCAGCCGATCCGCCAGGGGCCGCGGCGCCCGATCCTGCGCCAGCGGCACGATGCGGTCCAGCAACTCGGCCAGCCATAGCGCCCAGGGCTTGCTGGAGCCGTCGCCCCGGTCCGCCCAGGCCCGCAGCGCAGCGCCGTCGGGAAAGGCGGGGCCGTTGCGGCGCAGGTGCAGTTCCAGGTCGCGGGCATGGCGGTTGTGGTCGCGCCGGTAGTCGGGGCCAAGGCCCGTCGCCGTCACCGGGTGCTTGAGCAGCACCAGCAGCGCGTCCAGCATCATCTCGGCCCCGAACAGGTCGGCGACATGGCGCAAAAACAGGCCGGGCGCGGTCAGCGGCAAGGGCTGGCCGGCGGAATCGTCGGGGATGATGCCCCAGCGGTCCAGCGCCGATTGCACGCGGCGCGTCAGCATGCGGTCGGCGGCGATCAGCGTCACCGGCTGGCCGCGCTCGACCGCCTCGCGGATGATCAGCGCCACGGCCTCGGCCTCTTGCCCCGGCTGCTCGGCCTCGATCAGGGTCAGGCGTTCGGTCGCGGGGACCAGCGGACCAAGGCGCGGGCCTTCCTCGATCCATTGGTCGGTGACAGGCGCCGGGCGCAGCGCCAGCG
The DNA here is from genome assembly GCF_018499825.1 of Paracoccus sp. pheM1. NCBI lineage: Bacteria > Pseudomonadati > Pseudomonadota > Alphaproteobacteria > Rhodobacterales > Paracoccaceae > Paracoccus > Paracoccus sp. pheM1. The sequence continues at coordinate 2,443,456 of NZ_JAGXCX010000001.1, forward strand.
AGATCAGCCGGTTGCGCGCCGGGTCGGGGGCGGTGCCGGGCAACCATTCGCCGGGCGGGCCGAACTCGGCCAGCAGCGGCGCATAGCGCGCCTGCGGGTGATCCTCGGACAGCGCGTCGAGCCCGTCCCAGACCGCCTGCGGCAGGTCGGCATCGAACCCCGGCAGCACCACCGCGCCCATCGGCAGCCGGGCGACGGCGCGCATGAAATCCCGCGTCGCGCCATGCGAGCCGGTCGAGCCAGCGACGACCACCGGGCCCTGCGGCAGATCCTCGCCCCGCGCCCAGGCTGCGGCCAGCGCCTGGGCCGCGGCGCGCTGGCGGGCCTCGCGGTCCTGCGGCGGGTCGGACAGGTAATAGCCAGCGGCGATCTTGAGGAAGGCCAGCGCGCGGCCCCAATGCTGGGCATGTTCGCTGGCGTCGATGCGGTCCAGCGCCTGCGCGTCCAGCCCCTCAAGCTGCATCTCGGCCATCAGCGCCGCCAGCGAGGCGGCCAGTTCCGGCACCGATTGCCCCTGCGCCAGGTCGGGATCGGCCCGCAGCGCGGCATCGATCAGGCGGCCCAGCTCCAGCCGGCGCGCCAGCGGCGCCGTGGCCGCGCCGCCGCCCAGGTCGGCGATCAGCCGCAGCCGCGGCAAAAGCAGCGGCCCGCGCCGGATGAAGGCCTGGCGCAGCGCCGTCAGCGACTGGCCGGAGTTGGCATAGACCGTGACCCGCGCCATGTCCTGCGGCGGACGGTCCGCCATGCGCCGGACCAGCCCCTCGGCCAGGCCGCCGGCAAAATCGGCGCCGCAGGGCAGGGCGAAGACGCCGTTCTGCCAGTCAGGCATCGAGCAGGCTCTCGGCCAGCGGGATGCAATCGGGCCGGCCCACGTCGCACCATGCGCCGGGATGGACCTGGCCGTAAGCGCGGCCCTCGGCGATCATCAGATCCCAGAGCCGGTTGAGCGAGAACACCTGCTCGGGGATCTCGGCCAGCCGCTCGGGGCGGATGATCTGCACGCCGCCATAGACCAGGTCGCCCTTGCGGATCAGCCGGCCGGCAGAGCCAAGGCTGAAATCGCCGCCGCCCTGCCGGCCATGCGCCCGGTCCAGCGGCACCAGCATCAGAAGCGCGTCCATGTCCTCGCGCCAGCCGTCCAGCAGGGCGCGGACCGGGTTCGGGCCGGTCCAGACCACATCCGGGTTCATCGTGATCACGGGACCGTAGCCAAGCAGCGGCAGCGCCTTGCGCAAGCCGCCCCCGGTCTCCAGCAGCAGGTCGGCTTCGTCCGAGACGGCGATGTCCCGCCCGGCGACGTGATCGCGGATCTGCTGGCCCAGGTGGTGGATGTTCACCGCCACCGGCCCGACGCCCGCCTGCCGCCCCAAGGCCAGCGCGCGATCCAGCAGCGTCTGGCCACCGACCGCGATCAGGGGTTTCGGCACCCTGTCGGTCAGCGGTGCCATGCGGGTGCCCTTGCCCGCGGCAAAGATCATCAGCGGCAAGGTCATCCGGCGATGCCCTCGATCACCTCGGGGGTCGGGGCCGGGATGCCCTCCAGCGCCTCGGCCAGCGGCGCCAGGGCCGGATGGGCCAGGTCGCGCTGGATCGCCGCCCAGACGCGCGGCATCATCGCCAGGTAGCGCCGCTTGCCTTCGCGCTGCGCCAGCCGGGTGAAGATGCCCATGATGCGCAGGTTGCGCTGCGCGCCCAAGAGCGCATAGGCGGCGCGAAACCGTGCCTCGTCCACCCCGGTCGCGGCGATGTAGCGGGCGATCTGCGCCGCCTCGATCTCGGGGGCGACGTCCCGGCGCGCGTCCTGCAGGGCCGAGACCAGATCATAGGCCGGATGCACCGCCACCGCGTCCTGGAAATCCAACAGGCCCAGCGGCGCATCGGCCCGCCAGACCACGTTCTCGGCATGGAAATCGCGCAGGCCCAGCACCGGCGGCATGTCGGCGGCCAGTTCGGCATGCAGGTGCTCGATCACCGCGGCGACCTCGGCGCCCTTGCCGGGCGCGCCGGCGGCGGGGGGGTAGTATTCGGCGAAAAGCCCGACCTGATGCGCCAGTTCCGGCCCGTCGAGGCGCGGCACGAAATCCGGCGGCTCGTGGCCATGCAGCTGCACCAGCAGGTCGGTCATGCGGTCATAGATGCGGGGCGCAAGCTCGGGCCGCTGTTCCAGCACGCGGGCGACCAGGTCGTCGCCCAGATCCTCGATCAGCAGCAGGCCCTGCGCCTGGTCGGTGGCCAGGATCTCGGGCGCGTGCAGGTCCAGCGCCCGCAGCCATTGCGTCATGGCGACATAGGGCGCGGTCACGCCGGGCGAGGCATCCATCAGGACCGCGCTGCGCCCGCCATCCTCGACCAGCCGGAAATAGCGCCGCGACGAAGCATCGCCCGCCAACGGCCGGAGCCGCGCCCCGGACCAGCCGGCGCGGTGGATCAGCCGGGCGATGGCGGGCAGGCGGGTCATCAGGCCCCAATGCGGCTCGGAGCCCGCCAGGGTGATGCGGCGCAGGTCGGGCGCGTCTGCCAGGGGCTCCAGCCCCACGGTCAGCGCGCCCTCCAGCGGGCTGCCATGCTCGGGCCATTCGACCAGCACGATGGCCTCGCGCATGGCCTCGTCGAGGCCAAGCTCGGCCAGTTCCTCGGGATGGGTCAGGCGGTAGAGATCGGCATGCCAGATCTCGGTCCCCATCGGGTCGGCATAGGTCTGGACCAGGGTGAAGGTGGGGCTGGGCACCTCTTCGGCCGCCTCGCCCTGGCGGGCGCGGATGAAGGCGCGGGCGAAATGGGTCTTGCCGGCGCCGACCGGCCCCTGCAACGCCACCACGTCGCCCGGTTTCAGGACAGCCGCCATCACCCGCGCCAGGCAGGCGGTCAGGTCGGCATCGGCATCGTCAAGCGTCGCAAGCAGGGTCATGGCGTGAACCTAGACGCTGGAGCCTCAAAGACCAAGCACATCCGCCATGTCGTATTCGCCCGGCCCCTTGTCCTGGCCCCAAAGCGCCGCACGCAGCGCGCCGCGGGCAAAGATGGCGCGGTCGGTGGCGACATGGCGCAGCACCACCCGCTCGCCCGTCGTGGCGAAGATCACGTCATGCTCGCCCACGATGTCGCCGCCGCGGATAGCGGAAAAGCCGATGGAGCCGGGCGCACGGGCGCCGGTGATGCCTTCGCGCGCCGGGGTGCGCAGTTCGTCCAGGCTGTGGCCGCGCCCGGCGGCGGCGGCCTCGCCCAGCATCAGGGCGGTGCCCGAGGGCGCATCGACCTTGCGGTTGTGATGCGCCTCGACCACCTCGACGTCCCAATCCTCGCCGAGCGCGGCGGCGACCTTGCGGGTCAGGCCGACCAGCAGGTTCACGCCCAGGCTCATGTTGCCGGCGCGGATGATCGGCGCGTGACGGGCGGCGGCACGCAGCTTGTCCAGGTCCGCGGGCTCGAATCCCGTGGTGCCGATCACATGCACGGCGCGGGCCTGCGCGGTCAGCTCGGCAAAAGCCACCGTCGCCGCCGGGGCGGTGAAGTCGATCACCGCCTGCGCCTTGGCGATGGCCTCGACCGCGTCGTCGGTGACGGTGATTCCCAGCGCCGCCCCGCCCATCGCCTCGCCCAGGTCGCGGCCGACCCAGGGGTTGCCCTCGCGTTCGATGGCACCGACAAGGCGGGCCTGATCCGACCCCAGAATGGTGCGCACCAGCATCTGCCCCATGCGGCCCGACGCGCCCGTGATGACGATTCCCGGTTTTTCCATGCTCGATCCCCCGTTTGCGGCATGTCTATCCCGTTGCGGCGCGGGCCGCGACCCCCTACATCTGCGCGCATGGCACAGAACCGCTTTCATTCCGGCACCGGCCCCTCGCAGCGCCAGCTTCGCGTGGGCGAGCTGATCCGCCGCACGCTTTCCGACGTCCTCCTGCGGGGGGATGTCCACGATCCCGACCTGAACCGGCATTCGATCACGGTCGGAGAGGTGCGGACCTCGCCCGACCTCAAGGTCGCGACGGCCTATGTGCTGCCCCTGGGCGGGCAGGGCGCCGAAGAGGCGCTGGCCGCGCTGCGCCGCAACGCGGGCGAGCTGCGCCACCTGGTCGCCAAGGCGATGACGCTGAAATACGCGCCGCAGCTGCGCTTTGTCCTCGACGAGACCTTCGACCGCATGGACGACACCCGCCGGCTCTTGTCCGAGGACCGGGTGCGCCGCGACGTCGAATCGCACCCGGAAGACGATGAAGATTGACCTCAAGCGCCGGCTGGGCCTGGCCCTTGGTGCGCTGATCGCCATGACCCTGCCCGCCATGGCCGGGATCTGCGAAAAGCGCGACTTCGACGGGCAGGGCTATGTGATCTGCACGCTGACGGCCGGGCAGGAGCCGGGGCTGCGGCTGTGGCTGAACGGCCCCGACGGCCGGGTCTTGGGCGATTTCACCGCCGTCCGCCGCACGCTGGCCGAGGGCGAAGTGCTGGGCTTTGCCATGAATGCCGGCATGTATCACCCGGATTTCACCCCGGTCGGGCTTTACGTCAGCGACGGCGTCAGCCAGCACGAACTGGTGACGGCCGGCGGCGGCGGCAATTTCGGCATGCTGCCGAACGGCGTCTTCTGCACCGGCGGCGCGCGACCCTATCAGGTGATCGAGAGCCGGGCCTTTGCCAGGGCCGCCCCGGACTGCCGCATCGCCACGCAATCGGGGCCGATGCTGGTCATCGACGGCGCGCTGCATCCGCGTTTCCTGGTGGACAGCGACAGCCGCTATGTCAGGAACGGCGTCGGCGTCTCGCCGGACGGGCAGACGGCGTGGTTCGCCATCTCGGACCGGGCGGTGACGTTCCACGAATTCGGCCGGCTGTTCCGCGACGGGCTGGGGGCGCGGGATGCGCTGTATTTCGACGGCTCGATTTCGCGGCTATACGCCCCGAGCCTGGGCCGCGCCGATTTCGGGCGGCGGCTGGGGCCGATCATCGGATATGTAGGACAGAACTAGAATGGCGCGAAAAAAGGGACGCGAGATCCACGGTTGGCTGATCGTGGACAAGCCGGCGGGCATCGGCTCGACCGATGTGGTCAGCAAGGTCCGCTGGGCGCTGGACGCGAAGAAGGCCGGCCATGCCGGGACGCTGGACCCGGATGCGACCGGCGTGCTGGCCGTGGCGCTGGGAGAGGCGACCAAGACCGTGCCGATCCTGGCCGAGGCGCTGAAGGCCTATGACTTCACCGTGGCCTGGGGCGCCGAGACCACGAGTGACGACGCCTCGGGCCAGGTGGTCAAAACCAGCGACGCGCGCCCGGACGAGGCGGCGATCCACGCCGCGCTGCCGGATTTCACCGGCGAGATCATGCAGGTTCCCCCCGTCGTCTCGGCCGTGCGCGTCGATGGCGCGCGGGCCTATGACCTGGCGCGCGAGGGCGAGGTGGTGGAGCTTGCCGCCCGGCCGCTCTGGGTGGAATCGCTGGAGCTGCTGGGCGCGACCCGCGACAGCGCCGCGCTGCGCATGGTCTGCGGCAAGGGCGGCTATGTGCGCAGCATCGCCCGCGACCTGGGCCGCAAGCTGGGCTGCCTGGGCCATGTCGCGCAGCTGCGCCGCATCTGGTCGGGGCCGTTCGAGGCCGATGACGGCATCGCCTTCGACCGCATCGACCGCGCCAACCAGGCCGAGATCGAGGCGGCGCTGCTGCCCCTGCAAGCCGCGCTGGCCGACCTGCCCGAGATGCAGGCGACCGAGATCGGCGCCACCCGCATCCTGAACGGCAATCCCGGCCAGGTGCTGGGCCATGCCGAATTCGGCGAGGAGGTCTGGGTCAGCCGCAACGGCCGCGCGCTCTGCATCGGCCGCTACATGGGCGGCGAGGTGCAGCCCTCGCGCGTGTTCAACCTGGGCTAGATCCCCCCGTCGCCCGGCGCCATGATCCGGGCGACCGTCGCGCCGGGCAGGGCCTCGGCGGCATAGGTGAAGGTGCCGGCGGATCGGACCTCCTGGGCGGCACGCATCAGCGCACCCAGCGCCGCCCGCGCGAAAGAGCCGCCGACGCTGATCCGCCGCACCCCGGCCTGCGCCAGCTCGGCCACCGACCAGGTCGGGCCGTTCAGCCCCATGACCACGTTGACGGGCTTGTCCACGGCGGCGCAGACCGTGCGGATCGCCTGCAGGTCCGGCAGCCCCGGCGCATAAAGCACATCCGCCCCAGCGGCGGAAAAGGCTTGCAGTCGCCGGATCGTGTCGCCCAGGTCGGGACGGTCCCAAAGGAAGTTCTCGGCCCGCGCCGTCAGCAGGAAGGGCAGGCCCCGCGCCGCCTCTGCCGCGGCCTGGACCCGCTCGACCGCCAGGGACAGGTCGTGGATCGGATTGGCGGCATCGCCCGTCGCATCCTCGATCGAGCCGCCGACCAGCCCGACTTCGCAAGCCAGCCGGATGGTTTCGGCGCAGGTCTCTGGCGCGGCGCCGAAACCGTCCTGAAGATCGGCCGAGACCGGCAGCTTGGTCGCGCGCACGATCTCGGCGGCGTTGTCCAGGATCTCGTCGCGCCCCAGGTCTGCGATGGAATCCAGCTTGCCCCTGGAAAAGGCATAGCCGGCGCTGGTCGTGGCCAGCGCCTGGAACCCCAGGCTCGCCAGCAGCCGCGCCGAGCCGGCATCCCAGGGGTTGGGCATGACGAAGGCGCCATCCCCCTGGTGCAGCGCCTTCAGCGCCTCGAACCTGGCCTGTTGATCCGGCATCGCGCCTCTCCTGCAAGAACTCCACGCATGAGCCTAGCAGGACGGAACAAATTGTGAACGATTTTCTCGGCCCCTGTCGCGCCACGGAGCCTGCCGTGGCGCGAAGGCCGTCAGCCGGCGAATTGATAGGTCGCGGGCACGAAGCGATAGGAACCCTCGCCGTTCGGGGCGATGAAACCCAGCGCCGGGAAGGGCATGTGATAGCCGATGAAGGGGATCCTCTCTTCGGCCAGCCGGGCCAGCACCGCCTGGCGCGTGGCCGCGCCCTGGTCCTTGTCCACGTCGAAGCGCACATGCCAGGCCGGGCGCTGCACCGAATAGACATAGTGGTTGAAGCTGTCGCCGGTGATCAGCAGCCGCTGCCCGTCGCTTTCCAGCAGATAGGTGGTATGGCCGGGGGTGTGGCCATGCGCCTGCTCGGCCTTGATGCCGGGCAGGATTTCCTCGGTCCCCTCGATCTGCTGCGCCTTGTCGAGCAGCGGCACTACCTTGGCGGTATAGGCCTCGCTGGGATTGGCCGCCCAATAGTCGTTCTCGGGGCGGGGCAGGATCAGCTGGGCGTTGGGAAAGGCCGGGCTGTCGCCATCCATCAGCCCGCTGACATGGTCGCCATGCATATGGGTCAGCACGACATGGGTCACGTCCTCGGGCTTGACGCCGGCCTGCGCCAGCGAGGCGGCGTTGTTCGCGGGAACCATGCCCGCGTCGAACAGCACCAGCGCATCGGCGGTGCGCACCAGCGTCATGGTATAGGAGCCGCCGCTGCGGTCGGCGGGAATGAAATTCTCGGCACTGAGGCTTTCGAACTCGGCCGGCTCGGCATTCAGGCCGAAGGTCTCGATCGGATTGTCGCTCATGCCGCCGCCGCCCAGCAGCGTCGTCACCTCGAAGCCGCCCAGCTGGATGGTGTGGGCCCGGCCCGGAAAGGCCGGCGCCTCGCCCGCAGGCTGGGCGGGGGCGGTCTGGGCATGGGCCGGCAGCACCAGCGCCATGGGCAGGGCGCCGCCCAGCATCATGGCACCGCGGCGGGTCATATCGGTCCTGAACATCTCTCCCTCCTCGTTGGTTCTTTTGCAAGCTTACGCGAGGGCGGCGGGTTCAGGCATGAAACCTGCGTGAACTAGAACGGGGCGGGCGCGGTAAAGCCTTGCATCACCCCGGTTTCGGGATGCTTGAAGCGCAGGCTTTCGGCATGCAGCATCAGCCGCGGGAAATCCGCCGCCGCGCCGGTCGCATAAAGCGGATCGCCCAGGATCGGATGGCCCAGCGCGGCCATATGCACGCGCAGCTGGTGGCTGCGGCCGGTGACGGGCATCAGCCGCACCCGCGTCTCGGCATCGCTGGCCTTGACCACCCGCCATTCGGTCTGCGCCGGCCGGCCCTGTTCGTGATCGACCTTTTGCCGCGGGCGGTTCGGCCAGTCGACGATCAGCGGCAGGTCCACCGTGCCGGTCTTCGGCTCGAGCCGGCCCCAGAGCCGCGCGACATAGGTCTTTTTCGTCCGCCGGTCCTCGAATTGCTTGGACAGGTGGCGCTGCGCATGCGGCGTCAGGGCAAAGACCATGACGCCCGAGGTGTCCATGTCCAGCCGATGCACCAGCAACACGGTCGGGAAGGCGGCGCGCAGCCGCTCGATCAGGCAATCGGCGCGATCCTCGCCGCGGCCGGGGACCGAAAGCAGGCCCGCCGGCTTCTCGACCACCAGGATCTCGTGATCGGCATGGATCACGCGCGGCTGTTCGTCGGTGGGCTGGTAGAGGAAGCTCATTTCCAGACCAGCCGCAGGGCAAGGCCCGCGAACATCACCGCGGCGATGCGGTTCACGATGCCCAGCCGCTTGCCGATCACATGGCCGGCCAAGCCCCCGACCACGCCGTAACCTATCGTCACCAGCGTGCCCGACAGGGTGAACATCAGCCCCAGCCCCAGGATCTGCTGCCAGACCGGGCCGTATTCCGGCTTGGTGAATTGCGGCAGGAAGGCCAGCAGGAACAGCACCGGCTTGGGGTTGAGCAGGTTCGACAGCGCACCGCGGCGGATGATGTTCCAGGACCGGCTGGCGGCACGGGCGCGGGGATCGACCTCGCCCGCGTTCCAGCTTTTCCAGGCCAGGAACAGCAGATAGGCGGCGCCGACATATTTGATCGCGACCAGCGCGCCGGGATGGGCGGCGACCAGCGCGCCAAGGCCCACGGTCGCCATCGCCACATGGCAGATCACGCCCAGCCCGACGCCGAAACCGGCCAGCGCGCCCGCACGCGGCCCGTTCTGGATGCCGCAGGCGCTGGCGAAGAACACGTCCTGCCCCGGCGCCAGATTCAGCACCAATGCCCCGGCCATGAAGGCCAGCAGCTGTTGCAGCGGAAAATTCGCCAAGGTGTCCCAGATCATCGCGCGCCCCCTTTTCCTGCCGCCTAGGCCGGGCGGCGCGGCGCGTCAACTATTCGCGCGGGTCTTGCGGCAGCCCGTCGGCGATGTCGTAATAGTCGCCCTTGTCGGCGACGAAGATATGGCCCAGCAGCCGCAGCCCGGTCGGGCTGTCGATGGCGCCCGCCGCCACGTCGATGATGTCCGAGCCGTCGCGCTGCCAGAACAGCGAACTGCCGCAGTCCGGGCAAAAGCCGCGCCGGGCGAAGTCCGAGGCGCGATACCATCTGGGCTCGCCCTCGATCTCCAGCGAGCTGGGCAGGATCGCCGCCCAGTAATGCCCCGACCAGCGCCGGCACTGGCTGCAATGGCAGGCCTTCAGGTCGTTCGTGGCGTCATGGGTGCCGCGGAACCGGATCGCGCCGCAAAGGCAATGGCCGGTAAACGCGGTCACGTCCGAATGTGTCATCCAGGATCTCCTGCAAGCGGTCGGCATCGTCCTGCGTGAAAGCGTCCGGGCGGTCGCTGTCGATGTCAAGCACGCCGATCAGCCGCTCGCCCTTGCCCACCACCGGAATCACCAGTTCCGAGCGGGTCGAGCTGGCGCAGGCGATATGGCCGGGAAACGCCTCGACATCGGGCACCAGCTGGACCTGCCGCGTCCGCGCCGCGGCACCGCAGACCCCGCGCGAGAACGGGATCACCAGGCAGCCGTGGCCGCCCTGGTAGGGGCCGATCTTCAGCATCTCGGGCGCGGTGACGCGATAGAAGCCGGTCCAGTCGAAGCGCGCGTCCGAGTGGTGGATTTCGCAGGCCAGCGTCGCCATCAGCGCGACCTCGTCGGTCTCGCCATGGGTCAGGGCGCGGATGCGGGCGGCAAGGTCGTCGTAATCGGGCATGGCGCCAGACTAGCCCGGCGCGGCGGTCCTGTCACGGGGCTGCCTTCTCAGCCGGGCACGCGCCTATAGCTGCGGGGCCGCACCAGCAGCACCCCGGCGGGGTATCGCCGGCCCCCCGCCAGTAGGTCAGAAAGATGCCACAGCCGATCACCTGCACCAGAACCGCCCAAGGACAGCGGGACGAAGCCGACGGCTCGCAGGGGCATGTCACCAGGCATGACCAGGACCGAGCGGGCAAGGAAGCAACCGGCCATCACCGCAAAGGACAGGCCGCACGGGATGGAAAGGATGCGCATGGGGCAGACCAACCAGAACAGGCCGCGGATTGGCGCAAAGGCGCATCTTGCCGCAACCGGCGGGAATCGGGTCTGGGAAATTCTGCTATGGTTGCAGGTCGTCCAGGATCGCCGGCAGATCCCGGCGCAGCAGCGCCATGCCGCCCGGCTGCCAGCCCAGCACCTGCAACCGCGCGCAAAGCGGGCGGCGCAGCGCGGCGGCATCGGCGCGCGCGGGCAGGGGCGTGGCGCAGCCGGTCAGGCGGGCGACCTCGGCCAGCAGGTCGCGGCGGTCCAGCACCAGGTCGCTGGCATTGTAGCTGCCGGCCATGGCCGGATCCTCCAGCACCAGCAGCACGGCGCGGGCCAGGTCGGCGCCATGCAGCTCGGTCGCGACGCGGGGGGGCGGGGTGGTGCCGCGCAGGAAATCCCCGATCAGCCTGGCCCATTTCTGCGGCGCGCCCGGACCATAGACCCCGGTCGGGCGCAGGCTGGCGGTCGCGAAATCCGCGCCGGCCATGGCGGCCAGCGCGGCCTCGGCCTCGGCCTTGACCTGGCCGTAGAGGCTGGTCGGGGCCGGGGAAAGCGCGTCGGGCAACGCCATGCCCTGGGGATGGCCGTCATGCACGGCGCGCGAGGACAGGAAGACCACCCGCCCGACGCCCCGGTCCCGCGCCGCCCGGAACAGCATCAGCGAGCCGTCCAGGTTGGCGCGGACGAAGCCCTGCGGATCTTCGCCCTCGCCGCCGCGATAGCGGCCGGGGGCGTGCTGGAAGGCGGCATGGACCAGCGCGTCGCAGCCGCCCAGCTCGGCCGGGTCGCCCAGGCGCCAGCCGGGCAGGGTGGCAACCTCATGTCCCGCCTGCTCCGCGGCGCGGTGGATCCAGCGCCCGACAAGGCCCGAGGCGCCGGTCAGCGCGATCCTCATGCCACACCGGATGCGCAGCCGGGCGGGGGCGGCAGGTCGCGCGGATCGGGCACCGGCCCGTTGCCGGCATGGGCGCGCCACAGATCGACCAGCGGGCGCAGGGCCTCGGCCTTGGCGTGGTCCTGCCAGGGCTTTTCATATTGGTAATGCAGCACGCGGATGTCCTGCCAGCGCCACAGCTGCGGCAGGTTCAGCCAGACATATTGCAGCATGTTGTCAAAGACCGGCAGCCCGTGCCAGTCCGGGAAATAGCTTTCCAGAAAGGTCTGGTCGGTGCGGCGCCAGAACCGGCCGGGCTGGTCCAGCCGGGCCAGCATGGCGCGGAAGGTCCGTGCCGAGGGCCGGGCGGTGAAGACGCCCGAGTTCAGGCGGTGGAAATCGGCCAGGCTTTCATAGACATTCGGCGCGGCGGAAAATTCCGGGTAGTCGAACAGCCGGTCGATATTCTGCAGCACGATGGCATCGGCGTCGATGAACACCACGCGGTCGTAATCCAGCTGCCACAGCCGCAGCTTGGCGAAATTGTCCAAGGGCGTGTGGAAGGGCGGCTTTTCGCCCTTGGTGAAGGGCGCGGCGCCGTGCAGCCGGTCGCGGGCGTGCAGGGCGTTGAACCCCTCGGAGGTGGGCAGCAGGTCCACCCGCACCGGGCGCACGTCCAGCGCCCGCAGCGCCTCGACCGCGTCGGGGGGCAGGTCGGTGTAAAGCAGGACCAGGTCGGCGCTGGTCCCGGTCCGGCGCAGCGACCGGAACAGCGCCGCCGCCCCGGTCGCATAGTCGGGATTGGTCGCCAGCGTGACAAAGGCGCGGCCGGACCGCGCCTTGCCCTGGGGGTGAATGCCTTCGGGGGTCACGATACCGAACGCAGCCTCTTGCCTTCGGGATCATGCTCGACCCGCTGGGCGATGTCGCGGGTCCAGGCCGAGACGGCGGGCACGCGCGAGCGGTCGATGCGATGGGCATATCTGCGCGCCACGTCGACCACCTCGGAAAGCAGCCCCTCGGCCAGGGTGATGGGCTTGAGGCCCAGCGCCAGGAACTGGTCGTTCTTGACCACCAGCTCGTTCTCGTCGGCCTCCTTGCGGGGGTTGGGCAGATAGGCGACCTCGGCCCCGGTCATGCGGGCGACCAGCTCGGCCAGGTCGCGGACGCGATGCGTCTCGGTCATCTGGTTGAAGATGCGCACCCGCTCGCCGGCCGGCGGGGCGTCCCGCAGCGCCAGCTCGATGCAGCGCACCGAATCCTGGATATGGATGAAGGCGCGGGTCTGGCCGCCGGTGCCATGCACGGTCAGCGGATGGCCGATGGCGGCCTGGATCAGGAAGCGGTTCAGCACCGTGCCATAGTCGCCGTCATAGTCGAAGCGGTTGATCAGCTGCTCGTGCCGGCGGGTCTGGTCGGTATGGGTGCCCCAGACGATGCCCTGATGCAGGTCGGTGATGCGCAGCCCGTCGTTCTGGGCATAGAACTGGAACAGGATCTGATCGAGGCTCTTGGTCATATGATAGACCGAGCCGGGCCGGGTCGGATACAGGATCTGCTGCGCCCGCGGCCCGGCGGGCGTCTCGATGGAGACGTCCAGATAGCCTTCCGGGATCGGGGCGCCGATGGTGGAATAGCCATAGACCCCCATGGTGCCCAGATGCACCAGATGCGCGTCGATGCCGGTTTCCACCAGCGCCGCCAGCAGGTTGTGCGTGGCGTTGATGTTGTTGTTGACCGTATAGACCTTGTGGCGGTCGGTCTTCATCGAATAGGGCGCGGCGCGCTGTTCGGCGAAATGGATCACCGCGTCGGGGCGATGCTCGGCCAGCCAGGCTTTCAGCCGCTCGTATTCCGTGGCCAGGTTCAGCAGGTGGAAATGGATCCGCCGTCCCGTCTCCTGGTGCCAGATCCGGCAGCGTTCCTGGATCGAATCCATCGGCGTCAGCGACTGCACGCCCAGCTCGGTGTCGATCCAGCGCCGCGACAGGTTGTCCAGGATGTGAATGTCATGGCCCAGATTGGACAGGTGCAGGGCGGTCGGCCAGCCGACGAACCCGTCGCCGCCAAGAACTGCGATGCGCATGAGCTACTCCTTGATGTTGCCCCGCAGAAATGCGCGGTCAATGTGACAAAACGATGACGCTTTGGCGATGGTTCCTGAACAGAAGGCGGGGCGCCCTGCAATTTCTTGCCGAAATCATTGCATGACGGGACGGCGAACACTAAGGATTCCCCTATGATCTCGCAGAAAACGAAATATGCCATCAAGGCGCTGATGGCCCTGGCAGATGAGGTCGCCGCCGGCGGCAATGCCCTGACGATCGAAGAGATCGCGCAGCGTTCCGGCGCGCCCAAGCGTTTTCTGGAACATATCATGCTGGAGCTGCGCAATGCCGGCTATGTCGGCTCGCGCCGCGGCCGGGCTGGCGGCTATGTGCTGATCAAGCGCCCGAACGAGATTTCCATCGGCGAATTGCTGCGCCAGGTGGACGGGCCCATCGCGCCGCTGCCCTGCCTGTCGCGCCGGTCCTATCAGCGCTGCGAGGATTGCACGGACGAGGCGACCTGCCGGCTGCGCCGCATGTTCGGCCAGGTGTTCTGGTCCTATCTGCTGCTGATCGAATCGCTGACGCTGGAGGATCTGGTGGCCGAGGGCGGCCTGCCCGAGATGAGCGTGGTCTGAACGCGACGCCCGGCCGGGTTGCATTCTTGCCATGGCCCAGGCCGCGAAGGGCGATACGGCTTGACCCCAGGGCAGCCCGATAGCAGTTGTGACATGACATTCGATCCATCCCGATGCCGGGGCGACGCCCCCGAGAAAGCACCGCAGGTCTGCCATGGTTGACAGTTTGCCCGCCCCCAAGCATGCGCCCCTTGCCGGGGTCATCGGCTGGCCCATCGCGCATTCCCGCTCGCCCCGGCTGCACGGGCACTGGCTGCAGCGCTATGGCATCGCCGGCCATTACGTGCCGCTGCCGGTGATGCCCGAGCATCTGGCCGAGGTGCTGCGCGCCATGCCGCACATGGGCTTCGTCGGCGCCAACGTCACCATCCCGCACAAGGAAAGCGTGCTGGCGCTGGCCGATGTCGTCACCGACCGCGCCGCGCTGATCGGGGCGGCGAACACGCTGATCTTCCGGGCCGACGGCAAGATCCACGCCGACAATACCGACGGCTACGGCTTCATCGCCAATATCCGCCAGCACGCGCCGGACTGGATCCCCGGACTAGGCCCCGCGGCGGTGATCGGCGCGGGCGGCGCGGCGCGGGCCGTGGTCGCCTCGCTGCTGGAAAGCGGGGTGCCCGAACTGCGCATCGCCAACCGCACCCGCATCCGGGCCGAGCAGATCCGGTCCGAGTTCGGCGCCAAGGTCGTGGTCTATGACTGGGCGCAGGCCGGCAACATGCTGGAAGGCGCGATGACCGTGGTCAACGCCACCTCGATGGGCATGGAGGGCAAGCCGCCGCTGCGGGTGCCATTGGACGCGCTGTCGCCGGGCACGCTGGTCACCGACCTGGTCTATACGCCGCTGACGACGCCGTTCCTGGCCGAGGCGCAGGCGCGCGGCTGCGAGATCGTGGACGGGCTGGGCATGCTGCTGCACCAGGCCACGCCCGGCTTCGAGCGCTGGTTCGGCCAGCGCCCCGAGGTCGACGACGAATTGCGCCGGATCGTGCTGGCATGAGCTACCGGCTGGGCCTGACCGGCGGCATCGGCATGGGGAAATCCACCGCCGCGCAGATGTTTCGCGACCTGGGCCATCCGGTCTGGGACGCGGATGCGGCGGTGCATCGGCTTTACGCGCCCGGCGGCGCGGCCGTCGCGCCGGTGGCCGCCGCCTTTCCCGGCGTGCTGCGGGAGGGCGGCATCGACCGCGCCGCGCTGCGCGAGGCGCTGGCCGCCGACCCCTCGGGCTTTGCCCGGCTGGAGGCCATCGTGCATCCGCTGGTGGCCGAGGACCGCGCCGGCTTCATCGCCGCGCACAAGGACGCGCCCATCGTGGTGCTGGACATCCCCCTGCTGTTCGAGGGCGGGTCCCAGCGCCAGATGGACGGGGTGGCGGTGGTCTCGGCCCCGGCCGAGGTGCAGCGGGCGCGGGTGCTGGCCCGGCCCGGCATGACCGAGGCGGATTTCCGGATGATCCTGTCGCGGCAGATGCCGGATGCGGAAAAGCGCAAGCGGGCGAATTTCCTGATCCCCTCGGACACGCTGGACGGCGCGCGGGCGGCGATCATGGACATCTGCGCCCGGATCATGGCAGAACGGCCCCATGCGTGAGATCGTCCTCGACACCGAAACCACGGGCTTCGACCCCGATACCGGCGACCGCATCGTCGAGATCGGCGCGATCGAGCTGATGAACCACCTGCCCACCGGGCGCACCTTCCACGTCTATATCAACCCCGAGCGCCCGATGCCGCAGGAGGCGTTCGAGGTGCATGGCCTCGGCGACGACTTCCTGCGCGACAAGCCGAAATTCGCCGAGATCGCGGCGGATTTCGCCGCCTTCATCGGCCAGGACACCCGGCTGGTGATCCACAACGCCAGCTTCGACATGAAATTCCTGAACGCCGAGCTGCGGCTTTGCGGCTTTCCGGTCATGCCCTTCAGCCGCGCGGTCGATACGCTGGAACTGGCGCGCAGCCAGTTCCCCGGCGCGCAGAACTCGCTCGATGCGCTGTGCCGGCGCTTCCGCATCGACAACTCGAACCGCACGCTGCACGGCGCGCTGCTGGACAGCGAGCTTTTGGCCGAAGTCTACCTGGCGCTGCGCGGCGGTCGCCAGCCGGGGCTGGTGCTGGAGACGGGGCCGCTGCACGGCGCCTCGGGTCCGGGCACGGGGGCGCAGGGCGCCGCCGCCCCCAGGGGGCAAAGGCCGCGCCCGCTTGCCCCCCGCATCACCGAGGCCGAGGCCCAGGCCCATGCCGCCTTCGTCGCGAAACTGGGCGAAAAGGCGGTCTGGCTGCGCTATGGGGACGTGAACCACTAGAGGGGCCGGAACCTTTCCCGCGGGGAAGCGGGTTTCCCCGCAGGGCCGGCGACCGAAACGGAAAAGGACGGGAACCTTGATCAGGGATTGGTGGCAGTTCGTCCTGGCGATCTTCGAGCGGATGGACAAGATCCACATGAGCCTGATCGCCGCCGGCGTGGCCTTCTATGCCATGTTCGCTGTCTTTCCCGGAATGGCGGCGCTGTTTGCGCTGTGGGGGCTGTGGAACGACCCCGAGGTGATCGAGCAATATGTCCATACGACGGACGGCTTCATCCCGCAAAGCGCCGCGGACATCATCTATGGCCAGATCAGCGCGCTGGTGGCGGCGGGGCGCACGCAGCTGGGCTGGACCACGGCGATTTCCTTCATCATCGCCACCGTCTCGGCGCGGGCGGGGGTGGACGGGCTGATCCGCGGGCTGAACGCGGCCTATGGCGTGCGCTCGCATTCCACGGTCATGGGCTTCCTGCTGGCCTATGTGCTGACGCTGGTCATCGTGCTGGTGATCGCGCTGGGGCTGCTTACCATCGTCGTGGTGCCCATCGCCTTCAACTTCCTGCCCGACGTGCCCCTGCGCAACTGGCTGATCGGCGCCCTGCCCTGGATGGCGATCTTCTTCATCGTGCTGGTGGTGATCGGCATCCTCTATCGCTATGGGCCGAACGTGAAGACGCCGCGCACGGCGATCTTCACCTGGGGCTCGGTCTTTGCGGCGCTGGCCTGGGCGGCGGCCTCCTATGGCTTTTCGGCCTACCTGGCCAGCTTCAACAGCTACAACCGCATCTATGGCTCGATCGGCGCGGTGATCGCGCTGCTGATGTGGTTCTACCTGGGCGGCTTCACCGTCATGCTGGGGGCGCTGATCAACGTGGAACTGTCCCGCCGCCGCCGCTTCATCGCCGCCAAGAAGCTGCGGCAGGCGACGCGAAAGGACGCGGGCAAGGCATCGTGAACCGCCCGCCCGCCCGATCCTGAAGGAGGCGCGGCATGGACCGTTTCACCGGCGGCTGCCTGTGCGGCCAGGTCAGAATCACCGCATCCGGGCGCCCCTGGCGGGTCGGCCTGTGCCATTGCCTGGACTGCCGCAAGCATCACGGGGCGCTTTTCCACGCCTCGGCGGTGTTTCCGCAGGACGCGGTGACGATCGAGGGCGAGACCCGCGACTACGCCGGGCGGTTCTTCTGCCCCCGCTGCGGCTCGTCCGTCTTTGCCCGCAGCGGGGATGAGGTCGAGGTGAACCTGGGATCGCTGGATGCCCCGGACCAGCTGGTCCCGACCTATGAGCTGTGGACCATCCGCCGCGAATCCTGGCTGCCGCCATTTCCGCTTGCCCGGCGATACGAGCGGGATCGGGACGGCCCTGGCCGCTGCGAGGACTAGAGGAGTCAGCGCCGGGTCTCGGCCATCATCCGCAGCGCAAGCCCGGCCAGGACCGTCCCCATCAGCCAGCGCTGCACGACCAGCCAGAACGGCCGGCCGGCCAGGAAGACCGCGATGCTGCCCGCCGCAAGCGCGATGAGCGCGTTCACGCTGACGCTGACGGCGATCTGCGTGGCCCCCAGGGCCAGCGACTGCGCCAGCACGCTGCCCTGGCCGGGCGTCACGAACTGCGGCAGCAAGGACAGGTACATGACCGCGATCTTGGGGTTCAGCAGGTTGGTCACGAACCCCATGGCGAAAAGCCTGCGGGCGCTGTCCCTGGGCAGGTCGCGGACCTGAAAGGCCGAGCGCCCGCCCGGCCTGACCGCCTGCCAGGCCAGGTAAAGCAGATAGGCAGCCCCGGCGAGCCGCAGGGCGTCATAGGCATAGGGCACGGCCATGACCAGGGCCGTGATCCCGAAAGCCGCGCAGAGCATGTAGAACACGAAGCCCAGCGCGACGCCCCCCAGCGAGATCAGCCCCGCCAGCGGCCCCTGGCAGATCGAGCGCGAGACGAGATAGATCATGTTGGGACCGGGCGTCAGCACCATGCCCAGCGAGATGGCGGCAAAGGCCAGCAGGTTCACAGGATCGGGCATGGCGTTTCCTTCGCGGATGGCAAGGCGCCGCAATCGGCCGACTGCGCCGCAGCCATGACGCTAGCAGCCGGCAGGCCGCGCAGCAACGCCGAGCGTCGGCAGGCAGGCTTTGCCGCCCGCGCGGTTCCGGCGCAGCGCTTTGCGCCGGGGAAAGCCGCCCCTCCAGCTTTCGCCGGTCGGACCGATGCCACCGGGAAGCGAACCGCCTCTTCTAACAGGCTGCTGAAAAGGGATTTTGAGAGGGACGCAGCGGAAATCGTTCTGGATCCAGCTGATATCGGCCCGAAAATGGGGTGTTTTCGGCAAATTTGAAGCGGATTTCCCGGTTCCCCGCCCGCGCTGTCCTGTCGCAAGGACTTTTTCAGAAGCCCGCTAATGCCGCGAGCCCGGCCGCGCGGCCGAGGTCAGCACCACCTGCGGCATCTCGGCCCCTTCGCGCTTGTGCAGGTTCTCGACCTGGAAGCGCAGGCGCAGAAGGAAGCGGCCCTCGCCCATCTCCTGCTCGGCCTCGCCTTCCAGCTGGGTGGCGAAGGCCTCGATCAGCTGGCTGCCAAGGCCGGTGCCCTCGGCCAGGCTGCTGGCGCCGATCGAGTTCTCGACCTCCAGCACCGCATGGCCCGGCCCGTCCGCGCGCAGCGAGACGCGCACCCAGGGCTCGGCATCGGGGTCGGAAACGCCGGAATATTTCAGCGCATTGGTGAAAGCCTCGGTCGCCAGCAGGCTCAGCGGCACCGCCTGGTCGGGCATCAGCACCAGGGGCTCCAGCCGGGTGTCTATGCGCAGCCCGGCGCCGGGGCCGACCGAGGCATTGGTCATCTGGTTGATGATGTCGCGGATCAGCCGGTCGGCCTGGACCGAATCCAGATGCTCGGCCTGGTAGAGGTTGCGATAGATCGTCGCCAGCGACGCCACCCGGTCCTGCACCGAACGCAGCACGCGCCGGGCATCGTCATGCTCGATCACCCGGATCTGCATGTTGATGATCGAGGCGATCAATTGCAGGTTGTTCTTGACCCGGTGATGCACCTCTTTCAGCAGCACGGTCTTTTCGTTGACCGCGGCCTCCATCGCCTCTTCGTCGCGGATCAGGATGCGCGCCATGTTGTGGAAGGTCTGGCTCATGTCCTCGATCTCGGCGGGCGCGTCGGCCAGCACCGGCGGCGGGGCCGAGCGGTCGCCGATGGCAAAGCGGCGCATCTGGCTGCGCAGCTCGCGGATATGGCGCAGCACCAGGCGATAGACCGCGAAATAGGCCACGGCCAGCGAGGCGGCCCACAGGATCAGCGGCAGGATCAGCGCCGTGCGCCGGGTGATGTCGATGCCGGTGATGCCGGATTCGGCGCGGTTCCACGACCCCAGCGCATAGACGAGGCCGGGCACCACCGGCACGACGCTGAACACCCGCCGCTCGCCCGAGTTGGAAATGTCGCGGAAGGTCGTCTCGCTGCGCGACAGAAGCGAGGGCAGCGACTTGCCGCGCGGCAGCACCTCGGTGATGTCGCCCGTGCCCTCGCGGTCCGACGAGATCACCTCGCCCTGGTTGTTGAAGGTCAGGATGCGCGCCCCCTCGGTCCCCAGCCCCGAGACATGGGTCGAGCGCAGCAGGTCATGCGACATCGAGACGGCGATGAAGCCCAGCAGCTCGACCCCGCGGTAAAGCGGCTGGATCACCACCACCACCGCCTTGCCCGTGACCGGCCCGTCGGCGCTGGTCGTGACCAGCGTGCCGGGGCTTTCGCTGAACTGGCGAAAGGCGGATTCGCCGGAAAGGTCGTGCACGCCGCGCACCGAGGAACATTCCGTCACCCCGTCGAGCCGGGTGAAGCCGGCATAGACGAAGTTCACCGTGCGCTGGACCAGGCCGCGCATGATATCGGAACAGGCCTGCGGCCGGTCCATCGTCTCCAGCACCGCCGGGCCCAGCGCGTCGGCGGTGCCGAGCGCGCTTTGCAACAGCGCCCTTTCCCCGGCGGCGGCGGTGGCGGTGCGGCCCAGAAGCGCGATTTCCGAGGATCGCTGGTATTCGCGCGACAGGTGCAGCGTCTGGATGACCGAGATCAGGCCGATGGGCAGGATCGCCACCGACAAGAGCCCGCCCAGCCGAAAGCCGAGGCCCTTGGTGAATTCCAGCTTGTCCAACAGCCGCCGCAGCACGACGCCATCTCAGCGCAGGATCGGCGTGTTCTGCGCCATCACCGCCAGCGTGGCCCGGTCGGTCATCTCCAGCTCCTCGCCCTCTTCCAGATGCAGAAGCTCGGCCAGCTTGCGCCGGCCGCGATTGGCGCGCGACTTGACGGTGCCGACGGCCACGCCGGTCATCGCCGCCGCTTCCTCGTAGGAAAAGCCCGAGGCGCCCACCAGGATCAGCGCCTCGCGCTGTTCGTCGGGCAATTGCTCGAAGGCGGCGCGGAAATCGTTCAGCGCAAGGCGGCCGTCGTGTTCGGGGCGGGTGGCCTGGCGCGCGGCATGGATGCCGTCGGAATCGCTGACCTCGCGCTTGGTCTTGCGGCGGGCGGAATAGAAGGTGTTGCGCAGGATGGTGAACAGCCAGGCGCGCAGGTTGGTGCCGGGCTGGAACTTGTCGATATGCGTCCAGGCCTTGACGATGGTGTCCTGCACCAGGTCGTCGGCCGAGGCCCCCTCGCGGGTCAGCGACAGCGCGAATGCGCGCAGCGCGGGCAGGTGATCGACCAGTTCGTCCCGAGGATCGCCATGGTCCTGGGAACGGGTCGTCCGCGCCGGTTTTCGATCGGTCATCCGGTTCACTCCTGCTCGCGCAATTTGTCGAGCAGTTGCAGGAACCTGTCGGGTATCTGCTGCGTCGCGTCCTGCTCATAGACGCGGCGCAGATTCTCGTCGATCTGCTTTTCTATGGCTGCTCGCCTGCGTTCCTCACGCCTGGTATTCATTTTTTAGTTATTCCCGGTAATCTTGTGCGCACCTTGCCTAACCGTTACCTATCCGATCAGGTTCCGACACACGACGCTTTTTTCGAGGTAGACATGACCGCAGCGGATCTTGCCCAGTCCATCAGCCGGGAACTGCCCTATCTGCGTCGCTATGCGCGCGCGCTGACCGGCAGCCAGACCGCCGGCGACAATTACGCCGCCGCCACGCTGGAGGCGATCCTGACCGATCGCAGCCTGATGGATGGCGAGGACACCCGCATCGGGCTGTTCCGCACCTTCCACGCCATCTGGCAAAGCTCGGGCCAGCCGGTCGAGTTGGAGGCGCAGACCCCGCGCGAGGCCCGCGCCCAGGCGCATCTGCGCGGCCTGACCCCCAATTCCCGCGAGGCGCTGCTTTTGCGCACCATCGAGGAACTGCGCTACGACCAGATCGCGCAGATCATGCAATGCCCGCAGCCCGAGGCCGAGGAGCTGGTGCAGATCGCCCTGAACGAGATGGGCCAGTCGCTGACCGGCAAAATCATGGTGATCGAGGACGAGACCATCATCGCCATGGACCTGAAGGGCATCGTGCAGGCCATGGGCCACGATGTCACCGGCATCGCCCGCACCCATGCCGCCGCCGTCGACCTGGCGCATCAAAGCCGCCCGGACCTGATCCTGGCCGATATCCAGCTGGCCGACGGCTCGTCGGGGATCGAGGCGGTGAACGAGCTGCTTGCCAGCATGGGCGACATCCCGGTGATCTTCATCACCGCCTTCCCCGAGCGGCTGCTGACCGGCGACCGGCCCGAGCCGGCCTTCCTGATTTCCAAGCCCTATTCCGAGGAGCAGGTGCGCTCGGCCGTCAGCCAGGCGATGTTCTTCGCCTCGACCGAGGGGCTGGCGGTGTCCTGACGCACCGCCGCCGCGCCGGCTGGCGCGGTGGGGAGGAGTGTTTGGCAGACGGTGAAAGGCGCGGGCCTTGGCGCCCCGCCGCGCCGTTGCAGGAGTATTTAGGGAACGAAGAAGCCGGGGGTCAGGCGCAGAGGGCGGCGCGGGCTTCGGCATGTTCGCGGGCCAGGCGGTCGATCAGCCGGGCGGCGGGCAGGATTTCGCGCACCGCGCCGATGCCCTGGCCCGAGCCCCAGACCTGGCTCCAGGCCTTGGGCCGCGACGAGGCTTCGGCGAAGTTCATGTCCGACACGTCGCCGCGCTCCAGGCTGGCCGGATCGAGCCCGGCGGCGCGGATCGAGGGCGCGAGGTAATTCCCCGACACCCCGGTGAAGAGCGAGGAGGTGACGACGTCCTCGGCCCCGCAATCCACGATCATGCGCTTGTATTCGGGCTGGGCGTTGGCTTCCTGGGTGGCGATGAAGGGGCTGCCGACATAGGCCAGGTCCGCGCCCATGGCCTGCGCCGCCAGCACCGCGCGCCCGGTGGCGATGGCGCCCGACAGAAGCAGCGGGCCGTCGAACCATTCGCGGATCTCCTGCACCAGGGCAAAGGGCGATTGCGGCCCGGCATGGCCGCCGGCGCCCGCCGCAACCGCGATGAGGCCATCGGCGCCCTTTTCGATCGCCTTCTTGGCAAAGCGGTTGTTGATGACGTCATGCAGGGCGATGCCGCCGCAGTCATGGGCGGCCGCGTTCACCTCGGGGCGGGCGCCGAGGCTGGTGATCCAGATCGGCACCCGGTGGCGGTGGCAGATCTCGATGTCGCGTTCCAGCCGCGCGTTCGAGCGATGCACGATCTGGTTCACCGCGAAGGGGGCGGCCGGGTTGTCGGGATTGGCCTGGTTGTGGCGGTCCAGTTCCTCGGCGATGCGGGTCAGCCAGGCGTCAAGCAGCACCGGCTCGCCGTCCTTTTCGCGGGCGTTGAGCGCCGGAAAGCTGCCGACGATCCCGGCCTTGCATTGTGCGATCACCAGTTCGGGCCCCGAGACGATGAACATGGGCGAGGCGACGACGGGGATGCGCAGGTGCGACAGGATCGGGGGCAGCATGAAATCCTCGTGGGGCAGGTGACGCGGGCAGATTGCCCGCGCCGCGCCATGCTGCCAACCCTGCCGTGGCGTCGCGGGGGCGCTTCAGTAGGGCAGCGGGTGGCTGCGGTGCAGCTTGTCGATGCGCTTGAGCGCCTCTGCCGGCAGCCGCAGGTCCAGCCCGGCCAGAAGATGGTCGAGCTGCAAAAGATCGGTCGCGCCGATGATCGGGATCGCGTGGAACGGGCGCTGGCGGGTGAAGGCGATGGCCATGTGGACCGGGTCCAGCCCCAGTTCGGCCGCCAGCCCGTGCCAGGCGGCGACGGCGGCATCGGCGCGGGCGGTGCGCCGCCCGCCCAGGTCGCCCGGCCCCCCGCTGGCGCGATCGGTGGCCGCGCGGCTGCCGGCGGGCTCGGCCCCGCCTTGGTATTTCCCGGTCAGCAGCCCCGCCGCCAGCGGCGAATAGGCCAGCAGCGTCACCCCTTCGTTCACCGCCAGTTCAGCCAGGTCGGTGTCGAAGGCGCGATAGAGCAGCGAATATTCGTTCTGGATGCTGGCCATGCGCGGCGCGCCCATGCGCTCGGCCGTGTCGATCCAGCGCGCCGTGCCCCAGGCCGATTCGTTCGACAGGCCGATGGCACGGACCTTGCCGGCGCGCACCGCCTCGTCCAAGGCGCCCAGCACGTCCTGCATATGCGCCAGCGTCGCGGCGCGGTCCTGTTTCGAGGGGTCGTAGCGCCAGTTCTGGCGAAAGGCATAGCTGCCGCGCACCGGCCAGTGCAGCTGGTAAAGATCGATGTAATCGGTCCTGAGCCGCCGGAGCGAGGCGTCGATGGTGCGGCGCAGGATGGCGCCGTCGAAGCCCTCGGCCCGCACCTTGTCGCCGGGGCCGGCGGCCTTGGTGGCGATCTGCACCCGGTCGCGGCCGCCGCGCGCGGACAGCCAGTCGCCGACGATTTCCTCGGTCCGGCCCACGGTCTCGCACCGCACCGGGTTCACCGGGTAAAGCTCGGCCGTGTCGAGGAAGGTGATGCCGGCGGCCAGCGCGCGGTCCATCTGGGCATGGGCCTGGTCCGCGCCCGTCTGGTTGCCGAAGGTCATCGTGCCCAGGCAGACCGCGCTGACCCGAACCTTGCTGCTGCCAAGCACCGTGCTGTCCATTGCCGTCCTTTCGTCGCATCTGGCGGAAGAGAGTGGGAGTCGAACCCACCCGAGACAGGCTCACTGCCCCAACCGGATTTGAAGTCCGGCCGCCCCACCGGGGACGCTTCTCTTCCCTTATTCCCGCTCGTCCGACCCGTCCGGCGTGAACAGGTCGACCCGGTGCGGGTTGATGCGACGAAGATCGCCCCGACGCAAGGTCAGACCGAGACGGTCGAAGAAGTCAAGGATCTGGATCGCCACCTTGCGCCCGTTCCGCACCCGGTCGCGAAAGGCCGGGGCGGTGAACCAGCCGTCGGCGCTGGCGGCGGCGAGGTCGCGGATGATGCCGACCATCTCGACCGTGGTGGCGCGGGCAAAGAAATGATCATGCGCGATCTGGTCGATGCGGCCCTGGCGCGCGGCCATGCGCAGGATGCGGCGGACCTCGGGTTCCTCGGCGCCGAACGCATGGGCAAAGTCGCGCACGCGGGGCGGGCGAAAACGGTCCTCGCCGGCAAGCTGCGGCAGGATGCGCTCCAGCAGCGCCTCGTCCTCGGGCGCAAGGCGGGGCAGGTGGCCGGGCAGGCGGATGAAGGCGCCGTCCAGCGCGATGCGGCCCGCCGCCGCCTCGGCGCGCAGGAAGGCGGCGAAATCGGGCTTGGGCAGGCGCGGGTCCAGCATGAGCCGCAGCTTTTCCCGCCCGAGCCCCTGGAGATCGGCATTCTCGGCGTGAAAGGCGGCCAGTTCCGCCTGCATCTGCCGGCGCAGCGCCGCCAGCCGGTCGGGGCCAAGCGCCTGCCGCGTGCCGGGGACGATGGCGATGCCCGAGGCGGCGATGGCGCGGTCAAGCTGGGCCGGGGCCAGCGCGCGGTCGCGGGCAAAGCCGTCCAGGTCGATCAGCGCCGCGCCTGCCAGCGCGGTCAGCGCATCGGCCGGGTCGGGCAGGGCCATGGCGCGCAGCACCGCCAGGCGCTCGGGCCGGGCGCGGTGGCGGGCGGGGGCGCGCAGGTCGATCAGCCGCCCGCCGCCGATTGTGCGCCGGGCCGAGACGTCGCGCAGGATGAAGCGTTCGCCCAGCGTCGCGGCCAGGGAACGGTCGAGGACGAGCTGCGCCAGCCCCTCCTCGCCCGGTGCCAGCGGCCCTTGCAGCGGCACGATGCGGGCGCCGGTTTCCGCCGCGCCCAGATGCAGGCGGGCGGGAAACCAGGTGGCCAGCGGCTTGGGCTCGGTTCCCAGCACGCGCAGGCTGACGTCGATGCGCTGGGTCGGCGCGTGCAGCGCCGGGTCCAGCGCCACGTCGCCGCGATGGATCGCATCGCGCGTCACGCCCTCGCCGGCCAGGTTCAGGGCGCAGCGCTGGCCCGCGAGCCCAGCCTCGGCCTTGCGGTTCTGGGCATGGACGGCGCGCACGCGGGCCGGCAGTCCCGTGGGGCTGATGGCGATCTGGTCGCCCGGCGCGACCCGGCCCGACAGAACCGTGCCGGTGACGACGGTGCCCGTCCCGGCCAGGGTAAAGCTGCGGTCGATGGCCATGCGAAACCGTGCCTCGGCAGCGCGGGCGGCGGTCTGCGCCTCGGCCCGCACCAGCGCGGCGCGCAGGGCGTCGATGCCCGCCCCGGTCAGGGACGAGACCGGAAAGACCGGCGCCCCGGCCAGCCCGGTCGGGGCCAGCAGTTCCGCGATCTGGGCACTCAGGGCGGCAATGCGGGCAGGGGGCGCAAGATCGGACTTGGTCAGCGCGACCATGCCGCGGCTGATGCCCAGCAGGTCGAGGATCGCCAGATGCTCGCGCGTCTGCGGCATGATGCCGTCATCGGCGGCGACGACCAGCAGGGCCAGGTCGATGCCGCCGGCCCCGGCCAGCATGGTGTGGACGAATTTCTCGTGCCCCGGCACGTCGACGAAGCCGGTGACGGCGCCGCCGCCCAGGTCGGCATAGGCGAAGCCCAGCTCGATGGTGATGCCGCGGGCCTTTTCCTCGGCCAGCCGGTCGGTCTCGATGCCGGTCAGCGCCCGAACCAGCGCGCTTTTGCCATGGTCGATATGCCCTGCCGTGCCGACGATCATCGCCCGCGCCGCACCGCCGTCAATAACCGGCCAGGAAGGGGTTGAAGCCGCCCCGCTTCCATTCGGTGTCCCGCATCATCAGGTCGAGGCCAAGGCTGGCCACGTCGTCGGCGATGGGCTCCAGCGAGGGGTTGCGGTTCTGATACAGGATCTTGACCCAATGGTCGCATTCGCGACAGACCTCGGCCTTGACCGTGGCCTCGCCGGTTTCGACCGAGCGGTAGCTGATACCCTTGGTCGAGCCGCAGCAGAGGCATTTTACCCGCACCTCGTTCCACAGGGTCTGGCAGGTGGCGCAGGAACAATAGCGCGCGCCCTCGGCGCCGATGCTTTCGGTCACCAGGCTGGTCGCCGGGCGGCCGCCGCAGGCCGGGCAGATGCCGGTGCGGATCGGCACCAGCTTCTCGGCGTCCAGCGCCGCCGCCTGCATCGCGGCATGGACCTGCAGGGCGGCGGCGGCGAACAGATGCGGGGCCACGCTGTCCTCGGGGATGGTGTCGGCCAGCACATTGTCCATGACCCAGTCGCGATCCGCGGGCTCGGCCGCCTGCAAGGCCGCCAGCGCCAGCCGCGCAGGCTCGGGCATGTCCAGCGCCGCCAGCCGCCCAAGCAGCAAGGGCAGCGCCTGCGCCAGCCCCTCGCGCATGGCGTTGCGGTCCAGCGGCGGCATGCGGCTGGCGCGGGCCAGTTCGATCCGCTCGGGCGGCAGCGGCGGGGGCGGCGGCAATTCGCCCGCCAGATCGGCCTGCGCCCGGCAAAGCCCGGCCAGGAAGCGCAGGTAGGGCGCAAGGTTCGGGCTATGGCCGGCCAGGAAATCGAACCGCTCGGCGCGGGTCGAGAACAGCGCCGCGGAATCGGGCAGGCGCGCCAGGGGAACCTTGGCGACGCCGCCGATCATCGCGGGATCGGGTTTCAGGGCGGTGGACATGGCTTCCTTTCGGGTCGCTTGCGCCTACTCTGCCGGGCCGCCGCCCTCGCGTCCAGCGACTTCGCGCAGCCATTTGCGATGGTGCCGCCAGGCCCAGCCACCGGTCACGGTGCCGCGGGTCATGGCGCGGATGGTGCCGCGGGTCCAGATCGCCGCATAGACATGCAGGATGAAGGTCAGGATGATCGCGACCGCCGCCACCGCATGCACCAGCACCGCCCAGCGCCGCACCGGGATCGAGACCAGATGCGGGAAATATTCCTGCCAGATCATCACGCCCGAGACGATCAGCACCACGATCAGCACCGACATGGCCCAGAAGACGAATTTCTGCCCGGCATTGTATTTGCCAAGCTCGGGCAGCTTTTCCTCTTCGCCGCGGACGACCTCGCCGATACGGCTGACCCAGGTGCGGTCCTCGGGGCGGGGCAGGTTCAGCCGCCACATCTGCAGGAACAGCAGAAGGAAGCTGAAGAACAGCAGCACGCCCACGAAGGGATGCAGCCAGCGCGTCATCTGCCCGCCGCCGAACAGCCCGGTCAGGAAGTAGAGCGAGGGGTGGAACAGCGCCAGGCCGGACAGCAGCAGCGCGATCAGGCTGGCGGCCGTCACCCAATGGTTCAGCCGGGTGATGCCGCGATAGCGGCTGACCGTCACCGGACGGCGGCTTTCGATATGGTCGCCCGCTTCGGAGAACATGCGCTTGGCCATCACAGCACCTCCCTTCCCGGCGGAACCGGGGGTTCACGCCCCTCGACCAGTTGCTCGGCATGGGTTTCATCCTCGGCCGAGACCTTGTTGGCGCGCGTCATCAGCCCGTGCAGGACCGAGCCGATGGCCGCGGCGCCGATCGCGGCCAGGCCCAGCGTCTTGGTCACGCCCTTCCAGCCCTCGACCACCGGAGAGATGCGCGGCTCTTCCGGCAGGTCGGAGTAAAGCGAGGGCTGGTCGGCATGGTGCAGCACATAGAAGACATGCGTGCCGCCCACCCCCTGCGGGTCGTAGATGCCGGCATTGTCGTAGCCGCGCGACTTCAGGTCGTCGACCCGCGCCTCGGCATGGGCCAGCATGTCCTCCTTGGTGCCGAAGACGATGGCCTGGGTCGGACAGGCCTTGGCGCAGGCCGGCCCCTGGCCCACCGCCACCCGGTCCGAGCAGAGCGTGCATTTGTAGCTGACATGGGTTTTCTGGCTGATGCGCGGGATGTTGAAGGGACAGCCGGTCACGCAATAGCCGCAGCCGATGCAGTTCTCGTGGATGAAATCCACGATGCCGTTCGAATATTGCACGATGGCGCCGGGGGCGGGGCAGGCCTTCAGGCAGCCCGGATCGGCGCAATGCATGCAGCCGTCCTTGCGGATCAGCCATTCGAAATCGCCGGTCTGCGGGTTCTCGTATTCCGAAAACCGCATCAGGGTGAACATGTCGGGCGTCAGGTCGTGCGGGTTCTCGTAGAGGCCGACGTTCTGCTCGATCTCGGGATAGGTGTCGTTCCATTCGGCGCAGGCCGACTGGCACGCCTTGCAGCCGATGCATTTCGACACGTCGATCAGCTTGGCCACCGGCGTCAATTCGCGCGTCGGCGGCGGCAGGTCGGGCGTGGCCGAGGCGCGGACGACGTCGCCCGGCCCCAGGTTGGCCTGCATCGGCTGCACCGGCGGGTTCGAGACCGCGGTGCGCGGGCTGTCGAGGTTCGGATCGGTCGTCATGACACCGCCTCCCCTGTCGCGGGTTCGATATTGACCAGGAACGCCTTGAATTCAGGCGTTTCCACGTTGGCGTCGCCGACGAATGGCGTCAGGCTGTTCGGGCCGAAGCCCTTGCGCGCCGCGCCCATGAAGCCCCAGTGCAGCGGGATGCCGATGACATGCACCAGCTTGTCGCCGCATTGCATCGGCTTCAGTCGCCCCGTCACCAGCGCCTTGGCCTTGACCTCGCCGCGCTTGGACCAGACCCGGACCCAGCCGCCGCGCCGGATGCCTTTCTCAGCCGCCAGTTCCTCGCTGATCTCGACGAAGAACTCGGGCTGAAGCGCGGCATTGATGCGGTTGTGCTTGGTCCAGTAGTGGAAATGCTCGGTCAGGCGATACGAGGTCGCGGCGATCGGGAACTCTTCGCTGGTGGCGAATTGCTCGGCGTCGCCGACAAAGACCCGCGCCACCGGATTGCCGCGCATCTGCGGGTTGAACACGTTGGCAAGGGGTGATTCGAAGGGCTCCATATGCGTCGGGAACGGCCCGTCGCGCATCATGCCCCGGCTGAACAGGCGCGAGACGCCTTCCTGGTTCATGATGAAGGGGCCGACGTCGCCGGGCTTCGCCGTGGGGGCGATGTCGGGCACGTCATAGCCGGTCCATTTCTCGCCGTCCCATTCCAGCAGCTTGCGCGAGGGATCCCAGGGCCGGCCCTGCAGATCCGCCGAGGCCCGGTTGTAGAGGATCCGCCGGTTCAGCGGCCAGGAAAAGGTCCAGTTGGGATAGGCGCCGGTCTCGTCGGGATCGGCATTGTCCCGGCGGGCCATGTTGTTGCCGTCCTCGTTCCAGCAGCCGGAATAAATCCAGCAGGCGCCCATGGTGGTGCCATCGTCGCGATACTGGCTGAAGTTCAGCAGTTGCTTGCCCTTGGCGGTCAGCACCTTGGCCGGGTCGGCGGGGTCGCGCACATCCTCCAGCGCGCGGCCGTTCAGCTCCTTGGCCAGTTCCTCGGGCGTCGGCTCGTCGGGGTCGGCATAGTCCCAGGTCAGGTTCAGGATCGGGTCGGGGAACACCCCGCCTTCGTCCTGGTAGAGCTTTTTCACCCGCAGGAAGATCTGCGCCATGATCCAGGTGTCGTGCCTGGCCTGGCCGGGCGGGGTCGCCGCCGACCAGTGCCATTGCAGCCAGCGGCCCGAGTTGACCAGCGCGCCGTCGTCCTCGGCAAAGCAGGACGAGGGCAGTTCCAGCACCTCGGTCTGGATCGAGGCGGTGTCCACGTCGTTGTGTTCGCCGTGGTTTTCCCAGAAATGCGCGGTTTCGGTCGCCAGCGGGTCCATGACCACCAAGAGCTTCAGCTTGCTCAGCGCCGAGGTCAGCTTGGCCCGGTTCGGGAAGGACAGCAGCGGGTTGAAGCCCTGGCAGAAATAGATGTTGACCTGGCCGGCATCCATCAGCTCGAACATGCGCAGGATGTCATAGGTCGGCACGTCCAGCTTGGGCAGGTAGTGATAGGCCCAGTCGTTCTCGGC
The DNA here is from genome assembly GCF_018499825.1 of Paracoccus sp. pheM1. Lineage (NCBI taxonomy): Bacteria > Pseudomonadati > Pseudomonadota > Alphaproteobacteria > Rhodobacterales > Paracoccaceae > Paracoccus > Paracoccus sp. pheM1. The sequence goes on from NZ_JAGXCX010000001.1 coordinate 2,473,853, forward strand.
CGTGGCCGCGTCGCCCCACATGGCCTTCATGAAGCTGACCATGAACTTGGGATAGTTCTGCCAATAGCTGGTCTGCCCCGGCCGCAGCGGGGTAAAGCTGCGGCTGGACATGTAGGTCTGCCAGTCCGGCTCCTTCTCGGTCGGGATGTTCAGGTAGCCGGGAATCAGGTTCGACATCAGGCCGATGTCGGTCAGCCCCTGGATGTTGGAATGGCCGCGCAACGCGTTCATCCCGCCGCCCCGGACGCCGATATTGCCCAGGATCAGCTGCAACATCGCCATGCCGCGGATGTTCTGCGAGCCCTTGGCGTGCTGGGTCCAGCCCAGCGCATACATCGAGGTCATGGTCTTGTCGGGGGCCGAGCATTCGCCGATCATCTCGGCGATCTTCAGGAAGCGGTCGCTGGGCGTGCCGCAGACCTGCTCGACCAGTTCGGGCGTGTAGCGCGAGACATGTTCCCGGAGCAGGTTCCAGACGCAGCGCGGATGCTCTAGCGTCATGTCCACCTGGGCAAAGCCGTCCTCGCCGATGACATAATCCCAGCTCGACTTGTCATAGTCGCGCTTTTCCGGGTCGTAGCCGGTGAACAGCCCGTCGCTCCAGCCGAACTCGTCCTTCACGATGAAGGCGGCGTTGGTGAAGGCTTTCACATAGTCCCATTGCACCTTGTCGTTCTGGATCATCCAGTTGATCAGGCCCATCAGGAAGGCGATGTCCGAGCCGGGACGGATCGGCGCATAGTAGTCCGCCACCGAGGCCGTGCGGGTAAAGCGCGGGTCCACCACGATCAGCCTGGCGCCGCGATTGGCCTTGGCCTCCGTCACCCATTTGAAGCCGCAGGGATGGGCTTCGGCAGCATTGCCGCCCATGACGACCACGAGGTCGGTGTTCTTGATGTCGGTCCAGGAGTTGGTCATCGCTCCACGGCCAAATGTCGGGCCCAAACTGGACACCGTGGGGCCGTGTCAAACGCGCGCCTGGTTGTCGAAGCCGACGATCCCCATGGCGCGGACCGTCTTGTAGGTCAGCCATGCGGTTTCATTGGTGGTGGCCGAGGCCGCCAGATAGCCGGTGGTCGTCCAGCGGTTGACGGGCACCCCGTCGTCGTTGGCCAGCACCATGTTGGCGTCGCGGTCGTCCTTGAGCGCGCGGGCGATCTTGTCCAGCGCCTCTTCCCAGGAAATCTCCTCGAAGCTGGCGGCACCGGGGCGGCGGATGCGCGGCGTGGTCAGCCGCGTCTCGGCATTGACGAAATCCTTCAGCGCCGCGCCCTTCGGGCAAAGCGTGCCGCGGTTGGTCGGATGGTCGGCATCGCCCTCGATATGGACGACCCTGGCCTCTTCGCCGGCCTTCAGGTCGCCGTCGGAATAGATGATGACGCCGCAGGCGACCGAGCAATAGGGACAGGTGTTGCGCGTCTCGGTCGTCGAGGCCAGCTTGAAGGCACGCACATGCGCCTGTTCCGCCGCCTCCGCCCCGCCGAAGCCCATGGCCCCCAGCGATGTCGCCGCGACACCCGCACCCGCCAGTTTCAGGAAACCGCGCCGCGAGAGGTCGATATTCATCGTGCCCTCCTTTTGCCTGTCGAAGAGATAGGTACGGGGTCAGGATCGCGCGGTATGGTAGTTCTGTCAAGCTTGGCACGAAAAAGGCGCGGCCATGGCCGCGCCCCCAAGCTCTTGTTATTTCGTTATGTTTATACTTGCATAACGAAAGTTCAGACCTCGACCGAGACCGCACCGATCGGATGCGAGCAGCAGGCCAGGATATAGCCCTCCTCGATGTCCTCGTCGGTGATGCCGCCGTTATGGACCATATGCACCTCGCCCGCGGTCTTTCTGATCTTGCAGGTGCCGCACAGGCCGAAGGTGCAGCCCGAGGGGATGTTCAGCCCGTTGGCCTTGGCCACCGCCAGCACGGTGTCGGTCTCGGCGCATTTCGCCACCACGCCCGAGCTTTCGAAGGTGATCTGGGCGGCGCTTTCCTCGTCCGGGACCACGTCGTCCAGCACCGGGGCCTCGGCCTCGTTGCGGATGGGCGCGCCGAAGCTTTCCTGGTGATAGCGCTCCATGTCGAAGCCCAGCGCGATCAGCATGTCGCGCACCGCCTGCATGAAGGGCTCGGGTCCGCAGCAGAACACCTCGCGCTCCAGGTAATCCGGCGCCATCAGGCCCAGCATGATCTGGTTCAGCCGGCCGCGATAGCCGTGCCAGGTGCGGAACGGATCGGCCTCCTCGACGGTGAAGCGCAGCTGCAAGCCGGGCACGCGGTCGGCCATGCCTTCCAGCCGCTGGCGAAAGATGATGTCGGCGGGCGCGCGGGCGGCATGGACGAAGACGATGTCCGGCATCTCGCCCGAATCCCAGGCCCAGGTCGTCATCGACATCATCGGCGTGATGCCCGAGCCGGCCGAGATGAACAGGTATTTCGGCGCCTCGTGCCGGACGAAGGAAAAAATCCCCGCCGGGCCAAAGGCCTTGAGCCGCATCCCCGGCCGCAGGTGGTCGATCATCCAGCGCCCGCCGACGCTGCCCGGCTGCGCCTTGACCGTGACCGAGATGGACAGCGGCCGCGACGGGCTGGAGCTGATGGTATAGGTCCGCTGCACGTTGCCGCCCGGCACCGGCAGGTCCAGCGTGACGAACTGTCCGGGCTGGTAGTCGAACCAGGAACCCGAGGGCGCGCGGAAGGTGAAGGTGGCGGTGTCCGAGGTCTCGGGCACCACCATCGCGCATTCCAGCGGCTCGTCGTCCTTCCACGGGCGGTCGCCGAATGCCTTGACCAGGACCGCCATTATTCGGCCGCCATCGCCGGACGCGGGGACAGGCGGTCCATCATCTGCCGCACATACCAGTCGACGAAATGGATCACGCCCTCCTCCTGGCTGGGGGAATAGGGGCCGGGCTCGTAGGCCGGGGACAGGATGCCCTTCTGGTTCTCCTCGACCACGCGGCGGTCCTCGTCATTGGTCGCCAGCCACACTTCGGTCAGCTTTTGCAGGTCGTAGTCCACGCCCTCGACCGCGTCCTTGTGGACCAGCCATTTCGACGTCACCTCGGTCTCGGTCGGAGAGATCGGCAGCAGGCGGAAGACGATGGCATGGTCGGGCAGGAAGTGGTTCCAGCTCGACGGGAAGTGATAGAACATCAGGCTGCCGGCGTCGTTCCACGGGATCATGCCCATGCGCCGGTTCACCGCCGCCTTGGTGGACATGGTGAAGCTTTCGGCATTGTTCAGCAGCGGCACGCGGGCAAAGCGCCATTGCATCCCCGGATCGTTCACGAAGCGCGCGGGCAGGCCGGCCTTGTCGCAGCGGTCCCAATGCGACAGGATCTCGGGCGAGGCGGCGTTCGGCCCCTCCATCACCGTCATCAGCGGGTTGTCGGAATAGGTCCGGCACAGCGAGGGGTGGCTGCCGCCGCAATGGTAGCACTCGCGGTTGTTCTCGATCACCAGCTTCCAGTTGCCCTTCTCGACGATGGTCGAGGTGAAGGCGACCTTGGCGTTCGACAGGTCGCTGGCGCCGACATAGTCGCGCAGGAAGCCCCCCAGCCGTTCGAAATCCGGCGGATTGTCGGCCAGGCAGATGAAGACCATACCGCCCTCGACCCGGCAATGCACCGGCTTGAGGCTGAATTGCGACGGATCGAAGTCGGGGCCCATGTCGCGGGCGAACAGAAGCCTGCCGTCGAGGTCGTAGGTCCATTGGTGATAGGGGCAGACCAGCTTGGGCGAGGTGCCGTTCTGCTTGGGGCACAGCCGCTGGCCGCGGTGGCGGCAGACGTTGTGGAAGGCGCGGATCTGCCCGTCGGCGCCGCGCACGATCACCACCGGATATTCGCCGATCTGCAGGGTGGCGTGGTTGCCGGTCTTGGGGATGTCGCAGGTCGGAATGGCAAAGAGCCATTCGCGATACCACAGATTCTCCAGGTCGGCGTGATAGGCGCCCTCGTCGCAGTAAAGGTCGCGGCTGAGCGAGAAGTTCTTCCGCCGGTTGGCGAGCTGGTCCAGGATTTCAGCTGTGTTCAGCATGGCTTGATTCCGTCACAAAGGGGCATCCTTCGCAAAGCATTGCACCCGTTTTCCCCGCCGTAACTTGCCAAATGCGACGTGCGGATGACGCAAACGAACCTCGGACGGCTTTGCACGACCTCCTGTCCGGCCCAAAGCGGCGCGGGCGGGGGCAGGACCGCGATGCGTGCAAGGCGTGGGCATAAGCCTGGGGATAAGCCGCGGCGACTCGGGGGGTCGAATCTGTGGAGATTGCGCGGCCTTTTTCCGCCCGTGGATGACCCCGCGGGACAGAGCGAGAACGGATGCGGCTTCTCCACATGTCGATAACCGGGCGGAAACCACCCACAAGTTGTGGAAAAGAAAAATTTTCACAAACTTATCCACAGTCGGTTTTTTCCTATCACGCTGTTTATATTTGGTTTTTTCGTTAACAAATCGTTAATGATGTTTTTTTCCCCAAGCGGCGTGAGTTGGGGAATGTCGGCGCGGAGCGAAGATTTCCAGTCATCCACAGCCCCAACCACAACATCATCCTTTCTTTATCTTCCTTTAATTTTGATAGAGAGATGGCACCGGAGGTGTGCCATGAACGATTTCCTGCCCCTTGCTTACCCCTGGATCAAAGCCCTGCATGTCATGGCGGTGCTTTCCTGGATGGCAGGGCTGTTCTATCTGCCGCGGCTGTTCGTCTATCACGCCGAGCGTGGCCATATCGGGCAAGAACCGGTGCAGTCCTTCCAGATCATGGAGGACAAGCTGCTGCGGATGATCATGAATCCGGCGATGATCGTGACCTGGATCGCGGGCCTGGCGCTGGTGCTGACGCCGGGCATCGTGGACTGGACGATGATCTGGCCCTGGACCAAGGCGGCCGGCGTGCTGGGGATGACCTGGTTTCACATGTGGCTGGCCGGCCAGCGCAAGGCGCTGCTACTGGGCCAGGGGCTGGGCGGCCGGCGCTACCGGATGATGAACGAGGTGCCGACGTTGCTGATGGTTGTCATCGTGCTGTCGGTGATCGTGAAATTCTAGAAGAATTGACTCGCGCGCCGATAATGCCTATGTGACCCGCATCCGCCGTCCGGCGGATTTTTCCTGACACAGTTTCTGCGCGGGCCGATCATGCGTCGGACAGCGCGTGCCCATAGGCTAGACATGACCGAAGAACGCCTCAACCTGTCCGATCTCAAGGCCAAGAGCCCGGCCGACCTGCTGGCCATGGCCGAGGAATGGGAGATCGAGAACGCCTCGACCATGCGCAAGGGCGAGATGATGTTCTCGATCCTCAAGGAACATGCCGAGGAAGGCTTCGAAATCGGCGGCGACGGCGTCCTGGAGGTGGTCCAGGACGGCTTCGGCTTCCTGCGCTCGCCCGAGGCGAACTACCTGCCCGGTCCCGACGACATCTACGTCAGCCCCGACATGATCCGCCAGCACAGCCTGCGCACCGGCGACACGGTCGAGGGCGTGATCCGCGCGCCCGGCGAGAACGAGCGCTATTTCGCCCTGACCAAGGTCGAGAAGATCAATTTCGAGAACCCCGAGAAGGCCCGCCACAAGGTCGCCTTCGACAACCTGACGCCGCTTTACCCGAACGAGCGGCTGAAGATGGAAATCGAGGATCCGACCATCAAGGACCGCTCCGCCCGGATCATCGACCTGGTGGCGCCGATCGGCAAGGGCCAGCGTTCGCTGATCGTGGCGCCGCCGCGTACCGGCAAGACGGTGCTGTTGCAAAACATCGCCCATTCGATCGAGAAGAACCATCCCGAATGCTACCTGATCGTGCTGCTGATCGACGAGCGGCCGGAAGAGGTGACGGACATGCAGCGTTCCGTCAAGGGCGAGGTGATTTCCTCGACCTTCGACGAACCGGCCAGCCGCCATGTCGCCGTTTCGGAAATGGTGATCGAAAAAGCCAAGCGCCTGGTCGAACATAAACGAGATGTTGTGATCCTTTTGGACTCGATCACAAGACTTGGTAGGGCCTTCAACACCGTTGTGCCCAGTTCGGGCAAGGTTCTGACCGGCGGCGTCGATGCGAATGCCTTGCAGCGGCCGAAGCGGTTCTTCGGCGCGGCGCGCAACATCGAGGAAGGCGGCTCGCTGACCATCATCGCCACGGCGCTGATCGACACCGGCTCGCGCATGGACGAGGTGATCTTCGAGGAATTCAAGGGCACCGGCAACAGCGAGATCGTGCTGGACCGCAAGGTGGCCGACAAGCGCGTGTTCCCGGCCATGGATATCCTGAAATCCGGCACCCGCAAGGAAGAGCTGCTGGTCGATGCCAAGGATCTGCAAAAGACCTATCTGCTGCGGCGCATCCTGAATCCGATGGGCACCACCGATGCGATCGAATTCCTGATCTCGAAGCTGAAGCAGACCAAGACCAACAGCGAATTCTTCGATTCGATGAACGCCTGACGGCGCGGAGGATGCGGTGGATACGATCTTTGCCGAGGCGACCCCGCCCGGCCGAGGGGGGGTTTCCGTCGTCCGCCTGAGCGGACCGAAGGCGCGTGCGACCCTGGAATCCCTGGCCGGGCCGGTGGCGACGCCGCGCCTGGCGGCCTTGCGGGCGCTGCGGGACGGAGAGGATCTGATCGACCGCGCCCTGGTCCTCTGGTTCGAGGAAGGCCACAGCTTTACCGGCGAGGAAGTGGCCGAGTTGCACCTGCACGGTGCCCCGGTCATTGCCAACCGGCTGGCGCAGGCGCTTCTGTCGCGAGGGCTGCGAAGGGCCGAGGCGGGCGAGTTCAGCAAGCGTGCTTTTCTCAACGGCCGCATGGACCTGGCTGAAGCCGAGGGGTTGGCCGATCTGCTGTCCGCCGAGACGGAAGCGCAGCGCAAGCTGGCGATGCGGGCGACAGAAGGCGAGTTGGGGCGCAAAGCCGACGAATTGCGCGCCAAGCTGGTTCGCGCCGGAGCCCTGATCGAAGCCAGCATCGATTTCGCGGATGAAGAAGTGCCCGAAGAGGTTCCGGCCGAGGCGCTGGAGCTGATCGCAGCGGTTCGTGCCGATATTCGGCTGATGCTGGCAGGCTATCCTGCCACCGAACGCTTGCGACAGGGCTATGTGGTGGCGATCGTCGGGCCGCCGAATGCCGGGAAATCGACGCTGCTGAACCGGATCGGCCAGCGCGACATCGCCTTGGTGTCCGAGGTCGCGGGGACGACCCGCGATATCCTGGAACTCCATACCGATCTGAGCGGCTTGCCGGTGACCTTCCTGGATACGGCTGGGTTGCGTGAAAGCAGCGATCCGGTCGAGGCCATGGGGGTTGCGCGGGGATTGCAGAGAGCGGCCGAGGCCGACTTGCGTATCCACCTTACGGTCGACGGGATTGCCGATGCGGCGACGGCGGGCGACATCGTCGTCCGTGCCAAGGCGGATCTGGGCCGGGCCGAGGGGATCTCGATCTCCGGGCTGACCGGGGAAGGGGTCGCGGAGCTTCTGGATCTGGTTTATGATCGCTTGCGAGTCAGAGCGGCGGATACCGGGCTGGTCGGGCATAAAAGACAGGCGGAAGCCTTGCAGCGCGCCCTGTCGGCCCTGGAGGTCGATCACGACATGGCGCCGGAGTTTCTTGCCGAAGCCTTGCGCCAGGCGGCGCAGGCATTGGCGATGATGGTTGGACGTGTGGGGGCAGAGGATTATCTTGACGAGATCTTCAGTTCCTTCTGCATCGGAAAGTAAGGTTTCACGTGAAACAATTCGACGTAATCGTGATTGGCGGGGGTCATGCCGGCGTGGAAGCGGCCATGGCGGCCGCACGCATGGGCGCCGAAACCGCGCTGATAACGCTGAATCAGGACGATATCGGAACGATGTCCTGCAATCCTGCAATCGGCGGGCTGGGCAAAGGCCATCTGGTGCGGGAAATCGACGCGCTCGACGGGGTCATGGGAAGGCTGGTCGATGCTGCAGGCATTCAGTTCCGCTTGCTGAACAGGCGCAAGGGGCCTGCCGTCCAGGGACCGCGCGCGCAGGCCGATCGCAAGCTTTATCGAGCGGCTGCGGCGCAGGCGGTGGCCGAGCAAGCCCGCTTGACGCTGGTGCTTGGCGAAGCGGCCGAACTGCTGCATGAGCGGGCTGCGGTTTATGGTTTGCGGTTGGCCGATGGCACGGAACTGCAGGCACGGCAGGTCATCCTGACCACGGGAACCTTCCTTAACGGGTTGATTCATATAGGCGAGATTACCCGCCCGGCCGGCCGCTGGGGCGGGTCGGCATCGGTGCGGCTCGCGGCGTCGCTTCGCCCGCTCAACCTGCCGCTGGGCAGGCTGAAAACGGGCACGCCTCCGCGGGTTCTCCGCAGCAGCATCGACTGGGAAAGCCTGGATCAGCAGCCGGGTGACGACGATCCGGTGATGTTTTCATACCTGTCCTCCGGCCCGGAGGTGGAGCAGATCAGCTGCGCGATCACCCATACGAACCCGGACACCCACGAGATCATCCGTGACAATCTTGCTCGGTCGGCCATGTATGGCGGCCGGATCGATGGGGTGGGGCCACGCTATTGCCCCTCGATCGAAGATAAGATCGTTCGGTTTGCCGACAAGAATTCGCACCAGATCTTCCTGGAACCCGAGGGCCTGGACAGCGACCTGGTCTATCCGAACGGCATTTCGACCTCTCTGCCGGAAGAGGTGCAGCTTGCCTATGTCCGCTCGATCCGCGGCTTGGAAGCGGCGAAGATCGTGCAACCGGGCTATGCTGTGGAATATGACTATGTCGATCCGCGTGCGCTGACGCCGGCGCTGGAGGCCAAGGCCCTGTCGGGGCTGTTTCTTGCCGGGCAAATCAACGGGACGACCGGCTATGAGGAGGCGGCAGCACAGGGATTGGTGGCTGGCCTTAACGCCGCATTGAAGGCGCAGGGGCGGGAGAGCCTGCATTTCAGCCGGTCCCAAAGCTATATCGGCGTGATGATCGATGACCTTACCACGCGCGGGGTCAGCGAACCTTACCGCATGTTCACCTCTCGCGCCGAGTTTCGCCTGTCCTTGCGGGCTGACAATGCCGATCAGCGCCTGACCCCGCTGGGGATCGGGACCGGTTGCGTGGGTCAGGCCCGCCAGGAAGTGTTCTCTGAAAAGATGCGTCGCTATTCGGCAGCTCGCTGTCGGGCGGAATCCGTCAGTTTCACGCCCACGGAGCTTTCCCGCGCCGGGATCGAAGTGCGGCAAGACGGCGCTCGGCGCAGTCTGTTCGCGCTGCTTGCCCAGCAGGAAATACCGCAGAATCAGGTCCTTGCGCTGGACGATGAGCTTTTGTCGCACGACCAGGCTACCATTGCACAGCTGGCGGCAGATGCGCTGTATCATCAATACATGGACCGCCAGGGCAAGGATGCCGAACTGCTGCGCAAGGAGGAATCGGTCGCGATTCCGGCCGGGTTCGACTATGACGCACTTTCCGGCCTCTCCAACGAGCTCAAGTCCAAGCTGAACAAATATCGCCCCGCAACCCTAGCAGCGGCGGCATGCATCGAGGGCATGACGCCCGCGGCGCTGACGCTCATCCTTGCCGTGATCCGAACCGGCGAGCGGAAAACGGCTTGATGAGTGTTTCACGTGAAACAGAGCGCCTCGCCACCTATGCGGAATTGCTGCGAAAGTGGAACCCGGCAATCAACCTGATTGCGCCGTCCACATTGGACCAGATCGAGACGAGGCATATCGCAGACAGCCTGCAACTGGCCGAAATCACCAGAAATGTGTCGGGGAATTGGGTCGACCTTGGCAGCGGCGGCGGTTTTCCCGGTATCGTCATGGCGATCATGCGGCCTGACCTGGATCTGACCCTGGTCGAAAGCGATCAGCGCAAGGCTGCTTTCCTACGTAACGTGGTGCGCGAATTGGCGCTGCCCCGCGCGCAGGTGATTTGCAAGCGCATCGAGGCGGTGGATAGGCTTGATGCCGCCAATATCAGCGCAAGGGCCCTTGCCCCGCTTCCGCTGCTCATGGCATATGTAGACCGGCACCTGAGCGCATCGGGAACGGCATGGCTGATGAAAGGCCGAAACTGGCAAGATGAGGTCGCTCAGGCGCGAACCGATTGGAAATTCGAACTAAAGCCCCACCAAAGCGCGACCGATCCTGACGCGGCCATTCTGGAAATCACGGAAATTCGCCATGCATGACACACGCATCATTGCCGTTGCAAACCAGAAGGGCGGGGTGGGAAAGACCACCACGGCGATCAATCTTGGCGCCGCCCTGGCCGAGCAGGGCCAGCGGGTCGCGATCATAGACCTTGATCCGCAGGGAAACGCTTCGACCGGGCTGGGCGTGGCGCTGGAAGATCGGGTTCTGACCTCTTACGACCTGCTGACCGGCGAGCAGGGGTTGGACGAGACGCTGCGCGACACCACCATCGCCAATCTTCGCCTTGTGCCGTCCAATCGCGACCTGGCGTCGGCTGATTTCGAGCTGTCCAATCGTCCCGGACGGACCCAGCTGTTGCGGCGCAAGCTGACGGTTCCTTCTGAGCTGGACTATATCCTGATCGATTGCCCGCCCGCGCTTGGCCTTCTTACCGTCAATGCCATGGTGGCTTCGGACAGCGTGCTGGTGCCGCTGCAAGCCGAATTCTATGCGCTCGAAGGCTTGTCGCAGCTGCTGATGACCGTGCGCGAGGTGCGCCAGACCGCCAATCCCGACTTGCGGATCGAGGGCGTGTTGCTGACCATGGCGGACAATCGCAACAACCTGTCGCAGCAGGTCGAGGCGGATGCGCGCAATACGCTTTCCGGTCTGGTCTATCGCACGGTGATTCCGCGCAACGTCCGGCTGTCCGAGGCGCCGTCCCATGCCATGCCGGTGCTGCAATACGATCCGAACTCCAAGGGAAGCCACGCTTATCGCGAATTGGCGACCGAGTTCCTGTCCCGTCAACTCGCGACCGCCTGAGGAGGAATCATGGCAGAGAACAAGCTTGAAAAGCGCGGTCTGGGTCGTGGTCTTTCGGCCCTGATGGCCGATGTCGACCTGATTCCGTCCGAACGTCCCGCGCCGCGGCAGATCCTTCCGGTCGAGCAGCTGACCCCGAACCCGGACCAGCCCCGCCGCAGCTTTGCCCCCGAGGCCTTGCAGGAACTGGCCGATTCGCTGAGGACGCGCGGCATGTTGCAGCCGCTGATCGTCCGCCCGCATCCGTCGGATCGCGGCCTTTACCAGATCGTCGCCGGCGAGCGCCGCTGGCGCGCCGCGCAGATCGCCCAGCTTCACGAAGTTCCCGTCATCGTCCGCGAACTGGACGATACCGAGGTGCTGGAAGTCGCCATCGTCGAGAATATCCAGCGCGCCGACCTGAATGCGATCGAAGAGGCGGCGTCCTATCGTCAACTGATGGACCGGTTCGGCCATACCCAGGAAAAGCTGGCCGAGGCGCTGAACAAAAGCCGCAGCCATATCGCCAACCTGCTGCGCTTGCTGAACCTGCCAGAACAGGTGCAGGCCTGGCTCAAGGAAGGCAAGCTGACGGCCGGGCATGCCCGAGCCCTGATCACCGCCGCGAACCCGGTCGAACTGGCGCGGAAAGTGATCGAAAGGAACTTGTCGGTGCGCGAGACCGAGGATCTGGTCCGTCGCCAGGCCGAAGGCACCAAGGCGCAGAAGCCCAAGGGCTCCAAGCAGGAAAAGGACGCTGACACCCGCGCGCTGGAAGGCGATCTGACCGCGCATCTGAAAATGAAGGTGGCGATCAACCATGCCGGAGTCGATGGCGGCCAGATCGTCATCACCTATCGCGACCTGGATCAGCTTGACCGGATTTGCCAGATCCTTGCGGGCAACTGACCACAATATCTGGTATAGGGCGGCAATAAGCCCCCTAGACTTGCTATAAAGCCAAGAAAAAAACCCCGGAGGCGACTCCGGGGTTTCGCGTTTTTCAGCGCAATCGGTTCAGCTTGCGGGGGTGGAGCTGACGCCCACCTTGGCCGGGCGCAGCAGGCGGTCATGCAGCATGAAGCCGTTGTCCATGACCTGGATGATGTTCCCGGCCATGGTGCCCGGAACCGGGGCCTCGAACATGGCTTCGTGCTGCTGGGGATCGAATTTCTCGCCCAGGGCCGGGGTGATGACCTTGATGCCATGCTTGGCGAAGACGTTGTTCAGCTCGCGCAGGGTCAGCTCGACGCCTTCGATCAGGGCTGCCGCTGCGGCGCGCTGCTCGTCGCCGGCGGTATCCAGCGCGCGGGTCAGGGCGTCATGCACCGGCAGCAGGTCGCGCGCCAGGCGCGAGCCGCCGTATTGCTCGGCGTCGCGGCGATCCTTCTCGGCCCGCTTGCGGGCGTTTTCGGCATCGGCCAGCGCGCGCATGAAGCGGTCGCGGTATTCGTCCCGCTCGGCGATCAGCGCCTCGACCCCGGCCGAGGGTTCGTCATCCGCCGGGGGGTCGATGATCTCCTCATCCAGCGGGCTGCCGTTCGGGTTTTCCTTCGTCATGTCCTCATCATCCTTTCCGGCCCGAAATCAACCGGCCGACAAGCTGCGCAGTATAATCCACGATCGGCACGATGCGGCCATAGTTCAGCCGCGTCGGACCGATGACGCCGACCGCGCCAACAATCTTTCGGTCGGCATTCATATAGGGCGAAACGACGAGAGAGGAACCGGAAAGTGAAAAAAGCTTGTTCTCCGAGCCGATGAAAATGCGCACGCCCTCGCCCTGTTCGGCCAGTTCCAGGAATTCGGCGATGTCGCGCTTGCGTTCCAGGTCGTCGAACAGGCTGCGGATCCGGTCCAGGTCGGCCAGTTCATGCGCCAGAAGATTGGCACGGCCGCGCACGATCAGCCGCGGATCGCTGCTTTCGCCCTCCCACAGCGCCAGGCCCGAGGAAACCAGCGCCGCGGCAATGCTGTCGAGCTTTTGCCGGCTGGCCTGGATTTCCTGCGCGATGCTGCGGCGCAGCTCGGCCAGGGTGCGACCTTCCGCCACGGCATTCAGGAAATTTGCCGCCTCGCGCATGGAGCTGGCGGTATGGCCGGGCGGGGGAGCAAAGACCCGGTTCTCGACCCGGCCATCGGCAAAGACCAGCACCACCAGCGCCCGGTCCGGGGCAAGGCTGACGAATTCGATGTGCCGGACCGGCGCTTCCTGCTTGGGCATCAGCACCAGCGAGGCGCCCTGGGTCAGCGCCGACAGCGCGGTGCTGATCCGGTCCAGCATGACGCCGGTATTGCCGCTGTCGTCGCCCAGCGTCTCATCAATCATCTCGCGGTCGCTGGCGGCGACCGGCCCGGCCTCCATCAGCCCGTCCACGAACAGCCGCAGTCCCAGCTGCGTGGGCATGCGCCCGGCCGAGATATGTGGGTGGTCCAGCAGGCCCAGCAGTTCCAGGTCCTGCATCACGTTGCGAATCGTCGCGGCGCTGACCCTTTCGGACATCTCGCGGGTCAGCGTGCGCGAGCCGACCGGCTCGCCGGTGGCAAGATAGGCTTCGACGACCCGGCGAAAGACTTCGCGCGAGCGGTCGTTGAGATCGGAAAGCAGCGCGGTTTCAGGCATCGGCATCCTGTCAGGACGTTCTCGGGTTGCGGTCGGGGGCCTCGGACCTGTATCTGAACGGCAAAACCCCCGAAAGGAATGAAAGATGCGTCCCTCTGGCCGGAATTTAAGTGATATGCGCCCGATTTCAATCGAAACGGGCATCATGCGCCATGCCGAGGGTTCCTGCATGATCTCTTGCGGCGATACCCGCGTGCTCTGCTCGGCCACGATCGAGGAGAAGGCGCCGCCCTTCCTCAAGGGCTCGGGGCAGGGCTGGGTGACGGCGGAATACGGCATGCTGCCGCGGGCCACCAACAGCCGCAACCGGCGCGAGGCGGCGGCGGGCAAGCAGTCCGGCCGCACGCAGGAAATCCAGCGCCTGATCGGCCGCGCGCTGCGTGCCGGAGTGGACCGGCGCGCGCTGGGGGAACGGCAGATCGTCATCGACTGCGACGTGATCCAGGCCGATGGCGGCACCCGCTGCGCCGCGATCACCGGCGGCTGGGTGGCGCTGCGTCTGGCGATGAACCGGCTGTTGAAGGCCGGGATCGTCACCACCGACCCGATCATGGACCATGTCGCCGCGGTGTCCTGCGGCATCTATGCCGGGCAGGCGATCCTGGACCTGGACTATGCCGAGGACAGCGAGGCCGGAACCGACGGCAATTTCATCATGACCGGGGCAGGGCGGCTGATCGAGGTGCAGATGTCGGCCGAGGGCGCGACCTTCTCGCGCCCCGAGATGAACCAGCTGCTCGACCTGGCCGAAGCCGGCGTCGCCGCGCTGGTCCGCGCCCAGACCGAGGCCGTCCAATGCGCCGGCTGACCGAAAGGAAGCTGCTGGTCGCCACCCACAACCGGGGCAAGCTGGACGAGATCCGCGCCATGATGGCCCCGCACGGCATCGAGGTGACGTCGGCCGGCGAGATGGGCCTGCCCGAGCCGGCCGAGACCGAGGACAGTTTCATCGGCAATGCCCGCATCAAGGCCCGCGCCGCCATGCAGGCGACCGGCCTGCCGGTGCTGGCCGACGACAGCGGCATCACCGTGGACGGGCTGGACGGCGCGCCCGGCGTCTATACCGCCGACTGGGCCGAGACCCCGCAGGGCCGCGACTTCATGCAGGCCATGACCCGCACCTGGCGCGAGCTGGACGAGCGCGGCGTCCCCGAGCCGCGCACCGCCCAGTTCCGCGCCACGCTGGTCCTGCTTTGGCCCGATGGTCACGAAGAGATCTTCGAGGGCGTCGCGCCCGGTCGCCTGGTCTGGCCGCCGCGCGGGCAGCAGGGCCATGGCTACGACCCGATCTTCGTGCCCGACGGCCATGACGCGACCTATGCCGAGATGCCGCCCGAGCAGAAGAACGCCATCAGCCACCGCGCCCGCGCCTTTCGCAAGCTGGAGACGCTGTTTGCATAGGATCTCGACCGGCTCGCCCTTCGAAACGGCGCTGGGTTACAGCCGCGCGGTGGTGAAGGGGCCGTGGTGCTTCGTCTCGGGCACCACGGGTTACGATTACGCGGCCATGGCCATGCCCGACAGCGCTGCCGACCAGGCGCAGAACGCCTTTGCCACCATCTTCGCCACCCTGGCCGAGGCGGGTTTCACGCCCACCGACATCGTGCGCGTGCAATACACCATCACCGACCCGGCGATCCTGGACGAGATCGCGCCGGTCCTGGGCGAGGCGATGAAGGATGCGTTACCCGCTGCGACCATGGTTGTCGCCGGGCTCATCAGACCCGAAATGAAGGTCGAGATCGAAGTGACAGCCTTTCGGGAGTGACCCAGCCCATGCCAGCCCCTGCCGCCAGCACCGCGCCCGCCCAGGCCCTTGCCGAAGACTGGCGGGCGGGCGGCTTCGGGCTTTACGTGCATTGGCCCTTTTGCGCCGCAAAATGCCCCTATTGCGATTTCAACAGCCATGTCGCGGCCGTGATCGACCAGGGCCGCTGGCTGGCCGCCTATCGTCGCGAACTGGCCCGACTGGGCCGGGAAACACCGGGTCGGGTGCTGAACAGCATCTTCTTCGGCGGCGGCACCCCCAGCCTGATGACGCCCGAGACCGTGGCCGGGGTGATCGAGGCCGCGCGCGCCGAATGGCCCTTTGCCAATGACATCGAGATTACGCTGGAAGCCAACCCGACCAGCGTCGAGACGGGCCGTTTTCGCGCCTATGCCGACGGCGGCGTCAACCGCGTCTCGATGGGGGTGCAGGCGCTCAACGACGACGACCTGCGCCGGCTGGGCCGGATGCATTCGGCAGCCGAGGCCCGCGCCGCCTTCGACATCGCGCGGGATTGTTTCACGCGGGTCAGCTTCGACCTGATCTATGCCCGCCAGGACCAGGACCGCGCGCATTGGCGGCGCGAACTGACCCAGGCGCTCGGCATGGCGGTCGATCACCTCTCGGCCTATCAGCTGACCATCGAGCCGGGCACCGCCTTCGGCGCCCGCCATGCGAAAGGCGGGCTCAGGGGCCTGCCGGACGAGGATCTTTCCGCCGACATGTATCTGGACACGCAGGAGATCTGCGCGGCGGCCGGGATGCCGGCCTATGAAATCTCGAACCACGCCCGGCCGGGCGCGGAAAGCCGGCACAACCTGATCTATTGGCGCCAGGGCGACTGGGCCGCCGTGGGGCCGGGCGCGCACGGCCGCCTGACGCTGCCCTCGGGCCGCTGGGCGACCGAGGCGCACAGGGCGCCGGGCGAATGGCTGGAGGCGGTCGAGGCGCGCGGCGACGGCGAAAGCCAGCGCGAATTGCTGGACTTACCGGGCCGGGCGCTGGAATATCTGCTGATGGCCATGCGGCTGGTCGAGGGGCTGGAAATTCCGCGCTATCTTGCCCATGGCGCCGAATTGCCGCAGGGACGGCTGATGAATCTGGCCGAACTGGGCCTTATCTCGCTGCGGGGCGACCGGCTGGCGGCGACGGCGGCGGGACGGCCTGTCCTGAATGCGATCCTGCGTGAACTGGCGGAGTAAGATGCGATACCTGTGGCTCTCGATGGGCTGGCTGACCCTGACGCTGGGAACAATCGGGATTTTCCTGCCGGTCCTGCCCACGGTGCCCTTCCTGCTGCTCGCGGTCTGGGCCTTTGCGCGTTCCTCGCCGCGGCTGGGCGCCCGCATCATGCGCCATCCCCGATTCGGCCCGCCGATCCGCGCCTGGCGCAAGCGCGGCGTCATCGGCCGCAACGCCAAGATCTGGGCGGTGGCCGGCATGACCGCCGGGGTCGCCTGGGCGGTCTGGCTGGGGCTGGACATGCGCTTCATCGCCGTCCAGGTGCTGGCCTGCACCGCCATCGCCGCCTGGCTTGTCACCCGCCCCGAGCTTTGAGCCGCGAGGCAATACAACCTTTTGCCCACTTGTTCCTGCGCGGCCACGGCGCAAACTTCGGCGCATGGCTCTGAGGGGAGGAACTGGAACATGGTGGACATATCGGGGGTGAAGATCCACCCCGCAGTCGACAATGGCATCAAGCCCGCGCAGCCCGGCTTCTCGGGCGGCACGCTGCATTGCAAATGCAGCACCAACCCGGTCCGGGTCGCGATCCGGGCGCAGACCGCGCATAACCATGTCTGCGGCTGCACCAAGTGCTGGAAGCCCGAGGGCGCGATCTTTTCCCAGGTGGCCGTGGTCGGCCGCGATGCGGTCGAGGTGCTGGAGGGCGCCGAGAAGCTGGAGATCGTCAATGCCGAGGCGCCGATCCAGCGCCATCGCTGCCGCGATTGCGGCGTGCATATGTATGGCCGGATCGAGAACCGCGACCATCCCTTCTACGGGCTGGATTTCGTCCATACCGAGCTTTCGGACGAGGATGGCTGGGCGGCGCCGGAATTTGCCGCCTTCGTCAGCTCGATCATCGAATCGGGCGTCGATCCCAGCCGGATGGAGGCGATCCGCGCCCGGCTGCGCGAATTGGGGCTGGAACCCTATGACGCGCTTTCGCCGCCGCTGATGGATGCGATCGCCACCCATATCGCCAAGCGGTCCGGCGCGCTTGCGGCCTGAGCGCCGGCTTGGCCGCGACAATTGCGGGGGTCGGTTTACCGGCCCCCGAAACCATGAGAAAACCGCAGGCCAAGGGCCGTCACCGAAGGAGAAGAAGACATGAGAACCCGTGCCGCCGTCGCGCTGGAAGCCGGCAAGCCGCTGGAGGTCATGGAGGTCAACCTGGAAGGCCCCAAGGCCGGCGAGGTGATGGTCGAGATCAAGGCCACCGGCATCTGCCACACCGACGAATTCACCCTGTCGGGCGCCGATCCCGAGGGGCTCTTCCCCTCGATCCTGGGCCATGAGGGCGCGGGCGTCGTGGTCGAGGTCGGCCCCGGCGTCACCTCGGTCAAGCCGGGCGATCATGTCATCCCGCTCTACACGCCCGAGTGCCGGCAATGCGCGTCCTGCCTGTCGGGCAAGACCAACCTTTGCACCGCCATTCGCGCTACCCAGGGTCAGGGCCTGATGCCGGACGGAACCAGCCGGTTCAGCATGCTCGACGGTACGCCGATCTTTCACTACATGGGCTGCTCGACCTTTTCGAACTACACCGTGCTGCCGGAAATCGCGGTGGCCAAGGTGCGCGAGGACGCGCCCTTCGACAAGATCTGCTATATCGGCTGCGGCGTCACCACCGGCATCGGCGCGGTGATCAACACCGCCAAGGTGGAAATCGGCGCCAAGGCGGTAGTCTTTGGCCTGGGCGGCATCGGTCTGAACGTGCTCCAGGGCCTGCGGCTGGCCGGCGCGGACATGATCATTGGCGTCGACCTGAACGACGACAAGAAGCCGATGGCCGAGCATTTCGGCATGACGCATTTCATCAACCCGAAGAATTGCGACAACGTGGTGCAGGAGATCGTCAACCTGACCAAGACGCCCTTCGACCAGATCGGCGGCGCCGACTACAGCTTCGACTGCACCGGCAACGTCAAGGTGATGCGCGACGCGCTGGAATGCACACATCGCGGCTGGGGCCAGTCGATCATCATCGGCGTGGCGCCGGCGGGGGCGGAAATCAGCACCCGCCCGTTCCAGCTGGTCACCGGCCGGGTCTGGAAGGGCACGGCCTTCGGCGGCGCCCGCGGCCGCACCGACGTGCCGCAGATCGTCGACTGGTACATGAACGGCAAGATCGAGATCGACCCGATGATCACCCACACCCTGTCGCTGGACGACATCAACAAGGGCTTCGACCTGATGCATGCGGGCGAGTCGATCCGCTCGGTCGTGCTTTACTGATCGTCAAGGGCTGCTTAGGTAAAAGGACGGCGGGGGCGGGCGACCGGCCCCGCCGTCAACATGAAAGGACCGATCATGGCACAGCACATCCGCCTGGACGACGATGACGACGACGAAGACGAGCGCCGCCAGGAGGGCTCGAAGGACGAGGGCCTCGGCCTGCCCGAGGGCGACAAGATCGGCAAGCTCTATTTCAAGTCGCGCACGGTCATCGTCGCCGGGCCGATCACCGACAAGCTGGCGCAGCGCACCGTCGCGCATCTGCTGGCCCTGGCCGAGGACAGCGAAGACCCGATCAACATGCTGATCTCGTCCCCCGGCGGCCATGTCGAATCGGGCGACATGATCCATGACGTGATCAAGTTCATCCGCCCGACCGTGCGCACCATCGGCTCGGGCTGGGTGGCCTCGGCCGGGGCGCTGATCTTCGTCGGCGCGGAGAAGGCAAACCGCTTCTGCCTGCCCAACACCCGCTTCCTGATCCACCAGCCCTCGGGCGGGATCGGCGGCACCTCGACCGACATGATGATCCAGGCCGAGCAGGTGCGGCTGATGCGCGACCGGCTGAACCAGATCTTTGCCGAGGCGACCGGCCAGACCGTCGAGCGGATCGAAAAGGACACCCAGCGCGACTTCTGGCTGAACACGCAAGAGGCGCTGGACTATGGCCTTCTGGGCAAGGTCATCCGCTCGGTGGACGAGCTGAAGTGACGGGCCCGCGTTGATGGCGGGGGCGGGACAGGCATGCTGGTCCGTCCCGCCTGTCGCCCAGGCCAGCCTGGCCGGCCGTCCGCGCGGGGCTTTCGCCACGGCGCCGGGCTGGCGGCACGCCCTGCGCGACCGGATGGATTTCACCATCGCGGTCCACGAACCCGGCCATGCGCAAGCCCAGGCGGCCAGCCGGGTCGCCGCCGACATCCGGCAACGTGGCGACGGGCTGCTGTCGGAATTGCGCCCGCGCCGGCCGCGATTTCGCCGTCGCGGCCCTGCCGGCACCGTTCATTCGTGGCAGAAAGCCGGTTTCGATATTGCCGGCCGGCTGCCCGCCGCGTTTCTTCGGCCCCGGCATGGCCCGTGCCGATGCACCGGCCATGTTCCACGACCTGACAAGAGGGATTGAGCCATGAGTCTGGCCTATGAAACCGTATCGGAAAACCGCAGCTTCGGCGGCATCCAGGGCGTCTATCGCCACCAGTCGCAGGCGACCGGCACGCCGATGACCTTTGCCGTCTACCTGCCGCCGCAGGCCGAATACGGCAAGGTGCCGGTGCTGTGGTATCTGTCGGGCCTGACCTGCACGCATGAGAACGCCATGACCAAGGCCGGCGCACAGGAATGGGCGGCGGAATACGGCATCGCGGTGATCTTTCCCGACACCTCGCCGCGCGGCGAGGGCGTGGCCAATGACGAGGCCTACGACCTGGGGCAGGGCGCCGGCTTCTATGTCGATGCGACCCAAGCCCCCTGGGCGCCGCATTTCCGCATGTGGCACTATATCACCCACGAACTGCCGGAACTGGTCTTCGGCAACTTTCCCCTGGACCGCGAGGCGCAGGGCATCACCGGGCATTCCATGGGCGGCCATGGCGCGTTGACCATCGCCATGACCCTGCCCGAGCGCTACAAGTCCGTCTCGGCCTTTTCGCCGATCGCCCATCCCAGCGAATCCGACTGGGGGCGCAAGCAGTTCGCCGCCTATCTGGGCGAGGACCGCAGCGCCTGGGAACGGCACGATTCGACCCTGCTGATGCGCCAGCGCGGCTATCCCGGCGAGGTGCTGATCGACCAGGGCGCCAGCGACCAGTTCCTGGACCTGCTGAAGCCCGAGGCGCTGGCCCATGCCATGGCCGAGCGCCGCCAGCCCGGCACCTTCCGCATGCAACCGGGCTACGACCACAGCTATTTCTTCGTGCAGACCTTCATGGCGGACCACATCCGCTGGCATGCCGAACGGCTGGGCTAGCTGTCGAAAGGGGCGGCGGGGGGATTGACCCCATACCTATTGCCGAATTTCCCTAATACTTTGGTCTTGTGAGCCTGCCGGCCGCGTTGACGCAAATGCGGCCGGGTCCGAACCTTCCAGCAGAAGGTGCTTGCGCAGGAGGAGCAGCGCGATCACCGGCATGCGGAGGAAAATTCATGAAAACCCTGATGAACGGCGCCTGCCTTGCGCTGCTCATGTCCGGCACGGCGGTGCTGGCCAATGACAGTGTGCTGGCCGAGATCGCCAAGCCCCAGCAATGGGCGATCCAGATGGGCGATTACGCGAACACGCGATATTCGACCCTGGATCAGATCAACAAGGACAACGTCAAGGATTTGCGCGTCGCCTGGACCTTCTCGACCGGGGTGCTGCGCGGGCACGAGGGCTCGCCCCTGGTGATCGGCGACGTGATGTATGTCCACACCCCCTTTCCGAACAAGGTCTTTGCGCTGGACCTGAACGACAACGGCAAGATCCTGTGGCGCTATGAGCCGCAGCAGGATCCGAACGTCATCGCGGTGATGTGCTGCGACACGGTCTATCGCGGCCTTTCCTATGCCGACGGCATGATCCTGCTGGGCCAGGCCGATACGACGGTGGTGGCGCTGGACGCCAAGACCGGCGAGGCGAAATGGTCGACCAAGATCGGCGACCCCGCCATAGGCGAGACGCTGACCGCGACGGTGGTGCCGGTCAAGGACAAGGTCCTGGTCGGCGTCTCGGGCGGCGAATACGGCGTGCGCGGCCGCATGACCGCGCTGAACCTGGCCGACGGGTCCGAGGCGTGGAAAGCCTGGTCCACCGGCCCCGACGAGGAGCTGCTGGTCGATCCCGAAACCACCACCCATCTGGGCAAGCCCATCGGCGCCGACAGCTCGCTCAGCAGCTGGGAGGGCGACCAGTGGAAGATCGGCGGCGGCACGATCTGGGGCTGGTTCTCGTATGACCCGGACCTGAACCTGGTCTATTACGGCACCGGCAACCCCTCGACCTGGAACCCCTCGCAGCGGCCGGGCGACAACAAGTGGTCGATGACCATCATGGCGCGGGATGCCGACACCGGCATGGCCAAGTGGTTCTACCAGATGACGCCGCATGACGAATGGGACTACGACGGCGTCAACGAGATGATCCTGACCAACCAGACCATCGACGGGCAGGAACGCAAGCTGCTGACGCATTTCGACCGCAACGGCCTGGCCTATACGCTCGACCGCGAGACGGGCGAGCTGCTGGTGGCCGAGAAATACGACCCGGTGGTGAACTGGACCACCGGCGTCGACATGGACCCCAATTCGGAGACCTATGGCCGCCCGGCCGTGGTGCCCGAATACTCGACCGCCCAGAACGGCGAGGACGAGAACACCACCGGCGTCTGCCCGGCGGCGCTGGGGACCAAGGACCAGCAGCCGGCGGCCTTCTCGCCCAAGACCAACCTGTTCTATGTCCCGACGAACCATGTCTGCATGGATTACGAGCCCTTCCGGGTGGCCTATACCGCCGGCCAGCCCTATGTCGGCGCCACGCTGTCCATGTATCCTGCGCCGAACAGCCATGGCGGCATGGGCAATTTCATCGCCTGGGACAACACCACGGGCGAGATCAAGTGGTCCATCCCGGAACAGTTCTCGGTCTGGTCGGGCGCCCTGGCGACGGCGGGCGACGTGGTCTTCTACGGCACGCTGGAAGGCTATCTGAAGGCGGTGGACGCACAGACGGGCGAAGAGCTTTACAAGTTCAAGACCCCATCTGGCATCATCGGCAACGTGATGACCTACGAACATGGCGGCAAGCAGTATATCGGCATCCTGTCGGGTGTCGGCGGCTGGGCCGGCATCGGCCTTGCGGCGGGCCTGACCAATCCCAACGACGGGCTTGGCGCGGTGGGCGGCTATGCCTCGCTGTCGCAATACACCGAGCTGGGCGGCCAGCTGACCGTGTTCGAACTGCCGGGCTAATACTTTGGTGCCGGAAAGCAAACTGTGACTCGAAACTGGCCGCCCCAGGGATAACCTTGGGGCGAGCCATCATCTTCGGGTGACAGCCAGGGAGGAAATTCATGACCAGCAAGACGACCGCCAGCCTGATGGCGATCGGTGTCGCCTGCATGATCGGCGCACTTACCGGAACGGCCCTTGCGCAATCCGCCGACACGCCCCCGGCCCAGGCCGGGGCAGGCGCTGCCGCCGCCGTCTCGGGCGATGGAGGGCAACAACAGCAACCGGCCGCCGAGGCAGCCGCCGGGCAGGAGGCCGGCGGCAAGCAGGCGCTGCCGAACGGCCAGGACATCACCCCCGACCACATGGAGAACGGCCGCTGGTATACGGCCGAGGACATCCCCACCTTCAAGATCGCCGAGGACGGCACGGTGGATTGGGCGACCTTCTCGGGCTATCGCCGCTATTCGGCGGAATGCCATGTCTGCCACGGCCCGGACGGCGAGGGCTCGAGCTATGCGCCGGCGCTGAAGAACTCGGTGCTGAATCTCGGCTATTACGATTTCCTGGAAATCGCCGCCTCGGGCAAGCAAGAGGTCAACACGGCCGCCAACCTGGTCATGCCGGCCTTTGGCACCAACAAGAACGTCTGGTGCTATATCGACGACATCTATGCCTATCTGCTGGCGCGGGGGGTGGGCGAGCTGCCGCGCGGCCGCCCCGCCAAGAGAGAGGACAAGTCCGAGGAATTTGTCGCGCAGGAAGATTCCTGCATGAGCGGATGAGACGCGCGCTTGCCCTTGCCGCCCTGCTGGCCTGCGCCGCGCTGCCCGCGCCGGCGCAGGTCGCCGACCTGCGGTCCAAGACCGAGTTCCGGGTCTGCGCCGATCCCGCCGCGGTGCCGATGTCGTCCCAGGACGAGCAGGGTTTCGAGAACCGCATCGCCCGGCTTTTCGCCGACAAGCTGGGCCTGCCGGTGGCCTATACCTGGTTCCCGCAGGGGCCGGGCTTCATCCGCAAGACCCTGCGCGCCGGGCTTTGCGATGTCGTCATCGGCTATGCCCAGGGCGACGAGATGGTGCAGAACACCAACCATTACTATACCTCGGCCTACGGCATCGTGACGCGCCGGGACAGCCCGCTGGCCTCGGTCGAGGTGTTGGAGGATCCGGCGCTTCAGGGCCATCCGATCGGCGTGGTGGCGGGCACGCCGCCGGCGACCAACCTGGCGCGGGCGGGGCTGGCCAAGGACATGCGCGGCTGGGATCTGTTCGTGGATCGCCGGGTCGAGGATCCGGCGGGCGAGATGCTGGCCCAGGTGAAATCGGGCGCGCTGGCGGCGGCGGTGATCTGGGGCCCGCTGGCCGGTCCGCTGGTCAAGCACGATCCCGAACTGCAATTCACGCCCCTGCTCAAGGAAGCCGGCGGGCCGCGCATGTTCTATCGCATCACCATGGGCGTGCGGCTGGACGAGCAGGAATGGAAGCGGCAGCTGAACAGCCTGATCCGCCGCCACCAGGACGAGATCGACGCCATCCTGCGCGATGCCGGCGTGCCGCTGCTGGACGATTACGGCAAGGGCTTGAAACCATGAGACAGGCCTGGGCGGCGCTGGCGGTCGTTGTGGCCGGCGCGGTCCAGGCCCAGGCTCAGGTGCCCGAGCCGCAGGGTTTCCATGGCGAGCCCTATCGGTCTGAAACCCCGGTCACCCTGGCCGGCGCGCGGGTGATCGGCGCGGCCGAGGCGATGGAACTGCATGCCCGCGGCGTGCCCTTCGTCGACGTGCTGCCGCGCACCGCCCGCCCCGAGGGCCTGCCCGAAGGCACGCTGTGGAACGCGCCGCCGCACCTGTCCATTCCGGGCGCGACCTGGCTGCACGGCACCGGCTACGAGCGGCTCTCCCCCGTGGAACAGGCGCGGCTGGCCGAGGGGCTGGCGCGCCTGTCGGGCGGCGACAAGGCGGCGCCCTTGGTGATCTTTTGCAAGCGCGACTGCTGGATGAGCTGGAACGCCGCCAAGCGCGCCGTGGCGCTGGGCTATCGCGGCGTGATCTGGTTTCCCGACGGGATCGAGGGCTGGCAGGAACAGGGTGGCGGGCTGGAGCCGGTCAGCCCCGCCACCCCGTAAGCGACCCCGCTATTCGGCCTTGCCGAACCGTTCCGCCAGCGCATCGAGCCCGGCGCGGTAGACGCCGGTCACGGCCTGGATCGCTGCCTCGTCGTTCAGTTCCGGCGGCGGCTCGTTGTTGGGATAGCCGCGATAGAAGCCGCCCTTCCAGTTGACCAGCGCCTTGCCGCCCTCGTCCCGGACGCAAAGCGTCGCGGCATAGTTCGTCACCGGCAGCACCGTCACCTCGACCTCGGTGATGCGATAGGCATAGCAACGCTTTTCGGGCTGCCATTTCGAAAGAACCTCGGTGATGGTCGGATCGTCCGCGTCGGCTTTCAGATGCAGCACGCGGGTGGATGTCTCGGGCTGGTCGGCCGAGCCGTCGCCGGTCAGCTCCAGGCTGGCGATGGCCGGGTGCCAGCTCATGTCGTCGAACCGGCCGATCGCGGCCCAGACCTCGTCCGGGGTGGCATCCAGCTTTTGCTGCATCTCCAGCTTCAGCCGCGGCGGGCCATGCGCCTCGGCCGCGGGGGCCAGGGCCAGGGCCGCACCGATCGACAGGGCCAGCAGTCGGATCATCCGTCATTCCTCCCGAAAGATGATGTTTTTCAACAGGTAGAGATAGCCGCGGCGAAAGCTTTCGTCGGTATTGCCGCGAATGTCGACCACGCCGGCGCGCACCGTGTCGCCGCTGGCGGCATCGCGGACGTAAAGGTTCAGCGACAGGATCAGGTTCGAGACCTTCTGCACCTCGCCCGAGATCGCGTAATGCGCGCCCAGCTCGCGCGCGATGCGGCTGTCGCTGCCATTCGATTGCGTGGGGTTCTTGATCCCGGCCACCTGCTCGGCCGGCGGCTCCAGCAGGGTGAAGCCGCGGTTGCGCAGATCCTCGGCGATGACCGCCTCGGCCATCTCGATGCGGCGGGTCTCGTCCGCCCGCACGCCGTTGATCGCGCCTTCGGTCGAGGTGTCGATGAAATGCAGGCCGAACCAGGCGGCGCTGTCGGGCGGCGGCGGCGATCCGCGTGCCGGCTGGTCCGCCCCGGCGCCGGATCCGGCCAGGACGACGGCGCAGGCAATCAGGATGAGCCGCGGGAATCCCATGCGCAAAACCATGCCTTCGACCCCCGCGTGCGTCCATAGGACGAAAGTCCCTAAGACTTAGGTATCAGGGGATTTCACCCGGCTGGAACCGGGGCATCTGCCGGGTTGGCGCAGGCGGATTGACCCGGCATGATGCAGGGGGGAGGACGGCCATGAAAGGCAGAATCATCATACTTTTGGCTGGTTTGTCCATGGCAAATCCAGCCCTTGCGCAAGATGCCGCAGCCTCGCAGACCGTGCGCGCCGCCGTGCTGCGGGTGGACGTGCCCAGCCTGCCGCCCATCTCGCGGCTGGACGCGCCGCCCGAGGATCTGGGCTTTGCCGGCGCGCGGCTGGCGATCGAGGACAACGACACCACCGGCCGCTTCATGAACCAGGATTTCGAGGCGCTGGAGATCACCGCCACGCCCGAATCCGCCCCGGCCGAGATGGACAAGCTGCTGGCCCAGGGCATCCCCTTCATCGTCACGCTGGCCGATGATGCGCAGACGCTGGCCCTGGCCGACCAGGCCGGCGACCGGGCGCTGGTGCTGAATGCGCGGGCGCGCGGCGACGGCCTGCGCGGCAAGGACTGCCGCTTCAACGTGATCCATGCCGCGCCCAGCCACGCCATGCTGGCCGATGCGCTGGCGCAATTCCTGATGTGGAAGCAATGGCCGAACTGGTTCCTGATCGCCGGCAGCCATCCCGAGGACGTGGCGCTGGCCGACGCCTATCGCCGCGCCGCGACCAAGTTCGGCGCCAAGATCGTCGAGGCCCGCACCTATGAGGATACCGGCGGCAGCCGGCGCAGCGACAGCGGCCATGTGCAGGTCCAGCAGCAGATGCCGGTCTTTACCCAGCGCGCGCCGGCCCATGACGTGCTGATCGCGGCGGACGAGAACGGCGTCTTTGCCGACTGGCTGCCCTATGCGACCTGGGATCCGCGCCCGGTCGCCGGCTCGGCCGGGCTGGTGCCGCGCAGCTGGGCGCCCTCGCTCGAGGCCTGGGGGGCGACGCAGTTCCAGAACCGTTTCGAAAAGCTCGCCGGCCGCCCGATCCGCGAGGAGGATTACCAGACCTGGATCGCGCTGCGCATGATCGGCGAGGCGGCGACGCGCACGCAAAGCACCGACCCCGTCGCGCTGAAAGAGTTCATGCTGTCCGAGAATTTCGAGGTCGCGGGCTTCAAGGGGCAAAAGCTGACCCTGCGCGACTGGGACCACCAGCTGCGCCAGCCGATCCTGCTGGCCACCGATTCCGTCACCGCCTCGGTCAGCCCGCAGGACCAGTATCTGCACCAAAGCTCGGCGCTGGACACGCTGGGCTTCGACCGTCCCGAAACCGAATGCAAGTTCTGAGGCCAAAGATGAAAGCTGCAACCGCCATCCTGACCTCGGCCCTGTGCCTGGGTTTCGCCCTGCCCGCCGCCGCCAACCGGGTCTTCGTCAGCAACGAAAAGGGCAATGACGTCACCGTGCTGGACAGCGAGACGCTGGAGGTGATCGGCACCTATCCGGTCGGCGCCCGCCCGCGCGGCATCACCATCAGCCCCGACGGCAAGGAGCTTTACGTCTGCGCCTCGGACGACGACCTGGTGCGGGTCTTCAACCCCGAGACGATGGAGGAAATGCACACCCTGCCTTCCGGGCCCGACCCCGAGCTGTTCGTGCTGCATCACTCGGGCAACCCGCTTTACATCGCCAACGAGGACGACAACCTCGTGACCGTGGTCGATACCCAGACCCACAAGGTGCTGGCCGAGATCCCGGTCGGCGTCGAGCCCGAGGGCATGGGCGTCAGCCCCGACGGCAAGGTGGTCATCAACACCTCGGAAACCACCAACATGGCGCATTTCATCGACAGCGAAAGCTTCGAGATCTTCGCCAACGTGCTGGTGGATTCGCGGCCGCGCTTTGCCCAGTTCAACGATGCCGGGACCAAGCTTTACGTCAGCTCGGAAATCGGCGGCACGGTCAGCGTGATCGACCCGGCGACCCAGGCGATCACCAGGAAGATCAGCTTCCAGATCCCCGGCGTCCTGCCCGAGGCGATCCAGCCGGTCGGCGTGCGCGTGACCGGCGACGGCAGCAAGGTCTTTGTCGCCCTGGGCCCCGCCAACCGGGTGGCGGTGATCGACGGCGAGACGGACGAGGTCCAGGACTATCTGCTGGTCGGCCAGCGGGTCTGGCAGATGGCCTTTACCCCGGACGAGAAATACCTGTTCACCACCAACGGCAATTCCAACGATGTCTCGGTGATCGACGTGGCGACGCTGAAGGTCGTCAAATCCGTGCCCGTGGGCCAGCAGCCCTGGGGCGTGGTCGTCGCGCCCAACTGATGAGAGTTCAAGAGGGAGGAAGAACCATGACCCGTTTGCTGACCGTCCTGCTGATCATGGCCGGGCTGGCCTTGCCCGCCACGGCGCAGGAGGCCGCGCCCGAAGCCAGCCCCGAGGCCGGCGCCGCCACCGATGGCGCCCCCGCCGCCGAACAGGACGACGATGATGACGACGACGACGATGCCGCAGAGGCAGGCGGCGCCGAGGGCGTGCATGAGGCCGGCTCCAAGTTCGACTTCGGCTTCTCGGGGATCATGGCGCGCGACAACCGCACCGACCTGGCGCCGCTGACGCTGGCCTCGGGCAAGCCGGTGGCGACGGCGGAATACAAGCTGAAGTCGGGCGGCTTCTATCGCCTCGACATCAATGCGGATGGCAGCCAGGAGCTGGCGCTGTCGGGCGGTGACTTCTTCCGCGCGATCTGGGTGAACGAGATCGTCATCAACGACATCGAGATCCGGCCGATGGGCGTGCATTCGCTGGAGTTCGACGATGCCGGCACCGCGACGATCAGCTTCATCGCCATCGTGCCGGGCCGCTATACGCTGTCGATCCCCGGCTCGCAGGGCGAAACCCAGCAGGCGGTGTTCAACATCCAGTAAGCCAGGCGGGCGGGGGCCGTGCGCGCCCCGCCCCTTTGCCAGATGCCGCAGGACGCGCTTTCCATCCAGCATGTCAGCCACAGCTTCGGCCGCTTTCAGGCGCTGAAGGACGTGTCGCTGACCGTGCCGCGCGGCGGCTTCACCGCGCTTCTCGGCGTGAACGGCGCCGGCAAGACCACGCTCTTCTCGCTGATTACCCGGCTTTACGACAACCGCTCGGGCCGGATCGAGGTGGCGGGGCACGACCTGCGCCGCCAGCCCGGCGCGGCGCTGGCGCGGCTGGGGGTGGTGTTCCAGTCCCGCGCGCTGGATGCCGACCTGACCGTGGCGCAGAACCTGGAATACCACGCCGCGCTGCACGGCATCCCGCGGCGCGAGGCGCGGGCGCGCAGCCTCGAGGTGCTGGCGCAGGTCGAGCTGTCGGACCGGCTGCATGCCAGGGTCTCGGCCCTGTCCGGCGGCCAGCAGCGCCGGGCCGAGATCGCCCGCGCCCTGATCCACCGCCCCGAGATCCTGTTGCTGGACGAGCCCACGGTGGGGCTGGACGTGAAATCTCGCGCCGAGGTGGTGGCGCTGACCCGCGCGCTGGTGCGGGGCGGGGTTTCAGCGCTTTGGGCCACGCATATCCTGGACGAGATCCGCCCCGAGGACGGGCTGGTCATCCTGCACCGGGGCGAGGTGTTGGCCTGCGGCAATGCCGGCGCCATCGGCGGCGACGACCTGACCGCCACCTTCCTGCGCCTGACGGGGGAGGCGGCATGAGCCATCGCCTGACCCCGCGCATGTGGCTGACCGCATTCCTGGGCATCGCCCGGCGCGAGACGCTGCGCTTCGTCAACCAGCGCGGCCGCTTCCTGGCGGCGCTGGTGCGGCCGCTGGTCTGGCTGTTCATCTTTGCCGCCGGGTTCCGCGCCGTTCTGGGCCTGTCGATCACGCCGCCCTACCAGACCTATGTGCTTTACGAAGTCTATGTGACGCCCGGCCTTTGCGCGATGATCCAGCTGTTCAACGGCATGCAAAGCTCGCTCTCGATGGTGCATGACCGCGAGACGGGGGCGATGCGCACCCTGCTGGTCAGCCCGTTCCCGCGCTGGTTCCTGCTGGCGGCCAAGCTGGTCGCGGGGGTGATCGTGTCGATCATCCAGGTCTATGCTTTCCTCGCCATCGCCTGGTTCTGGGACGTGCAGCCGCCCGCCATCGGCTATCTGGCGGTGCTGCCGGCGCTGTTCCTGTCGGGGCTGATGCTGGGGGCGATGGGGCTGTTCCTGTCCTCGGCCATCCGCCAGCTGGAAAACTTTGCCGGGGTGATGAATTTCGTCATCTTCCCGATGTTCTTCGCCTCCAGCGCGCTTTACCCGCTGTGGCGGATGAACGAAAGCTCGCCGCTGCTGCATGACATCTGCGCGGCCAATCCCTTCACCCATGCGGTTGAGTTGATCCGCTTTGCCCTTTACGCGCGCTTCGATCTTCTGTCCTTCTTGGTGGTGTCGGGTTGCCTGATCCTGTTCTTTGCAGGGGCCGTGATCATGTATGATCCGGCCAAGGGGCTCTGGGCCCGGCGAAAGGGGGGAGCATGAGATACCTGGTTCTGGCGCTTTGCCTTGCCGCGGGCGCAGGCGCGGCGCAGGCGGAAAGCGGCACCGATCCCGACTGGCCCTGCGTGCAGCGCAAGCAGCCGCACCTGTCGCTGGGCCAGATGTGGTCCGGGCCCGAGCCGGACGAGGCCGTGCGCGACCTGGCCCGCACGCCCGAGATCGCCGCCCTGGCCGACCGGCTGGAGCAGCGCCGCCTGCCGCTGCCCGAGGCCGAGGCCGAGATCGCCGCATTTGCCGAGGGCGCCGACGACCG
The DNA here is from genome assembly GCF_018499825.1 of Paracoccus sp. pheM1. NCBI lineage: Bacteria > Pseudomonadati > Pseudomonadota > Alphaproteobacteria > Rhodobacterales > Paracoccaceae > Paracoccus > Paracoccus sp. pheM1. Next base: position 2,504,519 of record NZ_JAGXCX010000001.1, read on the forward strand.
GCAGCTGACCGCGCTGATGGTGGCGATCTTCGACCGGATCGAGCCGCATCGCACCGCGCTGATCGCCGGCATCGCGCGCTATGGCCACAAGCAGGTCGATCTGGCACAAAGGATCGACGCCCACCGCGCCAGGATGGAAGAGTTGCAAAAGGCTGAACAACCCGATTTCGACGCGATCGACGCCGAGGAGGAACGGCTCGACTGGGACATGCGCATTTTCCAGGACCGCCAGCACGCGCTGACCTATGTCTGCGAGACGCCGGTGATCCTCGAACAGCGGGTCTTTGCGCTGGCCCGCGCCATCGCCGCGGGGCTGGAATGAGCGCGCTGCCCGCCGTCATCCTGGCCGGGGGCCTGTCCACGCGCATGGGCGGGGGCAACAAGGCCTTGCGGATGCTGGCGGGCGAGACGCTGCTGTCGCGGGTGATCGCGCGGCTTTCGCCGCAATGCGGGCGGCTGGCGATCAATGCCAATGGCGAGCCCGAGCAGTTCGCGGAATACGGGCTGCCGGTGATCGCCGACGGCATCGGCGGCTTTGCCGGGCCGCTGGCCGGGGTTCTGGCCGGCATGGAATGGGCGGCGGCCGAGGGGGCCGACAGCGTCGTCAGCGTCAGCGTCGATACGCCCTTCCTGCCCGAGGATCTGGTGCATCGGCTGCGCGAGGCGGCCGGCCGCTCGGGCGTGGCCATCGCCGCCAGTCCGGACGACAGCGGGCAGCTGCGCGACCATCCGACCTGCGCGCTCTGGCCGGTGTCGCTGCGCGGCGAGTTGCACGAGGCGCTGGAATCCGGGCTGCACCGGATCGGCCAGTTCGCGGCTGCGCATGATCCGGGACGGGCGGTGTTCGACAGCCGCCCGCTGGATCCGTTCCTGAACCTGAACACGCCCGAGGATCTGGCCCGCGCCGCGCGCCTGGTCTAGCAGGTTGCTGAAAAAGGATTTTGAGAGGGCGACGCAGCGGAAATCGTTCTGGATCCAGCTGATATCGGCCCGAAAATGGGGTGTTTTCGGCAAATTTGAAGCGGATTTCCCGGTTCCCCGCCCACGCTGTCCTGTCGCAAGGACTTTTTCAGCAGCCTGCTAGACGCCGTAGCGGCGCAGCAGCCGGTGCAGCGCGATGGCGACGAGCCGGGCGAAGATCACCGTCATCACCGACAGCACCAGCAGGGCGGCAAAGACCAGGTCGGTCTTCATCCGGCCGTTGGCATGGATCATCAGCGCGCCAAGGCCGCGGGCCCCGCCCACCCATTCGCCGATCACCGCGCCGATGGGCGCATAGACCGCCGCCAGCCGCAGCCCGGTGGCGAGGCTCGGCAGCGCGGCGGGGATGCGCAGGTGGCGCATGATGCGGGTGCGGCCGGCGCCCATCACCTGCGCCAGGTCCAGCGCCGCCTGCGGCGTGCGCATCAGCCCGTCCAGGAAGGCGCTGGCGACCGGGAAGAACACGATCAGCACGGTCATGGCGATCTTGGGCGCCATGCCGAAGCCCAGCCACAAGGTCAGGATCGGCGCCAGGGCAAAGACCGGGATGGTCTGGCTGAAGGTCAGGATCGGCCGCAGCACGCCGGTCAGTTTCTGCGAAAACCCCATCGCCACCGCCAGCGCCGCGCCCAGGGCCGAGCCGAGGGTGAAGCCCAGCACCACCTCGGCCAGGGTGAAGCCGGCATGGCGGGCGATCTCGGCCCGGTTGATCCACAGCGCGTCGGCCACGGCCAAGGGCGAGGGCAGCAGGAAGGGCGGCATGCCGGCCAGCCAGATGACCCCCTGCCAGAGGGCCAGGATGGTGACGACCAGGGCCGCGACGGTTCTCATGCCATCATCCCCCGCATCAGCTCGGCCTGCAGGGCCAGCATCTCGGGCGCGTCATAGGGTCGGGCGGCGCCTTTCGGGCGCGGGTCGGGCCGGGGCCATTCGGTCAGCCCCGTTTCCCGCAACAGCAGGATGCGGTCGCCCAGCCGTGCCGCCTCGGCCGGGTCATGCGTGACCAGCAGCACCGTGCGGTCGTCGAGCAGGCGCGCCGCCAGATCCTGCATCTGCGCCCGCGTGCGCGCGTCGAGCGCCGAGAAGGGCTCGTCGAGCAGCACCAGCGGCCGGTCCTCGAAAAGCGTGCGGGCCAGGGCGGTGCGCTGGCGCTGGCCGCCGGACAGGTTTGCGGGCAGGTGATGGGCGCGGTCTGCCAGGCCCACGGCCTCGATCAGATGGGCCGCGCGGGCTGCGGGGGCGGCCGGGGGCTTTGCCCCCCGCCGGAGCGGCCCCTCGATGGGGTCGCTCCGGCGTCCCCCAGGATATTTGGACACGGAAGAAGCCCCCAGGCTGCCGCGCAACCGGGCGCCCAGGGTGACATTGCCGGTCACGTCGAGCCAGGGGATCAGGCCGGGATCCTGCGCCATCAGGGCGACCGGGCAGTTGCGCACCACCTCGCCCTCGAAGCGCGCGCCGGTTTCCAGCCCGGCGATCAGGCGCAGGATGGTCGATTTGCCGACGCCCGAGGGGCCGAGCAGGCAGGTCCAGCCACCGAGTTCCAGCACCAGCTCCACCGGCGCGAACAGCGGCGCCTCGCCGACCCAGGCGCGGCCGCGGACCGACGCTGCGGCGGTCATGCGCGGCCAAGCTCCCAGAAGGCGACCTCGAGCCGGGTGGCGGTGGCGAAGCGCTGCGACAGCGCCGTCCAGCGCGGGCTTTCCTGGGGCGCCGCGCCCAGCCGCTTGCGGATGGCGCTGTCCAGCAATTCGCCGGCCGAGATGCAGGCGGCCTGATATTCGGCGCCGGCATAGGTGTCGATCCATTCGCGATAGGGGGTGTCGGGCGCCGCCTCGGCCTGGAGCCGCAGCCCGATTTCGCCATAGCCCAGCACGCAGGGCATCAGCGCCGCCAGCAGGTCGAGGAAATCGCCCGAATAGCCCGCCTCGAGCACATAGCGGGTATAGGCGATGTTGGTCACCGCCTCTTGCGCATTGGCCAGCACCTCGGGGCCCATGCCGGCGCGGGCGCAGGTCTGGACATGCAGGCCCATTTCGTGATCGAGCAGGGTGTGGACCGTTGCCGAACAGGCCCGCATCTCGTCGAGGTCGCCGGCCTTGACCACCGCCAGCGCCCAGGCGCGCGAGAAATTCTTCAGGAACAGGTAGTCCTGCACCAGGTAGGTCAGGAAGCAGGATTGCGGCAGCGTGCCGTCGCGCAACCCCTCGACGAAGGCGTGGCGGGTATAGGCGTCCCATTCCGGCTGCGCGTCGGCGCGCCAGGCGGCGAAGGCGTCTCCGTAGCGGTTCATTGTGCCGCCCCCACGTCCAAGGCCAGGTCCGAGACCGGCAGCACGCCGTCCACCAGCCCGGCCTCGTGCAGGAAGGCCTCGAACCGCGCATAGCGGCCCTGGTCCAGCGCCGCCGGCGATTGCGAGAAGCGCGGCAGCGTGTCCTTCCACGCCTCGGCGTTCAGCTCGTCGCGAAGGTCGGGGGCGGTGGCCGAGAACAGCTCCCATGCCTCGTCGGGGTGGTTGATCATGTATTGCGCGCCGCGTTCGACCGCGTGCAGCAGGCGGCGGGTGCGGTCCAGGTCCAGGTTGGCCGGGTTGGCGACGAAGATCAGCTCGTCATAGGTCGGCACGCCCTGTTCCTCGACGAAGAAGCATTTGCCCTCGGCGCCTTCCAGCCGCATCTGCGTCAGCTCGAAATTGCGATAGGCGCCGATGGTGGCATCGACCTGGCCGGCGATCAGCGCGGGCGAAAGCGACCAGTTCACGTTCACCATCTCGATGTCGTCCATGGTCAGCCCGGCGGTCCCGAGGATCTGGCCGACCAGCGCCTCCTCGACGCCCGAGACGGAATAGCCGATCTTCTTGCCCTTGAGGTCGGCGATCTCTTGCACCGGGCCGTCGGCCTTGACCATCAGGCAGTTCAAGGGCGTCGCGACCAAGGTGCCCACGCGCTTCAGCGGCAGGCCCTCATGCACTTGCAGGTGCAGTTGCGGCTGGTAGCTGATGGCGTAATCGGCCTTGCCGGCGGCGACCAGCTTGGGCGGGTCCGAGGGATCGGCGGGGGCGACGACCTCGACCTCCAGCGCTTCCTCGGCGAAGAAGCCCTTTTCCTGGGCGACGATGATCGGGCCGTGGTCGGGGTTCACGAACCAGTCCAGGATCAGCGTGACCTTGTCCTGGGCCAGCGCCGGCTGGGCCAGGATCGCGAGGGCGGCGGCAAGGGTGAAATGTTTCATCGGTCGTCGTCTCCAAGGGCCAGAAGGGTGATCTCGCCGCTCCAGCGGCGGGCAAGGGCGTCGGCGGCGCGCCAGGAGCGCAGGCCGGAACGGCAGGCCAGCACCACGCGGCCGCCGGGGTCGGGCAGGGGGCCGGTCGCGCCGTAATCGGGCAGGCGCAGCGCGTCCGGGGTGGCCTTGCGCGGGGCCTCGTCCTCGGGGCGCAGGTCGATGACCAGGTCGGCCGGGCGGATTTCCTCGGGGGCGATGAAGCGCGGGCCAGTCGCCTCGGGCGCGGCGTCGAAGCGGAACTGGGTGAAGCGGCCATTGTCGAAGCGGATAAACTCGCCCAAGGGCGAAGGGGCCAAGCCCAGCAGCAGCCGCAGCGCCATCTGCGCCTGGATGCAGCCGAGCATGCCCACTACCGGGCCCAGCACGCCGGCGGTGGCGCAGGTCTGGCCGCTGTCGGGTGGGTCGGGGAACAGCGCGCGCAGGCTGGGCGCGCGCCCGCAGAAGCCGCCGACATAGCCCGCAAGCCCCAGCGCCGAGGCCGAGATCAGCGGCTTGCCCGCCGCCAGGCAGGCGTCGGACAGCGTGTAGCTGGCGGCATAGCTGTCGGCGCAGTCCAGCACCACATCCGCCGCCGCGACCAGCGCGGGCGCGTTCAGCGGGGTCAGGCGCTCCTCCAGCGTCTCGACCCGGACCGAGGGGTTCAGCCCGGCCAGGGCCTGCGCCGCGGCGCGGACCTTGGGCTGGCCCAGATCCGCCATGCGGTAAAGCGGCTGGCGGTGCAGGTTCGATTCCTCGACCGTGTCGGGGTCGATCAGGGTGATGCGGCCGATGCCGCTGCCTGCCAGGTATTGCAGCACCGGCACGCCAAGCGCGCCCGCCCCGACCACCAGCGCATGGGCGGCACCGATGCGGTCCTGCCCCTGGGCGCCGACCTCGGGCAGGACCATCTGGCGGGCATAGCGGTTCATGCCGTCACCCGTAGCCATTCGCGGATGCGGCCCTCGGGGTCGGGGTTCAGCGTGATGTCGGTCACGGCCGAGGCCACGTCGGCGCCAGCGGCGAAAGCCTCGCGCGCGCGGTCCGGGGTCACGCCGCCGATGGCGACCAGGGGCGTCGCGCCGACCAGCCGGCGCCATTCGCGGACCCGGTCCAGCCCCTGCTGTTCCCATTTCATCTTCTTCAGGATCGTCGGCCAGACCGGACCCAGCGCGACGTAATCGGGCCTGAGCGCCAGCGCCCGGTCCAGCTCGGCATGGTCGTGGGTCGAGAGGCCCAGCCGCAGCCCCGCCTTGCGGATCGCGGGAATGTCGGCGGTGTCCAGATCCTCTTGCCCCAGGTGGATGAAGTCGCAGCCCAGGTCGATGGCGGCCTGCCAGTGGTCGTTGACGACCAGCGTGGCGCCATGTTCGCGGCAAAGCTCCTGGCACAGCGCCAGTTCGCCCAGCAGCCGGGCGGGCGGCTGGTCCTTGATGCGGATCTGCACCAGCTTCACGCCCAAGGGCAGGGCGCGGCGCAGCCAGTCGCTGTTGTCGAAGATCGGATAGAAGCGCGGCAGTTTCATCCCAGCACCGCCATTCCGAAGAGCGGGGTCGAGGGCGCGGCCATGTCCCGCGCCTCGATCGCGCCGGCGGCATGGGCCAGCTGGCCCGCCTCGATCGCCAGCGCCATGGCGCGGGCCATGGCCACCGGATCGCCGGCCTTGGCGACGGCGGTGTTCAGCAGCACGGCGTCATAGCCCAGCTCCATCGCCTGGGCGGCGTGGCTGGGCAGGCCGATGCCGGCATCGACCACCAGCGGCACGTCCGGGAAATGCGCCCGCAGGCTGCGCAAGCCGTAGGGGTTGTTCAGCCCCCGGCCCGAGCCGATGGGCGCCCCCCAGGGCATCAGCACCTGGCAGCCCGCGTCCAGCAGCCGGCCGCAGACCGACAGATCCTCTGTGCAATAGGGAAAGACCTGAAAGCCGTCGTCGGACAGGATGCGCGCCGCCTCGACCAGCGCGATCACGTCGGGGCAGAGCGTGTCGTCGTCGCGGATCACCTCCAGCTTGATCCAGGGCGTCTCGAACAGTTCGCGCGCCATCTGCGCGGTCGTCACCGCCTCGCGCACCGAATGGCAGCCGGCGGTATTGGGCAGGACCGGGATGCCCAGATCCTTGATGAGGTTGTGGAAATCCTGGCCGGCGCCGCCTTCGCGCCGCAGGCTGACGGTGGCGATGCCGGCGCGGGATGCGCGGAACGCCTGCGCCATGATCGCGGGCGAGGGGTATTGCGCCGTCCCCAGCATCAGCGGGCTTTCGACCGCGGTTCCGTAAAAGACCGGCATCTCAGCCCCCCTGCATCGGCGCCACGACTTCCAGCGCGTCGCCATCCTTCAGCGTGGTTTCGGCCCGCGCGGCGGCGGGCAGGAAGGCGCCGTTCAGCGCCGTCGCCACCTTGGCCGCGCCCAGTCCGATCTCGGCCAGCGCGTCCTGCACGGACGGGCCGTTCAGGTCGCGCGCCTCTCCGTTAAGGGTGATCTTCATCCATGAACTCCGGTTTCCGGCCCTCGAGAAGGTAATCGGCGGCCATGCGGGCCACGGCGGGGGCCAGAAGATAGCCGTGGCGGTAAAGGCCGTTTGCGTAAAGCGTGCCGCCGCGCCGGCGCAGGCGGGGCAGGTTGTCCGGGAAGGCCGGGCGCGCATCCGAGCCAAGCTCCAGGATCTCGGCCTCGGCAAAGCCGGGATGCAGGGCATAGGCGGCCGACAGCATCTCGACCGCCGAACGGGCGGTGACGCGATACTTGCCGCCGGTCTCCAGCATGGTGGCGCCGATCATGTAGACGCCATCGCCGCGCGGCACGAGGTACAGCGGGATGCGCGGATGCAGCAGGCGGATGGTGCGGGTCAGGGTCACTTCCGGGCAGCGGATCACCAGCATTTCGCCGCGCACGCCGCGCAGGTCGGCCAGTTCGTCCTTGGCCGCCAAGCCGCGCGCGTCCACCACAAGGCCGGTGGGCGTCCCCTCGGTCTCGATCTGGATGCCGCGTTCCTCCAGCCGGTCGCGCAGCGCCAGCAGGGCGGCGCGCGGGTTCAGGTGCGCCTCGGTCGCGAAATGCAGCCCGCGCGGGAAGCGGCCGGACAGTTCCGGCTCCAGCGCCGCGATCTCGTCGCCGCTCACCGGCTGATGCGCCTCGGTCAGCCGGGCGAAACGGTCGAGTTCCGCCCGGTCGCGCGAGGGCGCCAGCACCAGCGTGCCGCGGCGGATGACCTCGGCCCCGTTCGCCTGCCACCAGTCGGCGGCATCGACGCCCAGGCGCAGCACCACCGGCTCGGCGCTTTCGGCCTCGCAATAGGGGGCGAGCATCCCGCCCGCGCGCCAGCTGCAAGCCTGCGATCCGGGCTTGCCGGCCGGGTCGATGATGCGCGGCAGGGTGCCGCGCTGGGCCAGTTCGGTGGCGATGCAAAGCCCCATCACCCCGGCGCCAAGGATGGTGATCTGGTTCATGCCTGTCTCCAGAGCGCGTGGAAATGATGCACCGGGCCGTGGCCCAGCCCGACCGACAATTCGTCGGCGCGGGCGATGGCGGCCTGCAGCCAGCCATGGGCGCGGGTCACGGCCTGCGCCACCGTCATGCCCTGCGCCAGCCCGGCCGCGATGGCCGAGGAAAGCGAACAGCCGGTGCCATGGGTGTTGGGCGTCTGCTGCCGCGGCGCGGTCAGGACCAGCGGCTCGGGACCGATCAGCAGGTCGGTGCAGCTGTCCTCGGTTGCGTGGCCGCCCTTCATCAGCACGTTGGCGGCGCCCAGGGCGCGCAGCGCCTCGCCCTGCTGGCGCATTTCCTCGGGGGTCGCGGCGGGGGCAAGGTCCAGCAGGCGCGCGGCCTCGGGCAGGTTGGGGGTCAGCACGGTCGCCAGCGGGATCAGCTGCTCGCGCAGCGCCGAGACGGCCTCGTCCGGCAAAAGCGCGTCGCCGGATTTCGCCACCATCACCGGGTCCAGCACCACCGGGACCAGGTTGTCCGCCAGCAGCGCCGCCAGCCGGCCGGCGACGACCGTGATCGCATCCACGCCGCCGACCATGCCGATCTTGACCGCGCGCACGTCCAGGTCGCCGAAGACCGCGTCGATCTGGGCGGCGATCATGGCGGGGCTGACAGGTTCGACCGCGGCGACGGTGCGGGTGTTCTGCGCGGTGATCGCGGTGATGACCGAGGCGCCATAGACGCCCAGCGCCGAAAAGCTTTTCAGATCGGCCTGGATTCCGGCACCGCCGCCGCTGTCCGAGCCGGCGATGGTCAGTGCGATGGGATGGGGCTGCAATCCCGACATGGCCCGCCTTTCGTTTCGGCCGGGCACGCGGACGCTGGGCGGATGGGTGGCGGCCTGGGATTGCGGGCCGCGTCACTCTACCCTTCCCTACGCCGGCATGACCCGGATCAGGTTCGATGGGTCGGTGCCCGGCACCTCTCAGCCCCGTGCGGGGCTCCCCAAGTGTATGAGTCTTCCGCGCGACACTAGGCCCCGGCGCCCCGCATTGCAAGGGCCGCGCGCGGCCGGCCCCTCGCTGTCGCGGATCCGTCGGCCTTGCCGGCAGCATGGCAGGGCGCGCGGCGCGGTTTTCGGGCTTTACAGCGCCGGGATTTCCGGCCGATCTGGGCGCGGCGAAATGCGGAAGGATGCGATGAAAAGCGTGATCTTCGACCTGGGCGGGGTGCTGATCGACTGGGATCCGGCGCTGGCCTTTGCGGATGTGTTCACCAGCCGGTCCGAGGCCGAGGCCTGGATGGCCCGCATCGACTTTCCCGGCTGGAACCGGATGCAGGACGGCGGGCGCGGCTTTGCCGAGGGGCTTGCCGCCGCCCGCGCCGCCCATGGCGACGAGGCGCGCCACCTGGCCGGCTATCTGGCGGCGTTCCCCGTCACCATCGAAAAGACCGTGCCGGGCAGCTGGGCGGTGGCCGAGGCGCTGCTGGCCCGCGGGGTGCCGCTTTATGCGCTGACCAACTGGTCGGCCGAGACCTGGCCCCATGCGCTGGAGCTGCATCCCCGGCTGGGCGGGCTGTTCGCCGACATCCTGGTCTCGGGCCAGGTCGGCGCGCTGAAGCCCGAGCCCGCGATCTTTCGGCTGCTGATGGATCGCAACGGGCTGCGCCCCGAGGACTGCATCTTCATCGACGACAGCCCGGCCAATGTCGAGGGCGCCCGCGCGCTGGGCATCGACGCGATCCGCTTTACCAGCGCCGAGGCGCTGGGCGAGGATCTGGCGCGGCGCGGGGTGTTTTGAGGGGGCGGCTAGTCCGCTTTGCGGGACCGGAGCGGTCATTCGCAGCCTGCATGAGCAGGAGAAATCTATCAGCAAAGACCTCACGTTGGCATTTAAGAAAGCAACTCAATTAAAACACTGCTTTTAATAAGATACGATAGTCCAGCATGTGCGCCCGACCCATCCGCAACCTTTATGTGGCCAGCATTCACGCCAATCATTTTACTTCCTCGAAATCCGCCGCCGTAAGTAATGCCGGCGCCAGACTGAAGTCCTCTATCTAAAGTAAAAACAGGTGAGCCAGAATAGCCGCCCCATGAGAATCCCTCAATTGCAATGCGCCTTGCGTCGCCGCTGAGACCATGCCCGATAAAATTCTGCGATGGATCACTTGCCACCCACCCGGTTCGCATTACCGGCTGATTAGACGCTCCATGATACACTGGGAAAGCCACAATGTCGGAGATATCTACCTCGGAAAAGTCGGCGTCTGCCGCTAAGTAGCTTTCCTCAATCGGTACCACGCTGCCTGGCAACGCTCCGTCAATTCTGACATTGCTCAGATCAACCGCGGCAACATCTTCCTTCTCATTTTTTGGAAACAGAATCTGTGGTGGGCTAAAGGAAAAATCAAACGGCAGCAGATTTCCGTCACAATATCCCGCAGCGACTACCTTTCTCAAAGCCCAATTTTTCTTGCGGGGGTCACTGTAGCTTGCATCGAAGACATGCCTGTTTGATACAAGATACAACTTTCCGGCGCTTGTCCTTAGGAAAAATGCCGTACCGGAAGCAGACTTCTCGTTACCGTATTCGTCAAAATACATAGAAACCCTTGTTGCGCTGTACAAGTGCTTCCGGGTCAGCGGGTGATACATATTCACGCCTCAAATGTTCTGAATGGGTTCACGATACAGATTGCTGCGTTTTCCTCGTGAGTCGCAAACAACGCTTTGAATTCCAGGAGGTTGAACGTGCGTCTAGGGTCAGGATGCATTGATTTTCAGTGTGCTACGTGATTCACGGCTCGGAAAACGGAGCGGTGACATGAGCGACCTGTACTGGCTGACCGACGAGCAGATGACCAAGCTTGCCCCTTTCTTCCCGAAGTCGCACGGCAAGCCACGCGTCGATGACAAGCGTGTTCTAAGCGGGATTATCTTCATCAATCGCAATGGTTTGCGCTGGCGAGATGCCCCCAGGGAGTATGGGCCGCACAAGACGCTCTACAGCCGGTGGAAGCGTTGGAGCGAGAAAGGCATTTTCGCCAGGATGATGATCGGGCTGGCCGCCGACCACGGCGAGGAAAAGACCGTGATGATCGACGCGACCTATCTGAAAGCGCACCGCACCGCGACCAGCTTGGCCGTGAAAAAGGGGGGCGTGGACGCCTCGTCGGCCGGACCAAGGGCGGCATGAACACGAAGCTGCATGCCATCTGTGACAGCCAGGGCCGACCGCTCGACCTGTTCGTCACCGCAGGGCAGGTCAGCGACTACATCGGGGCGCGGGCGTTGCTCAGCAGCCTCCCAAAGGTCGATTGGCTGCTCGGGGATCGCGGCTATGACGCCGACTGGTTCCGGGAAGCCTTGCAGGACAAGGGGATACGAGCCTGCATCCCCGGCCGAAAGCAGCGCAAGACACCGGTCAAATACGACAAGCGCCGATACAAGCGGCGCAACCGCATCGAGATCATGTTTGGCAGGCTCAAGGACTGGCGGCGCGTGGCAACCCGATACGACAGATGCCCGAAGGTCTTCCTCTCGGCCATCGCGCTCGCGGCAACCGTCATTTATTGGTTATGAATCCTGACCCTAGGTAGTGCGGCTACGGTTCGGCCGTCCGCTTCGGGCTCAAACCCACCGCCCCAGCCCGCCTATCCCACCAGCTTCGCCACGTGGCGCAGCGCCAGCAGGTAGCCGTGGATGCCCAGGCCGGCGATCACGCCCTCGGCGCGCAGGCTGACATAGGAATGGTGCCGGAAGCTCTCGCGCTTGTGGACGTTCGAGATATGCACCTCGATCACCGGACCGTCGAAGGTGTTCAGCGCATCCAGGATCGCGACCGAGGTGTGGGTGAAGGCCGCCGGGTTGATGACGATGGCCTGGGCCTTGAGCCGCGCCTCGTGGATCAGGTCGATGATCGCGCCCTCGTGGTTCGACTGGTGGAAGGCGATCTCCAGCCCCAGCTCGGCCCCCAGCGCCCGGCAGTCGCGTTCCACGTCGGCCAGCGTGGTGCTGCCATAGATCTCGGGCTGGCGCTGGCCCAGAAGGTTCAGGTTCGGGCCGTTCAGGACATAGACGGTGGGCATGGCGTTCTCCGGCAGATCGGGGGCAATCTAGCCCAGTTCGGCCAGAAAGATATAGCCCGCGCCGTAGATCGTCTTGATCAGGCGCGGGTTCTTGGGATCCTCGCCCAGCTTGGTGCGCAGGCGCGAGATGCGCACGTCCATCGCCCGGTCGAAGCTTTCCCCCGCCGTGCCGCCCAGCGTTTCCAGCATCTGCGCGCGCGAGATCAGCCGGCGCGGGTTGTCCAGGAACAGGCGCAAGACCTCGGCCTCGGCATGGCTGATCGGGGTCTCGGCGCCTTCGGGCGAGATGAGCGTGTAGCGGTCGAAATCGGCCGACCAGCCGGCAAAGCGGACCTGCTGGCGGCCGGGCCCGGTCTCGCGCTGGGGCTTGCGCAGCCGGGCGCGGATGCGGGCCACGACCTCGGCCGGCTCGAAGGGCTTGATGATGTAGTCGTCGGCGCCAAGCTCCAGCCCGGTCACGCGGTCCTGCACCTGCGCCCGGCCCGAGATGATGATGATCGCCGCGCCGGATTCGCTGGCCAGCCGGTGGACCAGCGCCAGCCCGTCGCGGTCGGGCAGGCCCAGGTCGATCAGGCAGGCATCGGGCTGGATGCGGCGCAGCGCCGCCTCGAACTCGGTGGCGCGGGCGAAGCCTATGGTGCGAAAGCCCGCCTCCTCCAGCGCCGAGGACAGCAGGCGGCGGATTTCGGGCTCGTCGTCGAGAATGGCGATCAGGGGGGCGTCAGTCATCTGTCTCTGCCATGGCCACGGCCAGTTCGGTGTCGCCAAAGGGCTTGGTCAGGACCGGGCAGTCAAGCCCCGATCTGCGCGGATCGCCCGGCGGCAGCGCCGTCATCAGCACCAGCGGCAGGCCGCGGCCCCGCAGATCCGCCCCCGAACCGTCGCCCAGTTGCAGGTCGGAGAGGATCATGGTCAGCCCGGCCAGGTCGGTCAACCCGCGCGCCTCGGCCAGCGAGCCGGCCTCGATCACCGAATGGCCCTGGGCGGTCAGCATCTCGCGGATATGGGCGCGGATGGCGTCGTCATCCTCGACCAGCAGCACCAGTTGCGGGCGGGCGGCGCGCAGCGGCAGGCGGATGGTCACTTGCGCGCCGCCACCCTCGGCATTGCCCAGCCGCAGGGTGCCGCCCGCCAGCTTGATCTGGTCATAGACCATCGACAGGCCGAGGCCGGTGCCCTGGCTGCCCTTGGTGGTGAAGAAGGGCTCGGTCGCGCGCGCCAGCGCCTCGTCGGAAAAGCCGGGGCCGGTATCGGCGACCGCGATCTCCAGCCAGCGGCCGGCGGGCCGGACGGTGACGCCGATGCGCCCGCGGCCCCGCATGGCGTCGCGCGCGTTCAGGATCAGGTTGAGCAGCACGTCCTGAAGCACGCCGGGGTCCAGCATCACCCGCGCCGGCAGATCGCCGATGCGGGTGTCCAGCGTGACGCCCGCGCCCAGCGTCGGCCGGGTCATCGCCGCCAGGTCGTCCAGCATGGCGCGCAGCCCGACCGGCTGCGGCTGGTGTTCGCGCCGGCCGGTCAGCGCCGAGATGCCGTCGAGCAGCCGCACCCCGCGCCGGGCGGCGGCCAGCGTGGCCTGCGCGTCCTCGGCTTGTTCGGGAGGAAGGCCGGCGCGGGCCAGCCGGCCCTGAAGGCCCAGGATGATGGTCAGCAGGTTGCCGAAGTCATGCGCCAGCCCCGAGGTCATCTGCGCCGCCACCGCGCGCTTGGCGGCATGGGTCAGCGCCTCGCGCGCCTGCACCTCGGCGGTGACGTCGGTGGACAGGATATAGACCCCGCGCCCGTTCTGGTCCGGGGTCAGCGCGATGCGGATGCGCCGCCCCGAGGGCGGGTGCGTGATCTCGAACACCTGCGGCTGGCCGGCGATGGCGCGGTCCAGGTGCGGGCGGATGCGGGCGAAGGTCTCGTCGCCCAGCACGGTTTCGCATTGGCAGCCGATGATCGAGCGATTCGCGCCGGGAAACACCATCGAGATCTGGTTGTTCGAGAAGGTATAGCGATAGTCGCGGTCCATATGCGCGATATGGGCCGGGACCATGGCGGTGACATGGCGGGTGCGGGCCTCGGATTCGGTCAGGATGCGCTTGGCTTCCTCCAGCGCGGCATTGGTCGCGGCCAGGGCGCGGTTCGCGGCCGACAGCCGCTCGGCATTCTCCAGCACCAGTTCCGAGAGTTCCTCGGACCGGGCGCGCAGCAGCGCCTCCTGCCGCTTGATATGGGTGATGTCGGTATAGACCGCGATCCAGCCGCCCTGGCTGAGCGGCGCCCCCTCGACCGAGATCCAGCGGCCGTCGGCGCGCTTTCGTTCCATGTAATGCGGCTGGAAGGTGCGGGCCTGGTCGACGCGCTCGCGAATCGCGGCCTCGGGGTCGTCCTGGGGGCCGTATTCGCCGCGGTGGACCAGGTAGCGGATCGTATCCTGGAAGGTGGCGCCGGTGCGGGTCAGCTCGTCCGGCAGGCCGAACATCGCCTGATAGGGGCGGTTGCAGACCGCCAGCCGCAGGTCGGCGTCGAAGATCGAGATCGCCTGCTGGATCAGGTTCAGCCCCGAGCGGGTCAGTTCGGCGTGCCGGTCGTTCGTGGGCATGACCATTCCTGGCATTGCGCGGTCCCTGTAACAATTCGTAGGATTCAGGAAAAACTGACGCAAGAATTGCCGCAGTAAGCTGCGATTGCCAGAGGGAAGAGGAGCCCTGACGGCAAGGGGAGGAACCATGCAGAACGCTGAGGCGGCCCAGGCCGGTTTGCAGTCGATTCCAGCGTTGCTGGCGCGCAATGCCGAACGCTTCGGCAACCGGCCCGCCTATCGGGAAAAGGAATTCGGGATCTGGCAAAGCTGGACCTGGGCCGAGGCCGCGGACGAGATCCGCGCCCTGGCGCTGGGCTTCCTGGTGCTGGGGCTGAACCGCGGCGATCATGTCGCCATCATCGGCCGCAACCGCCCGGCGCATTACTGGGCCATGGTCGCGGCGCAGATGTGCGGCGCGGTGCCGGTGCCGCTGTATCAGGACGCGGTGGCCGAGGAGATGGCCTATGTGCTGGACCATTGCGGCGCCCGCTTCGTCGTCTGCGGCGACCAGGAACAGGTGGACAAGGTGCTGGAGGTCGGCGCCCGCGCCCCCTCGGTCGAGCATGTGGTCTATACCGACAAGCGCGGGATGCGGAAATACGACCATTCCCGCATGAACGCGCTGGCCGATGTCCAGGCCGAGGGCCGCGCCGCCCAGCAGCGACTGGGGCACGAACTGGACGCGCGCATCGCCGAACTGGGCTATGACGATACCTGCGTGATGCTGTATACCTCGGGCACCACCGGCAAGCCCAAGGGCGTGGTGCTGTCCAATCGCAACATCATCGAGACCGGCAAGAACACCGCCTCCTTCGACCACCTGACCGCGCGCGAGGAAGTGCTGGCCTATCTGCCCATGGCCTGGGTCGGCGACTTCATCTTTTCGGTCGGGCAGGCCTATTGGGCCGGCTTCACCGTGAACTGCCCCGAGGGCGCGCATACGATGATGACCGACCTGCGCGAGATCGGGCCGACCTATTTCTTCGCCCCGCCCCGCGTCTTCGAAGGCCAGCTGACCTCGGTGATGATCCGCATGGAGGATGCCGGCCGCTTCAAGCGCGGGCTGTTCCGGCATTACATGGAGATCGCCCGCCGCGTCGGCCCGGCGCTTCTGGACGGCAAGCCGGTCGGCGCGCTGGACCGGCTGCGCTACGGCCTGGGCAACCTGCTGGTCTATGGGCCGCTGAAGAACACGCTGGGCTATTCCCGCATCCGCGTCGGCTATACCGCGGGCGAGGCGATCGGGCCCGAGATCTTCGATTTCTACCGTTCGCTGGGCATCAACCTGAAACAGCTCTACGGCCAGACCGAGGCCAGCGTCTTCATCACCCAGCAGCCGGACGGTCAGGTGCGCTCGGATACGGTCGGCGTGCCCTCGCCCGGCGTCGAGCTGAAGATCGCCGAAAGCGGCGAGGTCTTCTATCGCTCGCCCGGCACCTTCGTCGAATATTACAACAACCCCGACAGCACCGCCTCGACCAAGGATGCCGAGGGCTGGGTGGCGACCGGCGACGCCGGCTTCTTCGAGGAGGCGAGCGGGCACCTGCGCATCATCGACCGCGCCAAGGACGTGGGCCGCATGGCCGATGGCCGGATGTTCGCGCCGAAATATGTCGAGAACAAGCTGAAGTTCTATCCGAACATCCTGGAGGCGGTGGTCTTCGGCGCCGGCCGCGACATGTGTACGGCCTTCATCAACATCGACCTGACGGCGGTCGGCAACTGGGCCGAGCGCAACAACATCGCCTATGCCAGCTACCAGGAGCTTGCCGGCCATCCGCAGGTCTATGCGACGATCAAGCAGCATGTCGAAGCGGTGAACGAATCCGTCGCCGCCGACCCGATGCTCTCGGGCTGCCAGATCAGCCGCTTCCTGGTGCTGCACAAGGAACTCGACCCCGACGACGGCGAGATGACGCGCACCCGCAAGGTGCGCCGCAACATCATCGCCGAGAAATATGCCGACCTGATCGAGGCGCTCTATGACGGCCGCGACACGGTCAGCACCCGCACCGAGGTGACCTACGAGGACGGCCGCAAGGGCGAGATCCGCGCCACGCTGAAGATCGAGGACGCCCGGACTTTCCCGACCCAGACCATGCAGAAGGTGGCCGCGGAATGACCATGCAAGAAGGCTATACCACCGCCGACGGCCGCCAGATCGGCGGGGTGCTGATGGATCTTCGCAACATCACCCTGCGCTTCGGCGGCGTGACGGCGATCAAGGACATCAGCTTCGACATCCGCGAGGGCGAGATCCGCGCCATCATCGGCCCGAACGGCGCCGGGAAATCCTCGATGCTGAACGTGATCTCGGGCTTCTATGTCCCGCAAGAGGGCGAGATCTGGTTCGAGGGCAAGCGTCGCCCGCCGATGAAACCCTATGAGGTGGCGCGGCTGGGGCTGGCCCGCACCTTCCAGAACATCGCGCTGTTCGACGGCATGTCGGTGCTGGACAACATCATGACCGGGCGGCTGAACATGATGAAGGCGCCGATCTGGAGCCAGGCGCTGTGGTGGGGCCGCGCCGAGCGCGAAGAGGTCGAGAACCGCGAGCAGGTCGAGAAGATCATCGACTTCCTGGAAATCCAGAACATCCGCAAGACGCCGGTCGGCCGGCTGCCTTACGGCTTGAAGAAACGCGTCGAACTGGCCCGCGCGCTGGCGGCCGAGCCGCGGATCCTGCTGCTGGACGAGCCGATGGCCGGCATGAACGTCGAGGAGAAGGAGGACATGTGCCGCTTCATCCTGGACGTGAACGACGAATTCGGCACGACCATCGCCCTGATCGAACATGACATGGGCGTGGTCATGGACCTGTCGGACCGGGTGGTGGTGATGGATTACGGCCGCAAGATCGGCGACGGCACCCCCGACGAGGTGCGCAGCAATCCCGAGGTCATCAGCGCCTATCTTGGCGTGGCGCACGAGTAAGGGGGCGGCGATGGAATTTCTCTACGCAAGCGAAGTCCTGGCGAACGGCCTGATGGCCGGGGTGATGTATTCGCTGGTCGCGCTGGGCTTCGTGCTGATCTACAAGGCCTCGGGCGTCTTCAACTATGCCCAGGGGGTGATGGCGCTCTTCGCCGCCATGACGCTGGTCGGCATCATGGAGGGCCGCGTGCCCTTCGCCCATCTGATCAACGCGGCCTTCGGCGTGCATGTGTCGAGCTTCGGCTGGACGGTGCCGGGACTGTTCGCCATCCTGCTTACCGCGCTGATCATGGTCGGCCTGGCCATCGCCATCGAAAAGCTGGTGCTCAAGCACCTGGTCGGGCAGGAACCGATCATCCTGTTCATGGCCACCATCGGCCTTGCCTGGTTCCTGGAAGGGCTTGGCGACGTGATGTGGGGCGCCGACGTGAAGGTGCTGGACGTGGGCCTGCCGCAAGGCATTTCCGAGACGGTCGAGACGATGACGAACGACTGGCTGGGCTACGGCTTCTTCATCGACCGGCTGGACATCTGGGCAGCGGTGATCGCGGCGGCGCTGGTCGCGGCCCTGGTCGGGTTCTCGCAATATACCAAGCAGGGCAGGGCGATGCGCGCCGTGGCTGACGACCACCAGGCGGCGCTGTCGGTGGGCATCAGCCTGCAGTTCATCTGGATCATGGTCTGGTCGATCGCCGGCTTCGTGGCGCTGGTCGCGGGCATCATGTGGGGCACGAAATCGGGGGTGCAGTTCTCGCTCTCGCTGATCGCGCTCAAGGCGCTGCCGGTGCTGATGCTCGGAGGCTTCACCTCGATCCCCGGCGCCATCGTCGGCGGGCTGATCATCGGCATGGGCGAGAAGCTGTTCGAATATTTCGTCGGCTCCATGGTCGGCGGGGCGACCGAGAACTGGTTCGCCTATGTGCTGGCGCTGATCTTCCTCGTCTTCCGGCCGCAGGGGCTGTTCGGCGAGCGCATCATCGAGCGGGTCTGAGGATGAAAAGATTCTATGCCTCCGGCGGGGATATTTGGACACGAAAGAAGCGCGGAATCTTGCGTTCTTCCGTGGAGAAATATCCCGCGGGGGTGTGGGGGCGCGAAGCCCCCACGGGCAAGGCGTGACGCTGGGAGGAACGGATGTTTTACCGCGAGGCGGGTGATTTCAAGACGAGCTATCGCGACGATGGCCAGACCTTTCCGATCCGGCTGGATCGCTGGGGCTATTACGCGATCCTGGCGGTGGCCTTCCTGGTCGTGCCCTTCGTCATCGACAGCTACTGGGCCAATGCGGTTCTGGTGCCCTTCCTGATCTATGCCATCGCCGCCATCGGGCTGAACATCCTGACCGGCTATGCCGGCCAGGTCAGCCTGGGCACCGGCGGTTTCATGGCGGTGGGCGCCTATGCGGTCTACAAGCTGATGACGAGCTTTCCGGGCGTGCCGATCGTCGTCCATATCGTCCTGGCCGGGGCGATCACCGCCGTCGTCGGCGTGCTTTTCGGCCTGCCCAGCCTGCGCATCAAGGGCTTCTACCTGGCCGTGGCGACGCTGGCCGCGCAGTTCTTCCTGGTCTGGCTCTTCAACAAGGTGCCGTGGTTCTACAACTATTCCGCCTCGGGCCAGATCAACGCGCCCGAGCGCACCATCCTGGGTTGGGCGGTGACCGGGCCCGCCACCACGGCCTCGGCGAAATACCTGATCTGCCTCGTCTTTGCCGTCGTGCTGGCCTGGGTCGCGCGCAACCTGACCCGCGGCAGCGTGGGGCGCAAGTGGATGGCGATCCGCGACATGGACATCGCGGCCGAGATCATCGGGGTGAATCCGCTGACCGCCAAGCTGTCGGCCTTCGCCGTCTCCAGCTTCTTCGTCGGCATCGCGGGGGCGCTGCTGTTCTCGGTCTACCTGGGTGCGGCCGAGGCCAGCGAGGCCTTCGGCATCAACAAGAGCTTCCTGGTGCTGTTCATGATCATCATCGGCGGGCTTGGCAGCATCTTCGGCAGCTTTGCCGGCGCCGCCTTCCTGGTGCTGCTGCCGGTGCTGCTGAAGAACGTGCTGGTGGCGCAGTTCGGGTGGCCCACCGACCTGGCCGCCCACATCGAGCTGATGATCGTCGGCGCGCTGATCGTGTTCTTCCTGATCGTCGAGCCGCATGGGCTGGCGCGGCTCTGGGCGCTGACGAAGGAAAAACTGCGGCTCTGGCCGTTCCCGCATTAACGACCGGACAACCGGCACAATCAAAACCTTGGGGAGGAGACCAAGATGAAACTGAAGCTTGCAACTGTCGCACTGGGCGCCGTCATGGCGGCGGCGCCGGCCATGGCCGACCTGGTGGTGCCCAACCTCAGCTATCGCACCGGGCCTTATGGTGCGAACGGCACGCAATATGCCGATGGGTTCAACGATTACTTCACGCTGCTCAACGAACGCGACGGCGGCATCGGCGGCGAGAAGATCCAGACCCCGGAATGCGAGACCGCCTACAACACCGAGAAGGGCGTCGAGTGCTACGAGGCGACCAAGGGCTCGGGCGCGCTGGTCTACAACCCGCTGTCCACCGGCATCACCTATCAGCTGATCCCCAAGGTCTCGGCCGACAAGATCCCGCTTTATACCCCCGGCTACGGCCGGACCTCGGCCAAGAACGGCAAGGTCTTCGAATGGGTGTTCAACGCGCCGGCGAACTATTGGGACGGCGCCAGCGTCGCCATCAAGTATCTGCTGGACCAGAACGGCGGCGACCTGAACGGCAAGAAGATCGCGCTAGTCTATCATAACTCGGCCTATGGCAAGGAGCCGATCCGCACCTTGCAGGAACTGTCCAAGAAGCACGGCTTCACCCTGACCGAACTGCCGGTCGACCCGCCCGGCCAGGAACAGAAAAGCCAGTGGCTGCAGATCCGCCGCGACAAGCCCGACTACGTGCTGATGTGGGGCTGGGGCGTGATGAACCAGACCGCCATCCAGGAGGCCGCCAACATCCGCTTCCCGATGGAGAATTTCATCGGCACCTACTGGTCGGGCTCGGAAGTGGACGTGAAGCCGGTGGGCGCCGGCGCCAACGGCTACAAGGCGCTGACCTTCCACGGCGTGGGCATGGACTATCCGATCTACGAGGACATGAAGAAACATGTCATCGATCCGGGCAAGGCCTCGCAGGGCGGGCAATATGTCGGCTCGGTGCTGTATTCGCGCGGCATGTATGCGGCGGTGGTGATCGCCGAGGCGATCGCGAAGGCGCAGGAGCTGGCCGGCACGGCGCAGATCAACGCTACGCAGCTGCGCGACGGGTTCGAGGCGCTGGACATCACGCCTGAACGGCTGGCCGAGCTGGGCCTGCCGGACTTCGGCCCCGAGATCAAGATGACCTGCGACAACCATGGCGGCAGCGGCATGGCGCGCCTGCAGCAATGGGATGCCTCGGCCGGCAAGTGGAGCCTGATCACCGATTTCACCGAGCCGGACCAGGAAGTGCTGGACCCGCTGATCCTCGAGGACAGCGAGGCCTATGCCAAGGAAGCCGGCATCTCGCCGCGCTGCTGAGCCCCTTTCCCCGGCGGTCCGCCGCCGGGGGCCTTTCACCCGCGCCTGGAGGGAAAGTCCATGTTCGACGCCGCGCCGCAACGCGAGACCCTGCTCGAGGTCAACAATATCGAGGTGATCTACAATCACGTCATCCTGGTGCTGAAGGGCGTCAGCCTGTCGGTGCCCAAGGGCGGCATCACCGCGCTTCTGGGCGGCAATGGCGCGGGTAAGACCACGACGCTGAAGGCGATCTCGAACCTGCTGCATTCCGAGCGCGGCGAAGTCACCAAGGGCGCGATCAGCTATCGCGGCGAGCGGGTGCAGGAGCTGGACCCGGCCAGCCTGGTCAAGAAGGGCGTGATCCAGGTGATGGAGGGGCGCCATTGCTTCGAGCACCTGACCATCGAAGAGAACCTGCTGACCGGCGCCTATACCCGCGGCGACGGGCGCGCCGCCATCGCCCGCGACCTCGAGATGGTCTATTCCTATTTCCCCCGCCTCAAGGAGCGCCGGAAAAGCCAGGCCGGCTATACTTCGGGCGGCGAGCAGCAGATGTGCGCCATGGGCCGCGCGCTGATGTCGCGCCCCGAGATGATCCTGCTGGACGAGCCCTCGATGGGCCTGGCGCCGCAGCTGGTCGAGCAGATCTTCGAGATCGTCAAGGCGGTGAACGAGGGCGAGGGCGTGACCTTCCTCTTGGCCGAGCAGAACACCAATGTCGCGCTGCGCTATGCCCATTACGGCTATATCCTGGAAAGCGGCCGGGTGGTGATGGACGGGCCGGCGGATGCGCTGCGCGAGAACCCGGACGTCAAGGAATTCTATCTCGGCATGTCCGACCAGGGCCGCAAGAGCTTTCGCGACGTGCGGTCCTATCGCCGGCGCAAGCGCTGGCTGGCCTGAGGGCAGAAAGGCACCCCCATGACATTCTATGACAAGCTTGAAACCCGCAGCGCCGACGAGCGGGCCTCGTGGCTGGCGGCCGAATTGCCCGCCGCGGTCGCCCGCGCCCGCACGGCGCCGGGGCTGGCGCGCCTTCTGGGCGATGTCGAGCCCGAGCGGATCGCCACGCGCGAGGCGCTGGCCCGGCTGCCGGTGATCCGCAAGTCCGAACTCTCGGCTGCGCAGAAGGCGTCTCCGCCCTTCGGCGGTTTCACCACCCGGCCGGCGCCGGATTTCGAGAACGTCTTCCAGAGCCCCGGCCCGATCTATGAGCCGGGCCGGCGCGGCGACGACTGGTGGCGGCTGGGCCGCTTCCTGCATGCGGCGGGCGTGGGGCGGGGCGACATCGTCCACAATTGCTTTGGCTATCACCTGACCCCGGCGGGGATGATGTTCGAAAGCGCCGCCCGCGCGGTCGGTGCCGCGACCCTGCCGGCCGGCACCGGCCAGACCGAATTGCAGGTCCGCGCTGCCGTCGATATCGGCACCACCGTCTATGCCGGGACGCCGGATTACCTGAAGATCATGCTCGACAAGGCCGGGGAACTGGGCGAGCGGTTGCGCTTCACCCGCGCCGCCGTCTCGGGCGGGGCGCTGTTTCCCAGCCTGCGCCAGGCCTATGCGGATCGCGGCATCGCCACGACGCAATGCTATGCCACCGCCGACCTGGGCCTGATCGCCTATGAATCCCCCGCCATGGAGGGGATGATCGTGGACGAGCGGGTGATCGTCGAGATCGTCCGTCCCGGCACCGGCACCCCGGTCCCGGATGGCGAAGTGGGCGAGGTCGTCGTCACCACGCTGAACCCGGACTATCCGCTGCTGCGCTTTGCCACCGGGGATCTTTCCGCGGTGTTGCCGGGAACCAGCCCCTGCGGGCGCACCAACATGCGCATCAAGGGCTGGATGGGCCGCGCCGACCAGACCACCAAGATCAAGGGCATGTTCGTGCGCCCCGAGCAGGTGGCGGCGCTGGTCGCCCGCCACCCGGAAATCTCACGCGCTCGTGTTGTCGCGGACCGGTCCGGGGACATGGATGTGATGACGGTGCTGCTGGAAACCGGGGCCGAGGATGCGGCAAGATACGAAGGAACGGTGTTGGATACACTGAAACTTCGCGGCCGGGTGGAACTGGTTGCGCCGGGCTCGCTGCCGAACGACGGCAAGGTGATCGAGGACCGACGCAGCTACGACTGATTCCGGCCCCCCGGAATGAGGTCGCCCGATGCGCATCGCCGCCGTCCTGCTTGCCGCCCTGGTCGGGGCCGTGCCCGCCTGGGCCGAGAATCGCGCCGTCATCATCGGCAATGCCGATTATCGCAGCGCCCCCGACCTGGCCGGCTCGGACACCATGGCCCTGGCGAAGGCGCTGCGCGAGGCGGGCTTCACCACCCAGCAGGGCGTCGACCTGGAGGCGCGGCCGCTGCGCCGGCTGCTCGAGGCGCTGGCCCGTGCCGATGCCGATCCCGGCGCGCACATCGTGGCGCTGAACGGCCGCTTCCTGCATGACGCGGACGAGACCTGGTTCATGGGCACCGATGCCGATGCGCCCGGCCCGGCGGCGGCCGGGGTGCAGGGCGTGCCGTTGTCGCTGGTGATGCGGCTGATGGCGGGGGGCGAGCCGGGATCGGTGCTGATCCTGGGCACCGATGCGCAGCAGATGCCGCACCGGCCGGGGCTGGAAAACGGCATCGGCGCGCTTCGGCCGCCGGCCGGGGTCTCGGTCGTCACCGGCCCGCCCGAGGCCGGGGCCCGCGCCCTGGCCGGGCTGCTCGGCGGGGCGACGCTGGCCCAGGCCACCGCTGGCCGGGCACTTGCCCTGCTGCCCGAGGATGCGGGCAACCTGCGCCCGGTGCCATCCCGCAATACCGCCGATGCGCTGGCCGACGACCGCGATGCCTGGGCCGAAGCCGCGGTGGCGGACGGCGCCCCGGCCTACCGCGACTATCTGGCGCGCTATCCGCAAGGGATCTATGCCGCGGATGCGCGCCAACGGCTGGCGCAGATCGGCCGCGCGCCGGGTGTGCGCTATGCCGACCGTGCCGCCTGGAGCCAGGCCGTCGCGGCCGATACGGCCGCAGCCTATGCGACCTATCTGAAAGAGTTTCCCGTCGGACGCCATGCCGGAGCGGCGCGCAAGCGGCTGACCGAATTGCGCCCCGCCCCGCCGGCAAGGCCCGCATCGCAACCCTCGCCGGCGGTGGCGGCCGAACAGGTCCTTTCGCTCGGCCCGGCCGGGCGCGCCGCCATCCAGCGCCAGCTGTCGCGGCTCGGCCGGCAGCCGGGCCCGGCCGACGGCGTCTTCGGCCCGCGCACGCGTCTGGCGATCGCGGCTTGGCAGCGCGCCAACGGGCTGACGGCGACCGGGCACCTGACCGGGCCGCAGGTGCGGATGATCGCCGCCCAGGCGGAAGGCAGCGCGACCGATACCGCCGCCCAGGACCGCGCCTTCTGGCAGCAAAGCGGCGCGGCCGGCGAGGCCGAGGGGCTGCGCGCCTATCTCGACCGCTATCCCCAGGGCATCCACGCCGAAGCGGCCCGGCGCCAACTGGCCAAGGCTGGCGCCGGCCGCGACACCCCCCAGGGCGACGAGGCGACTTGGCGCTGGGCCCGCCGACAGGGCTCGGCGGCGGCCTACGAGACCTATCTGGAACGCTTCCCGGCCGGCACCCACGCGCCTGCCGCGCGCGACCGCCTGGCCACCCTGCGCGCCGGCATCGAGGCGGCGCGGCGCGAAGAGGCGGGACTCGGCCTGGCCCCCTCGACCCGCCGCCTGATCGAAGAGCGGCTGCGCATCGCCGGCATGCAGCCGGGCCCGGCCGACGGCGAATTCACCGAGGAAACCCGCGCGGCGCTGCGCCGCTACCAGGCGGCGCGCAACCTGCGCGTCACCGGCTATGTCACCCGGCAGACGGTCTCGGGCCTGCTGGCGGATGTCCTGCGCTAGCCCCGGCGGGACGACGTCTCGGCGTCCTCTTCGTCATGCCGGCGGGGTCTGCATCGCGATGCAGACGCCTCTCAACGCGTGCCAAGCGCGCTGGCAGCGATGATCCCTTTCGGGTTCTTTCGTGCTGCTTGTGCCCTCGGCCGCCGCCATCGGCCAGGGCCGCGCCCTTGCGCATGCCGCCTCGCTCGGCTGGGCGCGCGACACACATGCCGCCTTCCCTGGACCATGGCTTGAAGCCTGCCGCGCCCCGGCACCCCGGCCGCGATTTGCGGGCTCGCCCTGGGCCAGGCCGCTGCGGCGATCCTGCCGGGCCGCTTCGGCCGCCCAAGGATCTCGCCCGAATCCTCGCCGCGCGGCCCTGACGCGCTTCCGATTTTCTTTCGTGTGGAAATATCCACGGGGGTGTGGGGGCAGTCGGCCCCCACCTGCTGCGCACCAACCGCGCAATGCGAAAACGCCCGCGGCACGGGGCCTGCGGGCGTTCCTCAACTCGGCTGACCGCCGGTTCTCAGCCCTGGCGGGCCTTGAAGCGCGGGTTGGTCTTGTTGATGATGTAGATGCGGCCCTTGCGGCGCACGACTTGGCAGTCACGGTGGCGGCTCTTGAGCGAGCGGAGCGAATTGCGAACCTTCATCGGTCTTCTCCTATCGCGGCGCATCGCTAGGTCGCGCCTTGAAAACGAAATACCCCCGAAAAAGCCTCGGGGGCGCGAAATGAATGGTGGGCGGTACTGGGATCGAACCAGTGGCCACTACGATGTCAACGTAGTGCTCTACCGCTGAGCTAACCGCCCCCCGTCAGGTGATTCTGCCGGCCTGCGCCGCCAGATCGCCTGGATCGGCGTGTCTATAGCCACCTCGCCCAGGGGTTTCAAGCCCTCAATCGACGGCTATTGGCCTTCCTCGAACATGGTTTATAAATCTTCCTGTCTCGACCGTCCAGAATGGCGCCCTCTGCGCCGCCGGGGAAAGCCAGGATGACCAGGGAAGAGCCGACTTTCGATCTGATGCGGCCGCAATCGTGGCTGGGCGGGGTGATCTTTGCCTCGCCGCATTCGGGCCGCGCCTATCCCGACTGGTTCCTGGCCGAATCGCGCCTGGACCCGCAGCAGCTGCGCTCGTCCGAGGATGCCTTCGTGGACCGGCTGATCCAGCCGGCGCTGGACCATGGCGCCGTGGTGCTGACCGCGCGGGTGCCGCGCTGCGTGGTGGACCTGAACCGCGGCCCCGAGGAAATCGACCCGCTGGTGGTCTCTGGTGCCACGCCGGCGGTCAGCAATCCGCGCATCATGGCGGGGCTGGGGGTGATTCCCCGCGTCGTCTCGCAGGGGCGCGCCATCCACGACCGGCCGATCCCGCGGGCCGAGGCCGAAAGCCGCATCACCCGGCTTTGGCATCCCTATCACCGCGCGCTTTCGGCGCTGATCGGCGAGGCGGTGGCGCAGTTCGGCGGCGCCGTCCTGATCGACATGCATTCCATGCCGCGCGATGCGCTGACCCACCTGCCGCGCCCGCGCCCGGACATGGTGCTGGGCGACCGCAACGGGGTCTCGGCCGCGCCGCGGATCAGCGCCGGCGTGGCCGAGGCGGTGGCGGCCGAGGGTTTCCGGCTGCGGCGCAACTCGCCCTTTTCCGGCGCCTATATCACCCAGACCTATGGCCGGCCGCGCAACAATGTCCATGTCGTGCAGCTGGAACTGGACCGCTCGCTCTACATGGACGAGGGCCGGATCGAGCCGCGCCCGGACTTCGAGCTGTTCCGCGCCCGTTTCGCCCGCGTCGTCGCCCGGCTGGCGCGGCTGCGCCCGGATGCCAGCGACGCGGCCTTCGCCGCCGAGTGACCAAGGAAAGGAAATGCGATGCCGCCCGAAATCGCCGAGATGATCGGCCAGAACATCGCCCTGATCGTGCTGGCGCTGGTGATCCTGTTCGCCGTCAGCCGCGCCGTCCGCATCGTTCCCCAATCCGAGAAATACGTCGTCGAGCGCTTCGGCCGGCTGCATGCGGTGCTGGGGCCGGGGATCAATTTCATCGTCCCCTTCCTTGACCGGGTGGCGCATCGGATCTCCGTCCTGGAGCGCCAGCTGCCGACCTCGCGCCAGGATGCGATCACGGCGGACAACGTGCTGGTGCAGGTGGAAACCAGCGTCTTCTATCGCATCATCGAGCCGGAAAAGACCGTCTATCGCATCCGCGACGTGGATGCGGCGATCACCACCACGGTGGCGGGGATCGTGCGCTCGGAAATCGGCACGATGGAACTGGACCAGGTGCAGTCGAACCGCGCCCCCCTGATCGAGCGCATCCGCGAATCGCTGGCCAATATCGTCGACGACTGGGGTATCGAGGTGACGCGGGCCGAGATCCTGGACGTCAACCTGGACGAGGCGACGCGGGCCGCCATGCTGCAACAGCTGAACGCCGAACGCGCCCGCCGCGCCCAGGTGACCGAGGCCGAGGGCCGCCGCCGTGCGGTGGAACTGGCGGCCGACGGCGACCTTTACGCCGCCGAGCAGCAGGCCAAGGCCAAGCGCATGCTGGCCGATGCCGAGGCCTATGCCACCGCGGCCATCGCCACCGCGATCCGCGAGGGCGGGATCGAGGCGGCGCAATACCAGGTCGCCATGCGCCAGGTCGAGGTGCTGGCCGAGGTCGGCAAGGGCCAGGGCAAGCAGACGGTGATCGTCCCGGCCTCGGCCGTCGAGGCGCTTGGCGATGCCTTCCGCATGCTGCGGGGTGGCAAATGAGCTGGGCGAACGGCTGGATCTGGATCATCGCGGCGCTGATCCTGGCGGCGGTGGAGCTGGCGCTGCCGGGCTGGTTCTTCCTGGGCCTGGCCGGCGCGGTGCTGCTGATGGGGCTGGCGCTGCTTCTGGGCCTGTGGCCGGGCGGGTTGCCGATGGCGCTGGTGGTCGCGGCGGTGCTGACCGGCGTGATCTGGCTGGCGTTGCGGCGCATCTTCGGCGCCAAGCGGGGCGAGGTGCGGCGCTGGACCCGCGACATCAACGACAACTAGGCTTTGCCGGCGCCAAGCTGGTGCTGACCCATGGCGCGGGCCTTTTGACCTGCCTGCGCGACGATTACGACTGGATCCCCTTTCCGGCGCATTGGGACCTGCCCGGCGGCGGGGCCGAGCCGGGCGAGACGCCGGTCGAATGCGCCCTGCGCGAACTGGACGAGGAATTCGGGCTGCGTCTGCCGGCAGGGCGGCTGGCGGGGCAGGCCTTTCCCTCGGTCCTGGACCCTGGCCGCCTGTCCTGGCTGTTTCGCGGCACCATCACCGCGGCCGAGATCGCGGCGATCCGCTTTGGCGACGAGGGGCAGGAATGGCGCATGATGCCGGTTGCCGAATTCGTCGCCCATCCGCGCGCCGTGCCGCATTTTCGCGACCGCGTGCGGCTGGTCCTTGCCGGCGCGGGCTGCGGGATTTGAGAATCGCCCCGCGGCGTGCATGATCGGCCCATCGCAGCAAGGAGGCATCCATGTCCCGCATGCAGCTTTATCGTCGCAACGGCTGGGGTTCGGCCATCGTCGAGGCCCAGCTGGCGCATTACGGGCTGAAGGCCGAGGGGATCGAGGTCGCGGACCTGTTCCTGGACCCGGCCGCCAGGCGCGAACTGATGCGGATCAGCCCGGCAGGGCAGATCCCGGTGCTGATCCTGCCCGACGGCCGTGTCATGTCGGAAAGCGCGGCGATCACGCTGCACCTGGCCGACATGACCGAACGGGACGACCTGGTGCCCGAGGCCGGGGCCGCCGAGCGGCCGCGCTTCCTGCGCTGGCTGATCTTCCTGGTGGCGCAGGTCTATCCCTGCTTCACCTTTGGCGACGATCCGGCGCGGTTCCTGACCGACCCGGCGGCGCAGAAGGAGCTGGGCGAGGCCACCACGGCGCGGTTGCAGGAGCTTTGGACCGCGGTGGAGGGCGTGGTGGGCGCGCCCTGGTTTCTGGGCGACCGGTTCTCGGCGCTGGACATCTACCTGGCGGTGATGACCAACTGGAAGCCCGGCCCGGAATGGTTCGAGCGCCATGCGCCCAAGGTCTGGTCCATCGCCCGCGCCACGGCGGCGCGGGAGGATCTGGCGCCGGTCATGCAGCGCAATTTCGGCTGATTACGCCCCGGCCAGTTCCGCCTGGATCGCCTGCGCCGCGGCGCGCGGGTCGGCCGCCTGCCAGATCGGCCGGCCGACGACGATATGGTCCGCGCCTTGGGCGATGGCGGTGGCCGGCGTCTCGATCCGCTTCTGGTCGCCGGCATCGCTGCCGGCCGGGCGCACGCCGGGGGTGACGATCAGCCGGCCCGCCGCCTCTGGCAGGGCGCGGATCAGCGCTGCCTCGCGCGGGCTGGCGATGACGCCGTCCGCCCCGGCCTCGAAGGCGCGGGCGGCGCGGGTCGCCACGATCTCGGCCACGTCGCCCGGCACGATCAGCCCGGCATCCAGGTCGGCGCGGTCCAGCGAGGTCAGGATGGTCACGGCCAGGATCTTCAGCCCCGAGCCGCTTGCCCCCTGTTTCGCCGCCCTGACCACATGCGGGTCGCCATGCACGGTCAGGAAATCCAGGTCGTATTGCGCGATGCCTTTCACCGCCGCCTCGACCGTGGCGCCGATGTCGAAGAACTTCATGTCCAGGAAGATGCGCTTGCCGTGTTCCTGCTTCAGCTCGTTGGCGAGCGCGAGGCCGCCGCCGGTCAGCATGCCCAGGCCGATCTTGTAGAAGCTGGCGGCATCGCCGATCCTTTCGGCCAGTTCCAGCCCGGCCAGCGCGTTCGGCACGTCCAGCGCCACGATCAGACGGTCGTCCATGTTTTCCCTCGGCCCCTGCGACAAACGGGCCGCTTATAGGCGGGAACCCTCTGTCTTGAAACCCCGTTTGTTCCTGCCCATGTGACTGGCAAGACCCGAGCCTGATCGTGCCAATGCGGGCGATCCAAAGCGGGGGCTGAGGAAAGGATTTTCATATGGATATGGAAAAGTTCACGGAACGGTCGCGGGGCTTCCTGCAAGCGGCGCAGACCATCGCCATCCGCGAGGAAAACCAGCGCGTGATGCCCGAGCATCTGCTCAAGGCGCTGATGGACGACGAACAGGGCTTTGCCAGCAACCTGATCGCGCGGGCCGGGGGCGATGCCCAGGCCGTGCGCCAGGCCGTCGACCAGGCGGTGGCGAAACAGCCCAAGGTCAGCGGCGGGCAGGGGCAGGTCTATGTCGACCCCTCGCTGGTGCGCGTGCTGGACGAGGCCGAGAAGCTGGCCAAGAAGGCCGGCGACAGTTTCGTCCCGGCCGAGCGGGTGCTGACCGCGCTGGCCGTCGTCAACACCAATGCGCGCGACGCGCTGGCAGCCGGCAAGGTGACGGCCCAGGGGCTGAATTCGGCGATCAACGACATCCGCAAGGGGCGCACGGCCGACACCGCCAGCGCCGAGGACAGCTACGAGGCGCTGTCGAAATACGCCCGCAACCTGACCGAGGCCGCGGCCGAGGGCAAGATCGACCCGATCATCGGCCGGGACGAGGAAATCCGCCGCGCCATGCAGGTGCTGTCGCGGCGCACCAAGAACAACCCGGTGCTGATCGGCGAGCCCGGCGTCGGCAAGACCGCCATCGCCGAGGGGCTGGCGCTGCGCATCGTCGATGGCGACGTGCCCGAATCGCTGCGCAACAAGCAGCTTTGGGCGCTGGACATGGGCGCGCTGATCGCCGGCGCGAAATACCGCGGCGAGTTCGAGGAGCGGCTGAAATCCGTCCTGAAGGAGATCGAGAACGCCGCCGGCGAGGTCGTGCTGTTCATCGACGAGCTGCACGTTCTGGTCGGCGCCGGCAAGACCGACGGCGCCATGGATGCCGCGAACCTGATCAAGCCGGCGCTGGCGCGGGGCGAGTTGCATTGCGTCGGCGCGACCACGCTGGACGAATACCGCAAGTATATCGAAAAGGATGCGGCCCTGGCCCGGCGCTTCCAGCCGGTCATGATCGAGGAGCCGACGGTCGAGGACACCATCAGCATCCTGCGCGGCATCAAGGAGAAATATGAGCTGCACCACGGCGTCCGTATCTCGGACGCTGCGCTGGTGGCTGCCGCGACGCTGTCGCATCGCTACATCACCGACCGCTTCCTGCCCGACAAGGCCATCGACCTGGTGGACGAGGCCGCGAGCCGGCTGCGCATGGAGGTGGACAGCAAGCCCGAAGAGCTGGACCAGCTGGACCGGCAGATCCTGCAGATGCAGATCGAGGCCGAGGCGCTGAAGAAGGAAGACGACGCCGCCTCCAAGGACCGGCTGGAGAAGCTGGAAAAGCAGCTGTCGGAATTGCAGGAGAAATCCGCCTCGCTGACCGCCCGCTGGCAGGCCGAACGCGACAAGCTGGAAGGCTCGCGCACGCTGAAGGAGCAGCTTGACCGCGCCCGCGCCGAACTGGACCAGGCCAAGCGCGAGGGCAACCTGGCCCGCGCCGGCGAGCTGAGCTATGGCATCATCCCCGGACTCGAGCGGCAGCTGGCCGAGGCAGAGGGCCATAACGACGGCCTGCTGGTCGAGGAGACCGTCCGCCCCGAGCAGATCGCCGAGGTGGTGGAACGCTGGACCGGCATCCCCACCAGCAAGATGCTGGAGGGCGAGCGCGAGAAGCTGTTGAAGATGGAGGACGTGCTGGGCCGCCGCGTCATCGGCCAGTCCGAGGCGGTGACGGCCGTGTCGAACGCCGTGCGGCGGGCGCGGGCGGGGCTGAACGACCCCAAGCGGCCCCTGGGCAGCTTCCTCTTCCTCGGCCCGACCGGCGTCGGCAAGACCGAGCTGACCAAGGCCATCGCCGAATACCTGTTCGACGACGACTCGGCCATGGTCCGCATCGACATGTCCGAGTTCATGGAGAAGCATTCGGTCGCGCGGCTGATCGGCGCGCCCCCCGGCTATGTCGGCTATGACGAGGGCGGCGTGCTGACCGAGGCGGTGCGGCGCCGCCCCTATCAGGTGATCCTGTTCGACGAGGTCGAAAAGGCGCACCCGGACGTGTTCAACGTGCTGCTGCAGGTTCTGGACGACGGCCAGCTGACCGACGGCCAGGGCCGGACGGTGGACTTCAAGCAGACGCTGATCGTGCTGACCTCGAACCTCGGGGCGCAGGCGCTGTCGGCCCTGCCGGAAGGGGCCGATTCGGGCCAGGCGCGGACGCAGGTGATGGACGCGGTCCGGGCGCATTTCCGGCCCGAGTTCCTGAACCGGCTGGACGAGATCGTCATCTTCCACCGGCTGACGCGCGAGAACATGGACGCCATCGTCCGCATCCAGCTTGCGCAGCTGGAGGGTCGGCTGGCCCAGCACAAGATCGGGCTGGACCTGGACGAGGCGGCGCTGAAATGGCTGGCCGACGAAGGCTATGACCCGGTCTTCGGCGCCCGGCCGCTGAAGCGGGTGATGCAGCGCAGCCTGCAGAACCCCCTGGCCGAGATGATCCTGGCCGGCGAGGTTCTGGACGGCCATACCGTCCATGTCACCGCCGGGCCCGAGGGGCTGGTCGTCGGCAACCGCGTCTCCTCGGCCCATCTGGGCTCGGCGGATGAAAGCGGGCCGCGGGTGCCGCTGCACTGAGACGCGAAAGGGGCGGATGCGCGGCATCCGCCCTTTTTTCCTGCCCGGCGCTCGCGCGGAAATCACGCCGAGTTTCATCGGCATCCTGCGCGCCGGGTGGCATGATATGCGGGCGACAGGGAGAGAAGCGCCATGAAGCTGAAATGGTCCGATGTGACGCCCGAGGCGGATTACCTGAACCGCCGCGCCTTTCTGGCCGCGGGCATCGCGGCGCTGGCGACGCCCGCCCTGGGGCTGCAGGGGCGGCCTTCGGCCTTCTCGACCGACGAGACGCCGAACAGCCTGGAGGATATCGCGCATTACAACAACTTCTACGAATTCGGCACCGGCAAGAGCGATCCGGCGCAATATTCCGGCAGCCTGAAGACCTCGCCCTGGTCGGTGGCGGTCGACGGCATGGTGGACCGGCCCGGCAGCTACGGCGTCGAGGATCTGGCCCCGGAATCGGCGCTGGAAGAGCGCATCTATCGCCTGCGCTGCGTCGAGGCCTGGTCCATGGTCATCCCCTGGCTGGGCGTGCCGCTGGCGGCGGTGCTGGACAAGGTGGGCGTGCAGCCCGGCGCGAAATTCGTCGCCTTCCGCACCCTCCACGACCCCGAGCAGATGCCCGGCCAGCGTGCCCGTATCCTTGACTGGCCCTATCGCGAGGGGCTGCGGCTGGACGAGGCCATGCACCCGCTGACTATCCTGGCGACCGGGCTTTACGGGCGCGTGCTGCCCAACCAGAACGGCG